>NZ_JBWKSF010000008.1:0-307515 GCF_059419665.1 Caulobacter sp. GW821-FHT05F04
GGTAACCGCCAGAGCGCCGCCGCCTGCGTTTCTCTTTCCAAATCAACAATGTCAAAGACCCGAACCGCCTCTCAGCGGCCCCACCGTTTAGCGCCCGGTGTCGGCGGAGGCGGCTATCTAGCGAACCTCGAATTCCGTGTCAAATCGTTTTTTTCAAAACTTTCCGACAAACCCGCCAACCAACCCGAAGGTCCTCGGCAGAGCCGGCAGCTTCTAAAGAAACCACCAAATCCAGTCAAGCTATTTCTCGAAGAAAACTTCGAAGCCTTACTGGTCGAAATACTCAAAAGCCCCGAAGAACTCCTTAGCATTTCTTGGAGGGCGGCTTCTAGCGAAGCAGAACTCCCAGGTCAACCGCCCTTTTTACTTTTGTTTTCTTGGAGGCCAAAGCCACTTCAGAGCGCAAAAGATGACCGAGGCGCGCCGCTTGGGAGCGCCGTAAGTCAGAAGAGATTCGATTGAGGCTGCGGAACTTAACGATCCGCTTTCAGAAACGCAAGTCCGAAAGGCCAAGGTTTCGTCCGGCGGGCCGCGGCCCCGAAGCGAGGGGCGGCTTCTAGAGCCCCCTTCCCGACCCCGCAAGCACGGAATCGCGGATTCATCCCCAGACGCGCCCATTCCCTGTGCATGAACGACGTCATCCAGACTTGCGCGCTGGCCAAGCCTCGCTCAGAAGGCTGAGCACTCTTATAGAGCGCGCCCGCACGGACACGCCCGCCATGCTTCCCATGTAAAAGGTCCCCGGCGTCCATGTTGTCCCAGAAGGCCCGCTACGCCCTGCGCGCGATGATCGAACTGGCCCGCGCGAACACCCAGGTGACCGCCGGCGAACTGGCCGATCGCGCCGACGCCCCGCGTAAGTTCCTGGAAGCCATTCTTCTGTCGCTCTCGCGCGAGGGGCTGGTGATCAGCCGACGCGGCAAGTTCGGCGGCTATGTGCTGGGTCGTCCGGCCGAGGAAATCAGCTTCGCGGAGATCATCCGCCTGGTCGACGGCCCCCTGGCCCTGACCCCTTGCGTCAGCCGCACCGCCTTCCGCCGTTGCGAGGACTGCCGGGATCTCGCGACCTGCGCGCTGCGCGAAGCCTTGCTGCGGGCCCGCGACGCCACGGCCGCGGTGCTGGAAGGCTACAGCGTCGCCGACGCCGCCCAGGGCGCGGGGGCCGAACTGATCGAGGGCTGATCCCCCTCTCTATATAGAGGCTCGACATACAGAGGCTCGGAGCCGCGGATCCGGCCGCGCGCCGGCGGCCGGATCCGCGCCCTGTAGCGAGCTAGGGCCCGATAGAGTCGCGCGCCGTATCAACCCGCGGCGATATAGGCCTTCAGACCCTCGGCCTCGGCCTGGGCCTCGTTGATCTTGTACTTCACCAGGTCGCCGATCGAGATGATCCCGGCCAGACGCCCGCCCTTGACCACCGGCAGGTGGCGGATGCGGCGGTCGGTCATGCGCTCGAGCAAGGCGTCGATCGTCTCGTCCGGCTGGGCGAACACCACGCTGGTGCTCATGCAGGCGCTGATCGGCTTGGTCAGCGCGCTGGCGCCTTCCTTGGCGATGGCCCGTACGATGTCGCGTTCGGAGAGGATTCCGATCACCGCTTCCTCGCCATCGACCACCACCATGGCCCCGACACGTCTTGTATGAAGCAAGGCGGCCGCCGCGCCGATGGTCTCCTGTGGGGAGGCCGTGAACACGAGATCACCCTTGTCTTTCAGGATCTGAGAAACCAGCACCGCGCTTCTCCCTTATGGTTCTTAGGGAACAAGGGTCTCGCAAAGAGACCGTGCAATCAATCAGTTTCGGGCGTTCGTGGCTTAACGCCGGCCCAGCGCGCGAACGGACCGATCAACAGCACGCCGACGACGAAGCCCACGAGGTGCGCCTCCCAGGCCACCGCGCCGCTCCCCATGGTCAGCAGGCCGCCCGCCACCGCCATCACCAGATTGACGATCAGCCAGCCCAGACCCAGCGAGATGACGCGGGGTCCCAGGATCGGTCCGACGCGTCCCTCATAGTCCATGGTCCGGGCGGCCGCGCCCATCAGGGCCGAGACGGCCCCGGACGCGCCGATCACCGCATTGGCGCTGGCCGGATGGATGGCCGCGTAGCCGACGCCCGAGAGCGCGCCGCTGACCAGATAGAAGAGGCAGAAGATTCCCCCTCCCCGGCCGTTTAGTCCCAGCAGCCGGGCCACGGGAGCGCCAAAGGCCAGGGCGAAGGCGCTATTCATCAGGGCGTGAACCCAGCCGCCATGCACGAACATCATGGTCACCGGCCCCGTCCAGACGCCGTTCCAGAAGTCCCGCGGGACCAGGGCCAAGGACTCGACGGTCGCGTCGCTGGCGCGCGACAACAGGATGTGCGGGACCAGGATCGAAGCCGCCGCCAGCAGGGCGGGCCAGGGCGCGTTGAAGATCGGCTCGGAACGCTGCTCGCTCATGACATCTATCTAGGGCGTCTCGCGACGATTCGAACCACCGCCCATCGCCCCGGCGCGCGCTTAACCATTTTTTCTCGACCTAGGGCCTACACGTCGATCTGTACCTTTTTGGCACGGGTGTTGCTTGCCGCGCCGTGTCGACAGTTCGCGGAGCCTTTCATGGCCTGGCATCGGAAAAAGAACATGAGCGTCGCGACGGCCACCGCCGTCGTCTTCACGCTGTGCGTCCCCACGCTAGGTTTCGGCGGCGTCGCCGCGGCGCAGTCGATGTCGACCAACTCGGCCTCGTTCAACGCCGGCTATGGCCGCAGCGCGGGCCAGGAAAACCGCATGGTCGAGTATTCGACCCGCGACGCCAACGGCAACCGGGTGATCGTCGACGGCGTCATGCTGACCGGCTCGGACCAGAGCGTGTTCTCATCGAGCCGCTCGTCCGGCTCGCTGGACGCCTATTCGGGCGTCGGCGGCGTGGGCGGTTATGCCGGCTCGACCGCGATCGGCAACAACCTGACGGTCATCACCCAGGGCAACAACAACACGGTCATCGTCAATTCCAGCCAGGTGAACAACGGCAACGTCACCGCGGGCTCGAATGTGGTGAAGGCGGGAACTCCGCAATGAGCTTCAAACGCACAGGTCTCGTCCTGGCCCTGATGGGCGCGACGGCCCTGGCCGGCTGCGGCGGCGTGCCCGTGGCCTCGACGGCCGGCAACTACGCCAAGCCGATCGGCAGCGCCCCGGTCACGGCCAACCCGACCGACTATTCGGCCGCCCTGGTCTGCCTGAACCAGTACGCCCGCGCCAATCACGTGGCCGCTCCGCGCATCGCGATCGGCCGCATCGCCGACTACACCGGCAAGGAAGAGTCCGACGGCTCGGGCCGCAAGGTGACGCAGGGCGCTTCCCTGATGGCCTTCTCGGCCTTCGCCAAGGCCGGCATGCCCATGGTCGAACGCTTCGACACCTCGGTGTCGGAGTTCGAGCTGAAATACGCCAACAACAAGCTGATCTCGGACCGTCCCAACCCCGCGCCCGACGCGCCGGCGGACTACCGCAAGATCATCGCCGGCCAGGTGCCCGGCTCCGACTTCTACGTGGTCGGCGGCATCACCGAGCTGAACTACAACATCCGCTCGGCCGGCGTCGACGCCTATGTCGGCGACAAGGACACCGACGGGCTGAAGGGCAACTTCCGCCGCCGCGTCTTCGTCATGAACATCGCGCTGGACCTGCGGATGGTGAACACCCGCACGCTGGAGGTGGTGGATGTCATCTCGTACCAGAAGCAGGTAGTCGGCCGCGAGATCAGCGCCGGCATCTTCGACTTCCTGAACGGCAACATCTTCGACATCTCGGCCGGTCGCGGGGCGCTGGAGCCCATGCAGCTGGCGGTGCGCGCCCTGATCGAGCGCGCCACCGTCGAGATGAGCGCCAATCTCTACGGCATGCCCGGCCCGCAAAGCTGCCTGCGCTACGACCCGTTCGGCGACGCCACGGTCGGGCAGACCGGCGCCTTCACTCCGGCCTATGACAACCTGGGAACGAACAATGCGCAAACCCGCGATGACCCGTCTCGCTGGAACGCTAAGCGTGATCCCGATATTCGCGATTCTAAGCGCGGTCGTTACTAGCCAACCCGCCCACGCCCAGGCGACCTCGCCGAGCCCGGTTCTCAACAACCAGATCAATCTCGGCGAGCTGTTCTCGGAGCAGACGCTGAACGTCCAGACGGTGTCCGACGGCGTCACCGCCAGCACGACGGCCCAGGCCAACGGCGTCTCGATCGGCGTGACCAATGCCGATGCGTCGGCGACCTCGAACCAGGAGAACCAGGGCAAGATCTACGCCCATGGCGTGGTGGATGTCGGCGCCAACGCCGGCGCGGTCTCGGCTGTGCGCACCACGGCGGTCGGCAATTCCGGCGCCCTCTCCGCGTCCAACGGCACGGTCTCGGCCCGCGTCGTCCAGGTCAATTCCAACGCGGTCACCGCGCGCGGTCAGGTCGAGGCGGCCGACGCCTCGGCCAAGGACCTAACGGTCTCCAGCCTGGCCATGGGCAACAGCCAGGGCGTCAATCTGGACAACGGCTCGGCCGGGGTGCGGATCAGCCAGTCGACAACGGCCAATGTGCTGGCCGACGGCGGCGCGATGGTCGGCTACGTCTCGGGGACCAGCGCGGTCACCGCGACCACCGCCGGCAACAACATCAATATCAGCGGCGGCAATCAGTCGGCCGTCCGCGCCATCACCGACCAGGCCAATACCGCCGACGTCACCCAGGCCAGCAAATTCACCGCCTACGGCAACAGCTACCTGTCGGCGACGGTGGCCACGGCCACCGGCAACAACCTGGCGGTCCAGAACGAGGGCCCTCTGGCGGACGTCACGTCCAACCAGTGGAACACCTCGTATGTGCGCGGCCAGGCGCAGGGGACCTCGTATCTGTTCGGCGCGGCCCAGACGAGCGCCTACGCCGCCGGCAATTCCTCGCAGGTCAACAATGTCGGCGCGGACCTGATCCTGGACAACCTGCAGACCAACACCGGCGGCGGCGTCGAGGCGATCGCCAGCTTCGAGGGCCAGGACGGCTACGATACGGTGACCAGCGCCACGGCGATGGGCAATGCGGTGACCGGCTACGCCTGCTCGAAGTGCAACGGTCGCATGACGGTGACCAACAACCAGACCAACAGCGCCGACATCGGCGCCAGCTCCAGCACCACGATCAATTCTGGCCGCCAGGTGACGGGAGTCTCGACAGCCATCGGCAACAACGCCAGCTTCAACGTGACCTCGCCAGGATACTAGGTCGAGCGTCTTGAGCGGGGCGCATGCGCCCCGCCCAACGACAGACCTTACGGCTTCGCGGCGCGATGCAGCCTGTGCATGTCGTCGCGCCGCATGCCGCCGATCGTGGCGGCGACGCTGGCGGCGAAGGCGCTGGTCAGGGCGCCGATTCCCAGGAACAGCGAGATCTGCGCGCCGATCTGCCCGGCCCGGATCACTTCAACCGGCGAAAGTTCGCCGACCGGCGCGACCGGGGCCTGAGCCGTCAACGCGCCCAGCACGAGGAGCCCGACGATACTGGCCGCCCAGGCCAGCAGACCGTGGGCCGTGTCGCGGAAATAGGTCTCGTGGTCATGGACGTGCAGCCACTTGGTGCGCAGACGCCCGGTCAGATAGCCCCCCAGCATGCTCGCCGCGACCTGGCAGGCGACAAACACCGCGCCGATCGCCGGGGTGAAATCGCGCGCCTCCAGGCCCGCGGGCCAACGCGGCGACATCTTCAGCCCGAGGCCCGCGCCCAGCGAGATCAGAACGAAGAGCAGCGCGATCGTCGCCGCGGCGCCGGCCAAGATCGCATCCCAGCTGACGGCCGACTGGTGCTCGTCGGCGATATCGGCTGTCGAAAGTTCGGCTCCGTAAGCCATGGCGGCAATCCTCCGGCTCAGAAGTGATGGGTGCAGAAGGCCAGGAGGAGAATGATGGGGAGCGGAACCCCTAGCAGCATCAGAAGGATCGATCGCATCGCGCAAAGTCCCTTGCTCGGAATGGTAGGGCGCTTCACGTCCTTAGCCGCGCCTTGCTCGATGAACGACGCCGCCGAGCCGAGGGTTCCGGCGCGCATCGCGGCGCGTCCGAGGGCCAATGTCAGGTCCGAGCGCCGTCCGGCGTCGGCCCATCCGCCGGCTTCTCTCCGCGGCCATCGGCCCAAAGGGCGATCTTCAGCAGCAGCTCGCGGGGGCTGATCGGCTTGCCGACGTGGTCGTCCATGCCGCTGGCGCGATAGAAGGCGATCTGCTCGGGCAGGACATTGGCGGTCAGGGCGATGATCGGGGTCAGGCCCGTCTCGCCCGGCATGGCGCGGATCGCCCGGGTGGCGGCCAAGCCGTCCATGCGCGGCATCTGCACGTCCATCAGCACGAGGTCATAGCCGCCGGAGGCCACGGCCTCGACCGCCGCGCAGCCGTCGGCGACGACGTCGACCGCGTGACCCATGGCGCGGACCAACGCGCCGATCAACTCGCGATTGGCCTCGTTGTCGTCGGCGACCAATAGGTTCAGCGGTCGCGACGGCGCTTCCGGGACCTCGGGCTCGCGGCTTTCGGGTGCGACGGCGATCGGCAGGTCCAGCACGCACCAGAAGCGCGCGCCCTGGCCGGCGACGCTATCGACGCCAATCTGGCCGCCCATCAGCTCGACGATCTCCTTGCTGATCGCCAGACCCAGGCCCGTGCCGCCGAACTTGCGCGACACCTCGGGCCCCGCTTGGGCGAAGCGATCGAAAACGAAGTCCAGCATGGCCTCGGGCACGCCGACGCCGGTGTCGGAAACCGCCAGCTCCAGGCGGGCGAAGCCCGGCGCCGCGCCCTCGCGCCGCGCGGCGCTGAGCACCACCGAGCCAACCCGGGTGAACTTCACGGCGTTGCCCAGGAAGTTGACCAGCACGTGGCGCAGGCGATCACCGTCGCCCTCCAGCCACGCGGGGCAGGACGGATCGACATCGAGCTTGAGGTCCAGCCCCTTGGTCCCGGCTTGGGCTTCGAAGATGCCCGCCGTGGCGCCCAGCAGGGCGCGCAGTTCGAACGGCCGGGGTTCCAGACTGACCCCGCCGGCCTCCAGCTTCGAGAAGTCGAGGACGTCGTTCAGGGTGTCCAGCAGAACGATCCCCGCGTCGCGGATGCGCGCCAGGCGGCGGCGCTGCTCGGCGTCCAGCTTTGAGGCGTTCAGCAGGTCGGTAAAGCCCAGGATGCTGGTCAGCGGCGTGCGCAGTTCGTGGCTCATATTGGCCAGGAAGTCCTGCCGCGCGGCCATGGCGGCCTCGGCCCGTTCGCGGGCCTCGGCCAGGGCGGACTGGGCCTCGACCTCCTCGGTGATATCGGTTTCGTTGACCAGAATGCAGGGATCGCCCGTGACCGGATCGGGCGTGCGGCGGGCGGCCAGACCATGCCAGCGCTCGCCGTGGGCGGTGATCACCCGATAGGCGCCCTCGATCGCCTCGCCGGCCAGGGCCGAGGCCCACAACGCGCCGCCGGCGTCGCCATTGGCGAAGATCTCGGCGAAACGGGTATTCTCGCGTGGATAGCTGGCCTGGGCGGCCGGGTTACCGAAGATACGAAAGCCGTCAGCGTCATACAGCGAGACCAGAGCGCTGGTGTGGCGCAGGGCCTCTATGGCGCGATGCTCGTCGACCTCTGGCGCGACCCTGGAACCCTCGAACAGGAGCCCACTACAGCCGTCCGGCAGGAGGATGCGCGAGATCGTGGTCTGGACGGTGACCGGCAGGCCGTTCGGATAGAACGTCCAGCGCTCCTCGACGGCGCCGCCGCCTTCGATGCGCTTGGCGATGTTCTCCATGCGCACGCGCACGGCGGGGGACTGGTCGGAGAAGTCGCGCGCCAGAAGCTCGTCCAACGAGGCCGCGCCCCACAGAGCGACCGCGGCGCGGTTGGCGTAGACCTTGCGCTTGCGGACATCGTCGAACACCCAGACAGGCCGGCGCAGACCGTCGACGCCCAGGGCAAGACGCTCAGGAGCATCAGAAGCAGCAATGTTGTCCGCGTTCCACGTCAAGGCGAGTACTTGCGCTCCTTAGGTCCAAGGTCTTAGCAAGCTCCCGCTTGGCGAGCGGTTAACGGGCGAATCTGTCGCACCCGCCGATCCGCGTTCCGTGACCTGGATCAACGCGAACCGAGCCGCGATTTTGACGTTTCCTCGGCGCGCGGCCTGCTATACGGCCCAGACCTCCGCGACATACCGCCGCTTTAGTATTGAACGATCATGGCCTCCCCGACCCGCGCGCCTGTTCTCGCCCTCAAGGACGTTCGTCTCGCCGACGGCGCCAAGCCCCTGTTCGACGGTGTCGACCTGGCCCTGGAGCCGCGCGTGCGCGCCTGCCTGGTGGGTCGTAACGGCGCGGGCAAGTCCACCCTGCTGAAGATCCTGGCCGCTCAAGGCGTCGAACCCGACAGCGGTGAGCGCTCCGTCCAACCGGGCGCCAAGATCATCTTCGTCAGCCAGGAGCCGGAGATCACCGGCGACACCCTGCTGGACTACTGCACCGCCGGCGGCGCCGAGGACTACGAGGCTCAGGCGGCCCTGGCGGACTTCGGCCTGGATCCGGAGAAAAGCTCGCAAGGCCTGTCGGGCGGCGAGAAGCGCCGCGCCGCGCTGGCCAGGGCGTTCGCCGAGCAGCCCGACGTGCTGCTGCTGGACGAGCCGACCAACCACCTGGACATCTTCGCGATCCAGACCCTGGAAGAAGAGCTGGCCAGCTCCAAGTGCGCGGCCCTGATCGTCAGCCACGATCGCGCCTTCCTGAACCGCGTCACCCAGCGCACCTACTGGCTGGAGCACCGCAAGGTCCGCCGCCTGGACAAGGGCTTCGGCGAGTTCGAGATCTGGAGCGAGCAGGTGCTGGCGGCCGAGGCCGAGGAAGAGCGCCGCCTCAACAAGGTTCTGGAGCGCGAGAACGCCTGGCTGGCGCGGGGCGTCCAGGGGCGCCGGGCCCGCAACGAAGGTCGCCGCCGCGCCCTGATGGACTTGCGCGCCCAGAAGAAGGACCTGCAGGGCGACAAGCGCGGCTCGATGTACATGGCCGTCGAGAGCGCCGCGACGTCGGGCAAGAGGGTGATCGAGGCCAAGCACCTGACCAAGAAGTTCGGCGACCGGGTGATCGTCGAGGACTTCTCGACCCGTATCATGCGCGGTGACCGCGTGGCCCTGGTGGGTCCCAACGGCGCCGGCAAGACCACCCTGGTGCGCCTGCTGCTGGGCGAACTCGAACTCGACGCCGGCACGGTGCAGCTGGGCACCAACCTGGAGGTTTCCTACATCGACCAGGGCCGCATGGCGTTGTCGGACAAGATCACCCTTTGGGACTTCCTGACCCCCGGCGGCGGCGACTCCATCCTGGTGCGCGGCCAGCCCAAGCACGTGGCCGGCTACGCCAAGGACTTCCTGTTCACCGAGGCCCAGCTGCGCCAGCCGGTGACCAGCCTGTCGGGCGGCGAACGCAACCGCCTGCTGCTGGCCCGGGCTCTGGCCAATCCCACCAACCTGATGGTGCTGGACGAACCGACCAACGACCTGGACATGGACACGCTGGACCTGCTGGAGGACCTGCTGGCCGACTTCGACGGAACGTTGATCCTGGTCAGCCACGACCGTGACTTCATCGATCGCCTGGCCACCTCGACCATCGCCATGAACGGTCACGGCAAGGTGCTGGAGACTCCTGGCGGCTGGACCGACCTGATCGACCAGAGCCCCGACTTCTTCAAAGGAGCCCGTGGGGCCAGCATCGGCTCGTCGTTCACGCCGGTGGCCCGGACCACCAAGGCCGCGGCGCCCGCCGCGGTCGCCGCCGCGCCTCCGCCGAAGAAGGCCGGCAAGCTGACCTTCAAGGACCAGCGCCGCCTCGAAGAATGCGAAGCCCTGATCGCCAAGAGCCCGGCGATCATCGCCGGCTTCGAGAAGATCCTGGCTGATCCGAACCTCTACAGCCGTGATCCGACCGCCTTCGACAAGGCCACGAAGGCGCTCGACAAGGCCCGCGCCGACCTGGAGCAGGCCGAGCTGGAATGGTTGGAACTGGAAGAGAAAAAGGAAAACCTGGCCGGCTGATCCAGGTTCCGCGTCGCGCCGCGGACTGACGGCGGCGCCACCCTGAGAGCGCCGCCGACCTCTTGAATTGTAGGAGCGCCCATGCATTGTCAGCGACGCTCGCTCTCAATCTTGGGAATACAATCGCTTACGGTGTCGACGTCGCGAAGGCGTCCTGCGGCCAAACGACACATCCAGCGATAAGCCGGCAACCGGCCCCTGGGCGGGCGTATTGAATGGTGGCGTTGTCCCCAGGATCGCCTAGCGGTCACTTCCGGGGAGCGCGGTCGTCCAGGCGTTGTCTCCGAACCCGTTCGGCCGTCGACGCCCGATCGCGGGGTCCATTGGGGGAGACGGAAACGGCATGCCGCACAGGCTGGCCCAGCAGGAACCACGACGGCAGACGGCGCTGTTGCTGGGGCTCTCCGTCGCCATCGTCGCCAGCCTGGCGTTCAGCGACTATCTGAGCCGCTCCGCCCTGGGCGTCGCCGCCTTCTGGCCCGCCAACGCCCTGCTGGCCGCCGGCTTGCTCACCCTGGCCGGATCGCGGCGCGTGGCCCTGACCACGGTCTTCGTCATCTTCCACCTTGTCTTCGACCTGCTGGTCGGCGACAGCCTCGCGCGCGCCGCGCTCGACACCGGGGTCGATACGCTGGAGGCCCTGGCCGTCCAGGCGGTCTTCCTGCGGATATGGGGCGGCACGCCACGCATCCGCACCCTGCGCTCGCTGATCATGCTGCCGGCCGTCACCACCCCGATCGCCGCCGGGTTCGCCATCCTGTGCGCCGGGTTGCTGGCGCTGGCCTTCGGCGAGCCCTTCTGGAGCGTCCTGGTCGACGGGTTCCTGCGCGGCGCCCTGGGTCTGGCGATCGCCCTGCCGGCGACCCTGGTCCTGATCGACGCCGAGCACCGTCGCTCGTTCCATCGGACCTGGCGCGAGCATCTGGCCCTGATGTTCGGCGTCGCCGCGATCACCCTGCTGTGCGCCCATCCGGCTTCGGGCCTGCCGCCGTTCCTGATCTTCCCGGTCGCCCTCGTCGCCGCCTACCGCCTGGGCGCGCGCGGCGCGGCCATGGCCTCGCTGGTCGTGGCGGTGATTGTCCTGCCGATCGCGATGGCCGGCGCCTCCCCGCGCTTCAACGCGGTCCTTGGCCCCATCGCCCAGGCGCGGACCATCCAGGTGTTCATCCTGGTGCTGTTCTACACCTGCCTGGCGGCGGGTCTGGCCCTGGCCCAGCAGGACCGGCTCAAACGGCTGCTGCTGCGGCGCGAGCAGCTAACCCGCGCCGCCCGCGCCCGAGCGCTGGCCGCCACCGAGGCCAAGACCGAGTTCCTGGCCACCATGAGCCACGAGATCCGCACGCCGCTGAACAGCGTGCTCGGGTTCGCCCAGTTGCTGGCCTCGCGCGACGACCTGCCGCCCGACGCCCGCCGGCAAGTCAATCTGATCGACAGCGCCGGCGCGGCCCTGCTCACCGTGGTCAATGACATCCTCGACTTCTCGCGGGTCGAGGCGGGCCAGATCGAGCTCCTGCCCCAGCCGACCTCGGCCGCCGGCCTGCTGCGCGACACCGTGGCGATCATGGCCCCCGAGGCCCGCGCCAAGGGCCTGACCCTGGACCTGGAGATCATCGATCCGGTCAAGGCCCTGCATGATCTGGACGCCGACCGCTTGCGCCAGGTGCTGATCAACCTCCTGAACAACGCCGTGAAGTTCACCGACGAAGGCCGCATCGACGCGCGTCTGATCGTCGAGCCCGGCGACCTCGAGGACCGCCTGCGCTTCGAGATCATCGACACCGGCGTCGGCATCGACCTGGACAAGCAGGCGCTGCTGTTCCAGCGCTTCTCCCAGGCCGACAGCTCGATGAGCCGGCTGCACGGCGGGGCGGGCCTGGGCCTGGCCATCTGCCGGGCGCTCGTGGACGTGATGGGCGGCAAGATCGGCGTCGACAGCGTGCCGGGCCGCGGCTCGTGCTTCTGGATCGAGCTCCTGGCCCCGACCGCCGAGCCGATCGCCGCGCCCGAGCGGCCCAAGACCTCGACGCCCGGCGCGGCCAAGATCCTGATCGTCGACGACCACCCGATCAATCTGGAGATCGGCGCCGCCCTGCTGACCATGGTCGGCTTCGAGGTCGACGTCGCCGAGAACGGCAAGCAGGCCGTCGAGCGCGCCCAGGCCGGCGACTACGACATCATCCTGATGGACATCCACATGCCGCAGATGGACGGACTGCAGGCGACGCGGGCGATCAAGGCGCTGCCGGGGCGTCCGGGCAAGGCCCCGATCATCGCCATGAGCGCCGACGCCCTGCCCCGCCAGGTCGAGCGCTGCTACGCCGCCGGCATGGTCGACCACATCGCCAAGCCGATCCAGCGCGAGGTGCTTTACGCCAAGGTCGAGCGCTGGCTGAACCATCGCCAGGGCTTGGACACCTAGCGCCAATCCGATCTTCCCGGCGAAAGCCGGTGAGACGGGAGTTCGGGTTCTGACTTGGAACTGAGCCGCACCGCCTCTAACTTCTCCTCAAATCCGAGGGGACCCCACTCCATGCAGCGTCGCGCTTTCGCCGCCCTGGGCCTGATGGCCCTGCTCGCCGCCTGTTCGCCAGCCAGCAAGGAGACGGCCGCCCCGGCCGGCGAGACCAAGCTGAAGCTGGCTACCGACTGGCGGGCCGAGGCCGAGCTGGGCGGCTACTACCAGGCCCTGGCGACCGGCGAATACAAGAAGCGCGGCCTGGACGTGACCCTGATCCAGGGCGGCCCCGCGGTGAACGTGCCCCAGCTGCTGGCCACCGGCGCGGTCGATGTCGGCGTGGGCTCCAACAGCTACGTGGTCATGAACCTGATCAAGGAGAACGCGCCGGTGAAGGCCGTGGCGGCCTTCATGCAGAAGGACCCGTGGTCGCTGATCGCCCACCCCGACCAGGGCGTGAACAGCATCGCCGACATCAAGGGCCATCCGGTCCTGCTGTCCGATGCCTCGATCACCGGCTACTGGGCCTGGCTGAAGGCCAGGTACGGTTTCACCGACGACCAGGTCCGTAAGTACAACTATTCCACCGCCCCGTTCCTGGCCGACAAGCGCGTGGTCCAGCAAGGCTATGTGACCAGCGAGCCCTACCTCATCGAGAAGGAAGGCAAGGTCAAACCCAAGGTCTTCCTGCTGGCCGACAGCGGCTATCCGGCCTACGGCTCGATGGCCCTGGTCAATGACAGCCTGATCGCCAGCAACCCGGCGGCCGTGCGGGCCTTCGTCGAGGCCACCGCGGCGGGCTGGAAGTCCTACCTCTACGGCGATCCCAAGCCGGGCGACGCGGCCATCCTGAAGGACAATCCGGAAATGACCCAGGACGTCCTCGACCAGGCGCGCGACAAGATGCGGTCCTACGGCGTGATCAGCGCCAAGAATGGTGACGGCGACATCGGCCTGATGACCGACGAACGGTGGAGCACGTTCTTCAAGGACGCCATCGCGCAGGGCGTCTATCCAAAGAATGGGGACTTCAAGAAGGCCTACACCCTGCAGTTCCTGCCCAAGGGCCAATGAGCGATCCGGTCGCCCGCCTCGCCGCCATCGAGGTCGACTATGCGCGGGGCCGCGCGCTGGGACCGCTCGACCTGACGCTCGCGGCCGGCGAGATCGTCGCCCTGGTCGGACCGTCCGGCTGCGGAAAATCCACCGCCCTGCGGCTGCTGGCGGGTCTCGAGGCGCCGACGCGTGGAACCGTGACCCGCGCCGCCGGCAAGGGTGAAACCTCGGTCGTCTTCCAGTCGCATACCCTGGCGCCGTGGCTGTCAGCGCGGGACAATGTCGCCCTGCCGCTGGAACTGGCCGGGATGAACAAGGCCGCCGCCCGCGCCGCCGCCGAGGGCGCGCTGGATCAGGTCGGCCTGGGCGCCGCGCTCGCCGCCCGTCCCGCCCAGCTCTCCGGCGGCATGGCCATGCGCGCCTCGCTGGCCCGCGCCCTGGTCACCCGTCCGCGCCTGCTGCTGCTGGACGAACCCTTCGCGGCCCTCGACGAGATCACCCGCCGCGCCCTGGCCGACGACGTCCTGACCCTGGCGGCCGAAATGAAGCCCGCCGTCGTCTTCGTGACCCACAATGTCGAGGAGGCCGTCTACATGGCCCGCCGCGTCGTGGTCATGACCCCCGGCCCCGGCCGCATCGCCGGCGAGATCGCCATCGACGGTCCCGTCATCCGGCCGTCCGGCTTTCGCACGACCGAGGCCTTCCGCGCCGCCGCCGAGGCGGTCTCGACGCTGCTGGCCCGGGCCACGGAGCGCGCGGCGTGAAGCGCGTCCTCGCCCCAGCGATCCTGATCGCCGTCCTGCTGGGCGGCTGGGAGATCGCCTGCCGCGCCCTGGCCGTGCCGCCCTACCTGCTGCCCGCGCCCAGCGCCATCGCCCGCGCCTTCGCCGAGTCCTGGCCGCTGCTGCTGGGTTCAGCCTGGGCGACGCTGTCGACCGCCCTACTGGCCCTGGTCATCGCCAGCCTGGTCGCCTGCGCCCTGGCGCTGGCGGTCAGCCTGAACGGTCTTCTGGAGGACGCCGTCCGGCCGATCGCGGTCACCCTGCAGGTGACGCCGCTCGTGGCCATCGCCCCCCTGGTGACCATCTGGGCCGGCATTGACCATCCCGAACGCGCGGTGATCGGCCTGGCCGCCGTGGTGGCTTTCTTCCCGATCTTCTCCGGCGCCCTGACGGGGCTGAAGGCGGTCGATCCGGATCTGGCCCGCCTGTTCGACCTCTATGGCGCCGATCCCTGGCAGCGCCTGATCCGGCTGCGCCTGCCATCGGCCATCCCGGCCCTGCTGGAGGGACACAAGGTCGCGGCCGGCCTGGCCATCATCGGCGCCGTGGTGGCCGAGTTCGTGGCCGGTTCCGGCGGCGCTCAGGGCCTCGCCTGGCGGATCCTGGAGGCCTATAATCGCCTGCAGACGGCCAAGGTCTTCGCCGCGTTGGCGTCTCTGGCTGTACTGGGCGTCGTCCTGAACGCGGCGATGGAGGCGATCGAACGTCGACTTCTGAACGCTTGGCGAGGACGTTAGCCCAAGATTAAGCGACGCGACTTACGACAGGTGTTCGATAGACGTCTTTCGGACCGGTCCATGCGCGCCGCCCTCCTCATCGCCGCCCTCGCCTGCGCCCCTCTGGCGTGCGCGGGCGCGTCTGCGGAGACTGGCAAGGAAAGCCGCTATGGTCCCGCCCCCGAGCGCGCGCCCACGCCGGTGAACGGCCGTGGGCCTGGCTATACCGGCTCGACCTATGGCGGCCGCGCCCTGGCCTGGAGCGGCAAGCGCGAGGTCGTCGCGCCGCAAGCCCAGGCCGCCGCCCAGGTCCAACCTTGGTGGGCTCGCCAGGCGGCTCAAGCGCCGCAGCCTCAGCCCGCGCCGATGACGCGCGCCACCTATCAGCCGCCAGCTCCGCCTTACGCCCCGCAAGCGCCGCAAGCGCCCAGCGCCGCCCTGCCCCAGAACATCTACGACGCCCCAGCGCCGCGCGCCGCGCCGGTTCCGGTCGCCTACGCCGCCCCCACCGCGCCTGGCCTGACCCAACCCGCGCGGCAATTCCGCGACGGCCAGATCGGCGCCCGCACCTATTCCGTCGGCCGCCAGTTCGGCATGGTCCCGGATCCCATCCCCGCCGCCGGTCCGCCGCGCATGGTCCTGATCACCGCCCCGCCGGCGCTGGACGAGGACAAGCCGCGCGAAGAGGGCGCCGGCGAGTGGTCGGCCAAGCCCGAGAAGGACAGCGGCCAGTGATGCAATCGCGCCTCCACGACCTGATCTCGCTCGCCAACGAGCCCTCGAGCGTCAAGCGCCGGGAGCTGCTGCGCGGCGTCACCGACATGTTCTTCGCCGGCGAGGGCCACAACGCCGTCGAGATGAGCCTGTTCGACGACGTCATGAGCCAGCTGGCCGGCGAGATGGAGGAAGCGGTCAAGGTCGAGCTGGCCCAGCGCCTCGGCGAGGCCCCGGCCCCGCCGCGCGGCCTGTCGCGCGCCCTGGCCTCGGACTCGATCGCCGTCGCCGCTCCGATCCTGCGCAACTCCAGCGCCCTGACCGACGAAGACCTGCTGCACGTGGCCCGCACCCAGGGCCAGGACCACCTGCGGGCCATCTCGCAGCGTCCCAGCGTGTCCAGCGTCGTCTCGGACGCCATCGTCGCGCGCGGCGACGACGCCACCCTGGGCGTCCTGCTGCGCAACGAGGGCGCGGTGCTGTCGCGCGAGGCGCACGAGACCGTCGTCGACCGCGCCGCCGCCAATCCGTCGCTGCACGAGGCGGTCATCGACCGCAACAGCCTGCCGGTCGACCTGCTGAACGAGATGTACTTCATGGTCGAGGCGCGCCTGCGCGACCGGATCATGGAAAAGAACGCCGGCGTCGATCCCGCCATGCTGGAGGCCGCTCTGACCGCCGGCCGCAAGCGCGTCGCGGTCGAGGACGGCGCCCTGCCTGCCGACTTCGCCGAGGCCGAGAAGGAATTCCGCATCCTGCGGGCCAAAGCGCAGATCTCGCCGCAGATCCTGGCCAACATGCTGCGGGCCAAGCGCACGACGCTGTTCCTGGTGGCCTTGGCGGACATGGCCGACGTCGACTTCCATACCGCCCGCAAGATCCTGGAGCGGCGCGAGATGGACGCCCTGTCGGTGATCTGCAAGGCGGCCGACTTCGACCGCTCGCTGTTCCTGACCTTCGCCCTGCTGATCCTCGAGCCGACCGACGACGTGATGCTGAAAGCCAAGTCGTACGGCGAGCTTTACGCCGCCCTGCCCCGCGAGTCGGCCCTGCGCACGATCCGCTTCTGGCGCCTGCGCCGCACCACGGGCGACGTCGCCGCCGCTTAGGGCTGCCGCCCAAGGTCTCTACCTAGAGCATTAAGGCGAAAACCGGCCGCTCGCGCGCCTTGCGTGCGCCATGTCCGACGGCCAAGGTGCCGCCCTCTTATTCTCCTGCCCTGGATTCTCGATGATCAGCGCTTCGCGCTTGGCGCTCGTCGCCGCCGCCGGCCTCTCCCTCGCCGCCTGCTCGCACCTTCCCAAGCCTTCCATCCCGTTCATGAACAAGGACGGAGCCGACAAGCCGGCCGCGTCCGCGCCGAAGATCCCCGAGGCCCCGCCGCTGGCCGGTCCCAAAACCACCGATCTGAAGCCGGGCCAGTGGGCCCAGGCCCTGTCCGACGTCGCGCCCGACCCGTCCTGGCGCTTCGGGACGCTGTCCAACGGCATGCGCTACGCGATCCGCAAGAACGCCACCCCGCCCGGGCAGGCTTCCATGCGCCTGTGGTTCGACGCCGGCTCGATGATGGAGGCCGACGACCAGCAGGGCCTGGCCCACTTCCTGGAGCACATGGCCTTCAACGGCTCCAAGAACGTGCCCGAAGGCGACATGGTCAAGATCCTGGAGCGCCACGGCCTGGCCTTCGGCGCCGACACCAACGCCCAGACCAGTTTCGACGAAACCGCCTACCAGCTGGACCTGCCCAAGGCCGATGACGAAACGGTCGACACCTCGCTGATGCTGCTGCGCGAGGCGGCCGGCGAGCTGACCATCGCCCCCGACGCGGTCGATCGCGAGCGGGGCGTCGTGCTGTCGGAACAGCGAAATCGCAATACGCCCGGCTATCGCGTCGCCATCGCCACCCTGTCGGCGCAGATGGAAGGCCAGCTGCCGCCCAAGCGCATCCCGATCGGCAAGACCGAGATCCTGAAGACCGCTCCGGCCCAGCGCATCCGCGACTTCTATGAGGCCTACTACCGGCCCGAACGGGCGGTTCTGGTGGCCGTCGGCGACTTCGACGTCGACGCCATGGAGGCCAAGATCAAGGCCAAGTTCGGCGACTGGGTCGGCAAGGGGCAGCCCGGCAAGAACCCCGACATCGGCGCGGTGGCCAAGCGCGGCCCGACCGCCAAGCTGATCGTCGAGACCGGCGCGCCCTGGTCGGTGCAGATGACCTGGATGCGCAAGCCCGACGGCCTGATCGAGACCAAGGCTCTCGACGAGCGCGACATGATCGAGAACCTGGCCTTCGCGGTGATCAATCGACGCCTGCAGGCCGTCGGGCGCTCGGCCGAGCCGCCGTTCATCGCCGGCGGCGCCTTCAAGGGCGACCAGTACGGCGCGGTGCGGGTGACGACCCTTGGCGCCACCGCCCAACCCAATCGCTGGCGCGAGGCGATGAGCGCCCTCGACGCCGAGCAGCGCCGCGCCGTGCAATACGGCGTACGCCAGGACGAACTGGACCGCGAGATCGCCACCTTGCGCGCCAGCCTGGCCGCCGCCGCGGCCGGCGAGGCCACCCAGCGCACGCCCGCCCTGGCCAACCAGCTGCTCAACACCCTGGGCGACGCCGAGGTCATCACCTCGCCCAGTCAGAACCTGGCCTTCTTCGACGACCTGGTGAAGGGCCTGACCGCCGAGCGGGTCAATGCGGTCTTGAAGAGCGCCTTCGCCGGCTCGGGGCCGCTGATCGTTATCGCCGCGCCCGGCAATATCGACGGCGGCGAGCCGGCGATCCTGAAAGCCTATGACGAGCTGAAGAACCAGCCCGTCACGCCGCCGGCCGCGCCGGGCGTCAGCCTCTGGCCCTATTCCAGCTTCGGCCCCAGCGGCAAGGTCGCCGAGCAGAAGGACGTCACAGATCTGGACGCCGTCTTCGTGCGCTTCGAGAACGGCGTGCGCCTGACGGTGAAGCCGACCAAGTTCCGCGACGACCAGATCGTGGTGAAGGTCCACACCGGCCACGGCCTGCTGGACATGCCGTCGGACGCCCAGAGCCCGCTGTGGTCGGCTAGCGCCTTCATCGAGGGCGGCCTCAAGCAGATCAGCGCCTCGGACATGGAGCGCGTGCTGACCGGCAAGATCTGGAACGCCTCGCTGGGCGTCGAGGACGACGCATTCTCGCTGAGCGGCCGCACGCGGCCCGAGGATCTGGCCACCGAGCTGCAGGTGCTGGCCGCCTACGCCGCCGAGCCCGGCTGGCGCCCGGAAGCCTTCAACCGCGTCAAGACCGCCTACGGCACGATCCACGATCAACTGGAAAGCACCACGGGCGGCGTCCTCAGCCGCGACCTGGGCGGACTGATGCACGGCGGCGACCAGCGCTGGACCTTCCCCTCGCGCGAACAGATCGCCGGCGCGTCGCTGGAGCAGTTGAAGACCACCGTCGCCAACCCGCTGGCCCAGGGCGACCTGGAGATCGTCATCGTCGGCGACACCACGGTCGACAAGGCCATCACCGCCGTCGCCGACACCTTCGGCGCCCTGCCCAAGCGTCCGGGCGAGCCGCCGCTGGCCGGCGCCGAGAAGGCGCCCTTCCCGACGCCATCGGCACAGCCGGTGATCCGCACCCACAAGGGCCGTCCCGACCAGGCGGCCCTGTTCATGGTCTGGCGCACGGACGACCTGTTTTCGAACCTGCAGCGCTCGCGCGACGTCTCGATCCTCAGCCAGGTCATGCAGCTGCGCCTGATCGACGAGCTGCGCGAGAAGCAGGGCGCGACCTACTCGCCCAACGCCTCGGCCACGGCCAATGTCACCTTCAAGAACTGGGGCTATCTGGCCGTCAGCCTGGAGGTCCCGCCCGAGAAGCTGGATGGCGTGGTGGCCTCGATCCGCAAGATCGCCGCCGACCTGCGCGACAAGCCGGTCAGCGCCGACGAACTGGAGCGGGCCAAGAAGCCGCGCATCGATCAGATCGAGAAGGCCCGCGTGACCAACGAATACTGGGTCGGCGCGCTCTCGGGCGCTCAGGAAGACCCGCGCCTGCTGGACGCCACCCGCTCGGTGCTGGCGGGCCTCTCGCGCGTCACCCCGGCCGACGTCCAGAAGGCCGCCAGGACCTATCTCGGCGACGACCAGTCGTGGCTGCTTCTGGTGAAGCCGGAAGCCGGCGCGACGGCGGCGAAGTAGCAAAAAGGCCCCGGTGGAAGCCGGGGCCTTTTCCTTATCCGTCTCCCCGGCGAAGGCCGGGGCCCAGATGGAAGAGCGTTGAGATGGGCTCTATGAGCGCCGCGCTCTTCCCATCATCCCCAGCGGTCCGAGATCTGGATCCCGGCTTTCGCCGGGAAGATCGGAGTGGGGCGTTGGACTTCTAGTACACCACGCCGCCAACCCCGCCATCCAGGCTGAAACTGGTCGTCAGGGTCTGGCGCTCCTGCACCGTTTCCTCGCGGTACGCGGTGTAGGTCTCGGTGGTGATGATCGTCAGGATCTTCACCCCGGCGCCGAAGCGGCGCAGCAGCGAGCGTTCGTTACAGTCGCGGGCCGGCGCCTGCGGGCGGCACGAGATGCTGGCCTGCCCCTGGGCCGCGCCCGGGACGTGATACAGCGCCTCGTTCTTCTGGCAGATGAAGGTCTGGCCGGCGCCGCCGGTCGAGATGTCGATCTGCCCCGAATAGTCGGCGATCACGTACTGCATGCGCGAGCCGGCGATGCAGCGATAGAGCTCGCCGTTATAGCTGTCGTCGATGTCGCGGTCGGGGGTGACCTGCGAGGCCGGGTGCGGGATGTCGCGGTCATCCAGGCAGACGGCGCGGATGATCACGCGGCGCGTCCGCGTGCGGGTGGCTTCATAGGACTGACGACGACGGGCTTCGCCGCCCTCGACGTTCAGGCCCTGGATGTAGCCGCTGGCCATCGGGCCGGAATAGTAGCCGCCGTGACCGCCGCCGCCGTAATAGTTGGTCACGCCCGCGGCCGAACCGGCCAGCGAGCCCGCCCCCGAACTGGCGCCCGAATTGGCCACCGCCGAGGCGCTGGAATTGGCGTTCACGATCACCGTCGCGCCGATATTCACGTTGACGCCGGGAATGTTGACGTGGTGACCGCCACCGCCGCAGCAACCGGTCGGCGGAGCGGGCGGCTTCGGCGGAGCCGGAGGCGGCGAGCAGCAGGTCGGCGGGGCCGGGCAACCCGTGGTGCAGGCCATCGCGATGCCGCCGATCGTCAGGCCGCCGAGCAGCACGCTCAGGCCGATCAGCAGTCCGCGCAGGTTCAGTTTCGGCGCCTTCATCCGGCGGTTCCCTTCACATCGGGTCGTTCCGCTCTTGGTTAAGCAAGAATCGGGCCGGACCCGCCGCTCCGCCTGGATTGCGCCAGAATGGGACGGTCGAGCCCTTGGCCCGGTTCTCCCAGCAAGCCTCGTGCGGCCGAAAACAGCCGTGAGTGACCCGCCAGGGGACGACGATGTTCCATCCAAGCACGGAACGGTTGATAGACTATTGGCGCGACAAGAAGGGCGAGGCCGCCCTGCCCCGTCGCGCCGACATCAATCCGGGCGAATTCCTGGAGCTTCTGCCCCAGGTTTTCGTGCTGGGTCGCGACGGCGGCAAGCTGCCGTTCCGTCTGGCTGGCGGCTTCGTCACCGAGCTGCACGCCCGCGACCTGCGCGGCCAGGACGCCCTGTCGCTGTGGGCTCTTGCCCACAGGCTGGAGCTGAAGAGCGCCCTGGACGTCGCGCGCAAACGCCGCACGCCCGTGGTGGTCACCGCCGACATCCGCGCCCACGGCGTGCCCAGCGTCGGCATGGAAGTGCTGTTCGCCCCGCTGCAGGGCGCGTCGGGCGAGACCGACCGGTTCCTGGGCCTCTACCAGCCGATCGCCATGATGGCCCGCTTGATGGGCCGCCCCGCCTACGAGTTGGGCCTTCGCGAGATCAAGCCGCTGGGCGACGGCAACGCGGACATGCCGCGGCTGCGCCTGGCGACCTTGGACGGCCGCCGGATCGCTTAAGCCCCCCAAACCGATTTCCCCGGCGCTCCGAGATCTGGGTCCCGGCTTTCGCCGGGAAGAACGGATGAAGGCGTAACTAACGCCCTGCCTCATCCAGCCGTTTCCAAACCTCACCCGGCAATTCCAGCCGGGCGGCGGCCATCAGCTCGTCCAGCTGCGCGATCGAGGTGGCGCTGGCGATCGGCGCGGTGATCAGCGGATGCGCCATGATCCAGGCCAGGGCGACCTGGGCCTGGGCGGCGCCCACCTCGGCCGCCGCGTCATCCAGCGCCGCCAGCACCGCCCGCCCCTTGTCGTTCCAGTAGTCGCGGAGGATCGTCCGCGCCCGCGCCTTGCCCTCGAAGTCAGCCTCGCTACGGTACTTGCCACTGAGAAAGCCGGCGCCGAGGCCGTAGTACGGGATGATCCCCACGCCCTCGGCCTGGGTCAGCTCGGCCACCGCGCCCTCGACCTGTTCGCGGTCGACCAGGTTGAATTTCGGCTGGAGGGTCTCGTAGCGCGCCAGGCCCTTGGCCTTGCAGATCTCGAGACTGCCCCGCAGGCGCTCGACCGAGAAGTTGGAGGCGCCGACCGCCCGAACCTTGCCCGCCTTCACCAGACGATCGAAGGCCTCGAGCGTCTCGTCCAACGGCGCGGCCGCGTCGTCCTGGTGTGACTGGTAGAGGTCGATGTAGTCGGTCTGGAGCCGCTTCAGCGAGCCTTCGACCGCCGCCGCGATATTGGCGGCCGACAGGCCCGGCTGCTTGGGCCACATGGCCACCTTGGTCAGGATCAGCACCTTGTCGCGCTTGCCGCTCGCCCGCAGCCAGCGGCCGATCACGCTCTCGGACTCGCCGCCCTCGTGACCCGGAACCCAGGCCGAATAGACGTCGGCCGTGTCGACGGCGTTGAAGCCGCCGTCGACGAAGGCGTCCAGCAGCCGGTGCGAGGTCGCCTCGTCCGCCGTCCAGCCGAACACGTTGCCGCCGAAGATGAGCGGCGCGGTCGAAAGGCCGGAGCGGCCGAGAGGGCGGAACTTCATCAGAGACTCCGAAGCTCAAAAAATCTTGTCATCCCGGCCGCAGCGAAGCGGAGAGCCGGGACCCAGGGGACAGCGCGGTGCGGCTGCCCCTGGGTCCCGGACAGCCTCTGCGAGGCTTCCGGGATGACAAGGTTGAGAGTGTTAAAAGGACAAGATCAAGCCGCGACCGCCCGCCCGTCCTCGAACACCGGAACGTCCAGCGCGGCCAAAGGCGCCTTGCCCAGGATTAGGTCCGAAGCCCGCTCGGCGATCATGATGGTCGGGGCGTTGGTGTTGCCGCCCACCAGGTTCGGCATGACGGAGGCGTCGATGACCCGCAGGCCGGCCAGCCCTTGCACCCGCAATTGATCGTCGACCACCGCCAGCGGATCGCCGGCCACGCCCATGCGGCAGGTGCCGACCGGATGGTAGATCGTCTCGGCCTTGGCGCGGATCCAGGCGTCGAGGTCGGCGTCGCTGCGCACATCCGCGCCCGGGGCGTACTCGGCGTCGCGATAGGGATCGAAGGCGGCCTGGGCCACCGTCTCGCGGGCGATGCGCACGCCTTCTCGGATGGCGCGGCGATCCTCGTCCGTGGCCAGATAGTTGGCCAGGATGGTGGGATCGTCGAACGGATCGGCCGAGCGCAGTCCGACCTTGCCGCGGCTTTCCGGACGCAGCTGGCAGACGTGCAGGGTGAAGCCGTCCTTCTCGACCACGACCTTGCCGTGATCCTGCATGATCGCCAGCACGCCGTGGATCTGCAGGTCGGGGCGGTCGAGGTCGGGCCGCGACTTCAGGAACGCGCCGCTCTCGAGGAACTGCTGCCGCCCGAGGCCCTTGCCGAAGAGCATATAGTTCAGGCCGACGCCCAGCTTGTTCAGGCCCTTGTTGGCCGAATAGGCGGTCTTGAGATTCTTGGCCGTCCACGAGACGCAGACGTCCAGGTGGTCCTGCAGGTTGGCGCCGACACCCTTGGACTCGTGGACCACCGCGACGCCGTGGGCCTTCAGGTCGTCCGGCGCGCCGATCCCCGACAGTTGCAGGATGTGCGGTGACTGCACGGCGCCGGCGCTCAGCAGCACTTCGGCGTCGGCATAGGCGGTCTTCTTCTCGGCGGCCTTACCGACAACGTAGTCGACGCCGACCGCGCGGCCCTTCTCGACGATGATCCGGGTGGTGCGGGCCTCGGTCACGACGGTCAGGTTCGGACGCGCCAGAGCCTGGTTCAGATAGGCCATGGCCGCGCTCCAGCGCTGGCCGTCGCGGATGGTCAGGTCGTAGGGCCCGAAGCCCTCCTGCTGATACCCGTTGAAATCCTTGGTGGTCTTGTGGCCCGCCTGTCGGCCGGCCTCGATCAGGGTCGAATAGAACGGGCTGTCGCTCTCGCCCTTCGACACGTGCAGCGGCCCCTTGTCGCCGTGATAGGCGTCGCCGCCGCCGTGGTGGGTCTCCGAGCGCTTGAAATAGGGCAGCACCTCTTCATACGACCAGCCCGACAGGCCCATCTGCCGCCACTGGTCGTAGTCGCGCGCATGGCCGCGGATATAGATCATGCCATTGATGGCCGAGCTGCCGCCCAGGCCCTTGCCGCGCGGCCACCAGAGCTTGCGGTTGTCCAGATGGGGCTCGGCCTCGGTCCAGAAGCCCCAGTTCTGCTCGCCCTTGGCCTTGATCAGTTCGCCGACGCCGGCCGGCATCTTGACCAGGACGGAGTTGTTCTTGCCGCCAGCCTCCAGCAGCAGGACCTTGACGCCGGGGTCCTCGGTCAGACGCGCCGCGAGCACGCAACCGGCCGAGCCGGCGCCGATGATGACGTAATCATAGCGTTCGCTGGCCATGCCCCGACGCCCTCCCTGGAAGGTTATCATTGTTAAGGCAGAGAGTGATCCGGGATCGATCGCCGCGCAAGGTTCCCTCACGACGTCGTTGAAGGAAAACGCCTGTTGTGCGTTCACACTCAACTCGAACCATGCCAATACTACCTTGAGACGAAACGGAAGCGGGCTCGCCCGCGCCGTCTCCCCACGCGGAGAGACCTTTGCGTGGTGAGCCCTTCTCGCGCTCACCCGCGCGAGGAGCGGGAGCGTCGCATTGCATCCCCCAAGCAGCGTGCGGCGCTCCCTGAATCTCTCCAGCTTACTCCGCCACCACCTTCAGGTCGCGGACGTAGCGCTTCCAGTTCTCGACATAGTGCAGGGCCGAGCCCTGCAGGATCATGGTGTGGTGCTCGCTGACCTCGCGCACCACCTTGCCCGGCGCGCCCATGACCATCGAATTATCCGGGATCTCCTTGCCCTCGGTGATCAGGGCGCCGGCGCCAATCAGGCAGTTCTTCCCGATCCTGGCCCCGTTCAGCACCACCGCGCCGATGCCGATCAACGAGCCGTCGCCGATCGTGCAGCCGTGAAGCATCACCATGTGACCGATGGTCACGTTGGCGCCGATGGTCAGGGGAACGCCAGCATCCGTGTGAAGAACAGAACCGTCCTGGACATTGCTGTTCTCGCCGATCGTGATCGGATCGTTGTCTCCACGCACCACGGAACCCCACCAGATACTGGCGTTCTTCTTGAGAATCACATTGCCCATCACGCTGGCCGTGGGGGCAATCCAGTATTCGCCTTGCGGGGGAAGCGTCGGCGTCGTGGCGCCCAGGGAATAGACAGTCATCCGTATGCCTCGTTTTCTTGCGCGCCATCTTCCGGTTAACACCCCGGAAACCATAATGCGCCATTGTAGTCAGGCGATTCGAGAGGGAACCTTCCTCACGCGGGGATGATTCTTATCTCGTACGGGTCGGGGGCGACTACCGCCATCGGCCCACCCGCTGACGAAGAAGGTGTCGCATTTGGCGTTCCGGCGTACAGCACCGCCTCCCAATACCGTTCTTGGCGGAAGCCCCTCCGGGCCGCCTCGCCGCGCACGCGACTTCGTCTCTATCTTCCAGCTCACATCCAAGGACGACGCCTTTTGGCCTCGTCCTTTTTTATTGCCCTCATGGAGGCTTTGATGACCAAGCGAGCCCTGAAGCGGATGGCGCGCGAAGGCGCGTATGAGACCGGCCAATACGGTGATGACGCCAAGGTGCGTCGCCTGCCGGTGGATGTTCGCGAACGGGGGAACAGCTGGAATCCATTGGGACATGATGGCGCGCCCAACAATCCGGAGCGCGATCAGAGCTACCTGAAAACCATAAAACCAAAGTCGCCAGGCCAGGCGCAGTTGATGGAAGCCATCGACGAGAAGAACCTGGTCATGGCGCTGGGTCCGGCCGGCACCGGCAAGACCTACATCGCCATCTCCAAGGCCGTGGAGGCTCTGGAGGCCGGCCGCGTCGGCCGCATCGTGCTGTCGCGCCCCGCCGTCGAGGCCGGCGAGTCGATCGGCTACCTGCCGGGCGACATGGAGGACAAGCTGGCCCCCTATCTGCGCCCGCTCTACGACGCCCTGACCGATCGCCTGTCGGTCAAGCGCATGCGGGCGCTGATGGCCGAGGGCGCGATCGAGATCGCCCCGGTCGGCTTCATGCGCGGCCGCACCCTGAACAACGCCTTCGTGGTCATCGACGAGGCCCAGAACTGCACCTACATGCAGCTGAAGATGCTGCTGACGCGCCTGGGCTGGAGTTCGACCATGGTCGTCACCGGCGACCCGAACCAGTCGGACCTGCTGCCCGGGATCTCGGGCCTGGCCGATGTCGCGGCGCGGTTCGAGGCGGTCGCCAACATCGCCGTCGTCCATCTGGCCGACCGCGACATCGTCCGTCACCCGCTGGTCGCCGAAATGCTGGGCGTCCTCTAGCGCTCCTTTAGAACAACCATCCCCTGGGGCCCTCGTTTCGATCCGAAACGGGGGCCTTTGGGCCTTCATGGCCCCAAATCCGAGCTTGAGTTGCGGGCGGTCGGACGTGCAAGGTCCGCCGTCTTAACTTTTCCCGGACTCGTTCATGGCCGACCCCGTAGCGCCGCGCACAGAACTGACCCTGAGAGGGGTCCTCCTCGGCGTCCTGATCACCCTCGTCTTTACCGCCGCCCAGGTTTATCTGGGCCTCAAGGTCGGCCTGACCTTCGCCACCTCGATCCCCGCCGCCGTCATTTCGATGGCCCTGCTGCGGGCGTTCAAGACGGCGACCATCCAGGAAAACAACATCGTCCAGACGATCGCTTCGGCGGCGGGCACGCTGTCGTCGGTGATCTTCGTGCTGCCGGGCCTGCTGATGATCGGCTGGTGGGCGCACGTTCCGTTCCTGCCCACCTTCGGCGCCTGCGCCGTCGGCGGCATCCTGGGCGTGATGTACACCATCCCCCTGCGCCGGGCCCTGGTCACCAACTCCAACCTCCCCTACCCCGAAGGCGTCGCCGCCGCCGAGGTGCTGAAGGTCGGCACCGGCTCGCGTGAAGGCGCCGCGGAGGGCAAGGCGGGCCTGGTCGCCGTCGCCCTGGGCACCCTGGCCTCGGCCGCCTTCGGCGCCCTGGCCGCCGCCAAGATCTTCGCCGCCGAAGTGGCCGGCTACTTCAAGGCCGGGGCCGGCGCGACGGGCATCGGCGCCTCCAGCTCGCTGGCCCTGATGGGCGCGGGCCACCTGATGGGCATCACCGTCGGCATCGCCATGTTCGCGGGCCTGGCCATCGCCTGGGGCGTGCTGGTCCCGATCATGACCACGCTCCACCAGATCCCCGGCGCCGACGCGGCCACCCACGCCCTAACCGTCTGGAAGACCGAAGTCCGCTTCATGGGCGCCGGCGTCATCGGCGCGGCCGCCATCTGGACCCTCGGCAAACTGGCCGCCCCGATCTGGAGCGGTCTGGTCTCGTCGTTGGACGCCGGCAAGGCCCGCAAGGCCGGCGGCGTCATTCCCCGGATCGAGCAGGACATCCCGATCACCATCGTCGGCCTGATCTCGTTGCTGTTGCTGGCCCCGGCCGGCTGGTTCCTGGCCCACTTCCTGGTCGGCGGCCCGATCGCCCACCTGACGGTCCCGCTGGTCGCCATCGGCATCGGCTACGTCCTGATCGCCGGCCTGCTGGCCGCCGCCGTCTGCGGCTACATGGCCGGCCTGATCGGCTCGTCCAACAGCCCCGTCTCGGGCATCGCCATCCTGACCGTGCTGGGCGCCTCGCTGATGGTCGGCGCGGTCGGCCGCGGCCTCATCGGCCCGGACGTCACCAAGGCCCTGGTCGCCTTCGCCCTCTATGTCACCACCGTCGTCCTGGCCGTAGCCGTGGTCGCCAACGACAACCTGCAGGACCTGAAGACCGGCCAGTTGGTCGACGCCACCCCGTGGAAGCAGCAGGTCGGCCTGATCATCGGCGTCATCTCCGGCGCCATAGTGATCCCGTTCGTGCTGGAGCTGCTGAACCTGTCGAACGGCTTCGCCGGCGCCCCGAACCTGAACGCCATCGCCAACGACCCTCTGGCCGCGCCCCAGGCCACTCTGATCTCGACCCTGGCCAAGGGCGTGCTGGGCGGCGACCTGAACTGGAGCCTGCTGGGCATTGGCGCCCTGATCGGCCTGGCCCTGGTCGCTATCGACGAGACCCTGCGCAAGACCTCGGCCGGCCGCTACAGCCTGCCGGCCCTGGGCGTGGGCCTGGCCATCTACCTGCCCAGCACGGTCACCGCGCCCGTCGTCGTCGGCGCCGTGGTCGGCTGGGTCTACGACAAGCTGGTCGACAAGGACGCCACCGGCGAGGCCGCCAAGCGCCTGGGCGTGCTGGTCGCCTCGGGCTTCATCGTCGGCGAGAGCCTGTTCAACGTGGCCTTGGCCGGCCTGATCGTCGGGACTGGCAAGGGCGAGCCTCTCGCCCTGCCGTTCGCGCCATCCGAGCACGTCGGCATGATCCTGTCCCTGATCGCCGCGGCGATCGTGGTGTTCGGCCTCTACAACTGGGCGCGCGGCGCGGCCAAGAAGACGGCCGAGGCCTGAGGCCGGAGATGTTGAAGGTCTGGGGCCGCCGTTCCTCCTTCAACGTCCAGAAAGTGCTGTGGCTCGTGGGGGAGCTTGATCTTCCCCACGAGCACGTCCCCGCCGGCGGCGACCACGGCGGCCTCGACGACCCCGACTTTCTGGCGATGAACCCGCATGGGCGGGTCCCGGTCCTCGACGACGGCGGCGTGGTCGTCTGGGAGTCCCACGCCATCCTCCGCTATCTCGCCGCCCAGCATGGCGGCCCCGCCTGGTGGCCCGAGGCCCCCGCCGACCGCGCCGAGGCCGACGGCTGGATGGACTGGACCCAGACCGCCCTGCAGCGCGACTTCCTGACCGGCGTATTCTGGGGTTGGTACCGGACGCCGGAAGCCCAGCGGGACAACCGCGCCGTCGAAGCCGCTCTCGCCGCCTGCGCCCGCCACTTCCAACTGCTGGACAAGGTGCTGGCCGATCGACCGTTTCTGAGCAGCGATGCGCCGGGGCTGGCCGACATCCCGGCCGGCACGCACCTCTACCGCTACTACGAACTCGAGATCGAACGGCCGAAGACGCCGAACGTCGAGGCCTGGTACGCGCGGCTGCGCGATCGCCCCGCCTATCGCGAGGCCGTCATGATCCCATTCGGCGAGATGAAGGGCCGGCTGGCCTACTAAGCGGCGCGGCCTAATCCGCCGCCAGGATCGTGAACATCAGCTCGGACCGCCCACGATAGCCCAGCGACTCATAGAGCCCGATGGCCGTGGCGTTGTCGGCGTAGCTGTGCAGGAAGGCCTTCTCGCCCGTCGCCAGGATCGTGGCCGTCACCTCGCGCAACAGGCGCGCGGCGTAGCCCTTTCCGCGATGGTCGGGATGGACGCAGACGCCGCTGGCCTCGGTATAGCCGTCAGGCCGCATCCGCTGGCCGGCCATGGCGACCAGCTGGCCGTCGACTCGCACGCCGATGAAGTCGCCCAACTGGTGGGTGCGCGAGAAGAACGGGCCGGGTTTGGTCAGAGTGGCCAGGGCCAGCATTTCGGCGGCGTCGGCGTCGCCCAGCGGCAGCATGTCGAAGGCCACGTCCCAGGCCGGCGCGACAGTCTCGGCGACCATCTGCAGGCACGGCGAACTGGAGACGATCTGTGTCCCGGGCGGGGCCGGCGGCGTGGTCGGCTCGACCAGGCCGACGGTCCCTATCTCCCGGACCAGCGCGCCCAGATCGGCCGCGCTCTGCGGGCTGTCGTCCAGCGTCCCGGCGAACAGGCCGAAATCCGGATGCATTCGTACGGCGCCGCCACGCCGGACCACCAGATGGCTCTGGCGCCCCGTCAGGGTGGAGATAGCGGGGCGGTCGAGAACGTGAGCGGTCATGCGTCCATTCAAGCGGGACAATAGGCGGCGATCAACGCCTTGACGGCGCCGACCACAGCCTTGGCCGGCTTGTCGTCGCCGTCGAACATCTGGCTGGAGGTGAAGACGCCCTCGATCAGCAGCATCATGGCGTCGCCCAGAGCCTTAGGATCGGACGCGCCCATCTCGACCGCCTTGGCCCGCAGGCGATCGCGCAGGTCCTGCTTGTGGACCTGCGACACCTGGCGGCCCGCGTGCTCACGGTCGGGGTACTCGACCACCGCGTTGGACAGGTTGCAGCCGCGATAGTCGTCGCCGCCCGAGCGGTCGGCCAGCACCTGGAAGTAGGCGATCATCTGGGCCTTGGGGGCGTTCGGATGTAGCGCCTCGGCCGCCTCGAACCGCGCCCAGAAGCCGGCCTCGACCTCGCGCAGCACGGCGGCGACCAGCTCATCCTTGGACTTGTAGCTGCGATAGAGGCTGGGTTTGGTCACGCCCGCCTTGGTGACGATCTCGTCGACCCCGACCGCGCGGATGCCCTCGCGATAGAACAGCTCGCGCGCCGTGTCGAAGATGCGTTCGGCGGCGCGCGGCGTAGGACCATAGGGCCCTTTGAGAATTTCTTCGGGTGTTCGATCTGACATGATGCTTGACGATGTTACTTACCGGTACGTATGTAACCGAACAACCCCGTACCGATCGGTTACATAGAGACGACGCATGACGACCGCCAGCCGCCTGACGCGCCAACGCCCGTTCGGCCAGAACTACGCCTTCGTGGTCGCCGGGGCGATCTTCCTGGCCCTTTTGGCCGCCGCCGGCCTGCGCGCCGCGCCGGGCGTGCTGATCCTGCCGCTGGAGAAGGCCTTCGGCTGGGATCGCGGTTCCATCTCCCTGGCCGCCGGCGTCGGCATCTTCCTCTACGGCCTCACGGGCCCCTTCGCGGCGGCGCTGATGCAGTCGTTCGGCCTGCGCAAGACCGTGACCCTGGCCTTGCTGTTGATGGCGGCCTCGACTGGGCTCTCGGCCTTCATGACCGCCTCATGGCAGTACGTGGCGACCTGGGGTGTGCTGGCGGGGTTCGGCAGCGGCGCGGTGGCCATGGTGTTGGGGGCGACGGTGGTGAACCGCTGGTTCGTCGCCCGGCGCGGCCTGATGCTGGGCCTGCTGACCGCCTCGACCGCCACCGGCTCGTTGATCTTTCTACCAGGCATGGCGCTGATCGCCGACCATGGCGGCTGGAAGCCGGTCGTGGTCACCGTCGCCATCGTCTGCCTGGTCCTGGCCCCGCTGGTCTGGCTGCTGATCCCCGAGCGCCCCGCCGATGTCGGCCTCAAACCCTATGGCGCGCCGGACGACTACGAGGCCCCCGCCCCGCTGAACGGCGCCAACGCCCTGGCCTACGCCTTCCAGGCCCTCGGCCGCGCGGCCAGGACCCGGACCTTCTGGCTGCTGTTCCTGGGCTTCTTCATCTGCGGCCTGACCACCAACGGCCTGGTCGGCGTGCACATGATCGCCTTCTGCGGCGACCGGGGCATGCCCGAGGTCAAGGCCGCTGGCCTCTTGGCGCTGATGGGCTTGTTCGACCTCTTCGGCACGACGGCGTCGGGCTGGCTGACCGACCGCTATGACAGCCGCAAGCTGCTGTTCGTCTACTACGTGCTGCGCGGCCTCTCGCTGATCTACCTGCCGTTCTCGGACTTCTCGGTGATCAGCCTGTCGGCGTTCGCGGTGTTCTACGGCCTCGACTGGATCGCCACCGTGCCGCCGACCGTACGCCTGGCCACCCAGGCCTTTGGCGAGCGCGACGGCCCGATCGTGTTTGGCTGGATCGCGGCGGGCCACCAGTTGGGCGCGGCCACGGCGGCCATCGGCGCGGGCATGATCCGCGCCAGCCAGGGCCAGTATGTCGAGGCCTTCATCATCGCCGGCGCGGCGGGCCTCGTCGCCGGCGTGGCCTCGCTGATGATCCGCCGCGCGGTCCCCAAGCCAGCTCTGGCCTGAGGCGCGCGGCGATCAGAGAGGGTTAGTCCAGGTCTTCGGCCAGGATGGCCATTTCGAACATGAACGAGCCGTCCTCGTCCTCGTCCTGGAAGAGGACGCCGATGAATTCGCCAGCGACTTCGACCTCGGCCGAGTCCTTCTGCTTGGGGCGCGGCTTCACGGCGATGTGCGGGTTGCCGAAGGTGCGCTTCAGGTGCTTTTCGAGCTTGGCGATGTCGTTGGCGTCCACGGGGGGCCTCTTGTTCTAGCTATGCGCCCGGGAGCGCGTTGTCGGGGCGAAACTAGCGTCCGGGGCGTGGCGCGCAAGCGCTTCCGGCGGATGAGGTGTGGACGCTCCTTCGGCCAGCAGCCAGTCGCGAAAAAGGACGGCCTCTTCGGTGGCTCCGTCGGGCGGCGTGACGGCCACGATCTTGGCCCGGCCGGGCGCGAAACCGAGCGGCGCCACGAGGCGTCCGCTGGCCAGGTCGCGCTGCACGAAAGCCCACGGCCCGATGGCCACGCCCATGCCGGCGGCGGCGGCTTCCAGCATGTAGAAATAGTGATCGAACTCCTGCTCGCTAACGGGCGGCGGCAGGTCGACGACCTCGAAATTGCGCGCCCAGTCCGACCAGCTTTCCGGGAAGGTGCGGGTCAACAGGCGCGGCAGGGCGCAGACCTGCCCCAGGGTCATCGGCGTTTTGGCCAGTTCAGGGGCCATCACCGGCCCATGGAAGTGCTCCATGAACGGCGTCGCCACCGAGTCGTAGGTCACCACCGTGTCGGGCGAGCGCATGCGGATGGCCAGGTCGATCCCGTCGGCCTTGAAGTCGAACGGCCCGTTGGACTCCGCCACCCGCACCGGGATGTCCGGATGCGCCGCCTGGAAGCCCGGCAGGCGCGGGATCAGCCACTTCATGGCGAAGGTCGGCAGGCAGGAGACGACCAGCGGCCTGGGACCCGCGGGGACCGGGCGCGGCACGGCCGCCTCGATCTGGTCGAAGGCCGGCGACAGGGCCTGGGCCAGCTTCAGCCCAGCCTCGGTCATACGGAGGCGGGTGCGCGGGCCTTCGGTCAGGGCGACGCCCAGATGCTCTTCCAGTTGGCGGATCTGGCGACTGACCGCGCCATGGGTCACGCACAGCTCGGCGGCGGCCAGGGTCATGCGCCCATGTCGGCCGAACGCCTCGAAGGCGCGCAGGGCGTTCAGGGAGGGCAGTTGTCGGCGAGCCATGTGATTAAACCTCACAGAAGACCGACCGATAAGTCGTTATTCGAAGCCGCGCAACCGATGGATAGTCGCGCGCATGCCCGCCGCCGCTCCGCAACGCATCACCCTGCCTCAGGTCCTGGCCCTGATGGCGATCTGGACCGCCGTGATCTACGGCGTCACAGCCAAGCGGCCGCCGGACACAGAGCAAATCTCATTGAAGAAGCCCGCCCCCATCGCCTGCGCCAGGCAGGGCTGATCCGCGAAATCAGGGTCCAGATAAGGGTTGGGCCCCGGCGCGTTACGCTGCCGGGGCCCAGGTCCGCCCACTAGGTCGGGGGGGCGTAGAGGGGCGGACGTGAGATAAACGCCAGCCCCTGAACGTGGTTCCGCCAGCTACTTCGTCGGTGCGAGTTTTATTTCGTAGAGCTTGGGCCACAGCTTGCCGGTGACGAACAGGCGGTCGCCGACGGCGTCATAGGCGATGCCGTTCAGCACGTCGTCCTGGGTCCCGGTGACGCCGGCTTCCTTCAGCAGGCCCGCCAGCTCGATCCAGCCGATGACGTTGCCGGTCTTGATGTCGATGCGGGCGATGCGGGTGGTCTGCCAGACATTGGCCAACAGCTCGCCCTTGACCCATTCCAGCTCGTTGAGATTGCGCACCGGCACGCCGTGGTCGGTGATCTCGATACGGCCGGTCTCCTTCAGGGTGTCGGGATCCAGGAAGCGGATGAACGAGGTGCCGTCGCTCATCATGATCCGCTTGTCGTCGCGGGTCAGGGCCCAGCCCTCGCCCGGATAGCTGAACTCGCCGATCCGTTCGAAGCTGTCGATGTCGTAGATGATCCCGATCTCGTCGGTCCAGGTCAGCGCGTAGAGCCGGTTCTTCCAGTCGACGACGCCCTCGCCGAAATAGCGGCTGTCGACGATGCGCTCCTGCTCGGAAACGCCGGTCTCCAGGTTCCACTTGCGGATGAACGACCGGCCCTTCAGGCCCGTGCTCTCGAAGATGAAGCCGTCGCGATAGAACAGGCCTTCGGTGAAGGCGGCGGTGTCATGCGGATAGGCCTTCACGACCGCGTAGCCGCCGACCGGCGCGGTCGCGGCCAGGGCGCTGGTCACGAGCACGGACGACAGGATCAGCCCACTCAGGCCGCGAAGCAAAGCGCCCATGGGCATCCGCGCGATCAGATGTCGGAGCCGTTGTAGACGGTCTCGGCCAGGGTGTGGTCCATGGTCCGGGCCGGCTCCTCGCAGGTCGGGCAGTTGACCAGGCGCGCGGGTACGCCCGCCGCCGTGCAGTGAGCGGGCACGGCCCGCAGCACCACCGAGCCCGAGGCGATCTTGGCGTAGTCGCCGACGGTGATGTTGCCCAGCACCTTGGCCCCCGCGCCCAGCAGGACGCCGTTGCCGATCTTGGGGTGACGATCACCGCGATCGGCGCCGGTGCCGCCCAGGGTCACGCCGTGCAGCATCGAGACATCGTCGCCGACCACCGCGGTCTCGCCGATGACGATGCCGGTGCCGTGGTCGATGAACACGCCCTTGCCGATCCTGGCGGCGGGATTGATGTCGACCTGGAAGACTTCGCTGGACCGGCTCTGCAGATAGAAGGCCAGGGTCTCGCGGCCCTCGGTCCACAGCCAGTGCGACACGCGGTGAGTCTGCAGAGCCAGGAAGCCTTTGAAGAACAGGAACGGCTGGACATAGCCCTTGCAGGCGGGATCGCGCTCGAACACCGCCTTCAGGTCGGCCTCCGCCGCCTCGACGATCGAGGGATCGCTCTTGAACGCCTCGGCGGCGAACTCGCGCGCCGTCATCGCCCGCATCTCCTGGTCGCCCAGCTTCCGCGCCAGCTGAAAGGTCAGAGCGTCGGCCAGATTGTCATGACTCAGGATCACCGCGTTCAGCAGCGAGGCCAGGGCCGGTTCGGCCTTGGCGGCATGTTCGGCCTGGTTGCGCAGGGCGATCCAGACGGGGGTTTCCGTCTCCGGCGTCACGACTTCCAGAGGCTTGGCCATCGGGCTCTCCCTTCCCAGAGGCAGTACTCATAGAGCATTTTTTTGAAAAATGCTCGAACCAGCCGATGAAAGCCGGCTATTCCAAGACGAGAGCCGCCAACTCGGCCGGCAGTTCCCCTCGGACGGCCATATGGTGCGTCCGCAGCAGTAACGCCACCGTAATTGCGTCGGGCATGTGGCCGGCGATCGCCGCGTCCAGCGCTTCTCGGAACGGCACGCGGGCGACGGCCAGGTCCTCGGTCTCGTCCGGCGCGGTCTCGGTGGGCGACAGGTCCATGGCCAGAAAGCCGTGGCAGATCTCGTCGGTGACCGAGTTGGAGAGCTCCATCCGTAGGATCTGCCGCCAGTCGGCCGCCCGCAGGCCCACCTCCTCGGCCAGTTCGCGCTTGGCGCCGTCCAGCGGATCCTCGTCCAGCGGCGCGCCGCCTTCGGGCAGCTCCCAGCTGTAGTTGGCCAGCGAGAAGCGGTTCTGCCCGACCAGCGTCACCGTGCCGTCCGCGTGCAGCGGCACGACGCCGATCGCCCGGTTCTTGAACCCGACCTTGCCGTAGAGGGCCGGCCGGCCCGTCGGGGCGATGGCCTGATACTCGGTCAGGGTGATCCACGGGTTGTCGTACACGACTTGACGGGACGAGACGCCCCAGGGCTTTCCGTGCGGCTTCAGCCAGGCGGGCTTTTCGGACATGGCGGCTCACGCGACTTGTGGCGGCCGCGCCGCGGCCATAGTTGATCGGCTTATATCGCTTCGGAGAGATCGTCTTGGCCGCTTCCGTTCCCCCTGCCCCTGAATTCGCCGAGACGCTGCCGATCGAGGCCTCGCCCGAAGTCGTCACCTTCCTGGCCAGGCGGCGCTCGGCCTCGGCCATGAGCCTGGCCGTCCCGGGGCCGGACGACGCCCAATTGGCCGATCTGCTGCGCGTCGCCGCGCGGGTGCCCGACCACGGCAAGCTGGCCCCCTGGCGGTTCGTGATCCTGAAGGGCGCGGCGAAGGACGCCTTCGCCGAGCGGATCACCCAGCTGGCCAACAGCCAGGCCAATCCGGCCAAGGCCAACGCGGCTCTGCGCAAGCTGACCCGTCCGCCGGTCGCGGTGGCCGTAATCTCGCGCTTCATCCCGGGCGAGATCCCCGAGTGGGAGCAGCGCCAGAGCGCCTCGGCGGTTTGTCATCAGTTGCTGTTGGCCGCGTCAGCCCTGGGCTGGGGCGCCAACTGGATCACCGACTGGTACAGCTACGACCCACGCGCCAAGGCGATCCTCGGTGTGGCCGAGGGCGAGCAGGTCGCCGGCTATCTGTACCTGGGCACGGCGACGGAGCAGCCGCAGGAGCGCGTGCGCCCCGACGTGGCGGCGATCACCACGGAATGGAGCCCTAGCTAGGCTCGCCGCGTTCCTTCAGCACAACGAGGACACCCCATGGCCAAGCGTAAAGACCCCTGGACGAGCCTGGCCTTTGACTCCTGGTCTCTGGGGCTGGAAGCCTCGACCGTGATCGGCCTGCGCATGATGAAGCTCGCCGCCGGCGGGGCGGCGGCCCAGGCCGAGGCCCAGCTGATGGTCGGCGAGAAGGTCGCGACCAGCATGACCTTGCCGATGCTGGCCATGACCGGCCAACTGGGCGCCTCCGGGCCGGCGATCGCGGCGGGTTCTCTGGCCCATCTGCGCAAGAAGGTGCGGGCCAACCGGCGGCGGTTGGCGAAGGGTTAGGCTTCCACCGCCAACCCCAGCCGCGCCTGGACCGCCTTCACATAGGTCGGCCCCACCGGCACCGCGACACCGTCCCGCAGCACCAACGCGATCAGGCCCTTGCCGAGGCGGTTGACCGCCTCGACCCGGTCGGGGCTGACGAAGGCCGAGCGGTGGACGCGGATCATCTTGTTGGGATCGAGGCCCTGCTCCAGGGCGCTCATGGTGATGCGGTGGATGTGGCTGCGGGTGGCGGTGTGCAGCAGGACGTAGTCCTTGGCCGCCTCGATCCAGTCGATCTCGCTGACCGCCACGCGGACATGGCCGTGGCGGGTGGCCACCCAGATGCCGTCGAGGTCGTTTTCCCGAGCCGGCGCGGTCGCCGCCTCGGCCTGTTCGAAGACCTTCTGCAAGGTGCGGCGGCGGCGAGCCCGCTCGACGGCCTGGCGCAGGCGGTCGAAGCGCACGGGCTTGAGCAGATAGTCGGCCGCCTCGACGGCGAAGGCGTCGGCGGCATAGACCTCGAAAGCGGTGACGAAGACGATCTCGGGCCTGTGCTCGGCCGGCAGTTCGGACGCCAGGGCCAGGCCGCTCAGCTCGGGCATCTGGATGTCGAGCATCACGAGATCGGGCGACAGGTCGGCGATGGCCTGCGCCGCCTCCCGACCGTTGCGGGCCACGCCGACCAGTTCGGTGTCGGGGATCTGATCGAACAGGGCCGTCAGCCGCTCCAGGGCGGCGGGCTCGTCGTCAACCAGCAGGACCTTCAGCCGCATCAGGCCGCCCTCGCCTGGGTTTCCAGCGTCAGCGGGATGCGGATCAGCACCAGGAAGCCCCGCTCTCGCGGAGCCGCCTGCAAGACGCCGCGCGCGCCATACAACACCTCCAGCCGCTGGCGGACATTGGTCAGTCCCACGCCCATGCCGCCCGCCGCCTGGGCTCCAATAGGATTTGGCGCCTCCCCGTCGTCCTCGATGATCACCACCAGGTCATCGCCGTCACGGGAGGCCTCGAGGCGGATCGTCACGGGCCGGCTGGTCGGGGCGACGCCATGCTTGACCGCGTTCTCGATCAGCGGCTGCAGCACGAAGCTGGGGACCAGCGCTCCGCGCAGATCGTTGGGACACGAAAACTCGACGCCCAGCCGGTCGCGGAAGCGAACGCTCTCGATCTCCAGATAGGCCTGCAGGGTGGCCAGCTCGTCCTCGAGCGGGATGATCGCCTGGGGATCGGCCGCCAGGGTCAGGCGCAGAAACTCGGCCAGGCGGGCCAGCATCGACTCGGCCTCGTCGTTGCGGCCGGTGATCACCGAGGCCGAGACGGCGTTCAGGGTGTTGAACAGAAAATGCGGATTGAGCTGGTAGCGTAAGGCCGCCAGTCGCGCGGCGCTAGCCTGGGCCTCGGCGGCCAGGGCCTGGGCGCGGGCGTCGGCCAGCTGCCGCTCGCGCTCGTGGGTGACGCGCAGGGCGATCATCATTAGATACAGCGCGCCCAGCAAGGCGAACATCCAGGCGGCCATCAGGAACTGACCGGCCGCGCGGGCCGCGATGGCCCGCCCCGTCGGATGGGCGCCATCCAGCATGGCGCGCACGGGACCGCCGACGACCATGTCGAACACGGCGATGACCGCGGCGAGGCCGAGCACGGTCGGGACCAGGGCGGCGAACCGGATCGCCCCGTCCTCGCGCGTCGTCAGTCCCGCGCGCCGATAGACCAGGATCGACAGCAGCAGCCCCAGGGCTGCGAACAGGACATAGCTGGCCGTCACCCCGGCCAACGGCGGCTTGCCCGCGGCCAGGGACGGCAAACCGAACAACAGCATGTCCAGTCCCCAGACGCCCAGGGTCAGGATCGCGGCCTGCCGCGACAGAGGGGAAGATCTTGAGCCGGCGTCCGGAGCGGTCATGCCTTCCAGTGTAGCCGAAGGCGGCGAAAGCGCAGCCCGCGTCCGGCGCGCCGGCGTCCGCTTTCGTCGCTCCGCCGCCCGCTCACGCGGCCCGGTCGCACGAGACCCGACAGCGCTTCTCCGCTGGGCGATGAAGGCGCGACCGCCTCGGCCAGGCGCCCCTGGCCAAATCCCTCAGACAGGTGAACCCCGTCCGGGGCGGTTGCTCCAAAACCTCCTGTCGCCGCGCCTCAGAGGCGCGGCGACGCCTTTTCAGCCTCGACCGCGATACGGGGCCACGCCCTGGTCGGGGACCCACAGGCCTTCCGGCGCCGGGCCGGTCTGCCAGAAGACGTCGATCGGGATGCCGCCGCGCGGGTACCAGTAGCCGCCGATGCGCAGCCAGCGGGGCTGGGCGACCTCGACGATCTTGCGGGCGACCTTGACGGTGCAGTCCTCGTGAAACGAGCCGTGGTTGCGGAAGCTGGTCAGATAGAGCTTCAGCGACTTGCTCTCGATCAGCCAGTCGCCCGGCGCATAGTCGATCACCAGGTGAGCGAAGTCCGGCTGGCCGGTGACGGGACACAGCGAGGTGAACTCTGGCGCGACGAAGCGGGCCAGGTACAACACGTCGTGCTGCGGATTGGGCACGCGCTCCAGGGTGGCGGCTTCGGGGCTCTCGGGCGCGTCGACGACGCGGCCCAGCTGGGTGACGTTGAGATCGGTCATCGGCGCGATTTAGGCTCCCGCGCCCCGCGAGACAAGCCATGCGCCTGCCGCTACAACGTCGCAAACACTTGTTTGGGAGAGAACCATGTCGGGACGGGACTTCGACGGCTTCACGGTGGTGATCACGGGGGCCTCCACGGGCCTGGGCCGCGCGATCGCGGTGGAGGTCGCCCGGCGCGGCGCGGGGCTGGTGGTCGTCAACTACGCCAGCAGCGCCGACGCGGCCGCGGAAACCGCGCGCCTGGTCGAGGCCGAGGGTTCGAAAGCCGTCCTGGTTCAGGGCGACGTCGCCAATGACGAGGACTGCAAGAAGATCGTCGCGGCGGCCGCGCCGACCGGCCGCATCGACGCCCTGTTCAACAACGCCGGCGTGACCAAGTTCGCGCCCAACCACGCCGACCTCGACGCGGTGAACGCCGAGGACTTCCTGAAGCTCTATGCGGTCAATGTCGTCGGCGCCTTCCAGATGGTCCGCGCCGCCCGCGCGCTGCTGGAGGCCGCGCCGTCGCCGGGCGCCGTGGTCAACACCAGCTCCATCGCGGCGGCCCAGGGGATCGGCTCGTCGGTGCCCTATGCCGCCTCCAAGGGCGCCATGACCACCATGACCCTGTCGCTGGCCCGGTCGCTCGGCCCGCGCATCCGCGTCAACGCGGTCTGCCCCGGCTTCATCGACACGCCATGGTTCAAGGACGTGCCCGACGACTCGATGGAACGCCTGCGGGCGGGCGCCGCGGCGGCGACGCCGCTGAAGGTCGCCTCGACGGCCGAGGACATCGCCGGAGCCGCGGTGTTCCTGGCGTCACCAGCATCGCGCCACGTAACGGGCGAAACGCTTCTGGTCGATGCGGGTCTGCACCTGGGCGGAGCAAGTCTTTCAATGCGGTAAAGCCACAGGCCAAGCGCTATCGTCTTTTTAAGCACCTGTGACTTGTCTGCGTCCATTCTGAAGCAAAAGCGTCACACTGCGCTCAAACTTTGAGCTTTGGGCGCCGATCTTGCTGGCGCTTCGAGTCCCTCGGTTGCAACAAAGCATACGCCCTCAACTAATCCTTGGGGGACGCAAGCGCTTGCAGGCGCGCGTCGGGGTTCCGGGTCCACAGCCCGGAGAACGACACAGAAAAGGGGATAGAACTATGAAAGCCATGAAGATCGCGCTGGCCTCGGCCGTCGCCACCGTTGCGCTGTCGGGCGCCGCGATGGCCCAAGAATTGAAGCTCGCTCCGAACATCGCCTTCACCAGTGATTATGTCTTCCGCGGCATCAGCCAAACCCAGGAAGATCCGGCCATCCAAGGCGGCCTGGATCTGACCTACGGCAAGTTCTACGCCGGCGTGTGGGGCTCGAACGTCGACTTCGGCGTCAAGGATCCGGACCTGGAAGTCGACGTCTATGCCGGCGTGAAGCCGACCGTGGGCGACACCTCGTTCGACTTCGGCGTGCTGTACTACGGCTACCGCAAGGACAAGAACGGTGCGCCGGGCGCCAACAGCTACACCGAATTGAAGGCTGCGGTGTCGCGCACCTTCGGTCCGGCGACCCTGGGCGCCGCCGTCTACTACTCGCCGGAATGGCCGGGCAAGGGTGGCGACGCGACCTACGTCGAAGGTAACGCCGCCCTGCCGCTGACCAAGCGCTTCACCGTCTCGGGCGCCGTCGGTCACCAGGAAATCGAGAACTACACCAGCTACAACACCTGGAATGTCGGCGTCGGCTATCTGGTCGGTGAAAACCTGACCGTCGACGTTCGCTATCACGACACCGACGAGCACAGCCTCGGCAAGATCTACGACAGCCGCGTGGCCGTCAGCCTGAAGGCCGCGTTCTAAGCTCACTTGAGTTTAGAGACCAAAAGACGAAGCCGCCCCGGTTCGCCGGGGCGGCTTTTTCTTTGTCGGCCTAGGTTGCGGGCGCTTTAGGCGGCCGCATGGCCAGGACGGCGACGAACACCACCGCCGTCACCGCCGCGAACAGTTCGAAGGTCGGCGAGAAGCTCCCCAGCCGGTCGCGCATCGCTCCGGCAATGAACGGCCCCGCCGCCGAGACCGCGCCGACCAGGCAGGTCAGGGAGAACAGCTCCAGATTCGACTGGCGGCCATAATAGTTCAGCAGCAGCACGGTCACGGCCAGCACGGTCAGGCCAAAGCCCACACCCGTGCCGATGGCGTAGAGCAGCATCAGGGCCGGGCTCGCGGCCTTGGCCAGGGCCAGCAGGCCGACGACCAGCATCCCTTGCGCGAAGATCAGCAGCCAGCGCGGATCGACCCGGTCGCCCAGCGCTCCGCCGGCCAGTCGGGCCAGGGTCTGCATCAGCGATTCCAGGCTCAGCATCTTGGCCGCGAGCGCCGCGGCCGCGACCGAGGCGACGCCCGCGGCGACTCCCAGCTCCGTCAGGTGAGTCACCGAGACGCTGGCCACGGTCACGCCGACCAGCAGGTGGCTGAAATAGGCCGCCACCAGGATGTAGAACTGCGGGGTCCGCAGCGCCTGGGGCACGGTCCACTCATAGGGCGTGCGGTAGACACGGGCGTTGGCCGGGGCCTGACGGGCCTCCTGCTCGACTTCCAGGTCGACCGCATGGGCGGCCTGGTTCAGCCACTTGGAACCGCCGACCATGAGGGCGCAGGCCAGGCCGACGACGGCGGCCAGCCCGGCCTGGACGATCCAGTAGGCTCGCCAGTCGTTGCCGCTCATGCCCATCAGAGTCAGGGTCATCCACGGCCCGGCCGCGCCGCCCAGCGAGCCGAAGGTGAAGTAGACGCCGAACGGCAGGGCGCGCTTGCGAAACAGCGACGACAGGACGTGGGTGCCCGGGATCAGGGCCGCCATCTGGAAGCCGACGCCACAGGCCGCCGCGCCGACATAATAGCTGAGCAGGCTCTCGGAATTAGCCAGCCCCAGGAACCCGGCCGCCAGCACCGCCGCGCCCAGCAGCAGCGTGCCGCGCACGCCGATCCGGCGGATCAGGATGGCCGGCAGCCACGACGAGGCGCCCGTAAAGACTCCCAGCACCGAAAAGCCCAGGAACGCCTTCTCGAAGCTCCACTTGAGCTCGCCGATCATCGCCGGCAGGACGACGCCCAGCGAGCCGTAGGTCGAGGCGGTGATCAGGAACAGCAGCAGGCTGAACGCCACCAGCAGCAGCCACGGGCGGAAGCGGTCGTCAGGCTTGGTCACGATCAGAACGTCCGCTTCAGGGTGGCCCGCCACTCCCTCCCCTTGCCCGGCAAGGCGCCGAGGTTGGCGTAGGTGTCGGCGTCGGGGGTGAAATAGAACTTGTTGAACAGGTTATCGATATTGACCGACAGGGTGTACGGCCCGTGGTTCACGAAAGCTGAAGCGTTGACCACCGAATAGGACGGATAGCGCACGGCGTTCTGCACGGTGCCCGCCGTGCGACTGACATGGCTGACGCCGACCGTCGCGCCGGCCTGGCCCCAGTCGTAGCCCTTGCTGGTGTAGGTTCCGTACAGGCTGACCACCGACTTCGGGATCAGGGTGTAGGCGTAGTCGCCACTCCGTCCCGGCAGGCTGGCGAAGCTCCACACCACGTACGAGCCGCCATAGCTCTGGGCCCCAGGGACGCCCGCCGTATAGGCCGGGATGTACTGGAACGAGGCGTCCGGGCCCTTGATCGTCGTGCGCTGACTGTTGCCGGCGAGGGTGAACGACAGGCGCTCCGACGCCAGCCAGCGGACCTCGACCTCGACGCCCTTGGCGCGCGTGCCCTGCACGACCGGCGGGGCGATGGCGCCGGCGATCTGAGTGCGGTTCTGGCGATAGGCCGCCAGCGAGCCGATCAGCGTCCCGCGCAGCAGCTGGAACTTCACGCCGGCCTCGGTCAGGTCCGAGCTCGACAGCCACGAGCCGTCGGCCACCAGGTTCGGCGCGACGTCGCCGGCCTGGCTCATCTCCAGCGCGGCGGCCTTGGCGTAGCTGACATAGGGCATCAGGCCGATCGGCAGCTTGTAGGTCAGGCTGGCGCCGTAGGTGGCCTTGTTCCGATCGTCCGCCTGCTTGCCGGCGATGACGTAGCTGAGGACGCCGGTGTCTTCGCTCTCAACGCTGTAGTGATCCCAGCGACCGCCCAGCACCAGGTTGAAGCGCCCGGCCTCGATGTCGGAGGTGATGAAGACGCCGGTCTGCTTCCAGGTCGAGCGGTTGTCGTTCTCCCACTGCAGGCCGATGTCGCCGGCTTCCGTGTCGAACGGGCTGTCGATGGTGTCGGTCGGCGTGGGGCCGAAGCTGATGTCACGGCGATCGAGCGCGATCAGGCCGCTGTTGAAGCTCTCGCGCCGGCGGCCCTCGAACCAGCGATGCGCGCCGCCGACCAGGGTGCGGGCGTGAACGGCGCCGACATCGGTCGGGAAGGCGTAGGTCAGGCGGATCTCGCTGACCTTGGCGTCGGTCGTGGCCGGATAGCCATAGGAGACGAAGCGGCGGTTCTCCAGCCGGTCGTGGAACAGCTGCAGCTTGATCGCGCGGTCGCCGCCCAGGTCCTTGGCGAGGTCGAAATAGAGCGTCTGGGTGTTGGTCTTCGAGAAGTCGGCGGGGCTGATATAGACCGTGCGTCTGTCCAGCTTCGTCGTGCCGACGCCGGTGTCCAAGGTGTGGGCCGCGTCGGTGCTCGGGAAGCCGTAATACGGGATGTAGAGGGCGCTGGCATAGGGGTAGAACCCCACTTCATTGGGCGTGAGCTTGCCGTTGTGGTCGGCGTCGAGCAGCGATGTGTCGCGGCCGGTGATGTAGGTCCGGTTGTCGATCAGGTCCTGGGTCAGGCGGTTCCAGCCCGGCGTCTGCACGTCGCCGTCCGAGTGGAACGCCATGCCGCCGAAGGCCGTGCTCCAGCCGTTCCCCAGGTCGAAGTCAGACGAGACCTCCAGCGTCTGGTGACGCGGATAGACGCCCTTGTAGTAGCTGTGGCTGTCCTCGGCCTCGCCATAGACATAGACGCCGCCCTCGGCCCCGCCGAGGTTCACGGGCGCGCCGAACTGGCCGGTGACCAGCTTCTTGTTGTAGCCGCCGACCGTGGCGGTGAGCTCACCCTCCGGCTTGGCCAGGAAGCGGCCCTCGTCGCGGGCTGACTTGGGGATGAAGTTGACCAGGCCGCCGACCTTGCCGGCGCCATAGACCGGGGTCGGAGGGCCGCGCAGGATCTCGATGCGCGAGGCCCCGCCGATCGGGGTCGAATAGGTCCCGCGGTTCTCCACGCGCTTGAAGCCCCTGAAGTAGTTCTCGGCCAGGGTGCCGCGGATGTTGAGCGCCCCGGGCACGCCATAGAAGCTGGCGGTGTGGGTCCCCGGCGAGACCTTGGTGACGCCATCCAGGGTCAGCACCCCGTAGCGCTCCAGCGTCACGTCGCTGACCAGGCTGGCCGAACGCGGCGTCTCGATCAACGGCTTGGCGAGGCCGAAGACGCTCGTGCTCGGCTGCTTCTCCAGCAGGCCCGCCTTGTCGCGCGCCACGATGATCACCGCATCGACCTGATCGGCCACCTGGTCTTCCGCATGCGCCGCGAACGCGGTCGTGCTCGAAAGAGCCAGGATGCTGGCGGACAGGAGAACGCTTCTGGACGACATCGGAGTTTCGGCCTTCACGCCGACGGGCGGGAAGGCCTGGCGGTCACGCTCCGATATCTGGGTATGTCTTGATCTTCGTCAAAATGCCTTCTGACATTTCAGAAGAGATTGCGATGACGCTGTGACCGGAAAGACGCAGGTCTTATGAAGCTGCTCGCCCGCATCGCGGGGGAGGATCCAGGCGTCTAGGCCGCGCCGACGTGCGGCCGGGTCTGGGCCTCCGGCTGGACGTTCAGGATCCGCAGCATGGCGTTGCGCGAGGCCTCGGCGTCGCCGCCGGCGATGACGCGGGCGACCTGGCGGTGCTCCTCGATCTCGTCCAGCAGTTCCTGCTCCGTGGCGCCGTTGAACGAAAACACCCAGAAGCGGGCGGCCTTGTGCTGCAGCGGGATCAGGATCCGGGCCAGGGCCAGGTTGCCGGAGGCGCGGGCGACCAGGGCGTGGAAGCGCAGGTCCATGGCCACCAGGGCCGGCAGGTCGCAGATCTTGGCGGCCGCCTCGCCCTCGGCGAAGACGTCGTACATCGTCTGGGCCTCGCCCTTGGAGGCGTGCTTGGCCGCCAGGCTGGCGCAGTGCGGCTCGATCAGCACCCGGGCGTCGTAACCCTGGCGCAGCTCGACCAGATCCAGCGGCGCGACCGTGGTGCCCGAGCGGGCCCGGCGGATCACCAGACCCTCCAGCGCCAGGCGGCCCAGCGCGTCACGCACCCCGGCCAGGCCGGTGTCGTAGTGGGCGGCCAGCGACTGCTCGTCCAGACGCGCGCCGGCCGGCAACTCGCCCAGGATCAGGTCCAGCAGGATCCGCTCGTAGACCTTGGTCTTCTGCAGGTCCGGCGACCAGTCCTCGAGCCCCGAGGAGTTGGCGACGTCCAGCACCAGGGTGCGAGCGGCGTTGAGTGAGGGCGAGGCCATGGGCGATCCGTGAGCGGCGGTCGCTGATAGGTAATGTGAAATTTCAGGGGTGGCTAGGGCGACTAGAACGCCGGGATCACCGCCCCTGCGTACTTCTGCTCCATGAACGCCTTGACCTCCGGCGTCGTCAGGGCCGCGGCCAGCTTCTTGACGCGCGGGTCATCCTTGTTGTCCGGACGTCCGACCAGGTAGTTCACGTAGGGACTGGTCTTGTCCTCGATGATCAGAGCGTCCTTGGACGGGTTCAGCTTGGCGTCCAGCGCGTAGTTGGTGTTGATCACCGCCAGGTCGACCTGGTTCAGCACGCGCGGCAGGGCCGGCGCTTCCAGCTCCTTGAACTTCAGGTTCTTCGGATTGCCGGTGATGTCGCGGAGCGTGGCCAGGGCGTTCGTGGGGTCCTTCAGGGTGATGACGCCGTTCTTGGCCAGCAGGATCAGCGACCGCCCCTCGGTGCTGCCGTCGTTGGGAATGGCCACCGTGGCGCCGTCCGGCAAGGCGGCGATCGACTTCCACTTCGACGAATAGGCGCCGATCGGCTCGACGTGGACGCCCTGGATCGGGATCAGGTTCGTGCCCTTGTCGTGGTTGAAGCTCTCCAGATACGGCAACGTCTCGAAATAGCTGACGTCGATGCGCTTCTCGGCCACCTGGGTGTTGGGCTGGACGTAGTCGTTGAACACCTTGATCTCGATGTTCAGCCCCTCGGCGGCCAGCTTCGGCTTGATGAACGCCAGCACCTCGGCGTGCGGCACGGCGGTGGCGGCCACGGTCAGGGTGTCGGGCGCGCTGGCCTTGGGTTCCTTCGGGCCGCACGCAGCCAGAGCCATGGCGGCGAGGCCGAGAACGAGAATAGCGCGGCGGGCGACCATGAACGGCTCCATAAGGCGATCTGACGGGTAGGCTTTTGCCTCGTCAGCGCCTCTTGAGGAAATCAGATTTCCTGAGGGCCTGTCGAGCGATCGCTTGACCCGGCCTCCGAACAGGCGGCTTGGAGGGGGATGGCCAAGGAAACCGTCCACATCGTGCAAGCCTATGTCGCGGGACGCGGCAAGGGCCTGAAGGCCGAACAGCAGATCGGCTGCAAGACGGCGGAAGAGGCGCGCCGCAAGGCCGAGCGGCTGGCGCCGCTGCGCGAAGGCGTCGTCGCCTTTTCGGCCAGCGCCGACGTCGAACTGGGCGACTACGACGAGAACCCCGACATCCTGTTCAAGGCCGGCCGCCTGCCGCACCCGTTCGACCAGGCCTAGGGGCCGAAACCTCGTCCTTCGACAAGCTCAGGATGAGGTTTCTACTCGAACGTCAGCATTCGTCCTCACCCAGAGCTTGTCGAAGGGCGAGGACGCCCCCGAGGCCTCTAGTCCTCGTCGTTCGCCGGCTCGGGTACGTCCGGCTCACCGTGGATGACCCAGTTGGCGATGAAGTCGGGCGTCTCGCCGGCCAGGGTGGTGACGCCCGCCTCGGCGATCTGGATGGCCGAGGTCTGGGGCGGCAGGGTGTAGGTGTCGCCATCGTGCTCGCCCAGCAGGTCCAGCACGATGCCTTCGTCCTCGGTGGCGTCGATCACCACGCCGAAGAACTGCTGGCGCTCGGCCACCTCGCCGTCCTCGTCGAGGAAGGTCAGGTTCATCAGCAGGGTCTTGCCCAGCATGCTCTTGGCGAAGGCGGCGTCCCAATGAGCGTCGAGGGGTTGGTCGCCTTGGTCGATATCGTCGGTCATCGTCAGCTCTATTTGTGCGAAACGCGACGCACCACCGCATCGCCGATCATCTGCAGCACCTGGACCAGCACCAGCATCAGCGCGACGGTGACGATCATCACGTCGGTCTGGAAGCGCTGGTAGCCGAAGCGGATGGCGAGGTCGCCCAGGCCGCCGGCGCCGACCACGCCAGCCATGGCGGTGTAGGAGACCAGGGCCACGGCGGTGACGGTCGCGGCGGCCACCAGGCCCGGCAGCGCCTCGGGCAACAACGCGCCCAGCACCACCTGACGCCGCTTGGCGCCCATGGCGAAGCTGGCCTCGATCACCCCTTTGTCGACCTCGCGCAAGGCGGTCTCCACCAGGCGCGCGAAGAACGGCGCCGCGCCCACCACCAGCGGCGGGATGGCGCCGGCCACGCCCAGCGAGGTGCCGACCAGCGCCACGGTCAGCGGGATCATCACGATCAGCAGGATCACGAACGGCACCGAGCGCAGCACGTTGACCAGCAGCGACAACAGGCCGTTGGCGACCTTGTTCTCCAGCATCTGGCCCTTGCCGGTCAGGAACAGGATGACGCCCAGCGGCAGGCCCAGGGCGATGGTCAGCACCAGCGAACCGCCCAGCATGGACAGTGTATCGATGGTCGCCTGGCCGATCTCGCTCCAGTCGATATTCGAGACGCTCATCGGGCGGTCTCCCCGGACAGCTCGTCGACACGCACGCCGAAGGCCTGGAACTGAGCGATGGCCGCGGCGACGTCGCCACCGGTCAGGGCCAGGGTCAGCTGGCCGTAGGGCGTCTCGCGCAGGCGGTGGATGCGCCCGCCCAGGATCGAATAATCGACGCCGGTGGTCCGGGCCACCTCGCCCAGCACCGGCTTGTAGGTCGCCTCGCCCCGGAAGGTCAGGCGCACCACGCGGCCCGACAGGGCGGCGTCGGCGGCGGGTTCGCCATCGGCCTCGCGCACGAAGCGGCGGGCGGTGGCGCTCTTGGGATGCAGGAAGACGTCCTCGACGGGCCCCTCCTCCACCAAGCGCCCCGCGTCCAGCACGGCGACGCGGTCGCAGACGCGGCGGACCACGTCCATCTCATGGGTGATCAGCACGATGGTCAGGCCCAGCTCGCGGTTCAGGCCCGAGATCAGGTCCAGAATCTGTTCGGTGGTCTCCGGGTCGAGGGCGCTGGTGGCCTCGTCGCACAGCAAGACCTTGGGATTGGTCGCCAGCGCCCGGGCGATGCCGACCCGTTGCTTCTGGCCGCCCGACAGCTGGGCTGGATACTTGTCGGCGTGGGCGGTGAGGCTCACCCGCTCCAGCAGCTCGGCCGTGCGCGCCTTGACCTCGGCGGCCGGACGCCCGGCCAGCTTCAGCGGGAAGGCGACGTTCTGGGCGACGGTCTTGCCCGACAGCAGGTTGAAGTGCTGGAAGATCATCCCGACCCGGCGACGCAGGGCGCGCAGGCCCTCGACGCCCAGGGCCGCGACGTCGTCGCCGTCGACGATCACCTTGCCGCCGGTCGGCGTCTCCAGCCCGTTGATCAGCCGGATCAGCGTCGACTTGCCCGCGCCCGAGGCGCCGATCACGCCGAACACCTCGCCGGCCTTCACCGATAGCGAGACCTCGCGAAGGGCCGCGTGAGCGCCCCCTTCCTTGCTTGAGGCCGCATAGGTCTTGGAAACAGCCTCGAAGGCGATCACGACAAGAAGATCCTGTGATTTTCGGAGCGCTGCACTTAGGCGCTCGCGCTCCGATAGTCGAGGCTCCGGGTTACGGCTGCTTCACCACCGCCCCGCCCTTCATCACGAACACCGGCTTTTCCAGCACCGTCACGTCGGCCAGCGGATCGCCGGCCACCGCGATGATGTCGCCCCAGCGGCCGACGGCGACCTGGCCGACGTCCTTGGTCTGGCCCAGGGCCTCGGCGGCGGTCAGGGTCGCGGACTGGATCGCCTGCAGCGGCGTGGCGCCATAGCGGACCATGACCGCGAACTGCTTGGCGTTGTCGCCGTGCGGATAGACCCCGGCGTCGGTGCCATAGACCATCTTCACCCCGGCCTTCAGCGCCTTCTTGAAGTTCTGGCGCTGGATCTCGCCGATATCGCGGTCCTTGCGCAGGTTATCCTCCAGGACGCCGTTCTTCTTGCCCTCGGCCTGGGTGTAGTCGGTGTTGTAGATGTCCATCGAGAAGTAGGTTCCGTGCTGGACCGCCAGCTTGATCCCCTCGTCGTCGACCAGGCTGGCGTGCTCGATGGTGTCGATCCCCGCCTTGATCGCCTCGCGGATGCCCGCCGCGCCGTGGGCGTGGGCGGCGACCTTGATGCCGGCCATGTGGGCCTCGTCGGCCACGGCGTGCATCTCGTCATAGGTCAGCTGCTGCTGACCCGGCTCGTCGCCGCGCGAGAACACCCCGCCCGTCGCGCAGATCTTGATCACCTGGGCGCCGTACTTCTTCAGCGTCCGGACCGCCTTGCGCGCTTCGTCCGGACTGTCGATGTTGTAGGGTCCCTTCTCGTCCATCGACGGCGGGAAGAAGGTCGAGTCGCAGTGGCCGCCGGTCGCGCCGATCGCCCAGGTCGCCGTGACGATGCGCGGGCCGATTACATAGCCGCCGTCGATCGCCTCGCGCAGGCCGACGTCGTCGAAGTCGGCCGAGCCGACGTTGCGGATGGTGGTGAAACCCGCCTCCAGCGTCTTCTTCGCGTTGGCGACCTGCACCACGCTCCAGAAGCGATCGCTGTATTCCAGGCTGTTATAGCCGCCGATCTCGGCCAGGCCGTCGATATGGGTGTGCATGTCGATCAGGCCCGGCAAAAGGGTCGCGCCTGGCAGGTCGACGACCTTGGCCCCGGCGGGAACCACGTCGCCCTTCTTGCCGATGCTGGTGATGCGACCGTCGGTGACGATCACCAACGGGTTGTCGACATACTTGCCGCTGGCCACGTCCAGCAGCCGCGCGGCGCTGACCGCCTCGACCTGCGCCGCGTTCGCCGCGCCCGCCGCCAGCACGCCCGCCGCCAGCACCGCGGCCTTGATCCCCTCATGCATTCGATCCGTCCCCATCCAACTTGAGCGGAGGACGCTAGCACGCCCGCGCGCGCCGTCGAGCCTCCACCCCGCTCGCCGGATCTGACCGAGCCCGGGAACCTTCGGCGACACCAGCCGCATCCGGCCTCCGCTGACGCCTGGCCAGCCGAGATGCAAGCCAGCGTCGGCACGTCGCGGCGTCAACAAGCCGTCATACTTTAATCGTATAGATACACGCGTCTCATTTGCATTTTTTATATCTTCGTTCGTCCAGGGGGCTTCACGAACGTCGCATCGCAAACGGGATCCAGCCTCGCACAGCTCTTCCCTGAACCGCCTCCTTGCCGGGCTTTTCAGGGCGTTAACCCGTCGGTGATCGCCGACGGGAGGGGGACGGCGCGCGCCTTGAGCGGGCGTCGGGACACAATCAACGGAGTTATCCATGTTCGACCCGCCATCGCGTCTCAAGCTCGCGGCCCTGACCGGCGTCAGCGTCTTCGCGCTCGCTTTCGCTCCGGCCGTCCACGCCCAGACGGCCAATACGCAGGCCCCGAAAGCCAAGGCCAAACCCTCCGCCGACGACGCCGTCAGCGAGGTGGTCATCACCGGTCAGCGCCTGTCGACCGCCAACTCGATCCAGGATCAGAAAAAGGCCACCGGCGTCGTCAATGTCATTTCCGCCGACGATCTGGGCAAGCTGCCTGACGCGAACGTGGCCGACGCCCTGGCCCGCATCCCCGGCGTCAATGTCGTCGTCAATCAGGAGACCGGCGAAGGCGAATACGTCTCCATCCGCGGCCTGGCCAGCACCTACAACGCCTATTCGATCAACGGCGTGCGCGTGGCGCTGACGGACGCCAGCTCGCGCAAGATGTCGATGACGGTCCTGCCGCCCAACGGCCTGAAGGCGATCTCGGTCAACAAGACGCTGACGCCCGATCTGGACGGTGACGCCATCGGCGGTTCGGTCAACTTCGTCACCCCGACCGCCTTCGACTTCCGCAAGCCCACCCTGCGCGTCTTCGCCTCCTACGGCCTCAATGACCGCGCCCAGAAGCAGGACGAGCCGGCCGGCAGCGGCCAGATCCAGATCGACGGCGCGCGCAAGTTCGGCGATGGCCGCTTTGGTTTGTTCGGATCGGTCTATTACGGCAAGAGTCACTACACCAACGAAGAGTCCGAGAACGACGGCGAGTGGGAGCCCTACCGCTGGCGCAAGGACTCGATCGAACCGATCGACAGCCGCTCGATGTATCTGCCGGGCATCGACCTGGACTTCCGTCGCGGCGAACAGGAGCGCTTTGGCGGCAACTTCTCGGCCGACTATCAGATCGACCAGCACAACTTCTATGTCCGCGGCCAGTACGCCAAGCTGAACCGCACGGGCACCAATGACTACACGGACTTCCGCAGCCGTCCCACCAAGCGCCTGACGCAGGTCAACCTGGAAGACACGACCCTTCTGCAGCCGGAGCAGATGATCACCGGCCGCGATGCGGTGAAGGGCAACATCTACGGCTACACCGTCGGCCAGATCGTCGACACGGACAAGGACGGCCTGATCACCGACGCCGACCGCAAGTCGGGCAACTCGTACTGGTCGCTGTTTGGCCGTTCGGGCGTGTGGAACCCCAAGGCGTTCCAGTTCGCCCGCACCCATGAGTCCCAGGACCAGGAGTCCTCGCTCTACACGATCAACGCCGGGGGCCAGAGCCGCTTCGAGCGTCTGACGCTCGACTACGACCTCAGCTACTCCTACGGCGAGAAGGGCACGCCGCTGTACTACGGCATCGGCTACAACTGCGATAAGTGCTCGACCGATCCTATGTTCAACTCGACCGGCATCCTGTGGTCGTCGGCCGATCCGCGCTTCCCGCTGGCGCAGCTTCCGGCCTATGCGGCCAATGTCGATCACCGCGACGATCTGCTGCCGTTCGACGGCGCGTCGATGAACAAGGACAAGCAGTCCGACGCCCGCACCGCGCTGAAGCTCGATGCTCGTTATGAGATGGACGGCCTGATCGACTATGTGAAAGGCGGCTTCAAGTATCTCAAGTCAAAGCGCGAATATGACTCCACCCCGATCTGGGAAGGGGACTTGTCCGGCACGCCGCTGAACGGCAAGTCGCTGGCGGCGTCCGGCCTGGTCGAGCGTCAGGTCGATGGCTTCTTCAAGAACCGCTACTATTATGGCTCCATCCTGAGCCGCGAACGGGTCATCACCGCGGTGAACGCGGCGCGCGCCGCCAATCCGGTGTCCTATTCGACCGCGGACCTCAGCAAGGATGACAAGAAGGGCTCGGAAACCATCTATGCCGGCTATGCGCTGGCCCATGTCAGGTCGGGTAGTCTCGAAGTCGTCGGCGGCGCCCGCGTCGAACACACCAAGGTGGAAACCACCGCGTGGATCACCGACGCCACGACGTCGGGCTTCGGCAAGACCAACCGCGACTACACCAACTTCCTGCCCAGCATCACCGCTGTCTACCGTCAGGGCGAGACCCTGGTCTATCGCGGCGCGATCTGGACCAGCTTCTCGCGTCCGGAATATTCGAACATCTCGCGCGGCGAAAGCGTGACCCGCGATCCCGCGACCAAGGAAATCATCGCCATCAGCCGCGGCAATCCGGACCTGAAGCCCGGTGAGTCGGTCAATTTCGACCTGTCGGCCGAATGGTATCCGGATCGCTCCAGCGTGGTGTCCGTCGGCGTCTTCCACAAGAAGATCAAGAACTTCATCTTCACCAACGGCCGCTCGGTCAACGCGCCGACCAAGGAAGGCACGATCACCATCACTCAGCCGCAGAACGGCGAGGACGCGACCCTGACGGGCGTGGAGCTAAACCTGATCAAGTCGTTCGAAGGTCTTTCGGCGCCGTTCGACGGCTTCGGCGTCGAGGCCAACGTCACCTCGCAGACGTCCGAGGCCGAAACGGGCCTGGACTATCGTCGCGGCCATCCGATCACGTTCCTGCAGGCGCCGGACCTGATCTACAACACTTCTCTGACCTATCAGAAGTACGGTATCGAAGCCAAACTCAGCTATCAGTATCAAGGCGCTTACATCGAAGACACGCGCGACAACGCGGTCGACAAGTGGGTGCAGCCGAACAAGTCGCTCGACCTGCATACCCGCTACACCATTCGCCAGGGTCTGACGGTCGACTTCGACGTTCAGAATATCCTGGATGGTCACCGTTACTATACGACCAAGGGTAAGAACCCGACCTATCAAAAGGACTACATGGAGCCGGGCCGGAACTTTATCCTGCGCGTCGCCTATTCCTACTGATCAGGTTTAATCTTTTTCCTTGCCCTTCCGGCTCGCGCCGGAAGGGCTTTTCTTTGGCCTCCGGGCGAGTGACTGGCCCCCGAGCCAAGGTCTGTTTGAGTTTCCGGTCCCGATTTGTATGGTCCGGGTCAGTCACCTGTCGAAGAGAGAATCATGGCCGTTTCGCCTGACGATGGCGCCGAGCGTAGCCGCCGCCGTGAAGCCGGCAGCCTGTCGATCGGGGCCCTGAAGGCCTTCGTCACCGTCGTCGATCAAGGCTCCTTCTCGCGCGCGGCCGCCGTGCTGGGCGTTTCCCAGCCAAACATCTCCAATCAGATCAACGCGCTGGAACAGATCTGCGGCGTTCGACTGCTGAACCGGCGCACCCAGAACCAGAATCTGACCGACGCCGGGCGCGAGCTCTATACGCGGGCGCGGCTGGTCATCAGCCGCGTCGACGATTTCGAGATGACCGCCAATCTATTCAGTGGATTGAAGCGCGGGCGCATGTCGATCGGCTTTTCGACGCCGCCGGCGACCATGCAGCTGATCAGTCAATTCAGGCGCACCTATCCGGATATCGAGATTTCCACCCGGCTGGGCAATACGCGCTCCCTGACGCAGGATGTGATGGAATGTCGGGCCGATGTGGCGATCATTTCGCTGCTGGAGCCCGATCCGATCCTGGCCTGCCATCTGGTTTTCGAGCAGTCGCTCAACCTGATGGTGCCCGTCGATCACCCCTTCGCCCAGCGCGCTCACATCGAAGCCCGTGAGCTGGGCGGTCTGCCGCTGGTCCTGCGGGAGGAGGGCTCGGTGACGCGCGCCCTGACGGAAATCGCGCTCGGTCGAAGCGCCGCCAGCGTGGAAAGGGGCTTCATCGTCGAAAGCCGTGAAGCGGTCAAGGAAGCCACCGCCCACGGCATCGGGTTCGGCTGTATTCTGGATGGCGAAATCGGACACGACGTCCGACTGAAGGCCTTGCCCGTCCACGGCATGCCTCGCACCGGCGGCGTTTACATCGTCACCTTGCGTGAAAACATGGAAATTCCAGCGGTTTCGGCCTTCATTCGCCTTGCTGGACTAAAGGGAACCGCATTATAACAATATCAAATGTCATCGCATGATGGATTTGATATTTTTATGACAAACCCCGCCCCCGCCCTGCTTAGCGAGATCCGCGACATCTATCTGGGCAACGCCCAGCGCCCTTACGGCCTTTACGGCATCAATCAGCTGCAGCACGCCCTTCAGTCGGCCGCCCACGCCGAAGCGCAGGCCTTGTCGTCATCCCTCGTCATCGCCTGCCTGCTGCACGATGTCGGGCACATGATCCACGATCTGGGCGAAGCGCCCGCGGAAGAGGGCGTCGACGATCTGCACGAAGCCCTGGGGGCCGAATGGGCGGCGGCGCGCTTTCCCCTGGCCGTGAGCGAGCCCATACGCCTGCATGTGGCCGCCAAACGCTATCTGTGCAGCGTGGAACCCGGCTATCAGGACGGCCTGTCGAAAGATTCCCGCATCTCCCTGGCGCTGCAGGGCGGCGTGATGGACGACGCCGAGCAACTGGCCTTCCTGCACGAGCCCTTCGCCGATCAGGCGATCGCCCTGCGGCGTATCGATGAGCTGGCCAAGGACAAGAACGCCGTAACCGACAGCCTCGACGAGTTTCTCGAGCGTCACCTCGTGGCGGCGCTGAACCCGTAAGCCACCCCACCCGATCGTCACGCGATCATAATAATACCGCATTATATCAACGACTCTATAATGCGATATTATGCTGATTGGGGACACTCAGGGCGCGCACATGGCGACGTGGGACGATCACGACTATGGCGCGAACGACGCCGATCGGACCTATCCGCTGAAGGAGGTCTCCAGGACGGCCTTCCAGCGCTTCTGGAACCTCGAAACCGACACCTTCGCGCCGGCTGCACGTCATCTTGCTGGACGTGCGCTGGCGTCGCGACGCGCCCGATGGACACGGCGACATTCTGGGCGAGGGGCAATGGCGCTGGCTGGACGGCCGACTGGCTGTTCCGGCCGACTTGACGCTGGTGATCAGCGGCACGCAGATCCTGCTCAACGCCGGCACGGGCTCCGAGACCTGGGAAGACTATCCGCGCGCCCGCGACCGCCTGTTCAAGATTATCCGCAAGCATCGCCGCGAAGGCGTCGTTTTCATCACCGGCGATCAACACTATGGCGAGGTGGCCCGCGCGCGCGGCGCTCTGGGCTACGACGCGGTCGAACTGCAGTTTTGCGGCCTCAACCAGATCGAGAAGCCGGAAAAGAACCTCTACCGCGTCTCCCCTGTATCCACGAGCCTGCACGCCATGTGCCTCCTGGATATCCAGTGGGAGGCGGACGACTACAACGCGCCGCACATCCTCTATCGCGTCAGCGACAGCCAGACCGGCGCGACCGACATCGCCTATCGCCTCAATTTCAGTGAACTGACCTATAGCTGAGAGACGTCGCCATGACCGCTGACCGCCGCCATTTCCTCAAGGCGCTGGGCGCCGCCGGCTTGAGCGCCGCCACGCTGGCGACGCTGGAAAAAGCCATGGCCACCCCGGCCAATAACCGCACCGGGACGATCATGGACGTCGAGCACGTGGTGATCCTGATGCAGGAAAACCGCGCCTTCGACCACTATTTCGGCGGCTTCCCCGGCGTGCGCGGCCTGGGCGATCCGCGCCCCTTGCGGCTGCGGAACGGTCACACCGTCTGGCGTCAGCCCAGCGATCAGCACCCGGACGGCTATGTGCAGCCCTACTGGGCCGATTCAAAGACCGCCAACGCCTATGTGGTCGACGGCGCGGATCAGGGGCACAGCGCCGCGACGATCATCGTCAATGGCGGACGTTTCGATCAGTGGGGCGTTTCCCGGCAGCTTCAACACCGCATGACCTACTACAAGGCCTCGGATCTGCCCTTTTACCACGCTCTGGCCTCGACCTTCACCATCCTCGACGCCTACCACTGCTCGACCCTGACCCAGACCTATCCCAACCGCCTGCATCTTTGGACCGGCTGCAACGGCGGCGGGCATGTGGGCGGCGACCCGGTGATGAGCAACTACGGCGAGGACGAAACACCTTCGGCCGACATGGCCACCGATCAGCCGATCAAGGCCTATGAGTGGACGACCTACGCCGAGCGCCTTGAGGCGGCGGGCGTAAGCTGGAAGGTCTATCAGGAATACGACAATTTCGGCGACAACATCCTGTCGGTGTTCAAGCCCTTCCGCCCCTGCGACAAGGATTCCAACCTCTACAAGCGTGGCCGTTCATGGGTGTCCGAGCACAAGGACGGCCCAGACCGCACCCGGTCGGACGGCAAGCAACTCGTCGAAGCCTTCCGCGCCGACATCGCCGCCGGACGCCTGCCGCAGGTGTCGTGGATCGTCACGGCGGCCGCCCTGTCCGAACACCCGCGCTGGACGCCGGCGGACGGCGAAAACCTGACCGCCAAGCTGATCGAAGCTCTGGTCGATCATCCCGAGGTCTTCTCCAAGACCGTCTTCATCCTCAACTACGACGAAGCGGGCGGCCTGTTCGACCATATGCTGCCCCCCATGCCCGCCGCCGACGCCACGCGGGGCTATAGCGGCGTCAGCGTGGCCGGCGAGTTCAAGGATTACGACAAACATCCCCACCCCGGCGTCAGCGGCCCTCAGCCGCTGGGCCTCGGCATCCGTGTCCCGGCCATCGTCGTTTCGCCGTGGAGCCGCGGCGGCTACGTCTGCTCGCAGGTCTTCGACCACACCTCGACCCTGAAATTCCTCGAAAAGCGCTTCGGCGTGAAGGAGCCGAACATTTCCGACTGGCGGCGCGCGGTGTCCGGCGATCTGACCTCGTGCTTCGATTTCAAGACTCCGAACGCGCGGGGCGTCGACCTGCCGTCCACCGACGACTACACGCAGCGCCTGGCCCATGCCGCGCGCCAGCCCGCCCTGAAAATCCCCGCGCTCCAGACCCCCGCCGAGCAGCCTCGCGTGCAAAGACCGGCGCGCGCCCTGCCCTATCGCCTGGGAGCCGATCTGCGGCCAGACGGGGAAAACCTGCTGGTCGAGCTCGCCAACACCGGCGGCCACGCGGCGGTCTTCACCATCCACGACTACGCGCCCTACGGCCTGAGCGCGCCGTGGCACTACACGCTGGTCGCGGGCGAGCGCCATACGGCGGCGCAGTGGAACCACAAGGACAAGGAAGCCTACGATCTGGCCGTGCATGGGCCCAATGGCTTCTACCGCCATTTCCGCGGTCGCCCGTCCAAGAACGGCTATGTCCGGGTCGCTTTGCGCGAAGAACCGGCGACCGGAAAGGTTATGCTGAGCCTGCGCAATGAGACCTCGGCCAAGGCGAAGCTCAGCCTTGGCGTCGATCCGCGCTATCCCGTCGCCGCCGGCGCCTCACGCCAGCAGGCCATCGCACTGGAGCCCGGCGAGCAGCGCGAAATCGCCCTCGATCTCGCCGCCAGCGACCTTTGGTATGATATCAGCCTGACGGATGCCGCCGATGCCGACAGCCTTTGGCGCTATGCCGGGCGCGTCGAAAACGGCAAACCGGGCCGCACCGACCCCGGCATTGGGGCGATGGCGCTGACTCTGTAATCCGGACAGAAGAACCGAAACATCAAGGAGCCGGGTCGTGCGCGTATAGCCGCACGGACGGCCACCGAGCCTTCAGTTCCGCAAGCAGGCGCTGGACCTTGAGGCGTTCTGAGAACGCCTCAAGCCTCCGGGAAGTCGGTGCTGATCGTGAGGTCCTCCCAAGTCCCAATCTCCGCCTCGACCGCCTTCAGCTTGGCGCGGGCTCGGCGCAGGGCGTCGGAGCCCAGCAGCAGGTGCAACGGCGGATCGGACGCGTCGACGATGCGCAGGAGGGCCTGAGCGGCGCGGTCCGGATCGCCCAACTGCTGGCCAGCCATCGACGAGAAGGCCGCGCGGGCATTGCCGACCGTGGCGTCGTAGCCTTCGGCCCGCGTCTCGCTCAGGCGGATGGAGTGGGTCGACAGGAAGTCGGTGCGGAAGGCGCCGGGCGCGACGGCCGTGAGCTTGACGCCCAGCGGCGCGACCTCCTGGTGCAGCGACGCCGTCAGGCCCTCCAGGGCGTACTTCGCCGCCGCGTAGAGCGCCGAGGCCGCCCCCGGCGCCCGGCCGGCGATCGAGGTGATGTTGAGGATCCGGGCCTCGCCCTGCGCGCGCAGCCGGGGCAAGGCCGCGCGGATGACCTTGAACGGCCCGAAGACGTCGGTGGCGAACAGCCGCTCGGCCTCCGCGTCCGTGGCGTCCTCCAGCGCCCCCAGCAGGCCGTAGCCGGCGTTGTTGACCACGATGTCCAACCTTCCATCGGCCAGGCGGAAGGCCTCGTCGACGGCTCGGTCGATGGCCGCGCCGTCGGTGACGTCCAGGGTCAGGATGTGCAGCATCCCCGGCCCCGCCTCGATCGCCGGTGCGCCCGAGCGGACCGTGCCGACCACGGTGTCGCCCCGCGCCAGGGCCGCCTGGGCCAGCGCGAGCCCCAGGCCGCGCGAGATCCCGGTGATGAACCAATGCTTCGTCATCGCATGCTCCTTGTGAGGCGCACCTTGTGCGCCCCTCAGAGCAACTTCAGAATAGAACTATATCTGCGTGAGCTTATTAGCCGGACTAAACAATGACCACGAGCACCAACGCGATGCTGAGCGGCGGCGACTTCGTCCACCTGCGCGCCTTCGTGGCGGTGGGCCAGGCCTTGAGCTTTACTCGCGCCGCCGAGATCCTCGGGGTCACGCCGTCCGCCCTCAGCCAGGTGGTTCGGACCTTCGAGGACCGGATCGGCGTTCGTCTGCTGAACCGCACCACTCGCAGCGTCTCGCTGACCGAGGCCGGCGAGAACCTGCTGCGCCGCGTCGCTCCGGCGGTGGCCGAGCTCAGCCAGGCCGTCGGCCAGGCCCGCCTCTACCAGGAGCGTCCGTCGGGGACGGTGCGGGTCCATGTGTTCCGCTCGGCCGCGGAGCTCTACCTCCAGCCGATCCTGCCCGCGTTCCGCAGCGCCTTTCCGCAGGTCGTGCTGGACATCACGATCGACGACGAAGTCGTCGACACCGTGGCGGCCGGGTTCGACGCGGCCATCCGTATCGGTGAGGTCATCGAGCGCGACATGATCGCCGTGCCGTTGGAGCCGCCCGTGCGACAGATCCCGGTCGCCGCGCCCAGCTATATCGCCGAACGCGGCCTGCCGACCCATCCGCGCGCCCTGCTAGGCCACGACTGCATCCGCTGGCGCTGGCCGGGCCGCACCCAGCCCTATCGCTGGGAGTTCTTCGAGAACGGCGCCTGGTTCGAGGTCGAGGTCGACGGGCCGCTGATCGTCAACAGCAAGGACATCGCCCTCAAGGCCGCCATCGACGGCGTCGGCATCGCCTTCTCGGTCGAGCGCACCGCCCGCCAGGCCATCGCCGATGGCCTGCTGGTTCCGATGCTGGAGCCCTGGTGCGAGCCCTTCCCGGGCCACCACCTGTGCTTTCCTCAGCAGCGCCAGATGAGCCCAGCCCTGCGCGCCTTCATCGACGCGGTCCGCGACGGCGCTTCGGCCACTTAGTCCGCTTGCCAACGAGCGGCGAAAGCGTTGAGCCCATGAGAACTTGGCGGACTTGACGCGGCTGGCCACGCTCGACGCGAAGACGCGCCGGTCTCGCGGACACGCCTCCCGCGCCGGGCATGGCCGACGGCCGCTGCGCGGTCATGGCTCTGCTTCGCATCGCCCTTAAGTGATGCGACTGATTTGCATTTGCAAATATGGCTCGTTAGAAGCCCGGTCGTTGTACGAAAGCCAAGGGGGTCCAACGATGATCGGAATCAAGAGCCGGGCGCTGCTCATGGCCGGGGCGAGCGTCGCGCTGCTGACCCCGGCCAGCCTAGCCCACGCCGACGAAAGCAAGACTGCCGTCAATCAAGTCGAACAGGTGGTCGTCACCGCCGCCGCCACCCAGCAGAAGCTGACCGATGCTCCCGCCAGCATTTCGGTCGTCACCGAGGAGGATCTGCACGTCCGTCCGGTCCGAGACCTGACCGATATCCTCGACCGGGTCGAAGGCGTGACCCTCAACCGCTCGGGCAATCAGCGCACGATCCAGCTACGCGGCCTGGGCAGCGCCTACACACTCTTCCTGATCGACGGCAAGCGCGTGAACTCGACCAGCGCCATGTTCCGCGGCAACGATTTCGACGCCGGCTGGGCGCCGGTCGAGGCGATCTCGCGGGTCGAGGTGGTGCGCGGCCCGATGTCTTCGCTCTATGGCTCGGACGCCATCGGCGGCGTGGTCAACATCATCACCAAGCCGGTCGGCAAGCATTGGACGGGCTCGGCCAGTCTTGACTACGTGCTGCAGGAGGACGGCGACGCGGGGGACGCCTACAAGGCTGGCTTCTTCGCCAGCGGCCCCCTGAAGGACGACGTCCTGGGTCTGAAGATCTATGGCGGCTACAACCGCCGCCTCGGCGACGCCAACAACGTCAACCCGCCCACGACGAGCGGCGGCGCGCCGCTGTTCGGCATCCGCGACAAGCACGAGGGCTACGTCGACGCAACCCTGGCCTGGACGCCCGACAAGGCCAACACCGTCCTGGCCAACCTCGGCTGGAACCGCCTGACCCACGACAGCTTCCCGATGGAGCGTCGTGACTGGTCGCTTACCCACAAGGGCAAGTATGGTTTCGGCGACACCCAGTTGCGCGCCTACGGCGACCGCATCGAGAACGAGATCGGCAACGTCACCGGTCAGAAGAACCCGAACAAAGCGACCAACGCCGCTGTCGACGGCCGCGTCACCCTGCCTTGGGACGCCGCACGCCAGACCATCACCTTGGGCGCGGAGTGGCGGCGCCAGGAGCTGAAGGATCCGGCCAACCTGCGCGGCCTGCCCGGAACGCCGACCTACAATCAGAACCCGGTCACCCAGGTTGACCAGAAGGCCGCCTTCATCGAGGACGAGGTTCGTTTCACCGACGATCTGCGCCTGACGATCGGCGACCGCTATGACGACCACGAGAACTTCGGCGGTCACCACAGCCCCCGCGCCTATCTCGTCTTTCACGCCACGCCGAACATCACGTTCAAGGGCGGCGCGGCCAAGGCCTTCCGCGCGCCTACCCTGCTGCAGAACAGCCCCAACTGGGGTTCGGTGTCCTGCGGCAGCGCCACGACGGGCTGCTACATCATCGGCTCGACCGAGCTGAAGCCCGAGACGGCCACCAGTCGCGAACTGGGCGTGCGCGCCGAGTTCGACCGGTTCAGTGGCGGGGTCACCGTTTTCCGCAACGACCTGAAGAACATGATCGACATCACCAGCCGCACGCGCGACGTCAAGCTGGCGCCGACCTATTCCAATTTCGTGGGCTTCCTGCCTGATGGCCGGCCGATCTTCCGCAACCAGAACATCGCCAGGGTACGGTCGCAGGGCCTGGAGGCGAACGCCCGCTTCCGAGTCAGCGACAAGGTCGATCTGACCGCCAACTACACCTACCTCGACAGCAAGAACCGCAGCAATCCGGTCGAACTGGCGATGATCTATCAGCCCAAGCACTCGGCCAACGCCACGGTCAACGTGCGTCCGACCGACGCCTGGTCGCTGTTCGCCACCTGGAACTATGTCGGCGAGCAGTTCCTGGCCGTCTACACGAACGCCGCCAACAACGTGAAGCGCCAGGGCTACGGCACGGTCGATATCGGCGCGGCCTACGCCCTGAATCCCGAGACCACGGTGCGGTTCGGCGTGCTGAACACCGCGGACAAGGCGATCAAGCGCCAAACCTCGGACGAATATAACGAGGAAGGTCGCCGCTTCTTCGCCGCCGTCACGCGGCGGTTCTGATGGCGTCGCGCCCCTGGGCGATCGTGGCCGGCCTGACGCCGGCCGCCCTGGCCGCAGCCGCCCTGGCCGCGCCGCTGGAAAGCCCGCGGCTCGAGGCCCTGCGCCAGACGCTGTCGGCGCCCGGCGCCGCGGCGGAGTTCTGGGCCGGCGTGAGGGCCGGGGGCGCGCCCCTAGTCGAGCCCAGGCCCGACGGCTCGGCGCTGGTCACCTTCCTCTGGCGCGGCGAGACCAATCGCGAGGTCGAACTCAGTTGGCCGGTGTGGACAGCGGACCGACGCGAGAACCATCTCCAACGGCTGGCCGGCAGCGACGTCTGGTTCAAGACCGTGCGCCTGCCGGCCGGAACCCGACTGTCCTACCAGCTCGCGCCGGATCCCAAGCGCGGCGCCCCAGGCGACCGCGCCGCGTATCGCGCGGGGCTGGTCGCGGCGCTGGCGCCCGATCCGCTGAACCCGCATCGCTGGGAGACGTCCTCGGTTGTCGAGCTTCCCGGTGCGTCTCCTCAGCCCTGGGTCTCCCCGCGCGCGGTCGCCAAGGGGCGGCTGGCGACCAGCGTGTTCGAGAGCAAGACCCTGGGCGCCGGGCGGGAGGTGACGGTCTATTCGCCGCCGGGCCCAACCAGGAACACGCCGTTGATCATCGTCTTCGACGCCGATCGCTACCTATCGTCGATCCCGACGCCGACGATCCTGGACAACCTGATCGCCGCCGGCGCCATCCCACCGGTGACGGCAGTGTTCGTGGCCAATCCCACGCGAGAGGCGCGCGGGGTCGATCTGGCCTGCAATCCCGCTTTCGCCGACATGCTGGCCGATGAACTTCTGCCCTGGATCCGCGGAAGAGCGTCGGTCTCGGATGATCCGGCCAGAACCGTTCTGGCGGGCTCCAGCTTCGGCGGGCTGGCCAGCGCCTGCGCGGCCCTGAGGCGTCCAGAACGGTTCGGCGCGGCGCTCAGCCAGTCAGGATCATTCTGGTGGGAGCCCGATAACGGCAAGCCCCCTTCCGACGCCGCCGGTTGGGTGGCGCGACAGGTCCAGGCGCAGGACCGCAAGCCCGTCCGCTTCTATCTCGACGCCGGCCTGCTGGAGTCGACCGGCGGCTCGGAGAGCATCCTTTCGACCACCCGCAAGCTGGCCGACGTCCTGCGGGCCAAGGGCTATGAGGTCCGGCAGGTCGAGTTCGCCGGCGGTCACGACGACCTGGCCTGGCGTGGCACGCTTTCCGACGGCTTGATCCATCTGCTTGGAGACCCGCGATGATCTCCCGACGCCATGCGCTGGCCGTGCTGGCCAGCCTGCCCGCCACGCCGGCGCTCGCTCAGCCCGGAACAGGTCCCACCGGCCCCGGCCTGTTCGAAACCGGCGCCGCAACGCACAGGATCACCCGCCACGCTTTCCTCTCGGCCGACGGCAAGCGCCGCTATCGGGTCGACATGGCCACGCCCAAGGGCAGGCCGCCCCGGCGCGGCTGGCCCTCACTCTACCTCCTGGACGGCAACGCCGCCTTCACGATCCTGACGCCCGCGGATCTGGCGAGCGTTCCGGATCTGGCGCTGATCGCCATCGGCTACGAGACCGAGCAACGGTTCGACAACCTGGCGCGGACCTTCGACGACACGCCTTCCTTGCCCGGCCCGCCCGAGACGCCGGGCCGTCCCGAGGGGGGATCGGCCGCCTTTCGCGAACTGCTGCTGGGAGAGATCCGGCCGCGCCTCGAACAACTCGGTCGCCTGGATCCCGAAAAAGCGGCGATCTGGGGACACTCGTACGGCGCGCTCTTCGTGCTGGACACGTTGCGGGCGGCCCCGGAAGCCTTTCGGACCTGCGTTCCGGTCAGCCCTTCGCTTTGGTGGCGCGACGGCGCGATCGCGGCCGCGCCGTTCCGCTCCCCAAGCCGTCCTGTCCGCGTCGCCTTGATGGTCGGCGACCGCGAAGCGCGACGCACCGGCGGTTCGCCGCCTTCGCCGGATGACTTCGCCGCCTCCGTCGCCCGCGTCCGCGCCTTGGGCGAGAGCCTGGCGGCCACACCGCGCCTGATTGTCGACGTCACCGTGCTGCCCGGCCAGTCGCACGGCGGCGCCCTGACAATGTCTCTTCCCCTGGCCCTGCGCCTCGCCGCCGAGGATCGTCCATGAAATGCGCCGCCTTCATCGCTAGCCTCACGCTCGCCGCCGTTCTGGCCTTCCCGGCCGCGGCCCCTGGGACCTCGTCGCCTACGTCCTGATCGCACCGGCCCTGATCCTTGTTGCTCAGGTCTCGGCAAGGGCGGCGCGCGGCCTGCGCGGCCCCACCGATCTCCAACCGTCCCAACCGAGACCATCGGCCAAGAAGACCTGACACCCCAAGTCGAACACCGCTTCGGCTTTAAGCCAAAATGTCCAAACAAGGGTGGTGCGGGCGCGAACCAACCGGTCCGGTCAATCGCGACTTCGCGTTAAAGATGCGCCATCTGCTGACGTTGGCCCCCCGCGCCGGAAAGCCGACTTGCGGCCAGCTCCTGGCGCTAGCGAGCGCCAACCACCCGGTTCATCGTCAGAAACTCCAGGGCCTCGCGTTCGATCTTGTCCTGCTCCTCTTTCGGGAACTTGCCATGCACGCCGCCCGGCACGGTGTGGAGGCGGCTCGCAACGCCGGCCTTGTCCAGGTCGGCCTTCAGCGCCAGCGACGCCTCATAGGGAACGGTCGGGTCCGCATCGCCATGCACGATGAACACCGGTGGCTGGCCCTTGCGCACGTACGTCGCCGGCGACATCGTCGTCCACAGGATCTCCGGCCCTTCACCGATCCATCGCGCCGTCGACGGGCTCTTGAAGGCGCCGGGAAGGTTGGATCGCAGGTGATAGGGTCCGTAGAAATCGAGGATCGCCGGCACGGTCGGCTGGTCGCGACAGGCGGGCAGGTCGATATCGTTGGTCTTGGGCAGCATGCCCGCCATCAAGGCCAGGTGACCGCCGGCCGAAGTGCCATAAGGCACGACCCGCCTGGCGTCGAAGCCATAGGTCTTGGCGTTCGCCTTGACCCACGACAGGGCGCAGCGAACGTCCTGCACCGCCGCCGGCGCCGTGGCGACGTCGCTCAGGCGATACTCGACGGTTACGACCGAGAAGCCCGCCGCCAGATAGGCGCGGAAGCCGCCCCATCCCGCCGGCTTCTCGCCCTTCCACCAGGCGCCGCCATGAATATAGACCAGCACCGGACGCGGCCCCTTGAAGGCGGTGTTGCGATAGACATCGAGATGCAGGTCCTTGCCGCTGGCCCGCAGGTAGACGACGTCCTTGGTCGCCTCCGGCGCCTTGACCGACACCGGCGGCGCGGGTTCGGTCGGCGCCTGGGCGACGACGGGCGTCGCGCCCAGCAGGACGATGGCGGCGAGCGCCTTGGTGGCCAGCGTTTGGGCGATCATCGATACCTCTCCCATCAGCTCATCAGCAGGCCGCCGTTGATGTCCAGGCAGACCCCCGTCAGGAAGCTCGACTCGTCGCCGGCCAGATAGGCCACCGCGTCGGCGATCTCGGGCGCGCGACCCTCGCGACGCAAAGGGGTGCTGGCCGCGACGCGGGCGCGGACCTCGTCCTTGGAGAAGGTGTCGTGGAAGGTGGTGCCGATCATGCCGGGGCACAGGGCGTTCACCCGGATGCCCTGCGGCCCCAATTCCTTGGCCATGGCCTTGGTGAAGGTCATGATCGCGCCCTTGGCCGTGGCGTAGGCCGTGGCGCCGGGACCGCCGCCGTCCTTGCCGGCCTGCGAGGACAGGTTCACGATCGCCGAGCCGGCGGCCATGTGCGGGACGGTCGCCTTGGTGGTCAGGAACACCGAGTTCAGGTTCAGGCGCATGACGTGGTCGAAGAAGGTCTCGTCCATCTCGTCCAGCGTCTTGCGGGCGACCATGCCGCCGGCGACGTTGACCAGGGCGCCGATCGGGCCGCCGAAGGTCGACAGGGCCGCGTCGACCAGGGCCTGGACGTCGCTGGCGGAGGTCATGTCGCCCTTCAGGATCAGCGCGCGGCCGCCCGCGGCTTCGATCTCGGCCAAGGTCGCCCTGGCGCCCTCTTCGCTGCCGAAATAGTTGATCGCGACCTTGGCCCCTTCGGCCGCCAGCTTCAGCGACACGGCCTTGCCGATATCGCGCGCGCCGCCGGTGACGATGACGGTCTTGTTGGTGAGGCGCATCAGGATTTTGCTCCGTTGGTAGTGCGGGCCGCGAGGGCGGGATCGACGAGGCGTTCGCCTCGGCCGCCCAAGAGCCAGATGGACAGGATGGAAAGGGGAACCAGGCTGGCGCCCATGACAAAGACCGGGGCGTAGCTGACCTTGGTGGCGACCGGGACGATCCAGGTGGTGATCAGCACCCCGGCCACGGCGGCGGTGCCGCTGATCCCGGCCAGCGATCCGACCGACCGAGGCAGGTAGTCGCTGGGCAGGGTCTGGATGTTGTTGATGGCGATCTGGAAGCCGAACAGGATCACGGCGATCAGCAGCACCGCGTGCAGCGGCGTGGACGCGCCGATGGTCAGCAGCAGGGCCGGCAGCATGAGGACGCCACCCAGGGTGATCGCCCACTTGCGGGCCTTGACCGGCCGCCAGCCGCGACCGATCAGCCAGCCGGAGATCCAGCCGCCGAACAGGCTGCCCGCCGCCGCGCCCACATAGGGCACCCAGCCGAACAAGCCGATCTGCTTGATGTCGAAGCCGAAGCGCTCGGCCAGGTAGATCGGCAGCCAGGAGACGAACAGCCACCAGACCGGGTCGATGAAGAAGCGCGCCAGGATCAGGCCCCAGGCCTCGCGGTGGCGCAGCAGACCCGACCATGTCGGCTTGTAGTCGACCTCGGCGTCGCCGGAAGCCGGGCGCTGGCCGGTCAGGATGTGCTGGCGCTCCTCCTCCGACAGCCAGGGATGGTCCTCGGGCGCGGCGCGGCAGACGATGGCCCACGGGACCACCCACAGAACGCCCAGCAGGCCGATGACCATGAAGGTCGCGCGCCACCCGAAGGTCAGGAACAGCCAGGCGATCAGCGGCGCGGAGATGATGGCCCCGACCGAGGCGCCGGCGTTGAAGATCCCCTGGGCGAAGGCGCGCTCGCGCACGGGGAACCACTCGGCGTTGGCCTTGGCGGCGCCGGGCCAGTTGCCGGCCTCGCTGACGCCCAGGGCGGCGCGCAGCAGGCCGAGCGTCAGGATCGACCGGGCGACCGAGTGCAGGGCGATCGACGCCGACCAGGCCAGGATCGACAGCATGAAGCCCACCCGCGTGCCCAGGGCGTCGAAGATCTTGCCGAAGATCGTCTGACCGGCCGCGTAGGACAGCATGAAGCAGGTCAGGATGAGCGCGTACTCTTCCTTGCCGACGCCCATGTCCTTGGAGATCTGCGGCCACATCACGGCCAGCGCGTTGCGGTCGATATAGTTGATCACCGTGGCTAGGCCGACCATGCCGACGATCAGCCAGCGAAGGCCCTTGAACTTCATCTCGCGCCTCATTGTGCGGGACCCGCCAGGCCGGAGAACCCGGTCCAGGCGTAGGCGCCGGCGGGGGTCGTGACCCGATGGCGCTTGGCGGGATCGGGATCCCAGGAGACGCCGATCGCCAGGCTCTTGCCGGAGTTCAGGCGGATAAGGACGAGGTCCGCGCCGTTCTCGGGCACCCGCTCGACGGCCTTGACCGAGGCGATGGTGTCGCGGGCGTATTCCTCGGCGGCGCTGTAGGCGCCGTGCGGCTCCAGCACCCCCGCCAGCGTGAAGCTGTCCTTGTCGTCGCCGCGTAGGATGAAGGCCCGCTCGTTGCGGAGATTGTAGTTCGGGTCATTGGCGCCCAGCTCGGTCAGGACGACCTGATCGACGTCACTGGACGCGAAGACGTAGTCGTAGAACCGGCCCTGGTTGAACCAGGAGACGCGCGCCCCGTCCTTCACCGGCGCGCGGCCGCGATCCCACAGGTGCTGATAACCGTCGGCCTTGCCCAGCGGTTTCAGGTCGCTGGTTCCGCCCTGGAACTTCAGGCCGGACTCGACGATCTGGCCGTCATAGTGCAGCGGCAGGTCGAAGCGATGCTTGCCGCCGCCTTCAGCCCGGACCAGCTCCAGGACGATCGGACGCCCAACCTCGGGCCGGTCGATCAGCGCCATGGCGCGGCGATAGCGCACGCCGGGCCAGGCGTCGTCGATGCTGGCGGCGGTCATCTGGACGCCGTCCTTGCTATCGAAGGCCAGGATCGTCGGCCAATGCTTCTCGCCGATGTCGGTGTTGGCGCCGAACTGGCTCTTCTCGTCGACCACCAGGGTGTTGTGAGCGACCGTCTGCTGGGCCCAGCTATCGTTCTCGGGCAGGTAGCGACCGCCGGCCTTGGCCTCGACATTCAAGAACCGCGCCGCGCCATAGTCGGTCACGACCTCCTGGCCGGCGTCGTAGAACAGCCAGGACAGCTTGTCGAAATGGCCATGCCCCATGCCCTGGGACGTCGCCTTGAAGACCAGCGCCTGGTCCTTGGGCTTGGGTCCGGAGCGCAGCACGACCAGCGCGCCCTTGTCGCCCTTGGCCCCGTCGCGCAGCTTGATCGAGGCGAACGGGAACGGCCTGGCCTCGCCGCGCGCGATGGCGGCGGCGACCTCGCGGCCTTCGGGGCTCAGCACCACCGAGCCCTGCTGGATGGCGATCGACAGCAAGGCCGGGTCCTTGGTCGCGGCATAGGTCACCGCCACGCCGTGGACCAGTTCGGGGGTGTCCAGACCCTTGTCCTTGATGGCGTCGTTGATCGGGAACAGCAGGCCGCCATAGCTCTCTTGGATGGTGGCGTAGACGGCCTTGCGCAGCACGCCATCGCGATAGTCGAGGATCTTGCGCGACGGGTCGTGGCGCTGGATGGACTGGGCCAGCAGCAGGAACGGCGACAGGGCGTAGCGCTGATAGTACGGGCCTTCGGCATAGTAGCCGTCGGGCGAGAACAGCTCCTGCAGCTGCTTGTAGAAGCCTGACTTGCCCGAGCCGTCCAGGCCGTACAGTGCCTGCTTGACCAGGCCCTGATCGCCGATCGCGTAGCCGGTCATGCCGACCGCCGCCAGCGCCCAGGTGCCGTGGTTGTGGATGCTGTCGAAGGTCTTGGGCGAGCCCGTCGACAGGAACGCCGCCATCGGCCGGAACACACCGGCCTCGATCGTCGCGCGGTCGGTGGCCGGGATGGCGTCCATCACCGCCTCGTAGCCCTGGATGGAATTGACCAGCCAGACGCTGTCGTTCAGCACCTGCCAGAACAGCCGGCCTGGAACCTGGTTGGCGCGCTTGGGATGCAGCGGCAGGGACGGATAGAGCTTGGCGTAGTCCAGCAGCACACGGCGCACCAGGTCGGCATAGGCCTTGTCGCCGGTCTGCCGATACAGCATCCCCGCCTCATAGATCAGGCGGTAGTTGTCCTTGTGCCGCTCGTGGGTGTAGCCGCCGCCGGCGTCGGCCGGGACCGGCACGTCGATGGTCTTGCGCAGTTGCGGATCCACGAAGGCCTTGCTCTTGGCCAGGGTGGCGGCGAACAGCGGCGGCGCCTGAGCGGAAGCGACTGGCGTGGGCTTGGCCGGCGCGGCGGCCTGGGCCGCTCCAGCCAAGGCCAGGGCCGCGAGGCCGGCGAAGAGATGGACGCGGAACTTGGACATGACTGGCCTACTTGCGCTGATCGACGATCTCGAGCGCCGCGCCGATGTTACCGGCCTCGCTGAGATCGGGCTTGCCGACGTGAATGGTGACGCGGGCCGGGGCCGCGCGCTCGAAGAGGTTGCCGTCGAACTTCGCGACCTGGACTCCGTCCAGTCGCATCGACGGCTGGCCCGGCGCGACGTCGCGAAACGCCGAGTCCTTGACCCGGACCCGGGGGCCGAAGGTGCTCTCGTCCGTCCCGCCCCGCTGAAGGTCGAGCACGGGTCCGCCCAGGCGCGTGAATAGGCTTCCGGTGATGTCGACCGTCTCTGCCCCGTAGAGGCCCGAACCGCCCGTCTCGCCGGCGAGATCCAGCACCGCCCCGCTGATGTCGGCGAAGCGCGAGCCGCTGATCGTCACATGGTCGGCGAAGGTGCTCTTCTCGCCCATCAGGACGGCGAACGCCTGGCCGCCCAGATGTGAGACCTTGGTGTCGACCAGTTCGACGGCGTAATTGCTCAGCGGATAGCTAGGGCTCACGCGGATCATGGCATTGCCGATCGCGTCCCGCGCCTTGGCGCCCGACAGGCGCAGGCCTTGCAGCTTCAGAGCGCCTTGGCCGACCAGGTTGAACAGGGTCGTATGATCGAAGGTCACCAATGGTTCGGCGCCCGTCCCGGCGCGAAAGGTCAGGGGCTGGCGGACCTCGATGGCGTGGCCCTCGGCATAGTCGCCGGTCGCCAGCTCGATGATGTCGCCGGCCTTGGCCTTGAGGGCGGCGGCCGACAGCTGGTCCCGGCCCGGCTTGATCTTCAGGACTTGGCCGCTGTCGAGCGCGACGGTCCGGTCGCCCTTCGGATACCAGGCCACGCCCGTCTCTTCGCGGGTCAACAGCTTGACCGGTTCCTTCAGGCCCAGGGCCCTGCGCGCGGCGGCGTCGGGGTAGATTCGGCCATCCGGCAGGGTCTCGCGACCGATCGCCTTGGTCTCGAAGCCCGAGGCGCCGGTTGGCGGCGCGACCCCGTCGACCCGGTTGCCGGTAAAGGTCAGGCCGTCGATCGGCGCCGTGGCCTTGAAGATCGCTTCGCCGCCCGCGCCGAGGAAGACATTGCCCGACAGCGTGCTCCGGGCGGGCGGCAGGGTGCGTTCCTGGTCCGCGCCGGCGCCGAACAGCACCTGCTTCACGTCGACGAAGACATTCTTCTCGATGCGGGCGTCGAGCACCTGATTATAGCGGTTGAGCGGCGAGTTCGGGACGCCGTTCATCAGCACCAGCGCCGCGACGAAGCCATCGCCACGCAGGCCCTGGAAGTAGTTATCGCGCACCGTCTGGCCGGCGTTGATCACGCGCACGCCGCCGGTATGGGCCACCCCGCCGCCCAGGAAAACATTGTCCTCGACCAGGTTGCCGTCGCCATGGCGCAGCACCAGCGACCCTTGCGAGCGGACGAAGACGTTGCGGCGATAGATGTTGCCGCCGGACTTATTCGAGACGATCTCGACCTCGCCGCTACAGCCCTCGAAATAGTTGTCCTCGACCACCGTCAGGGAGCGGATGCGCGAGAACTGGCTGGTCCCGACCCGGATCGTCTCGCCGCCATTGGATCCCAGCGGGGGGCGCGGGCCGAAATAGTTGTGGTCGATGCGGTGATGGTTCTGCTGGCTCTCGACCGAGCTCAGCACCACGGCCAGGGTCACGCCGTTGTTCAGCTTGCCCTGCAGGTGGTTGTGGTCGAAGCGGTTGTTCTGGCCGTAGAGGCCGACCCAATAGTCCTCGGCGGCGCGGTCGGGCTTGTTGAACTCGTTGATCACCGTCTCGGTGACGCGGGAGTCGAAGGCCAGCGCCTGGTTGTCCTTGCGGAACGAGATGACCTCGGACGATGGGCTGAAGCCATCCTTGAAGATCAGGCCCGAGACGATCAGATGCCGGCCGGCGATGCGCAGGTTGGACTTGCCGGAGATCACGACCTTGCCAGGGGTCTGGGCCCGTAGGGTGATCGGTTTCGCGGCCGTCCCCTCGCCGGTGAACACCATCTCGAAATCGCGCCAGACGCCATTGGCCAGCACCACCGAGTCGCCGGGGACCGCGGCCTGTACAGCCGCCTCGAACGCTTCCGGCGTGCGCGCCAGACGCTCCGCCGCGTCGGCGTGGATCGAGCCGGCCAAGGCGCCCAGGCCCATCAGGGAGGCAAGGCTCGAGCGCAGGTTTCTCAATCGACGTCCTCCCCGCTCGAAGCTGTGACCGCTTCCTGTGTCCGTCAAACCGGCGCCGCGCGACGTGCGCGTCCGATGACAAGGACACCTCAGTCCGACCATTTGAGCGATAAGCTGTCAACCAATTTGTCGACCAATTTTCAAGCAGGCCGCAAACTATGCCCTGAACAACGAGAATTTCCCGCCGGTGCCCGCCGCGCTGCTTCTGCGCCAAACGGCTTCAAACCCGGGCGTTCGGCCGCGACAAGGCCAGGCTTTACTAGGCGCTGATTGGGGAGCGCTTCAGGAAAACGGCGTGATGGGGAGTTGACATTCGTTTTCAAGCGGTCAACCAAATAGGTAAGCCAAATATAGAAAATTGGTATCCGGGGAGGATGAGAACTATGGACACCCATCCACGGCGCGCCGGTGTGCGCGCCATGCTGCTGGCATCGACGTGCCTGATCATCGGCTCGGGCTTCGGCCAAGCCTTCGCGCAGGAAGCGCCGGCATCGCAGGACCCGAACGCGACCGGGGACGCCCAGGAGGTCGAGGCTGTCGTCGTCACCGGCTACCGCGCCTCGCTGCAGAGCGCGCTGAATGTCAAACGGCAGTCGGACGTCATGATCGACGCCATCAACGCCGAAGACATCGCCGACTTCCCCGACGCCAACCTCGCCGAGTCGCTGCAGCGCATCCCCGGCATCTCGATCGATCGCGACAACGGCGAGGGGCGGACCATCACCGTCCGCGGGCTGGGCGGCGATTTCACCCGCGTGCGCATCAACAACCTCGAGGCGCTGTCGACGGCGGGCACCAACGACACCAACTCCACCGCGATCAATTCCACCCGGACGTTCGACTTCAATGTCTTCGCCTCGGAGCTCTTCAACAGCCTGAAGGTCCGCAAGACCGCCTCGGCCGAGACCGACGAAGGTTCGCTCGGCGCGACGGTCGACCTGCAGACGGGCCGGCCGTTCGACTATCGCCAGGACCGCTACGCGCTCTCGGTCGAGGACGCCTACTACCAGAACGGCAAGCACCACAATCCGCGCCTGGCGGGCCTGTTCTCCAAGCGCTTCGCCAACGACAAGATGGGCTTCCTGGCCTCGGCCGCCTATTCGGAGAGGGACTCCGAAACCGACCAGTACCGCCGCCAGATCGTGACCGGCGAATATGTCTATCGCTCCGCCACGTGGGCGACGCTGGAGAACCCCCGCCGCGCCGGTTTCTCGGCGCCGGTCGGCACGCTGTTCACCAACCGCATCTCGAATCCGACGGCGACCAACCCCGGCACGGTGTCGTCCACGGCGGCCATCACCAATCCGGCCTATATTGACGCGGTGACCGGCTCGGATCCGGGCGCCTACGCCCTGCTCCACCCCTCGCTGGACGGCTCGCAGATCATCTTCCCCGCCCTGGCCGGCCCAGAGCAACAGGACCTGCACCAAAAGCGCCTGGGCCTCACCGCAGCCTACCAGTGGGACATCTCCTCCCGGACGCGCCTCACCATCGACGGGCTGCATTCGAACCAGAAGAGCACCTCGACGCTGAACCAGCTGCTGCCGTTCGGCCTGAACCGCAACAACACCAATGCGACCTTCGCCACGGCCAGCGCCGCGACCGCCTTGAACTCCAAGCGCGGGCTCTATCCCGGGACCTGCAACTACACGGCCGGCGGGGCCTACGCCTCGCCGATCGACTGCGGCCAGGCGACCTATGGCGGCGCGCTCGTCGCCGGCACGAGCTTCTCGTACAACCCCAACAATTTCGACGTTTACGACTACTACAACTCGCCAGTCTCGCCCGGCTATGTCCCCTCCGCCGACGGCCTGGCCATGCGCGCCCAGCAGATCGGTCGCCCAGCGACGGACGTGCTGGCCGCCAATGTCACCAACGGGGTCGCCGACTACCTGCAGCTGCGGAACCTGGACTGGTCGGCGCGCGCCGACCAGGGCAGCTACAACACCACCTTCGACCAGCTTTCGTTCAACCTGACCCACGAGTTCAGCGACAGGTTCAAGGCCGACTTCACCTACGGCCTGTCGCGGTCCAAGCTCAATTCCTACGGCAAGATGGCCGAGTGGGGTCAGTTCGATCAGCCGGCCACCTTCACCTATGACGAGCGCGGCGGCGGTGACATGCCGCTGTTCGACGCCGGCTTCAACGCCGCCGATCCCAGCCAGTGGACGATCCTCAAGGGGGTCTCGTTCCTGCGCTACCACAAGAAGGTCGTCGAGAACCGCTACAATTCGTGGAAGGCCGACTTCACCTGGGAGCTCAACGACAACCTGACCCTGAAGTTCGGCGGCACCCAGCGCGACTATCGTTTCTCGACCTCGCAGACCGAGCGCCAGAACGTCCAGATCAACCCGACCGAAAAGGAGGCGGGCGTCTCGATCGCCAGCCTCGGCAAGGTCATTAACTTCGGCCAGGGCCTGGACGTGCCCGCCGGCACGACGACGTCGTGGTTCGGACCGGACATCCAGAAGTTCGACGATCTGTTCGGCTTCACCTGCGAGTGCATCAACAAGTGGGGCGACTGGCGTCTGACCCAGTTCCGCCAGCAGGGGCGCGAGACCTTCGCCGTGCAAGAGAAGACCGAGGGCGCCTACGGCCAGGTCAACTTCAACTACGATTTCCTGGACGGCTGGAACACCTTCGGCAACATCGGCGTGCGCTATGCCAAGACCGACGTGGACTCTACCGGCCGCTCGACCGGCGGACGCACCGTCCAGGGCGGGAATTCCTATTCGGACGTCCTGCCGTCGTTCAACATCGCCATCCGCCCGCGCGACAATCTCTACTTCCGGTTCGGCGCGGCCCAGACCATGTCGCGCCCGACCCTGCAGCAGCTGGCCCCGACCATCACCCAGCTGACGATTCCCGAGGGCGGGATGACCTCCGGCGCCACCCTGACGATCGGCAATCCCAAGCTGTCGCCCTTCCGCGCCAACAATTTCGACGCCGCCGTGGAGTGGTACTACGCCGAGGGCGGCCTGATCTCGGTGGCGGTGTTCAGGAAGAAGATCGGCTCCTATCCGCAGACCGTGCGCTTTTCCGCGCCGCTGTCGACCTTCCTCGACGCCGAGGGGCTTGCCAGCCTGATCGAGCAGTTCGGCGCCAACAGCGACCAGGCCGCCTATATCCGCGGCGACTATGATGCGACCGCGCGCCAGTTCCGCGACGCCCCCGGCGGAGAGCTGAAGGGCTGGGAGGTCAACTACCAGCAGGCCTTCACCTTCCTGCCCGGACTGCTGAAGAACACGGGCATCCAGCTCAACGCCACCCACATCCAGTCCGAGCTCACCTACATCCTCGATCCCGGCACCGACACGACGCCGGCGACCCTGGGCAAAGCCCCGTGGCTCGGCGCGTCGCCCAACGCCGTCAACCTGACGCTCTATTACGAGGACAAGCGCATCAACACGCGGGTCTCCCTGGCCCAACGCGACGGCTACTACACCACCTACCCGCTGGTGGCCGGCGCCTGTGCGCCGGGCGTCGTCGGCGGCCTGGCGTGCGACACGCCGCTGATCAACGACTTCGGCGGATCCAAGGACACGCTGAACGTCGATTTCGCGTTCAGCTACAAGCTGTCGAGCCAGGCGTCCTTCTCGATCGAGGGCTTGAACATTACCAACCAGGCGACCAGCCGGTACTACTACGCCGACAATCCGGTGGCGGCGCTCTATGGCTCGCCCGGGCGACAGTTCACGGTCGGGTTCCGGTTCAAGCACTAGGCTTTGGTCTATCAGGGGTATACCGCTTTGGTTCACCCCTGATAGAACCTTCCAATGTCCCATCAGCCCGAGTTGGGAACGCGGAGTCGTCTCAAGACGACCCGGACGAGCGGCAGCGGAGCATCGGCGGATGACCATGGATAGGCGTTACCAACAGGTCGCGAAGCAGATCATCGAGCTCATCGAGTCTGGCGAGTTCGCCCCGGGCGGCCGACTGCCCGGCGAGCGTGAGCTGGCCGAGCGGCTGGGCGTGTCACGCGTCACCGTGCGGGAAGCCGAGATCGCCCTCGAGGCGCAGGGCTACATCGCCGTCAAGACGGGCTCGGGCGTCTATGTCCGCCCCCGTCGGCCGGCCGACCTGTCTCCCCTGACCGAGGTTGATGCGTTCGAGCTGACGACGGTCCGCGCGGTCGTCGAGGCCGAGTCGGCGGCGCTGGCGGCGCTCAACATGTCCTCCGAGTCCCTGGCGCTGCTGGAAGAGACCATGCGGGTGATGGCGGGCAATGACGAGGCGGCCGAAGAGGCCGACGAGCGCTTCCATCTTCTGATCGCCGAGAACAGCGGCAGCCCCATCATCGAGCATTTCGTGCGCACCCTCTGGCGGATGCGCAACGAGGCGCCGCGGGTCGTCCAAGTCTACAGCAACGTCTGCAAGAGCGGGTTCGAGGACCGGATCGAGGAGCATCGGGCGGTGTTCGACGCCATCCGCAACCGCGATCCCAACGCCGCGCGGCTGGCGATGCGCGAGCACTTCAGCCGCCTTTTCGAAGCCATGCTGGCGGCCGAGGAGACCGAGGCCATCGTACAGCTGCGCCGCAAGGCGCTACAGCACCGCGACCGCTTCAAGCTCTCCGTTCAGCACGGCGCCGCCTGAGCCCAAAGCGGGCCACACAAGACTGGGCGGACGAACCCAGCCGACGACATCGAGGAAACGGCATGAAACGCGTTGCCACTCTGGCCTTAGCCGGGACCCTGTGGTGCGGCCCGGCTCTGGCCGAAGCCCCCCGCTTCACCAACCTCTTCAGCGATCATGCGGTTCTGCAGAGGGGCGAACCGGTTCGGCTCGGCGGCCGGGCCGACCCAGGCGCCACCCTGAGCGTCGAGATCGGCGGCCAGAGCCTGGCGACGACCGCCGACGCGAACGGGCGGTGGGCCGTGACGACCAAGCCCATGGACGCTGGCGGCCCCTACACGCTCTCCGTCTCCGACGGCCGCGCGCGGACCGTGCTCAACGATGTCATGGTCGGCGAGGTCTGGTTCTGCTCCGGACAGTCGAACATGGGCCTTAAGCTGCAAGACGCGACCAATGGCGGCAACGAGGTCCGGGACTCCGAGAACCCGCTGCTGCGCTTCACCGACGTCGGGCGCGATGTCGCTCCGCGCCCGCTCGACGAGGCCAAGGCCGTCAGCGGCTGGACTCTGGCGGCGCCGGCGAGCGTCGGCCCGGCCTCGGCCGCCTGCTACTTCATGGCCAAGGCGCTGCAGGCCCACTTCGGCGTGACGGTCGGCTTCATCACCGCGACCTGGGGCGGTACCCAGACCCAGGCCTGGATCGGCGAGGCCGGGCTGCGCCCCCTCAAGACCTATGACGACGCGCTGGATCGCCTGGACCTTTACGCCAAGGACCGGCAGGCCGGCGAGGCGCGGCAGACGCGCTATTTCGACGCCTGGTGGACGGCCCATGAACCCGACGCCAAGGCCAAGGCCGCCTGGGCTCGGCCCGATTTCGACGACGCCGGCTGGAAGCCGGTCCATCCGACAAGGGTCTGGGAGCGCCTGGGCGACCCGGAGCTGGCCAGCTTCAACGGCGCGGTCTGGTATCGCACCGCCTTCACCCTGACCAAGGCACAAGCGGACGGGGCCACGCGCCTCGCCCTGGGCCTGATCGACGATAGCGACACCACCTTCGTCAATGGCGTGCGCGTCGGCGGCATCGAGGGGCGCACCACGCGACGCGGCTACGCCTTGCCGAAGGGCCTGCTCGTGGCGGGCCGGAACGTCGTCGCGGTCCGGGTGCTGGATTCTGGCGGCTCCGGCGGCCTCTACGACACCGACGACCAGCGCTTCCTGGCCCTGGCGGACGGAACGAAGACGCCGCTGCCGCAGGCCTGGCGCTATCGCGTCTCAGCGCCCCTGGACGCCTTGGGCGGTGTTCCGGTGACCCCCTGGGATCCGACCAAGGGCACGGGCAGTCTGTACAACGCCATGGTCGCGCCCGTGACGTCCTACACCGTCAAAGGGGTCGCCTGGTATCAAGGCGAGTCCAACGTCCATGACCCGGCGGGCTTCGGTCGTCTTCTGCCAGCGCTGATCCAACAGTGGCGCGCGGCGTTCGGCGTGACGGACCTGCCCTTCGTGCTGGCCCAGCTGCCGAACTACGGTCCCGTCGGCGACCATCCCGGCGCGTCGAAGACCGCCGAGGTGCGCGAGCATCAGCGGCGAACGGCCCAGACGTTCGACCGTGTGGGCTTGACCTCGATTATCGACATCGGCGACCGCTACGACATTCACCCCGGCCAGAAGACGGTCGTGGGAAACCGGTTGGCCCTGACCGCCCGGCGCGTGGCCTATGGCGAGACGGTGGCGCAGAGCCCCTCCCCCGTGGCCCTGACGCGTTCGGGCGACGACCTGGTCGTGCGCTTCAGCGACGCCGCGGACGGCCTGCGCACCTATAGCAGCGACACCGCCATCGGATTCGAGCTCTGCGACGTCGATCGTCGATGCCGCTACGCTTCAGCCGTGGCGTCGGGCGACCACGTGACCCTGGCCGGCGCCAACCGCCCCGAGATCCGCGCCATCCGCTATGCCTGGAGCGACTCCCCGTTCGTCAACCTGTTCAACAGCGAAGACCTGCCTGTGGGGCCTTTCGAGATCCCCGTCGACTAGCGACGCGCGAAGCGGATGCCGCTTCGCGCGTCGGCGCGCAGGACACGTTGGAAACTGGCGGTCTAACCCGCGCCAGAAGCCGCCCTCGCCTTTCGAGCGAGGGCTTCCGGCGGCGGGGTCAAGCGGAAAGGCTCAGTAGAAGGTCACATCGTCCAGCTCGAACCAGAGCTTTCGACCGGCCGGACGCGAACCCGAGACGCCCACCTCCAGCAGGTCCGTCCCGGTCCAGGCGCCCGCGCCCCGCCCCGATCGCTTGAAGTTGGCGAACGGGACGGTGATCTTCTCCCAGGTCCCGTTGGCCGAGACCGTGGCGACCCACGAGCCCGAGACGCTGTTGATCGTCACGACGTAGGCACCGCCGTCGCCGCGCAGCTCGAAGGTTACGCCCTTGAACGCCGAGGCGTCGACCGGCTCGACCGAGCCACGGCTCAGCGGCAGCAGGACGCCGGCGTCCGGTTCGGCCTTCTGGGCCATTTTGGCCGCGACGCTCAGCACGTGGTCGCCATTGCCGCGGTCGACGGTCTGCAGGACCTCGACGCTGCGATCGCGGCCGCCGTCGAAGTCGCTGAGGCGCAGGGTGTCCAGGCTGGTGCGGCCGTCGGCGCGCTCGAAGTCGTCGACCAATGGCCCCTTGGCCTTCAGGGTCGGCATGGTGGGCTTGTCATTGTCGGCCGAGCGGGACGAACCGGGCCCAAACACCGCCTTGCCGTCGATGAACACACGGTCGACCTTGCGGATGTCGGTGATGGTCGTCCACGGCTGACCGGCGATCATCACGAAATCGGCGCGCTTGCCCTTCTCCAGCGTGCCGCGGTCGGCCAGCAGGTTCATGGCCCTGGCGCTGGTGGCGGTGCCCGCGATTAGGGCCTCGGACGGGGTCAGACCCGCCTGGACCAGCAGTTCCATCTCGCGCAGCGTCGAGGCGCCGTGCGGCGTGCCGGGCATGCCGGCGTCGGTGCCCAGGGCGATGGGCACCCCGGCGTCCTTCAGCGTCTTCACGTTGGCCAGGGCATAGCCGAACTTCTGGACCGCCAGCTTGGCGCGCGGGCTATCGGAGTCGGCCGGCGGCGCCTGGCCCGGCTTGACCGGCTCGTAGACCGCCAGGGTCGGGGCGTAGAACGTGCCGTTGGCCTTGAGTTTCGCGACGGTCTCGGCGTCGATCGGGCCATCCTGCAGACTGTGGGCGATGATATCGACGCCGCCGGTCGCCGCGACGGCGCCGCGCTCGACCGTTACGGTGTGCGACAGGACCTTGAGGTTCAGCTTGTGGGCCGAGTCCGTGAGGGCCTTCAGCGTCCAGCCGTCCATGCTGGTGTTGTCCGGGGCCGAGCCGTAGCGCCAGCCGTCGGTGAAGGCCTTGATCGCGTCGGGCTTGTAAGGGGCCAAGCCTTCGATGGCGGCCTTGGCCGCCTCGGGGGTGTTCACCCAGCGGGTCGTGGCCTCGTCGGCCCAATCGGCGCCGTGACCGCCAGGCGTGCTGACCCGAGCCACGAAGTTGACGTGCGGCGTGGTCAGGGTCGACAGCCATCGGCGACGCGGCGCGAAGGATTCCGGCTGCTGGTGGAAGTCGTTCACCGTGGTCACGCCCGCGGCGACATAGGCGTCAGCGATCTTGGGGGTGATGTTCGGCGCGCCGGCGGGGGTCCAGTGGGTGTGGACATCGAAGAAGCCCGGCACCACGGCCTCGCCCTTGGCGTCGATCGTCTTGGCGCCCTTGGGAACCTTCACGCTGCGGCCGACATCGACGATGCGACCGTCCTGCACGACCAGGCCGCCCCTGTAGGGCGCGGCGCCGGCGCCGTCGAAGATCTGGGCGTTGACGATCGCCAGGGCCGGCGTCGCGGCCTGGGCGGCGGCCATCGGCAGCAGGACGCCGGCGGCGACGATCAGCGCCCCTCGGCGGGAGACCTTGAGCAGCCTGGCATGGTGAGCGGTCATGGGACGCTTTCCTTCTTGGATACGCATTACAAACCTGCGCTCGGGGCGCAGAACCAACAGTCTTCTCCACCGATCGGCATGCCGGGCGGCAGGCTCTCGACCGCGCCGGAGCGGGGCGCGGCGAGGGCCTGCCTGACGGCGATGTCGTCGCTGAGCAGGGCGCGCGACAGCGCCGCGGCCTGGTCGCCCTCGGCCCCGCCGCCCTTGTAGGCGGCCAGGGTCTTGCCGAAGGTGCGCAGCGCCGCGTCGATCTGGACCGCCGCTGTCGGCGACAGCGCCTTGTCGCCCTGCGCTTCGACCAGGTCGCCGACGACGCGGGCGCGTATGCGACGACGCAGGTCGCCCAACCGCCCCTCGGCCTTGCTTGGGGCCACGCCCGCCAGCAGGCGCTCGGCAAGCTCGGCCACGCCCAATTGGGCCGGATCGCGGCGGTTCTGCTCGACCACCCGGTTCAGCCGCTGCGGATTCAGCAACAGCGATACGGTCTGGTCGGCGGCCATCTCGGCGGCGGTCGGCAGGTCGAAGACCGCGGGCCCCGAGGTCGGGAAGATCTCGATCTCATAGGCCTTGTCGCGCACGCCCGACTGGCCGGACGACAGCAGGTTCAACAGAGGGTCGGGCAGGTCCAGCGTGGCCGGGTCGGTGGTCAGCAGCAGGGCGTCAAGCGCCTTGCGCTGGGTGGCCGCCGACGGGATCGACGCGACCTCATGGCCGTCGCCGCGCACCGCGTACGAATAGTCCACGCCGCCGATCAGCTTCACGGCGGCTTCGACCTGGTAGCGGTGGAACAGGTAGATCGGCGCCAGGACGCGCTTCAGGTCCGCCGCCGGCGCGCCACTGGGCAGGTTGACCAGGCCGAACTTGCTCAGCGCGATCTTGCGCACGGCCAGCACGTGCTCCAGCTCGGCGACCGCATCGGGACCATTGTCCCACAGCGCGCCATAGGGCTGTCCGGCCGCGGCGCTGCGCGAATCCCCGTCGGTGACGAAGCGCAGGCCGTTGGCCTGGGCGTCGCGCGCCAGGCGATCCAGGCGCGCGGCCTCGTCCGAGCCGGGCGCGCCTTGCGAGTAAAGCCAATTGATCGCGAACCGGTCCCAGGCCCCCACGCCCTTGGCATAGGCGTCGGACAGGTCCAGGCGGTCGCCTTCGATCCTCACCAGCGGCGCGGGATAGTCCATCACCGAGGCGCGGTCGTAGGTGCTGCCCGCGAAGTTGTGGGCCAGGCCCAGAGTATGGCCGATCTCGTGCACCGACAGCTGGCGGATGCGGGCCAGGGAGACGTTGAGCGGATCGTCGGGACCACCCTTCCCCGTCTTGTCCGCGCCAACCAGGCCTTCGAAGATCAGGCGATCCTGGCGCACGCGCAGCGAGCCCAGCTGGACGACGCCGCGGACGATCTCGCCGGTGCGCGGATCGACCACCGTGGTCCCGGTCGACCAGCCGCGGGTCTGCCGGTGGATCCAGTTGACGACATTGTAGCGCGCGTCCATCGGGTCGACGCCCTCGGGCAGCGACTCCACCCGGAAGGCGTCGATATAGCCGGCCTCCTCGAAGGCCTTGGCCCACCATTGGCCGCCTTCGATCAGGGCGGTGCGGATCGGCTCGGGCGCGCCGCGGTCCACGTAGTAGACGATCGGCTTCTTGACCCGCGAGCGGACCGCTGTCGGATCGGTCTTCTCCAGCCGGAACCGACGCGCCAGACGCTGGACGATCGGCTGGTCCAACCGCGTGGCGTAGTCGGCGAACAGCACCTGGGCCGAGGTGCCCGTGCGCGGATCCTGCGGACGCGGAACGAAGCCCGGCGCCGGCAGGCGGATGAAGCTGTGATGGACGCCGAAGGTCACCGCTCGTCCGTCCGGGGCGATGCCGTTGACCTCGGATCCCGGATCATCGGCGGTGAAGGTCTGCCGCGTCTCGAATTCGAGATTGTCGGGAAAGACGCCGGTGACCGGCAGGTCGACATAGCTGAGCGCCGGGGCCAGCTTGTAGGCGCCCTGCTTGCCGCGCTTGAGGCCGCCGGCGATGTCGAAGGCGTCGCGCAGCAGAAACGAGGCGATGTCGACGGAGACGCCGCCAGCCGGCGTCTCGGCGATCACCTCGCCCGACCAGACGACCGAGGCCGGGAAGCTGTCCTGGACGGTCCGGGTTTCCTCGGGCGTTCCGCCGACGGCGCGGAAGCCGTAGTTCTCGAAAGCGATCAGCACCTTCTTGCCGACCCGCCGGAAGATCAGCACCTGGGTCTCGCCCGTCGCGGCCCGGTCCAGCCCCACCGGCGTCGACCCGAGGCCGCCGCTGAGGCTGGGCTGATAGAGGAACCGTCCCGACACGCCGTCGGCGGCGGGCGCCGGCAGGGTGATGACGACGGCGCCCTTGGCCGCGTCGGTCTTCACCGGCAGCAGCCCCAAGGGCGAGGCGGCCGCCGGCGCGGGCGCGCCAGCGGCTTGAGCGAAAGTCGCCGGCGCGGCGGCGAGCGCGAGCGCGACAAGCGCGCTCGAAACCCGCCAGCGCGCCCGGTCAGCGCTGAACTCGTACTTCACAATCGGTCCCTTGTTCCTAGAACGTCTTCTTGACCGAGACGTACCAGTAGCGCGCGTACGGCAGATAGACCGTCCCGTCGTAGCCCGTCGAGCTGAGCGGCGGATCCTTGTCGGTGATGTTCCGCACGCCCAGCCGCAGCTTGGTGTTGGCCTGGGCGAAGTCGTACTCGCCGTACAGGTTGGCGGTGATCTGCGAGTCCACGACCCACGGCGCGCCGGTCGAGTCCAGCAGAGCCGTGTCGTTATACTCGCCGATGTACTGGGTAAAGCCGCCGACGGTCAGCTGCTTGTAGCGCCAGGTCAGCGCGGCCGAGACCTTCCAGTCGGTCTTGCCGTTCTGTTTCAACAGGTCGCCCCCGCCGGTGATGGTGGTGCCGGCGTTGATCTTGCCCGCCGACCGCGCCGCCATCAGCTCGGCGATGCCCGGCGAAGGCGACTGGTAGTACTTGATCAGGTGGGCGGCGTTCACGTTCAGGTCGAAGTCGCCGAGCTTGTCGGTCGACAGGTGATACATCAGGCCCAGGTCCAGCCCTTCGACGTCCTGCGGCTGCAGGTTGGTGTACTTGTCGTTGACGTACAGGACCTGGCCGGCGGCCGCGAGGCCGGTGCCGGCGAAGGCGGCGTTGTCGTCGGCCGTCGGGGCGGCGCGGATGACGTTGGGATTGCTCGAGCCCGACTGGCGCAGCAGGTAGTCGAGGATCAGGGCGTTGCCCTCGCCGAACACCCCGATCAGGCCCGTCTGCTTGACCTTCCAGTAGTCGACGGTGAAGGTCAGGCGGCCATATTCCGCCGGGATGAACTTCGGCTCCAGGACCACGCCGTACGACAGAGTCTCGGACTCTTCGGGATTCAGGTCGGGGTTGCCCGCCCGGCGCGCCGTGGTCAGCAGTGACCGCGAGCAGCCCGCGAACGAGGTGATGCGCTTCGCCCGCAGGTCGGCCTCGCAGAAGGCGTAGTCGGTGCGGTTGTTCGAGCGGGACACCACCGTGGCGTTGATCTGCTCCAGGTTCGGGGCGCGGAAGCCCTTGGCCCACGAGCCGCGGATGCGGAAGCCGTCGACCAGGTCCCAGGCGCCGGCGATCTTGGGTTTCGCCGTATTGCCGAAGTCGCTGTAGTGCTCGTAGCGGCCGGCCAGCTGCAGATCCAGGCGATGGACCAGCGGGATCGACATCTCGGGCGAAACCAGCGGAACCGCGAACTCGATATAGGTCGAAGCGACCGAGCGATGGCCCTTGGTGTCGGGGTTCATGCTGGAGTTGATCAGGTCGCTGAGCACCGCGCCGCTGATCGGATCGGTGAAGGTGATGGTCCCATCGATGCGCTTGTCGCGGTCGTCCAGCTGGGTCTCGCGACGCACCTCGACCCCGGAGGCCACGCCGACATCGCCGCCCGGCAGGCTGAAGAGGTCGGGCTTGGAGACCTTGAAGTCCCACGAGGCCAGGCTGCTCTTGGTGCGGCGCTTGATCTTGACGCGGATGGCGTTGATCGCCGCCTCGCTGTTGCGGGTGGTGTCCGCGCCGCTGGGGTTGTTGATGTCCGAGCCGTTGAAGACGTTGTAGGCGTCGGGCGTGGACAGGGCCAGCTGGGCATAGAGCTTGGTGTTGGAGATGTTGTCGCTGATGTCGTCGGCGGTGGCTTCCGAATAGACCAGGGCCGATTCCCAGTCGAAGCCGAACTTCTCGCCGCGAACACCGGCCAGCACGCGGTACTGGTCGTTGGTCACGTCGACATGCGTCGGGCCCAGGTCGGCGAAGTTATAGCCGCGCAGGGTCAGCGACAGACCGCTGGCCGGGACGTTCAGATTGGGCAGGCGGTTGGGATTGGCCGTCCCGTTGGCGAAGGTCACCGGGCCGAAGGGATTCCAGTAGTTGCTGGCCGGGATGCTGATCACGCCCGAGGACAGGGTGGCGATCGGCGCCTGCAGGGCGCTGGTCTTGGCGTGATAGAGGCCCAGTTCACCGAAGACGGTCAGGTCTTCGGAAATGTCGTAGTGGCCGGTCAGGAAGACGTTGGTGCGCTTCAGTTCCGGGATCACCGTCGTGCCCAGGGCGGCCGAGTTGAACCGCAGGTCGCGATCGGCGGCCGAGGTCGCCAGGGCGCCGTCGTCAATGCACATGCCGCCGCTGATGTTCAGCTGGCAGCCCGCGAACGTCGAAGGCTGGATGTGGAAATAGCCGGCGCTGCTGGTCAGCGCCGTGGTTCCCTGGCGCACCGTGCCGAAGCTCTGCGGCGTCTGGACATAGGCCCATGGCGTCGTGGTGCTGCGACCGTCCAGGCTGGCGACGCCCTCGAAGCGGGTGCCGGCGAACAGCGGACGGCGATCCAGCGAGGCGGTGTAGTCCTGGTCGGTCGAACGCATGCTCGTGCGCTGGTCGTACGAAACGAAGGCGCTGACATTGCCGCGACCGTCGGCGAAGTTCTTCCCGCCGAAGGCGTTGAAGTTGTACTCTTTCAGGTTCGTGCCTTCGGCGAAGCCGTATTGCGCTGAGGTGGTCAGGCCGTCGACATCGTCGCGCAGCACGGTGTTGACCACGCCGGCCACCGCGTCGGCGCCGTAGATGGCCGCCGCGCCGTCGCGCAGCACTTCCAGGCGCTTGAGGCCCGACACCGGAATGGCGCTGGTGTTGTAGGTCAGCACCGGCACCAGGTTGTCGTTGGCCTGGCTGGTCGGGTGGGTCACCACGCGGCGACCGTTCAGCAGAACCAGCGTATTGCCGATGCCCAGGTTGCGCAGGTTCACCGAGCCGACGTCGCCCCGGGCGCTGTTGCTGCTGCCCGGCAGGTACTGGGCGTTGAAGTTCACGTCGCCCATCTGCGGGATCGACCGGAAGAGTTCGTCGCCGGACACCGCGCCGGACGCCCCGATCTGGTCCTCGCCGACCACCGTCACCGGCAGGGCCGCGTTGACCTTCGCGCCCTTGATCTGCGAACCGACGACGACGACGGCCTCGATCTCGGTGGGTTCAGCGCCGGCTGGCGGCGCGGTCTGGGCCCAGGCGTGGGCGGCGAAGCCCACGGCGCATAGCGCCGTGGTCGCAAGCACGAGTTTGCGATGATTGTTGATCATGGAAGCCCCTCCAATAAACGCGACGCGCGAGCCACCCCCGCCCTGCTCCAGACGAAGCAGGGCATGGCTCACGCCACACTCCGAACCCAAAGGGATCGATGGAAGCTAATCCCATCCAACTTGTGGGGTTTTAAAAAGGGGAATTTTTCTGACAGGCGCCGCAGGGATGGTCACAGAAACAACCCTAAACGAGGCCTTTTGCTCAACGGAAAGGCAAATATTTGCCCCAAATAAAGGGATTGACGAGGGCGGGAAAACGCCCTCACGCGAGAGGAAATCAAACCTGAAATCACGGTCCCCGCTGTTCTTGGGCGCGCCCTTCGGGCGGGCTTTGGCCTGCCGCCGGACGTTCGACGTCGCCCCACGCGCGGGTCCGTTGCGGGCTTCATCTCAGCCGGCCACCGGCGCGGCGAGGCGCTGCGCCCTCCGGGTGGAGCGGGCGCGGACGCCAAGCGCGACGAAGACGGGAACGGACTGCGGTCGATCTTGCGTTACGGCGGTCCCGCAGACCTCCCGACGTTCGCCGATCGTTCCAGTCTTCACACGGACCGAAGCCTTGTGATTACGCCCGAAAACCCTTAGGCCACGCGGGACGGGGACGTGGCGGAATGGTAGACGCGCCGGACTTAAAATCCTATGCGCTCCACCGCAAAATCTAGAAAAACCCTAGAAACAACAACTTCTTATCGCAAATCCAAGGCAAAGCTTAGCACAGAGCTAGCACACTCCGCCGGGGCTCTAGCACAATCCCGCCCCATAGGACTTTCGTCGCCGCGCGACGGCCGCCACGCGATCCTGGACGGCAAGGTTCAACTCTATCTGCGCAACGGCAGCCCCAACTGACAGTGCGCCTGCTCGGTCGGCGGGCGCCAGCACCGCGCCAACACCGGTGAGGATGGCCTCACCCGCGCCGCCGCCTTCGCCCACGACTGGTATCTGGCGCTGGCCCATGACGCCGCCATCGGCGGCGCCATGGGCGCGGGCGCCGGCCGCACGGCGGCCCGGCCAATCCCCCGTCCAGGGCCACTCGCGGGCCGACGTGGTCCGCGATCGGCCGCCAGCGCGTCCCGTCAAACCTTCCGCGAAGCGGCCAGCCGCTTCATGGTCGAGTTCGAGGCCCTGACCCGCGGCCAGCGCAATCCGATCTATGTCACCGGCCATCGCGCGCGACTGACCAACTATCTGATCCCCTTCTTCGGCGCGATGAGCGTCCGTGAGATCGATGCGGGGGTGATCGCCGAGTATCGCGTCATGCGCATGGGCGACCGCCATCGCGGCGCCCCGCCCGCCCGCAGCACCCTGCATCAGGAAATCGTCTGTCTCCGCCAGGTCCTGAAGACGGCGATCCGGCTTCGCTGGATCGACCATCTCCCCGACCTTTCGGCGCCGTACGGCCGGTCCGGCAAGATCTCGCACCGAGCCTGGTTCTCGCCGGAGGAATGGGCGCTGTTCGAGGCGGCGCTGCATGATCGCGTCGCGCGGCCCCGGAAAGAGCGCTGGCGCGAGGCCGGCGAGAACCTCCGCGACTACGCCCTGATCATGATCCATACCGGCCTTCGCCCGGATGAAGCGCTGCGCCTGGAATACCGGGATGTCGCGGTGATCGCCGACGAGGCCACCGGCGAGCGGCTCCTGGAAATCGCCGTGCGCGGCAAGCGCGGCGTCGGCTGGTGCAAGAGCATGCCTGAAGCCGTGGAGCCCTTCCTCAGCCTCAAGGCGCGTAATGGCCGGCAGCCGCTCGATCGGCTGTTCCCCACTTTCCAGCGTGAGCTGTTCAACGCCATCCTCGACGAGCTGCGCATGAAGACCGATCGGGAGGGGCGTCGACGCACCGCCTACAGTCTGCGCCACACCTACATCAGCACCCGCCTAATGGCCGGCGCCGACATCTACCAGGTCGCCAAGAACTGCCGGACCAGCGTCGAGATGGTCGAGACCTATTACGCCGCCCACATCAAGAACGTCATCGACGCCTCGGCGATCAATGTCCGCAAGGCCCGCCCCTCCCCCGCCGGCGCGACACCCGCGCCGTGATCCTTGGTCGCCCAAGGCCGGAACCGGCCGACGCGGCCAAGCGCGAAGGGATGGGCCGAACGGCCTAGCCCGCTGGCGTCCGCGCGCCGCACGGCGCGCAGCCATCGCCTGGCTATAGAACGTAGCGCAGAACGCTACATCGACCTTGCCATTCGTAGCGCCGCGCGCTACATCTAAGTTGTTCGAGGATACGCCATGATCCAGAACTGGAAGAGCGAACTGGCGAAGCAGGTTTTTGAAGGCAAGGCTCCCAAGGGCTTTCCTGCGGACATGGTGAGAAAGACACGGCGCCTGTTGGCCCAACTCAATGCCGCGACCGACGTCGAGCAGTTGAGATTTCCACCAGGCAATCGCCTGCACCAGCTTGGCGGCGACATGGCTGGTCGCTGGTCCCTCAGTGTCAATGATCAGTTCCGACTGGTTTTTGTCTGGGGACCTGAAGGGCCAGAAGAAGTTTGGTTTGGCGACTACCATTAGGCGCGCCGCAACGATGTAAATTCGGCCTGTTTACGGAGGAACGGTAGTGGCCACCTTTATGGACTACGATTTTGTCTCGCCCCTCCCCCACCCGGGCGAGATCCTGCGCGAAGACTTTCTAGCACCGCTCAACATGAGTGCTGGCGCGCTGGCCAAGGCGATGGGCCTGAAGGATCGCACGCGCATCGAGCGGATCACTCGCGAATTGCAGCCGATCACCTCCGATACCGCCCTACGACTGGAGCGTGTGTTTGGGGTCAACGCGCAGTTCTGGATGAACCTTCAGGCTCAGCACGACTTGTCTAAAGCGGCGATTGAGAGCGGGGCGGAACTGAAGGCAATCCGTCCCCTGGCTGTCGCCTAGACTGCTCTGTGATCGGGGCGCTCCTAGATGGCAGGCGACAGGTCCTGGGCCGGGCTCAACAACTAGCGTTAAGCCTCTAACCAAGGCCGCGCTCAAGCCCTCGCGTTCTCCGACCCAAAAGGCGGCCAAGCCTCAGGGCGCCCCTTCCAACCTGGATGCACAAGCTCCCGCTCCACGTCACCTTTCTCGATGCCTTCGCCCCCACTCGCGTGAAAGCAGCATCTCCGCTATCCTAGATAGAGTAGCTATAGCTTTCGGGTTGGCATTTTGGCCGAGTCCGTGCGTCACGCCTTGATGGATGGTCGGGTGCAGGTTTACCGGCGCGCCGGCAGCCCCCATTGGCAATGCTCATGCTCAATCGCCGGCCGCCAGCGGCGCAAGACCACAGGCGAAGACAGTCTGGCGCGCGCCAAAGACGTCGCCTTGGATTGGTACCTGGGCCTTCTTGGCAAGTACCGCGCCAGCGACATCAAGGCGGGCAAGACCTTTGCCGAGGCCGCGGACCGCTTCATCGACGAGTTCGAAGTCATCACGCGCGGAGAGCGCAGCCCGATCTATGTTCAAGGCCACCGCGCCAGGATCGCCAACCATCTAGGGCCGTTCTTCGGCGCAACCGTCCTTGGCGATATCACCGCCGGCATGGTCCAGGACTATCGCATCCATCGCATGCGCGAACTACGCGACGGCAAGCCCCCTTCGCCAAGCACCCTGCACCAGGAAATCGTCTGCCTGCGCCAGATCTTAAAGGCCGCAAACCGCCGTCGCTGGCTGGACAGCCTTCCAGATCTCTCCACGCCCTTCCGGCGCTCGACCAAGGTCTCCCATCGCGCCTGGCTGTCGCCGGACGACTACAAGCGCCTCTATACCGAGACGCGCGAACGGGCCCGGCGTAAAGACGCCTCTCCTGGCGACAAGGATCTCCACGACTATGTGCTCTTCATGGTCAACACCGGCCTTCGCCCCGACGAGGCGGCGGGGCTCGAATACCGGGATGTAACGATCGCAAGCGATCAAGGCAGCGGCCAAATTCTTGAGATCAAGGTTCGTGGCAAACGCGGCGTCGGGTGGTGCAAAAGCATGCCCAATGCCGTCGTTCCGTTTCAGCGCCTTCAGGCTCGTCACAGCGGCGCACCGTCAGATCGCCTCTTTCCAACCTCGCAACGCGATCGGCTCAACGCCGTTCTGAACGCCCTCGACCTGAAGTTCGACCGCGAGGGACGGCGTCGCACGGCCTATAGCCTTCGCCACACCTACATCAGCTTGCGCCTGATCGAAGGCGCGGACATCTACCAGATCGCCAAGAACTGCCGCACGAGCGTCGAGATGATCGAGACGTTTTACGCGGCCCACATCAAGGATGTCATCGACGCTGGCGCGGTCAACGTCCGCAAAGTCCGTCGACAGGCCAGCGGCTCCACGAAGCCCACCGCCGGCGCCACGCGAAAGGCTCGACGCCCCGCGGCCGGCCGACTATAGCTCGCGTTGGTTTTAAGCGGGCGTGGCGGAACTGGTAGACGCAACGGACTTAAGCCAAGGATTGAGTGCGCTTGGGGAAACCCAGGACGTAGAACCGCTCAAATTCGGGGAACCCTGTGAAATGGCGATCCCGAGCCAAGCCCCTTTGGGGAAGGTGTAGAGACTAGACGGGCGGCGCCTAAACCTCGGTCGAGGCATGGCGAAGGGATAGTCCAGACCACGAACGCGGCCTCGCCGCGGCGGCGAAAGCCGAAGTGGTATGAAAATCCGTCAGCCGAAAGGCTATGCCGGTTCGATTCCGGCCGCCCGCACCAATCTCTGTAATCGCCAAAATCTCGCGGCGGCCCCATCTGCCCCACCTCTCCGAGCCAGATCTTACGCTCGGCATCCGCTATGGCCGCTACACCGCGGCGGCGGCTCAGTCACGATCTGGGCGCTTCAGGAGGTCGGCCGGTTCGACACGCAGCGCCAGGGCCAGCCGCTCGATATTGTCTAGCGAGAGGTTGCGCTCGGCGCGTTCGATCGACCCGACATAAGTGCGGTGCAACTCAGCGCGCTCAGCCAACTCTTCCTGGCTTTGCTGTGCTTCCCGCCGAAGACGCCGCACGTTGTCAGCCACCACGCGGCGCAGGTCGGAAGGAGGCGCTTTCATAGCGCCAAATCAGACGCCTGATGACTATGAGTCGACAGACGATAAGTAGCATTGTAAATGATGACGATGAGTAGCACTTGGGAGTGACACAAGCGTGGCAATGGGTGGTGTGAACGAAGCTGGACGTCAGGGGTGCGGTGGAGCCGAGCACGCGAACCAAACAACCGACGACGGACGATGTTGGCGCGGGGCCTTGGCGCCTACGACTGGAAACGGGCGCGAGAAAACCTTCTCAAGCGCCCTTAAATCGGCGATCCGAGCAGGTGGCGAAACGTGCTACCAGCTCTACGGCGCGCTGCGGGCTGCGGGTTACAAGGTGCCGTATACGAGCCTCTATGCTTGGCGCCGAGGCGACGACCACCCGCGCCACGTGGAGAGCATTCGAGCGCTCAAGTTCATCGAGCGCCGCTACGGCCTTCATGCCGGCGAACTCAAGGGCCTCATCCCTCATCAAGCCAGGGCCTACGCTGGCCATAAACCGACCGGGCTGACGGTGAATGAGCGCAGGCGCCTTGCTTGGCATTTGCCAGAAGACTTCAACGACCGGCCGCTCGAGCAGCAGGCCGAGATTATAGGCTGGGCGCGCTCGGTGATCCTGACCGGCTCCACGGCGTACCGCCGCTACCAGAGCGCCTCCCAGAAACGTCCTTTTGCGATTGGGTTCTCAGAAGAGGCGCTAGACACCTCCGCACCCTATCGGCAGCCCGGCGAACGAAAACGAAGCTTGGCCAAAGCCGCTCACTTTCACCGCGTCCCAGCGCCGCCCATTCTCGATCAGGAATTAGCCAGCCTGCTCCGCTTCAAGGCCGCCAAGATCACGCCGCTCGGGTTTCGGCGCGTTGGCGTGTGGGGAGCCCAGACCCGTCAGCAGAAGGCGGCGCACCTGGGCCTTCTGTTTGGCGCCTTGTCAGCTTCGGCGAGTGGCCCGATCGCAGGCCTTGGCGTTCCGCAGGCCCATTTGACCGTCGCCCTGCTCGCCTTTCCGAAGATTTGGAATTGGTACATCGAATGGCGCCTACAACGCCGCGGCTTTCACACGCGCTGGGAGTCGGACATGCTCTGTCTGGCAGTCTCGCTTCTACGCCGAGAAACAGGCTGGCTGCGGCAATCGCCGCAGCTCTCTCAACACCTGCTACCCATACCGGGCATCCTGACCGATGAAGAGATCACCAGCGCGCAGCGCGACTGGCAGGGCGCATGTGACGTTGGCTACAGTTACGCCAGCGCCTGGCGCAAGGACATCAAGCGCGTAGCGCGAGTGCATCGCGACACGTTCGAGCCGATTTTACCCGTATTGGAAGCCGAAAGTCCGGTTGGGGTCTACAACATGATCGCCGAGGAAATCGATCGGCGCACGCCAGACTCGCGACAATACCCCCTCGCAGCGGCCGAAGCGGTTCGAAGCCTGTTGATGATACGGCTTGGACTTCACACGGGACTGAGGCAGCGGAACCTTCGCGAGCTGGGCGTTCGCCAGCGGGACGAGGCGCCAACACCGCTCCGCACGCTAGAGGCCTTGCAGCGAGGCGAATTGCATTGGGACGTAGTGCGACAGGGATGGATGATCACGATCCCGGCTGCCGCATTCAAAAATGCCGCCTCCTCCTATTTTTCGGACCAACCGTACAAACTGTTACTACCCGACGTTGGAAATCTCTATGGCCGGATCGAGGCGTACCTTCGGACACACCGGGCCGTGCTCCTGTTCAACGCACAGGACCCAGGCACCTTCTTTGTAAAGACCGCCCGGTACCCACACCTAAGGCACGCCAGCTATTGCCAGACCTCGTTTTATGAAGCGTGGCGCCACACCATCGAGCGCTATGGGGTGTACAATCCTTACACCGGCCGCGGCGCCATAAGAGGGCTCTTGCCTCACGACCCACATAACGTCCGCGACGTACTGGCGACCCATGTTCTGAAGCGCACCGGTTCGTATGAGCAGGCTGGCTACGCGATCCAGGACACAGCCGAAGCCGTCGCGCGCTACTACGCGCGCTTCTTGCCGAACGACAAGGCCGCCATTGCCGCGCGGATCCTTGACGAGGTGTGGGAAGCAGCCTGATGCGTTTAAGTGATCACCATTTGCTTCAGGGCACATCGCGACATACCTTCGCGCCCCTCTCGTCACCCCACCGACGAGCACCTAGCCGGCGGCGTTCAGTGAGTGCTGCCGGCCTTCTCCCCGCTTTCGCCACCTTGGAACAGGCTCTAATGCCACGCCGATGGCGATGCGAGGCCTATGCCCGCGCTGAACCGCATTTGACAGTTGCGAGCGCATGGAGGCTCCTGTATCGAACGCCCTCCCCCGCCGACGTGATTTGCGTCGACGCCCGGATGGCCCGGTGGCGGAGTGGTGACGCAGCGGACTGCAAATCCGTGCACCCCGGTTCGATTCCGGGCCGGGCCTCCACCATTTTTCAAGCACTTAGCTTTTTTGGCCATCGACCAGTTTGTGGGTCGGTTAGCGGAATTCGTTCTCGGCTCAGCCTTGGGCGAGTCGCTACTCGTCCGCCTGCCCGTCGCTTAGGCGATGGCATCGTGACTGGATCCAGTCGCCCGGACACTGACCTGCCTCTGAACTTTCACCCAGTGGCGACTAGAGTCTCCAGGTTGGTTACGCCGTCAGGCGCGGTGGAAGCAACAGGCCGGCGCGCGGAGCTTAGCGACGGCGCAGCGGGACGGCCTGTTGCGATCAGGTGCGCGGCATAGGCCGCGGGGGTCTGGTAGCCGATCGACGAGTGGGGACGGCGGGTGTTGTAGTCGAAGGTCCAGGCGGCCAGCTTCTGGCGAGCGTGCTCGAGGCTGAAGAACAGGGTCTCGTTCAGCAGTTCGTCGCGCATGCGGCCGTTAAAGCTCTCGACAAAGCCGTTCTGGGTCAGCTTGCCGGGCGCGATGTAATGCCAAGCGATGCGCTGGTCCTCGGACCAGGCCAGGACCGCCGTGGAGGTGAACTCCGTGCCGTTGTCGCTGACGATCATGCCCGGGCGCCCACGCCGGCGAACCAGGGCCGTCAGCTCGCGGGCCACGCGCCGGCCCGACAGCGAGGTGTCGGCGATCGCCGCCAGACATTCGCGCGTGACGTCGTCGACCACGTTGAGGATGCGAAACCGCCGCCCGCCGGCCAGCTGGTCGTGCACGAAGTCCAGCGACCAGCGCGCATTGGCCTTGGCCTCGACCAGGATCGGCGCGCGGGCCCCGATGGCGCGGCGACGCGAACGGCGCTTGCGCACCGCCAGGCCTTCCTCGCGATAGAGCCGATAGATCCGGTTCCTGCCCGAAGGCTCGCCCTCCCGCCGCAGCAGCACGAACAGCCGTCGATAGCCGAACCGCCGACGCTCGGCGGCCAGGCCGCGCAGACGCTCGCGCAGTTCGGTGTCCGGCGCGCGCCGGGACCGGTAGCGGACCATTTTGCGATCGGCCTGAACCACGACGCAGGCCCGCCGCTGGCTCATTCCCAGGGCGCTCTGGAGATGGGCCACGCCCTCGCGCCGGGCGGCGGGCCCTACCATTTTTTTGACAGCAGCTCCTGGAGCGCCGCCTTGTCCAGCATGGCGTCGGCCAGCAGCCGCTTGAGCTTGGCGTTCTCGTCCTCCAGCGTCCGCAGCCGCTGGGCCTCCGACACGCTCATCCCGCCGAACTTGGCCTTCCACGCGTAGATCGTGCCTTCCGAAACCCCATGCTTGCGGGCCAGCTCGCCCGCCTTGGCCCCAGCCTCGTTCTCCCGAAGGATCCCGATGATCTGCTCTTCGGTAAATCTCGCTCGCTTCATGTCCGTCCTCTCAAGGTTCGGACTCTAGCGCCGCGTGGAGGAAATTCTCAGGGGCAGGTCAGAGCGAACTCGCCTCTTCACAGCAACACTAGTCATCGATAACTGGCCGATCGGGTTAGCGAGCGACTTAGAGTGCAAGAATTCCCAGGACGAGACGAACCACAAAAGGGTCATGACCTTACTAGACCAGAATATATCAATGAACAGTGCCGTGATGACCATGCACAGCACTGTAGCCCAGGTAAGAGTTTCTCGATTAAACCTCATCAAACTCAAAACGAATCCAACGAAGCAGGCACCACCAATCAGCCCACTCTCTCCAACTAAGCGAACCACGTTGCTATCCACACCTTGACCAAAATATCCAGGGGAGTACCCGATCAAGACTTGAACGATGTTCTCCGACCATGTCTTCAGGATAAACGACCATCGATACGCGCGAATGCTGAAACTTAGATCTCCACGGCGCGCTTGCAAAATACTGACATAGTCACTTCCATCTCTATCAAGGTATCCCGCGCCTACTAGGAATTCGCGCCGACTCTCAAACGTCGGCGCAGCGCCCCACATGAATTCCAGATTCTGAATCATTTCCGCTGGCTTCTGCGTTTCCGAGAAACGCGTGTCCGCCAGAAGAGGCTGAACCAAGGGCAGCGCCGCAAGCATAGAGACTCCCGCGATAAAAGCGGGCAGGATCAATCTAGGTCTCGCAGCCAACGCCGCCGCCACGGCACCAAGAAGTGTGACGCGCGCCTGTGTAAGCAGCATCAGAATCATTAGGCTGCCCTTAAGGAAGATATTGCGCGCAGCAAACCCTAGAGCAACGAGTAGAACCGACGACTCAAATGGCCCCGAGGTGTTGATAGATAGCCTGCCAGTAGCAGCGCTAAATTTTCCTACTTTTGGTATGAGGCCCGCGAACTCAAGAGCTCCCCACATGGAAAGCACAATTCCAATAATCTGAAGGTGTTTTGAAACGTCTTCCCTCTTGACTGTCGGCGCGATCGACAGCGCCATCATTCCCCAGGAGCAGTACTGAGCCTGACGAAGAATATAGAAAATTCCTCCAACACCAGCATCTCTAAAATTGACCACGAAAGACAATATTGAGATCGCCAAGTAGGCAAAGAACCATTTAAAATGAACTGGGTATCTAACTCCAGGTGAACGCTGCCGGTTCCCCCCGAAAGAAATCAGCGCGAAGAGCCAAATAAAATCCTCCGCACGAAGTGCACTACCACCAAATCCGATCAAGTCGACCTTTGGCGCAAGCATAAATAGCGTAAAAAGGTATAGAATATTCATACGACGAAGGCCTATCGCACCGCCCAATTTTCTGTAACGAGCGCGTTACAGATTTGAGCGTGACCAAAATTTTCTATTCAAAGAAATGTGAGGCAGAATACGCTTTGGTATCCTGGAGAAATTTTTACCGAGTTTGTAGCCGATGTATTTCACCGCCGTCCTAACTACTGCAACTGGGATTAATATTGGGGACGCTTTCGAAAGATATCGCACCTCGGATGCAACGAAAGCGAGACCTTCTTTGCCAGTTCCGGATCCACCAACACTCATCTCACTCGCAGAAGCATGAAGCACGCCCACATCGAATGATCGGCGAAACTCTTCAGCTATACTATAAGTGTGCGAGTGGAAAACCTTAGCGTTCGCCTCATAGCGCTTCGACCATCCCGCTTGCATAAGCCGAATGGAAACAATTGCGTCTTCTCCGAAGATGCAATTCAGTGGCATCCCTCCCACCGCCCGCAAGGCTTCCAGTCGATAGGCGGAAAACGAATTTGAACAGAAACCGGCGCGTACTCCGCGAGAAACTAAGCTCGCCTGATCATCAACTCTACCCTGCTCAGGATAGTTGAATAGGCGAGCATGAGCCTCAATCGGGCCGCTCCCCTCTCTAGGCAGCTGCCGACCGTAGGCGACCCCTACTTGAGCGTCATCAAAGACCTGCAAAATGCGCTCGAAGGCGTAGGCATCGGCCGGAATTGCGTCCTGAGTTAGGAGTAGGGCAAAATCACAGTCCGCCAATTGGGAAATCCCAAACTGCCGCGTGCCGCCATGATCGAACTCAGAGCGGTCAATAGAGATCAACTCGAAACCAGCGTCGCGATAGACTTGATCTGAGCCGTCGGTGCTGGACGAGTCGATCACAATGATCCTGCTGGGCTTCACCGATTGGGCGTGGATCGCCTCGACCTGGCGCTGGACCCAGGGCATCGCATTGAGGACAGGGATGATGACGCCGAACTTCATTCTGGATCCTAGAGCGTTCTGAGCTTTAGCGTTTTGATGACAGGCGCAAGCGCTGCGCCTAATGCGCGATGACCGACCAGATTCAAATGGTTCGGATCTGCCATGAAATTGGACTTCGTGAAGCCGCTCTCGACGCTCCGTGGCGAACCCAGCGCCTGGATCGGGTCAAGGTAAGCGACGTTGAACCGCCCGGCCAGGGCCTCGAGCCTCTTGTTCAGCCTGCGCCGGGCTCGCATGACATGGAAGTCGGCATCCGGAAACGTGCCGAGAATGACAAATTGCGCGGCGGGAAACTTCACCTGCATCGACATCAGGGCGTTTTCGACGCCTTTCGCTAGCGCTTCGACGTCAACGTGTCGCTGCCTCCGTGCCCACTTCAGAAACAGCGGCCCAGTTTTCAGCACGGCCTTCAGGAACGGGAGGATCATCGACGCTCGCTCCTCAGCGGAAGGAAGTCCGTCCTCCCTCATACTGAGGGTCCGTGAAGATGGTATGGCCGCCGACAGCGACCGGCCTGTCTCGTAGTTGCCCAATTGAATTATAACGACGTCGGGATCGGCTCCCTCGGCGATCATCCGCGCGACTTCGCCTGCGCGCGAAATCGGCACCGGCTTCGAGACGATGTAGCTTACGCTCGAGCGGCCAGCCTCTTCGAAGGCGGTCCGCAGGAACGAGCGCTCCTCGCCAACGATGTACCCCGTTAGATGGCACCCCCCGATCGCCAGAACCTGGTCGGGAGCATCCGATGAAACCTCATACATGACACTTCTCCCAGACTACGCCCTGCCCCTTACAACGGCAGGAACCCCGAACGCCTTAGAGTTCGAGGGCACACTTCGGGTCACGACGGCACCCGCCCCAATGACGGCCTTATCCCCAATTGTCACACCATCGAGTATTGTAACATTATTCCCAATCCAGCAGTCCGCCCCGATCGTGATCCCACGACGCTGGACAGCGCCAGTATTGTAACTTCCAGTCTCGCCCGGCTCATGACTCTCGGCAGACAAGGTCAATCCCGCGCCGACTTGAGTGCCCTCCCCGATCGAGATCGGGCCTCCGACCCCGAGCACTGCTTTAGGGCCGATATAGGCCCGCGGGCCGATCTTCAGCCCGACCCCTTTTTCATTCAATCCACTTCTGCACTGCAGCCAGAGACCTTCGCGCAACGTCACGCCGGACGCGATATTGACACCTTCGACCGACGAGCAGTCCAGGTAGGAGCCGGCGCCGATCGACACGCCGCTGCCGAGCTTCAGCGCGCCACTGGCCAAAATCCTCACGCCGCCGCCGAGGAACAGACCGTTCGGCTTGCGGCCATGGAACACGCTCCAGAGCAAGCCGCGAACGAACGCCACCCCGCCCTTCTCGAGCGCATAAGCGATCTTCTCCGGCTCCAGATTAACGCGGCGCCCAGCGAAAGTAATGTACGGCATGAGCAGTACCCGGCCTTGACCCTAGAATATCTTAACGCAAGCCCAAATGGAGCAGACAATACCGCCTGCAATCAGAATCCAACTGGTTCTCTTATACGGCGTATAGAAAGCCGTAGCTATACCCAGAATGAGTGTTTCTGCAATCATTCGCGCGGACCATGCATAGACTAGCCCCGAAACGCTCAACCTTTGCACACTGAGGAAGATGCACAAACAGTAGGGAATAAGCAAAAATCCCTGCACCATCGCAGGTAAATGCGGATGGCCCGAAGTCAGCAAATACATAGCCGCCATGTACGCAAAGGATGTACTGGCGATGCCTAGGAGCAGCACTTCAGCGTACTCGCCCATGTGGCCCCCGTTGGTGCTCGGCATCCACGTCGTGAAGGCGGTGTTGATGAACAAGCTCAGCGCCAGGCACATCGCGCAGAAAGCCACGCTGAGCATCAGCCCCAATTGGTGAATGGACTTGGAGACCTTCACCCGGCTGGACGCATCGTAGGTCGGGCTCAGCACCCGGACGATGATCGCCGGCCCGACGGTCAGCTTGCTCAGCAGGTCGAAGGGCACCGAATAGGCCGCCAGGCTCGCCAGCGGTATCCTCGTTGGCGCATAGAGCTTGTCGCCGAAGCCGTTCGCAGCCGCGATGACGCTGGACGTCATCACCCAGAAGCCGAATTTCAGCAGCTTCTTGATTTCGGAGAACAGCTCGGTGAAGCCGCCGACGAACAGCATCTTCAGCGGCATCGCCATCATGATCGACACGATGAAGACGACCGTCCTAAGGACGATCAGCAGAAGCAGCGCCTCGCCTAGTGAGCCGTCGCTCAGGATCACGATCAGCGGGATGATGTAGGAGATCGTGTTGATCAGCGCCGACAGGCTTGCAGCCAACACCTGGCGGTTGGAGGCGTCCATGACGAAACGAACGCCCGAAAACACGATGGCCAGCGGCAGCGTTAGAGCCGCGCCCAGCATGATCCAGAGCGGTATCTGCAGGCTTGCGCTGGTCGGGGCCAGGAAAGCCGCGACGCATACGGCCAAGCCGACCACCAGCCCGAGTATGGCCTGCGCCGCAAATCCCGCCCTGATCGTCTGGAATGAATGCTCGTATCCGTCCTGGGCGACCCGTCGTCCTAGCGCCCGGCCGATGCCCACGTCGGCATTAGCCAGGAATCCGAGGAACATCCAGACAAACGACAGCGCGCCGAACGCGCTGGCGTCCAGGCGCTTTTCGATCGCTGGGATCGTAGCCAAGGCAACACCCGCTGGAAGCGCCACGCTGCAAGCGTAGGCCCCCATGCGCAGCAACAAAGCGCTGCGTCGCATCTATCCGCCCCCCCCGGGACTAGCTGCTATTCGTGAAATGGAGCCTATAAGCTCCCGAAGCTGCCCGATACTAACACTATATGCAGCTTCATGCACCGCGATGGGCGGATTGGTGCCCGCGCGAGCTCGACTTCGCCGGTTCTCGACTATCTTCGCGGCATTGTCGGCATGGTCCGCGGTGAGGAGATACTTCTCCGGTAAGATCTCCGGGATGCAGCCCACCGGGGTTGCATAGAAGTTGATCCCCATCGACATCGATTCATACATGACGAGAGGCTCCGCCTCGTCCACCAGCGAACTGGGCAAAACGAAATCGGTGATCGAGTCGAAGAAGCGCGCCTTGGCCTCGCCCGAAACCGGCCCGAGATAAGTCGCAGAGGGTTGAGCCGAGCAGTAGGCGGCGATCTCCTGGCGAAGGTCCTCGTCCTTCACGGGTCCCGCGATGATTAGACGGGCCTCGACGCCGCGCTCCAGCAGGATCTTGTGGATCTCCAGGACCTGGGGAACCCCCTTCTCGCGCGTTAGGACGCTCATGTGACCCAGTGTGATATCTCGCCGCGTCGCCTGCTCGTCCGCCGGACGCTCAGGCGGGCTCAGCCAGGCGTTCGAGACGGCGACCACGCTCACGCCGCGCCGGGCTCCGTAGAACTCTCGGAAGCGGGCCGCCATGTTCGGGCTCAGCAGGATGTGCGTCTGCCGCGCCCCGCCCAGGAACACCAGCAGTCGCATCCACCGCAGCGGTGTCTTGTAGACCGGCCGAAACGTGTGGTGATGGATGAAGATGTTGAAGCGCTTCCAGCGCATGGCCAGCATGACCAGCAGGAAGGGAATGACGCCCAGCTGGCCAGGCGGCGTCACGTAGGACACCTCGCCGAGCCGGCCGTTCCTCAGAATGTCGAGCGCGGCCTTCAGGCAGCTGCCGAGCTTGTCGGCGACCGATCCGGCGATCCGGTGCGGCCGGATCGTGAATTCCTCGGCGAAGCGCTCGACGATCGCGGCAGTGTACAGCGACTGCCCGTTGATCGGCGGCGGCAGCGGACCCACAACCCATAGGCGCTGTGCAGGCTGGGAGGTCATCAGGAGGCCAGCGCCTTTTTGTAGACGTCCATCGTCGCCTCGGCGACGGAGCGCCAGGTGTTGCCGGTCGCAAACGCGGCCGCCCGCGCGACCGTACCCGCCAGCCACGACTCCGCATCCAGGACGCGCGTGACCGCGGCCGCCATCTCCTGGGCGGACTGACAGTCGAACGTCTGGCGCTCGTCGAAGGCCAGCTCGGTGAGCGAGGTGTTCGCCGAGAACACAGCCGGTGTGTTCGAGCAGTAGGCCTCGATGACCGGGATGCCGTAGCCCTCGTACATCGACGGCAGGGCCAGGGTCGCCGCGCGGTCGATCAGCCACCACTTCTCGAGCTCGCTGACGGGTCCCAGATAGACGAGATCGGGTAGCAAGGTCCGCGCCTTCGCCAATTCCTCGGCCGCCAGGAAATTCTCTTTGCCGGCGACAACCAGCTTCAAACCCGGATGCGTCTTGCGGGCCAGGGCGACGGCCTCGGCTGCCACCGGGATGTTCTTACGCGGCTCGACATTGCCGACCATCAGGACGAATGGCCCGTCTCCGATCTCGGCGGCCATGCCCTCCCGCGGGCTCCAGTCGGCGGGAAAGCTCGGCCGGGTCGTCACGCCGCAGCCGATGACGTTCACCTTGCCGCCGTCGATGCCGGACAGCTCCAGGACCCTATCCCGGGTGAACTTCGACACGCAGATGATCTGCTTGGACTCCTTAGCCTGCCGGTAGAAGTTTCGCGACGATAGGATCCTGTTCGACAGGTTGAACAGCTCGGGTTTGTCCAGCGGTATGACGTCGTGGATGGTCGAAACTTTCGCCGCCCGCCCCGAGGAGCCGAGGCTGGCGAAATAGGTCTCGTGGACCACGTCCACGCGCGAGGAGACAAAGCCGCCGAAGACGCCCGGCGCGAACTCCAGTGCCGCGTTCTGGATCTTCCGGTTCGAACCCAGGAAGTTGAGGTGCTCCTTGCGGACGCTAGCGGCCAGTTCCGTCACCGGCCAGTGATCGAAGTCGCCTTGCACCAGGGCGCTGACCCGCGGGCTCGGCGCCGCCTCGAGCGCATTGATGAGCTCGATGCAGTACCGTGCCACGCCGCTGACGGGCGGGCGAACGGGGCGGGCGTCGACCAGGACGGAGAAGTCGTTCATGTTATCGGGCATAACCATTTCGCATTGGCGCTGGATTTCGAAGAACCAGTCACTCGGAATTCAGGACAGAGCGGCCCGCCGGGCCGCCGCCGTCAGACAAATGAACCGTTCGTCTCCTCGGCCCAGCGGGCGATGCCTCGGTCGAAAGCCCCTTCCGTCAGCACTCCGTTCGCGACCGCCCAGACGGGATAGACGAACGTGGAACGGACAAGCTTCTCGACGCGCTCGGGATGGATCCCGCCCACGCCGCCGACAAGCTTCACCGCCGACGCCGCGAAGTTCACCGCGGGCTTGGGAACGTCTAGGAGCTTGGCCTTTGGGAAGTGCGCCGCCCGCAACTTAAGGACGATCTCCTCGATCGTCGGGCATTCGGGGTACGCCCCGTTCGCAACGATCACGCTCTCGAGCCGGTCTTGTGACATCAAGGCGTCGAAGATGGAGATCAGGTCCCGCACGTGGATGCACGACTTGATGGTATCGCGGCGCCCCGGAAAGACGAAGAAGCCCTTCTTGAGCAGCGAGGCCATGCGTGTGAAGTTTCCGCCCTCGCCCGCGCCGAAGACGACCGCCGGCCGCGCGATCCGCAGCCTGCGGGCGGGGGCGCGCTGGGCCCAGCCCGTGTGGATCAGCTCGGCCAGCCTTTTGGAGCGGCCGTAGGACGAGGCTGGCGCCAGAACGCTATCCTCGACCTTGCGGTCCTCGGACGGCCCGTAGACCGAGATTGAGCTCGTGAAGAGGATGTCCTGCACGTCGTGGGCCGTCGCGAACTCGCAGACCGAAAGCGCACCCTCGACATTGACGTCGTAGTATTCGTTCTCGGGATGGCCCGGGGTCGTGTGGATCGCCGCCAAATTGTAGATGGCGCCGACGCCGTCGGTGTCCAACTGGTGCAGGTTACGGACGTCCAGCGTCACGTGGCGCACGCCAGCGATCACCTCGCGCGGCGGACGGATGTCCACCGACACCACCCGCGCGCTGCGGCTGGTGAGCAGCCGGGCCAGATGAGTGCCGATGAACCCGGACCCGCCCGTAATCAGGACCTCCTTGGCCTGATCGACAGCAGCCTCGGCCATCAGCTCCGCTCCATGACGGAACGCAGGTATCGGCCGTAGTCGCTCTTGCCGTAGGCTGCGACTAGGTCCTCGAGCGCCGTCGCCGAGATGTAGCCGCTCTTGAACGCGATTTCCTCGGGGCAGGCGATCTTGAAGCCCTGGCGCTTTTCCAGAGTGCGCACGAACTCGGCAGCCTCCAGAAGGCTGTCCGGCGTACCGGTGTCGAGCCAGGCATAACCACGCCCCATGATCTCGACCGACAACTTGCTGGCCTCGAGATAGGCGCGGTTGACGTCGGTGATCTCCAGTTCGCCTCGCGCAGACGGCTTGAGGTTCTTGGCGATCTCGGTGACGTCGGCATCATAGAAATAGAGCCCAGTGACCGCCCAGTTGGACTTGGGCGACGCCGGCTTCTCCTCGATCGACACCGCCTTCATGCCGCGATCGAACTCGACCACGCCGTACCGTTCGGGATCGTTGACGTGATAGGCGAACACCGTCGCGCCGGCCGGCCGGCCGATCGCGCTGGTGAACAGGTCCGTGATGCCGTGGCCGTAATAGATGTTGTCGCCCAGGATCAGCGCCGACGGACTGTTCCCCACGAACTCCGCGCCGATGATGTAAGCCTGGGCCAGGCCGTCAGGGCTGGGCTGAACCGCGTACTGGATCTCCATCCCCCACTGCGAGCCGTCGCCCAGCAGCGCCTCGAAGCTCGGCACATCGCGCGGCGTGGAGATGATCAGCACCTCGCGGATGCCGGCCAGCATCAGGGTCGATAGCGGATAATAGATCATCGGCTTGTCGTAGACTGGCATCAATTGCTTGGACGTCACCAAGGTCATGGGATGTAGGCGCGTGCCGGAGCCGCCGGCTAGAATGATGCCCCTCATGCGCGGGCTCCTTCCGAGTGCAGTTCGGTGATGATGTCGGCCACGGCAAGCTGCCAGGCGCGGGGCTGGACGCCGTAATCGGCGGTGAGCTTGGCCGTCGACAGCCGCGAGTTCTTCGGCCGCCGGGCTGGCGTCGGATACTGGGCGGACGGGATGCCCTCGACCTCGGCGAACGGGCCGCCGGCTTCGGCGCTGAGGCGGAAGACCTCCCGCGCCAGATCGGCCCAACTCGCCTCACCTGCATTGACGAAGTGATAGACCCCGGTCGGCGCCGCCTCGTCGGCGATCATCCGCAGGACGATAGCCTTCAGGGTTTCGGCGATGTCAGTCGCCGAGGTCGGGCAGCCGTGCTGATCAACCACGACGCGCAGCGCCGGACGATCGGCCGCGAGGCGCAGCATGGTCTTCAGGAAGTTGGCGCGGTGAGCGCTCAGCACCCAGGCTGTCCGCAGCACGACCGAGCGCGGATTACCCAAGCGCACCGCCATCTCGCCGGCCAGCTTCGAGGCGCCGTAGATGCCGATCGGTGCGACCGGGTCACTCTCGACATACGGCCCGTCTTTGTCGCCATTGTAGACGTAGTCAGTCGAGACCTGGACAAGCGGAATACCGCGCTCGCGCGTGACATCGGCCAGCAAGGCCGGCCCGCCCGCGTTCGCGGCAAAAGCGCCGGCCACTTCGGTCTCGGCCTTGTCGACAGCGGTCCAGGCGGCGCTGTTGATCACCGCCGCAAACGCGACCTTCGCGAACAGGGCCTGGATCGACGTCGCGCTGGTCAGATCCAACTCATCCCGTGCCGGCACGTGCAGCACGACCCCTGCGGGCCAGGCCGCGCGTTGCAGCTCGAGCCCGACCTGGCCAGCCCCGCCCGTGACGAGGATATGGATCGGATCAGCCATTCACGGCCACGCCGAGGCGCTGGGTGGCGTAGCGGCCATCCAGGATTTCCTGCCACCAGTCCTGGTTCTCCAGGTACCAGCGCACGGTCTGCTCGATGCCCTGCTCGAAGGTCACCGAGGGCTCCCAGCCGAGGTCGGCGCGGATCTTCGAGGCGTCGATGGCGTAGCGGTGATCGTGGCCCGGACGATCGGTCACGTAGGTGATCTGGTCGGCATACGCCTTGCCGTCGGAGCGCGGCTGCAGCGTGTCGAGGATGCCGCAGATGGCGCGGACGACCTCGATGTTCTTGCGCTCGGCATTGCCGCCGACATTGTAGGTCTCACCCGGCGCGCCGCGCTCGAACACCGCCTGCAGGGCGCGGGCGTGATCGTCGACGAATAGCCAGTCGCGCACATTTGAGCCGTCGCCGTAGACCGGTAGCTGCTCGCCGTTCAGCGCGCGGATGATGATCAGGGGCATCAGCTTCTCGGGGAAGTGATACGGGCCGTAGTTGTTCGAGCAGTTGGTGACCAGCACCGGCAGGCCGTAGGTATGGCCCCAGGCGCGCACCAAGTGGTCCGAACCGGCTTTCGACGCCGAATAGGGCGAGCGCGGATCATAGGCCGTCGTCTCGGTGAAGAAGCCGTCCTCGCCCAGCGACCCGAAGACCTCATCGGTCGAGATGTGGTGGAAGCGGAAAGCCGCCTTCCCCGCCTCGTCCAGGCCGCGCCAGTAGACCAGCGACTGGTTCAGCATCACGAAGGTGCCGACGACATTGGTCTGGATGAAGGCACCAGGGCCGTCGATCGAACGATCGACATGGCTCTCGGCGGCCAGGTGAGCGACGACGTCCGGCTTGAAGGCGGCCAGCGCCTTTGCCACCGCGTCGGCGTCGCAGATGTCGCCCTGCACAAACGAGTAGCGCGAGCTGGTCTGCGCCGGCGCGAGCGAGCTCAGGTTGCCGGCATAGGTCAGCTTGTCGAACACGAGGACTTCGTGATCGGAGTGTTCGATCAGGCGACGCACTAGGGCCGAGCCGATGAAACCGGCGCCACCGGTGGCGAGGATCCGCATGAATAGTCTCCCTTAGGCGCCGACGAGCGGTTCGAGCGGAACACCATCGTAGGTGAATGGGCTGTCGAACTGGGCCAGCGTCGGGAGGATTTTGTCCTTGTCCGAGAGCACGGCACCGCTTTCAGGCAACGGCCAGTCGATGCAGATCGTGGGGTCGCTCCAGACGATCCCGCCGTCACAGTCCGGCGCGTAGAAGTCGGACACCTTGTAGGCGACTTCCACGTCGGGTTCGAGGGTCATGAAGCCATGCGCGAAACCCACCGGAACATAAAGCTGCTCGCCGCCTTCCGCGGTCAGGCGGGCACCCGCCCACTGGCCGTAGGTCGGCGATCCCCTGCGGATGTCGACAGCGTAGTCCATGATCGCGCCGCGCACGCAGCGGACAAGCTTGGCCTGCGCGTGCGGCGGCTTCTGAAAGTGCAGCCCCCGGATCGTGCCGGAAGCGGCTGAAAAGGACTGGTTGTCCTGCACGAAGCGTACGTCGATGCCGGCGTCCTTCGCGCGTCGCTCGGAGAAGGTCTCGGAAAACCATCCACGTGCATCGCCAAAACGCGGTGCCTTGATCAGTACAACCGAATTCAATTGAGCCCCCACCAAAGTCTCCGCTCAAACAGGCGGGACAAAGAGTTCAAACATTGTTTATCCGAAGACCTTAAATCGGGTCTTGGGCATTTTATGAGTTAAAGATGACGCATCGACGTCACCCGATCAGATCACCGGGAGGACACCGCTACCACTAGCCGCTAGTAAGCGTTCTCAGCCATCAGAAGGTGCGGTACCGTCATCAGGAGAATCCTGATGTCGCCGCCGAGCGTCCAGCGCTCGATATACTCGTTGTCAGCGTCGATGCGGGCGGCCATGGCCTCTACCGCAGTCGTGCCGCCGCGCAGCCCCTTGATCTGGGCCAAGCCCGTCAGGCCCGGGCGCGCCCGGAAGCGCAGATGGTAGTTGTCGATCAGGGCGCCGTATTGCTCGTCGTGGGCCAGGGCGTGGGGGCGCGGGCCGACGATGGACATGTCGCCGCGCAGCACATTAATGAGCTGGGGAAGCTCGTCGATGCTGGTCTTGCGAATGATGCGACCAAGCGTGGTGATGCGGTCGTCATCGCGCTTCGCCTGAACCACCTTTGCTCCATTCTCCTGGCACCGCATCGAGCGGAACTTGAAGATCGTGAAGGCCTGACCGTTCAGCCCGCCACGCGATTGCCGGAACAACACCGGACCGGGCGATTCCAGTTTGATCAGAATGGCGACAAGGGCGAGGAGCGGCGCGAAGAACAGCAAAGCGCCGCCCGCGACCAGAATGTCCATCGCTCGCTTTAGCGGATCCTTGGCAACCGGCGACGCTTTCACGGCGCACGTTCGCTGATCCGCTGACGGATTAGTTGCAATTAGCACGTGGTCCCCACCAGTGTATATGTCCGGGTCTTTGCCCGATGATTTAACAAGCCTTTACTAAATCAGCGTTCCGCAAACAACCGCCCTCAGTGGTTGTTAACCAACCTTTCTTCGCGGCGCGGCGATTCCTGCGCGTTCAAGTGACATTCTCAGCCCTAATGACGGGCGCCCGGGTGAATAATGACGACTTCAGCACGCTAAATCATCGAGCAGCGGCGCCTCCGACTGTGACGGAATGCACACGGTGAACGCTGCCGCGCCTCGCTGAACCGTCATAAGCGTCGCAAGAATATGCGACAGGTCTTTGCGCCCCCGCTCTTGAATGTCCCCAATACTCGGTAAACGGGAGCAGGCGGATAGGGACTGCGCGCATTGGCGAGCGGCCGATCCAGTAATGGCCGGGAACTGGTCGGCTCTGTCGGCGCCCCACAGGGGACTTAGGGCCAGCCCCCAGCGCGCTGCGAAGCGGCTTCCGCCCAGCTTCGGCCGACGTCGCTCGCGCGCCAGCGGACCTGCAGCCGGTTCCCCGCGAAGCCGCTCCTCCGCTTGCACCCCCGGTCTCGCCGACGGGCGTCGGGTTTCAGACGCGCCTTTTGCGTCCGCAACCCAACGACCGAAGGAGATCACAATGTCCAACGCAGCGGACCGGCTATCGCCCAGGATCTATGTCGCTTGCCTGGCGACCTACAATGCCGGCCGCCTTCACGGGGCCTGGATCGACATCGAGGACGAAGAGACGGTCAAAGACGCCATCACGGTCATGCTGAGCGTGTCTCCAATCGCTGGCGCTGAAGAGTTCGCCATCCACGATCATGACGGTTTTGGGGGCGTGACCATCGGCGAGTACGAGGACATCGGGCGGGTCGTCGAAATCGCATCGTTTCTTCGCGAGCGCGGCCAGCTTGGCGCCCTGGTGCTCGATCACCTCAGCGGGAACATCGACGAGGCGAGCGAGGCGCTCGACGACGGGTACCGAGGCGCGTTCGAATGTCTGGCTGACTACTTTCAGGAACTGACGGAGGAAACGGTCATGATCCCGGAGCCCCTCCGCCTCTATATCGACTACGAAGCCATGGCGCGGGACGCGGAGCTCAGCGGCGACGTGTTTACGCTCAGCACGGCTCACGACAAGGTCCACGTTTTTTGGACGCGATGAGGCGAAGGCGCTCAGAACAGGCCTTTGAATTCAGGATTGCTGTAGTAGCGGACCTTGCGCGCCAGCGCCGGGTTCGCGCCCGGTCGAAGTAGGATCAGCGACCCGCTATCGATCCGCATGACCTCGTCGGGCGTGACCAGATCCCGCCGCGCGAGATTGACGTTGGTTGAGCTGCCATGCGTGGAGAAGAGCTTGTTGACGGCCTGCGTCGTTGACTGGCCGCTCGTGCTGTAGGTTTCGGTCGCGACACCCATCGACCGCGAGACCCAGGTCGCCGTGTCGATGTCGGCGACATTGAACACCTGAATGACCCGAGCATTGGCCAGGAAGGTCCCGGCGTGATCGCCATAGGCGCTCTTGAGCTGGTGAAGATCCTGCAGGATAGCCCAGATCTGCACGCCGTATCCGGCCATCAGCCCGAACGCCCGCTCGACCGGCTCCAGATGTCCGAGCGCGGCGAACTCATCGAGCATGAGCAGTACGTCAGGACCGTCGCGCTCCGCGCCCAATGGTCCGCGCGCCAAGGCCCCGATCGTCTGCACCACCATCAGCCGCAGCCAGCGCGCATGGGTTCGAAGACGCTCAGGCGGCAAGACCAGGAACACGCTCACGAGCCCGGCCCGTAGCTCGCTCAGCGAAAAGTCCGACCGCTCCAAGACCCGCGCCATGCGCGGACTATCGAGGAAGTGCGTGTGCCGCTGAGCCGCGGACAACACGCCCGCGGCCTCGCGATCGCTCTTGCCGCGATGACGGTTTGCCGCGCGCGCGACCAGACCGCCGGCCGCGCCGCTGTCCTGCATTGCCTTCAGCATCTTGGCGAAGGCGTCTGGCGCGGCGGTGAGAAGATCCCGCACCGTGGTCAGGCTACGAAGGTAGTCGGGCGCCGTCGTCACGACATGAAGGATGACGCCGGAAATCAGCGCCTTGGCCTCCTCGTTCCAATGGGCCTCGCCAACTTGGTTCGGCGGGTCATAAACCAGCGCCTCTGCGATCGCGGCGACGTCGTCGACCAGGTCGAGACTATCGGGGTCCAGCGCCGACAGCGGATTGAACGCCGCGCACGGCTGACCCGACACGTCGAATGGGTCGAGCACGAAGACCGGCCCCATCCGCGCGCGCGCCGCCGCCGTGATGCGCGTGTTCTCTCCCTTAGGATCCACACAGAGAACCGAACGCCTCAGAGTGAGGAGATTGGGAATGATCGTCCCGACGCCTTTACCGGCTTGCGACGGCGCGATGGTCAGCAAGTGCGCCGGGCCGTCGTAGCGAAGCAGCTTGCCCCGCATCGAACGGCCGACGATCAGGCCCTCGTCGCCGCCAAGCGTCCGGGAGATCTCGTCCTCGCGACTGAACCGCGCCGACCCATGCGCATCGGAGACAGCGCCATCGGGCCACCAGCGCCGCCACCGTAGAAAACCGACCAGGCCGCCGAGCAGGCTCGTGACGACCAGAACTAGAATGCTCACACCAGACCCAACCGGCCCGACCGCGACGATGACGGTGAGCACGAAGCCGCCGATCAGCCGCCCCACGAAAAGACCGATCAAGATCGCGCCAATCATGGTGGCCGTGCGGATCATGTCGCCGTCTCACGCTTGGACTGATGGCTCTGCGCATCGGCCTCAAAGACATGCCGTCCGCGATGCCGCCACCGCGCGAGCACGTCGGCGCGGCCGGCGTCTTGAAGCTGATCGGCAAGTTCGAGCAGCCCGCCCAGCAGGGCGGCGCGGTCGTCGTCGGTAAGATCGACGAGGCCGGCCTTGGTGACGAGGCCGCCAAGTTCGATCAGGTGATGTGTGCGCTCACGGCGCTGCATGACCCAGGCTCTCGTATCGAGAGCGCGCGGCGACGGCTTCAGCCCGTCGCGCCAGCGCCAGGGTCTTGGCCAGCGCCCGCAGCGTCACCAGCAGACGCCGACGCCAGCTTGCGGCCGGCGCCTTTGCGAAAGAAAGCCTCGCCCTCCGACTTCCAGGCCTCCCGCGACTTGGCGTCCTTGGAGGCCTTCGCCGTCAGGAGCGCGCCCGCCAGAACCTCCGGGTCGAGTTCGTCCGCGCCTGTGGCGATGACGAGTTCGCCGAGCTGCTTGATCTTCTGGCTTTTGAGGTGTTTCGCCTTCGCCGCCAGAGCCTCCAGCTCGGCGTCGATGTCGCGGGGTTTGCGCATAGCTCAAGGCCTCCTGCGATGGAGCCCGCCCCGCGCTACAAATACCAAAGGTTGTAGCTTTCGCGCAAGTTGTTTAGAGTCGTCGTGTGCAGCAAGTCAGGCCGATCTGCGATCGGAGTGCGCGCCTATGTAGATGCTCGTTACAATAAGGCCTCATTCCCTGTCGCAACGGCGGAGTTGGAAGACATGAAACGGTCCGTTGATGGCCTGTACCAGTTGGTAAAACTGGTTTGCGGCGAACGCTTGGCCCATCTGCGCAGCCAGGCTGGCCGCGCTCCCTTACGCCCCCCTAATCGCTAGGCCCGACCAATCAGCCAGCCAATAGTTGTTTCGATCCAAACTTGGCTATGGGTCAAAGCAGCCATCAATTTAGGCGATGCTCAGCGCGCACATAGAGGCCCGCCGCAATGTCGATAGCGCCTTGTCGCTCGGAGGAATGAGAAAGTCCAAATCGCACGTATTCCGCTGCCAGGGCTCGCAACGCGCCGGGGCTAGTATCTTTAACTTCGCGATCCAAAATATCATCTATAAGCTCCTCGAGCGCTTCGCGCTCCCGGGGCGTCATGCTTTCCAATACACAATTATACTGCTCGGCCGACGCGGTACGCATGGTCCTTGCCTCCTGTTCGTCCGGCGATGTTGGATTGGTGACAATCGACGCGCAATCCCAGAGAAATACAGGAGGGGGCGTTTATTAGGCCAGGCTGATGCAAAAATCACTCTTGGTGATAATTGGTGCCGCCGGCGTTTTGAAAGGTTGTGGGGACATTGCTCCCGCATCAAATCATCGATGCGATCCGACAAAGTTCAGCGTTCAATTGCTTTGGCTGGATGACCTAGCAATTCTACGCAATGGGCAAGCGAGCGCTGGCACCAGATCTGAGCCCCACAGGGTTCTTGACGGTCTGGACCAGAATAACGCCCGAGACTGACACCCACTCGCTGAAATCCCCGCAAGCTCAGACTCACGCGTGGCTTTGAGTGCGGAATGCGCCAGTAGCATGCGTAATCGGGCAGGCCCCTGAAGGGTCGAGCTCCCAGTAAGGTCTCGGTTTTAGCCGAGACGAAGGGAGACGACGATGTTCTACGCTGCGTTGGATGTGTCGCTGCGGTCGGTGGCGATCTGCATCATTGATCAGGACGGCAAGGTGCGCCTCGAGCGTTCCGTGCCCTCCGAGGTCCTGGACCTGGTCCGCTGTCTGCGCGCGTTCGGCGAGCCGATCCACCAGGTTGGGCTGGAGGCCGGCTTCGACGTGGTGTGCATGGAGGCGCGCCAGGTGAACGCGGCGCTGTCGGCCATGCGCAACAAGACCGACAAGCACGACGCCCGCGGCATCGCCCAGGTCCTGCGGTCCGGCTGGTACAGCCGGGTGCATGTGAAGAGCGTTGAGAGCCATCACCTCCGCGCCCTGCTCTCCTGCCGGAAGGTCATGCAGCGCAAGTGCATCGACCTGGAGAACGAGATCCGTGGCCTCTTGAAGATCTTCGGCGTGAAGCTGCCGCTGCGGCTGTCGCGTGGCGGCTTCGACATCGCCGCGTCCGCAAGGCCGCCCACGCCGACCCAATCTGTCAGCGCTTCATGGGCGTGCCAGGCGTGGGCGAGATCACCGCCCTCAGCTTCAAGGCCGCCGTCGACGACCCTGCCCGCTTCAAGAGCTCGCGCACCGTCGGCGCCCACTTTGGCCTGACGCCCAGACGCTTCCAGTCCGGGGAGAAGGACAACCCCGGCCGCATCTCCCACGCCGGCGACGCCGACGTGCGCGCCACGCTCTACGCGGCCGCCAACGCCATGCTGATGCGCTCGATCAGATGGACCAGCCTGAAGGCCTGGGGCGTCAAGCTGATGAAGACCAAGGGCCGCCGGCGCGCCATCGTCGCCGTGGCCCGCAAGATCGCTGTCGTCCTGCACCGCATGTGGATCGACGGTTCAGACTTCCGCCTGGGATCGGAGGCTGCGGCATGACCTGACCTTCATAGCCCAACCTCAGATCCTGGCCGGATCGTCCCATGCGGACGACGGGATGGATGAAGCCGAATACGGCAGTTGCACCTTCAAGTGCGTCCACTAGCGCGGCTCTCCAGACCCTGATCCCATGCATGCGTGCAGCGGCTCCGCTCGCAAGGAGCCATCGGACTGCGAAGAGAAGCGTGACCCGCGTGAACGACCCCGGCCCATCAGATCAATGAGCTTGACCCCAATGCCCGATTAGAGAAGCTGCCGTTGGCGCATCTCCAAGAACACGACATTCATGAGCCGAGCGCGCCAACAGCCCGGGAATCTCCTAGCGGGAAGCCGCCATGAAATCTTGATCGGCCAAGGTCGCTCCGGCCACCTCGATATCGTCGCCGGCCGTTGAGATGAAGCTGGACCCTGACACGTGATTGCGCCCCTCGATCCAAGAGCGCTAGGGGCCAAGTGTCGCGAGGTCGCACCGAGCGGCGATCTTTCGCAGGCCATTGTCGGTCATTGCAATAGATGCCTACGCCGATCGGTCACGCCCTTATCGTGATCGCGACCAGTTTGATCGCAAACACCGACTTCGCCAGATCCAAGCCTATCGTAACCACCTGTCCCATTGCCCTCCTCCTCTTGGACAGGAGCTATGCTCCTGCCAGTGGTGGAGCGCCGCCCACAGCATCAGTTGCGGACCCAACGACAACAATCTGTAGGTTAGCGAACTCGCCTGCGAATATTGACCCTCTAGAGAACTGCTTGCAATTCAGAGATATATCGCGCTCGCTGAACGTCGGTAAGTCCAGGAGATGAGCCGGACTTCCATAGAGCAAGGAGTTCACGGGTATCCTCAAAAGAAGCAAGGAGCGGGACGGCGCGTTCAATTAGTGTGCGCGAAATCTCGTGCGCCAACGCCTCGGCATTGCTATCAGCGGCGATATTCCACCAAAGGTCTTCGTTTCCAGGAAGCGCCTCTCCGATTCTCATCCGGAAATGCCCCTCCATGGCCTTTGCTTTACCCAGGCTCGCTCGGTCTGGATCAAGCAATTTGCCGCAGACGATCGCTAGATTGATTGTGAACTGAACGACTTCCCTAGAGGAATCTCTACTTTTCTGAAATTCGATAATAGCGGCATTACTGCCGGCAATTTTCCTAAGAATAGCGCCGGATTTTCTATATCCAAATGCCAACAATGCTTCGCCAACCAACATCATCACCGATTGAAATTTAGCATCCACACCAGCTTTTGTCATCTGGGAGTCCTAACAACGTTAACTCTGTAGCCCTCGACTATCCGCAGCCATGCATCTTTAGCGCGCTGCGCAGGCAGATAGCGAGAGCCGCCAACCTTTACCTCGATGCCGCCCAGAACTTTACCACCTAGGCTAACCTCGATGTCGATGAAGCGCTTTCCAAAGGGTGTCCACTTATAAACTTCGGTGGCCGCCGTGCGCCCCTCGGCTCTCAAGCCAAGGGCTAGAGCATCTCGGGCAGCATTTCCCGCGATCCGATTTGCGGTAACGAGCGGAGCGGTCGACTCCGCTGCACCTGCTACTTTGGCGCCAGTACTAAGGATCTTGCTGGCCCAAAGCCCTTCCGGACCAAGCCCTCCTTCCAGGAAGGCCCCACCAAGCTCCTCGGCAGCACTCACACCCCAATCGACCGCCCCCTTCCCGGGATAATTTGCCTCCGGCGCAGAGGGGCTTGGAGCGGTTGCGACATGGGTCCTTCCGCTAGCATCCGTGATCGTCGGCAAAGGAGCCGAAATATCGCCAGCGGTCTCATAGCTGCCCGAGCACGACGACCCGCCGACACGCGAACAGGTGTTCGCTGCGGCCAGCCCCGTAGGATCCCCCCGATTGACTGGGTCGTTGCCCACGTACGCAAACAAGTTCAAGCCATCGTCGTATCCGGTCGGATCTGTTTGCAGGAAGCGGCCATAGGCAGCGGCATAGTCGCGCGCCTTATAGTGTAGGTGACCCGTGAAGGGATCCTGGAACTGGCCTGTGTAGCGCCAGACATAGGCGCTGGCGCCGGTCCCCCAGGTCGTTGAGGCGGTCGTCCGGCCATAGGCGTCGTAGGCGAACTTGGCGATCGGTGAGCCGCCCTGCGACAGCGCGATCGTTGAGCCGTGGCGGTCGGTATGAGGATAGCGCGGCACGCCGCCCTCGACCGTGATCAGGCGCTCGTCGGGGTTGGGCCCAAGGGCGTGGTTTCGCCAGCCTTGCGCGACCATCTGTCCGGTCGAGGCGCTTTCGAGATCGATGCGCTCGGCCGCCACTTCCTGCCGGTGCGCCGGGGCCAGCAGCATTAGGCCAGGATCGAGCGCGCCGGGCGCGAAGTAGCGCGCATATACCCGCTGGCCCAGGGCGTCGACGTCGTAGATGGTGTAGACGCTGAAGTCCTGGCTCCAGGATCGGCGTAGCATCCCTAGTTCGTTGTACGAGAACCAGTTGATGCCGTCGCCGGCGGTCAAGCCGTCGCCGCGGAGGGTCACCGTGCGCCCGTCGATCGTCGGGTACTGGTTGAGGTTGTTCGCGCTGCCGTAGGCCTGGGTCAGGACCGGCGGCGTGTAGCGATAGGCCGGGTTCGAGATCGTCGAGGACACTTCCCGTCCGGCGCCGTCGTAGCTGTAGCCGTATGTGACGTCGTCGGCCGTGCCGGCGAAGTCGTGGGTGATCGACGACAGATCATCGTCGGGCTCATAGGCGTAGGTCTGCGTGGAGCCGTCCGCGAAGGTAACGTCGGTGCGCCGCGACAGAGCGTCGTAGTTGATCAGCGCCGTGCCGCCGGCCGTGCCCGCGCCGATCATGCGATTGAGCGCGTCGTAGCTGTAGCTGACCGCCGTGGTGTCGGGGAAATAGAGGCCGTAGAGGTTGTCGGCTCCGTCCCACAGATGGACGAAATAGCCGCCGCCATTGCTCTGATATTGATGCCAGACCCGGCCGGTGGCGTCGTAGTCCAGCGTTCGGGTCATGGACGGATTGGCGTGCTGGGTCAGGCGGCCGGCCAGATCGTACTGGTAGGTCGAGGTCGGCAGCCGGAACCATTCGATGTTCGGCGTGGGCGTGACGCCGTCGGCGGCGATGCCCCGCTCGCTGATCCGGCGATCGAGGTCGTCGTAGCCCCACTCGATGTAGAGGTTTTCGCGGGTGCGCTTGCGATCGACGTTGCGCGCTTGGTCGTAGCGTAGTTCCTCGTAACTGTTGTCCGGGAAGGTGCTGCGTAGCAGCTCGTCATAGCCGGTATAGGTGTAGTTGGTCTGGTTGTTACGGGCGTCGCGCACGAAGGCGCGCTGGCCGTTGAGCGTGTAGCCGAAGGTGGCGTCGGTGACCTCTTCGGGCGTGCCGACGCCGGTGCGGACGCTGACGAGTTGACCGGCGGCGTCGTAGTCGTTCTGGGTGGTCTTGGCGGCGCCGTCGATGGTGCGCACCAGCCGGTCCATGCCGTCATAGACATTGCGGGCGACATCGTTGCTGGGGTCGACCGTCTCGCGAACCTTGCCGGTCGGGGTGTAGCGCGTCTCCCAGAGCTGCCAGCCATTGGCCCAGTTGCTGGTGATGCCGGTGGCCCGATACTCGTGGGTCGGCGAGCCATGGGCGTCGTACCACCAGGTGCTCATCGCCCGTACCGTGCCGGTCGCCCCACCCTCGCGCCGGAACTGCAGCGTCTTGCGCCGCATGGCGTCATATTCGTAAGTGGTGGCGTTGTTGCGCGGGTCGATCTCGGCGATCAAATCACCGAAGCTGTTGTAGCTGTAGTTGGTGACGAGGTTGTCAGCCGGCGTTGATCCGACGGCGGCGGCGCCGCGGGTCATGGTCGTGCGATTGCCAGCCGTGTCGCTGCTGAACAGCGTGATCCGCCCGGTCGGATCGTAGGTTTTGCTCAGCAGGCCGCGGCCGTCGTACTCGTAGGCATAGACCGGCTGGGTGCCGCCGCTCGCCGCGGCGGGCCGCACCACGAACTGCAGCTGCCCGACGGCCGCGCCGAAGCTGGCGTCGTAGTAGAGAAATTTCGTCAGCCGGCCGGCCGTGTCCGTGATCGTGGCGATCTTGTTCCAGGTCGGATCCCAGGTCGCGCTCACCGCCAGACTGGTCGGGGCCGGAGATCCGGGCTTGGCCAGGCGCACGAGGCTCGTGGTGTTGTCGCTGTCGTCGTAGGCGAACTGCTCCTTGTCACCTTCGGGGAAGGTGCGCTCGGTCAGGCGATGGCGCCCGTCGAACGTCGCCAGGGTCTGGCGATCGAGTTCGTCGAGCACCCGCACCGGATCGCCGTCGGGATCGTAGTCGACCTTGTAGCGGCCGCCGGTCGGATCGACCCGCTCGCCGCGCGCACCGTCCAGGATCAGGAAACGGTGGGGATCGCGCGTGCCGACCCACTGCAGGGCCGTGGCGTCCCAGGCTTCGGAGACCTTGCCGACGCTGTCATAGACATAGCCGAGATCCGCGCCGGCCGTGACCAGGCCGGCGGCGTCCTTGACCGGGGCGTAGATCCGCGACAGGCGCGGATACGGGATCGGCCGCTGGGTCGCCAAGCGCGCCGTCGGGGCGACCTCTTCGTAGCGCGTCAGTTCACCGGCGGCGTTGAAGAACCGAGGATTGGCGTAGTCGAGGCCGGCGCTGCGTCCCAGCACGGTGAACTGGCTTTCCGGCAAGGCGACCGATCGGCCCAGGGTCGTCGTCAGGCTGGTCACATCGCCAAAGGCGTTGTGGCTGAAGTCAAGCCGCTGGCCCGATGGCCAAGCCCACTGGGTGATCCTGAAACCGTAGGTGACGTTGCAGGGGTTGGCGCCATAGGTCGCGGTCCACGGCACGACATCGATCGCGTCGCCCTGCGGGTTGCGCAGCTGGAAATTGACACCGGTCGTCTGCCATCGGCGGGTCGAGATCGACTGACCCTCGCACATGTCGCGGACCTTGACCGGCGTGGTGTCAGACGGCGTGGTCTGCACGAGACGCGCGGCGGCGCGGTCGGTGGAGAACCAGGACCCGTCGACCTGCAGCACATGCTGGCGGCCGCTGGCGCCTTGGGTCAGGGTCGCCACGTTGCGGACCATCTGCCGACGCCACCAGTCGCCGACCAGGGCCGCGTAGACGTCGCGCTGCAACTCGCTGCGGCTGGTGTCGGCATAGATGTCCTGCATGACCCAGAAGGCGGCCAGGGTTCCGGCCGCGCCGCGCGGCGTGGTCTGGCCCATGGCCTCCAGGCCCGCGCCCGACAGGCTGAAGTTCAGCGCCCAGTTGCTGACCCAGCCGCCCATGCGCGGCCCAAAGCACGGGCCGAAGTTATAGGTCGAGCCGCAGGCGACGCCGGCCTTGTAGGTGAGTTGGAAGTCGAGCTTGTAGGGCAGTTCGCCCGACCCGACCGAGTTGAGCACGGGGGTCGTGTAACCGGGCGCGCCGGTCTTCAGGTCGACGCCCAGGACGCTGGAGCGATCAACGAAGCGGTCCTTGAGGATGTCGGCGGCCTTGGCCGGATCGTAGTTGGCCTGCTGGGCGGGAGACTTGCCGCCGCCGCCCTTGGTCAGGCTCTCGCTGTCGGTGACGACGTGGGCGATCTCCAGAATGTCGCCGTTGGCGTCGGTCTTGGTGCCGATGATCGCCCCGCCGCGCTGGCGGGTGGGCTGGTAGGCGCCAGAACCACAGACGCCGCCGCCGCAAGTCGGCGCGCCCTCTGGTCCGACCCGCCAGCCGGGGCCGAGGAAGGACTCGGCCGAGGAGACGATCTGATTGAACGACTGGGTCTGGAAGCGGCCGATGGCCTGCTCGAGCCGTCCTTGCCAAAGCCCGACTTGGGTGGCCGAGACCGTCGGCAGGGCGTTGGTGCAGCCATTTTCGCTGCCCTCGGCCACGGTAAGCGGCACGAGGTTGGACACGCCGACATAGTTGTAGAAACGGCGCGGGCCGGCGTTGCACGGATCTTCGTCAGGGCGATTGGCCCAGGCGAAGCGCGACGCCGTGGAGGTCCCGTCAGGGAGATCCTGGGCCTGTTCGACGACCGACCCTTCCAGCACCGCAGCCGACAGCGCCACGGCCCGCGACACCGCCCGCACCTTGGCCGCATCGTTGGTCTTGCTGCTGAGGCTGACGGCGGTGTCGATGTCGAGCGCGGTATACTGGTCGCTGACGACGTAGTCGTAGACCGGAGGCTGGGCCAGCGGTTGGGGCGAGGTGGAGTCGAGATTGTAGCGGGCGGCGACGACGCCGATCGAGTGGTGGTGCTGGCCGACCGTGCCGCTGATCCGGGTCTGCAGCTCGAACATGCGCGAGAACTGGGCCAGCCAGTTGGCGGCCATCTTCTCGCGGGCGAAGTCCCCTGCCCGCTGCTCGAACTCCGGATTGCACTTGTAGCTCGGATCGCAGGCGTAGTTGCCGGCCACGCGCAGTGGCAGCGCCTTGTCCTCGGCCCGCTCGCCGCCCCACTTGGCGGCCATGGCCGGCGAGACCTCGCCGTAGCCGTGGAGCAGCGCCACCGGCAGGGCCAGGGACACCGACTTGGTGACCGTGTCGTCGCCATAGGTGTCGTTGGCCGCGTGGTAGGGGTGATCGACGGTCAGGCGGACATCGCCGGCGACGCCCGGCACGCAGGACGACGAGGGCCCCGTGCAGTTGTTGGTGTAGGTGACCAGCGGCACGCCGTCGAGTTGGAGCCGCAGGCTGCGATTATAGTAGGCCTGGGGGCTGGTGATGTGGTCGCGGTCGAAGTCGCTGTCGAGTTCCAGCCGCCGGCCATAGATCTCGTCGCTGTAGAGCGTGCGGTCGATCACCGCCGCAGTCTGCAGGAAGGCGTTGATCACCTCGACGCGGAGCGTGGTGCGATAGCTGTTGGGCAGGTCGCCGGTGATCGTCAGGGCCGTGCCCACGACCGTGTAGCCCTGGGGCGCAGTCAGTCGCCAGCCGCCGGCGGGCTTGTAGACCTGGGCGATCTTCGGCCGTCCCGTCACCTCCTCGGTGTCGGCGGCCGGGGCGTTCTGGACGACGTCGGTCAGGAGAGCGCCGCCGCGCGCCTTCAGGTAGCTGTCGAGCGCGGACGTGTTGAGATTGCGGATATAAGGCGCGGGGGAGGACCCTGGCGCGTCGGCGCCGCTTTCAAGCTGGGTGGCGGCCGCGCCGCTGACCAGGCCCGCGCCCGTCTGGACGTTGCGCGGCGCGACCGGCGAAAATCCCTTCAGGCTGGGGTCGAAGACATACCAGGTTCCCGAGATCTGGATTTCGGTCCAGGCGTGCAGTAGCCGCACGGTCGGGGTTCCCGAGACCGTGAGACACTCACCGGGGATGCCGGCGTCGGCCAGCATGCGGCAGGCGGCGGTTAGATCGCCAACCTCGCTCCAGGCCTGGAAGGCGGTCAGCGGCATCTCGATCTGGCCGATCCGGTAGCGGGCTTGCAGCCCGCCCTGCCGCGCCAGCTCGACCAGCAGCACGGCTTGGTCGAACGGCGTGCCGGATCGGTCGATCAGCGCCCCCAGGGCGCCCTTGCGCGTCCCGAACGCGAATTCGGTGCGCACGTGATCGCGGACGAACTGAAACATCAGGTCCGGATCGTTCTTCAAGGCCCGGGCGGCCTCGACGATCTCCGGCGGACGGCCCGCGAACGCTGCTTCAGGCAGGCCATTGGTGTGGCCGCCGGCGCCGTAGAAGGTCAGGGCCGAGGCGGGCGCGACCAGCGCCCCGCGCTTGAACTTCATTGATGGCAGGGTCTGGGCCGCGGCCGGGCCGGCCAGGGCGACGAAGGCCGCGAGCGCGACGGCGAGGCGGGGCACTAAGCGCGTCATCGATTCACCCGACATTGAAGGTGACATGGACCGTGGCCGTGGCGGTGTGGCCCTGGCCGTCGCTGATCGTGTAGGTGAAGGTGTCGTTTGGCCCGACCGTGGTGGCCGTGTAGCGCACCGCCTGGCCGCCATAGAGGATGACGACCGTCCCGTGCCCGCCCTGCGTCACCGCCGTGATCAGCAGCGGATCGCCGTCGGGATCAGTGTCGCCGGCGCGCGGATCCCATTCCTGCGGCGCGGTGAGCGGCGGGTCGATGGTGAAATAGTCGTCGTTGGCCGTCGGCGCGGTATTGGCCGGGGCGAAGACATTGACGTTGACCGTCCCGATCGCGCTTGCGCCCTCGACGTCCCGGATCGAGTAGGTGAAGCTGTCAGGGCCAGTATAGAGCGCCGTCGGGGTGTAGGAGACGCTGGCCGGCGTGCGCCAGGCCGTCCCATGCGCCGGCGCCGAGACGGCGGTAATCGTGAAGGTGTCACCGCCCGGATCGCTGTCGTTGGCGCGCGGATCGAAAACGTAAGGCGCGGCGTCGCCGAGATTGCGAGCCACGGAAATGGTGTCGGTGACGGCGACCGGCGCCAGGTTGACGAGATCGATGGTCACCACGGCGCTGGCGCGGGCTCCGGCGCTGTCCTGGATCGTATAGGTGAAGCTGTCCTGGGCGCTGAAGCGGCGCGTGCCGGCGCTGGGGGTATAGGTGAGCGTGGTGGTCGTGCGGCTCACCGTTCCGAACTGCGCCACGCCGTTTCCGACGATCGTGATCGGTTGGCCATCCGGGTCGCTGTCGTTCAGTCGGGGGTCGAAGGTCAGGGACGCCACACCCTCGTTGAGACCGGCCGCGTCATTGACGGCGACCGGCGGACGGTTCGCGGCCGTCGCCGTGGTTACGACACTGGTGCGATTGCCCGCCGCGTCATAGCTGTAGGTGGTCAGCTTGCCGTCAGCCGACAGCTGGGTGCGGACCCGGCCGAGGAGATCGTAAGTGAAGGTGTCGGCTGCGGCCGGCATCGCGGCCAGGCACAGGACGCCAAGAGAAACACATCCGGAACGCCAGCCCATCATCGCCCGCCCCACATGCCGCGCTCAGGTGCAGTGAGCGCCGCCTCAGCTTCCGGTAGTGCTTATGGCAGCGTTTGGTTGCAATCGAAGCGAGATTATTTTTGATCGGAACTTTAGGGGGAATGGCGGCGGGCTCGTCCTGCTCGGCCGATCCGAAGGTCTGTGGCTATGGCCGGGTGACGCCAGTTGCGATGGGGTGGACGCCCCCCTGACGGCATCGAAGTGCCAGAGTGGAGGTGTTGAAGCACCACTTGAAGGAGGCGTCCGTGGGCGAGGTTACGACGATTGGGCTGGATCTGGCGAAGAGCGTTTTTCAGGCGCATGGCGCCGACGCGGCTGGTGAGGTCGTGTTCCGCAAGAAGCTCAGGCGCGATCAGGTGCTGCGCTTCTTCGCCAGCCAGCCGAGGTGCTTGGTGGCGATGGAGGCGTGCTCAGGTGCGCACCATTGGGCGCGGGAGTTTATGGCGCTCGGCCATGAGGTCCGGCTCATTCAGCCGCGATACGTGAAGCCGTTCGTGAAGCGGCAGAAGAACGACGTGGCTGATGCCGAGGCCATCATCGAAGCGGCGCAGCGGCCGACGATGCGGTTCGTCGCGCCGAAGACAGCGGAAGCGCAGGGCGCGGCCATCATCTTCCGCACCCGGGACCTGCTGGTGCGCCAGCGCACGCAGCTGAGCAACGCCTTGCGCGGTCACTTGGCCGAGTTCGGCTTCGTCGTGTCCCAGGGCGTTGGCCAGGTCGGGCGGCTCATCGCGCTGGCCGTCGACCCAGAGACCGATCTGCCGGCTCAGGCCCGACCAATCCTTGCGATCATCGCCGAGTGCATCCAGGCGCTGCAGGCGAAGATCACGATGCTCGATCGGGAGATTAAAGCCCGAGCGAAGGCCGATCCGGTCGCCAGGCGGTTGATGACCGTCCCGGGCGTGGGGCCGATTGTCGCCACAGCGCTCGTGGCGCTTGCGCCACCGGCCAGCACCTTCCGGCGTGGTCGAAACTTCGCCGCTTGGGTCGGCCTCACACCCCGGCAGAACTCGAGCGGCGGCAAGGAGCGGCTCGGCCGGATCTCGAAGATGGGCGACCGCAACTTGCGGCGGCTTCTGATCCTGGGAGCGAGCTCAGCAGCAAAGGTCGCGGCGAAGGACCCGTCTCAGGCCAGCCCATGGCTGGCTGGCATGCTGTCGCGAAAGCCACGCATGCTGGTCACCGTCGCTCTAGCCAACAAGATCACGAGGATCGTCTGGGCGCTGATGGCGCACGGCGGGTCCTACAGAGCTCCGGCCGCAGCAGCCTAATCGCTGCGAGGGTCTGAGGCGTCAGAGGAGGCAGGAAGGTCAGACGAGCCGGTCGCTCAGGCCGGTGAGGCCTGAGGCTGCTGCTGGACGAGTTTGGCGAGTTTGCGGAGGTTTTGGGCGGTGGCGGCGAGGAGGAACTCGTCTCTGGCGCCGTTGGGACCTCTTAAGCGCAGGCGGTCGAGCCCGACGATGCGCTTGAGGTGGGCGAAGAGCATCTCGACCTTTTTCCGTTCGCGCCGGGAGGTGATGTAGGCGTCGGTCTTGGCGATATCGCGGGCCAGGTCCCTGGCGCCCTCGTGGATCGAGCGGGTCACTTTCCGATAGGGCAGTTTTGGGCAGCAGACGGCCTTGAGCGGGCATGGCTGGCAGTCGTGGGTGCTGGCGCGATATCGGATGGTGTCGTCGGCCGGAGCGTTGTTGCGAGGGACCTTGAAGGCCCTTCGGCTGGACCGGAGGAGCTTGCCGCCCGGACAGGTGTAGGCGTTTGCCTGGTGGTCGAAGCTGAAGTCGGCGCGGGAGAAGGTCCCATCGTCGCGCTGGGATTTGTCGAAGACGGGGATGTGAGGCTCGATGCCTTGGCCATGGACCAGCCAGTCGAGCATCTCGGCCGTGCCATAGGCGGTGTCGGCGGCCAGGCGCTCTGGGTAGAGGCCCAGCCGATCGTTGGCGCGCTCGATCATGGTGCGACAGGCGGCCAGCTCGCCCTGACGCACCGCCGTCGAGGGTTCGACATCGACGATCACCGCGTGGTCCAGGTCGATAAGGTAGTTGGTGCAGTAGGCGAAGCTGGCCGGCCCGGCCTGGGCGGCGGTCCATCGCGAAGCCGGGTCCGACAGTGAGATGTACTTGGGGATGACGGGCGTGGCCGCGCCGAAGGCCGCGTCGTCCAGGACCGCCAGATACTCCTCGACGGCCCGCCCGGCGGCCTCGGCCGGCAAGCCCGCGGCGCCGTCGACGGCGGTCCTGTGCCGGCTGGCGTCGGCGCGGATGATGCTGGCGTCGACAGCGAAGCCCTTGCCACCGACCAGCCCCTCGGCCATGCAGCGACGCACCACACTCTCGAACAGCTCGCGCAGCAGGTCGCTGTCGCGGAAGCGGCCGTGGCGGTTCTTGGAAAAAGTGGAGTGATCGGGAACGTCGCCATCCAGGCCAAGACGGCAGAACCAGCGATAGGCCAGGTTGAGGTGGACTTCCTCGCATAGCCGGCGCTCGGAGCGCACGCCCATGCAGTAGCCGATCAGCAGCATCCGGATCATCAGCTCCGGATCGATCGAGGGCCTGCCGATCGCGCTGTAAAACGGCGCCAAATGGCCCCGCACGCCATCCAGATCGACGAACCGATCGATGGCCCGCAGCAGGTGATCCTGGGGCACGTGTCCATCGAGCGAGAACTCGTAGAACAGAGCCGGTTGCTCGATCCGACGCTCGCCCATCATGCCCGCGATCTCCTGCTTCAACAGGAGTGAATCAGGCCACAGGCGCCGCCTCAACGGCCTTTTTCAACACAATCGACCCTGTTCAGACGTTCGGCTTCCCAGGCGAACGGGCAGAGCTGGCAAACAGCGATTGAATACGTCCGACCGTTGAGTTTAGCTCGTGAGGGCGGCGGGGAGCGCGGAATGAAGTACAGCTATCAAGGGATACCGCTCCCGGATAAAAGTGACGTCACCATTCCTTTGGGAAAGGATCCCTTCGAAGGCCAAGCGATAATCGCTTTCCTCGACCTGTTAGGTTTCTCTGCTTACGTCCGAGAAAAGTGGCAACGAACCTTCTCGCCCATTAAGTTAATCATGGATCTGAAGACGAGGGCAGTTCGAACCACGGGCATCAACTCGTCATTTCACCGCTATCCAGATGAGCCTGAGATCGGGCTCTATCACTTCGTATCCGCGCCCTACGTTGTTTCGATATCTGATAGCTTCGTCGTCGCTGCGACGTGGGATCGTACGATGCCTGATACGTTCTTCACCGCGCTCAGCTCCGTCGAGTCGGCCTGTCTCGAAATCATGTATCGAGCAGTGACCTACGGCTTCGCTGTACGTGGTGCGGTCGCTGTCGGCGACATCTATATCGATGGTGCGGAAGTCATCGGACCGGCCTTCCTCGACGCGTATGAGGCGGAGTCGAAGATCGCAAAGACCGCACGAGTCATCCTCTCGCGGTCGGCGCTGGAACAAATACTGACTCCATATAGGACGCGGGAGTTCGACGGTTCGAACCTCTTCGTGTCAGGGGACGGCCTGGTTGCACTTCGCTACGATGACCAGCTTCCAGAAGACGTAATGAAAATACAGCGTCGAGTTCGGCGTCGCCGCGATCTGGCGTCTAAGTATGATGAAATGATCGCCGTTCTTGCCAATCAGGAGGCCTTTCGCTCACCCGACCTCGAAGCCGTAAAGCAAGCCGTCGAACTGCTTCCGCCAGCGGCACCTTATCAAAGGAGGTACCGTCGATCTAAACCGGCACCGCTTCTAAAATGGCTCAACACACATTCCGGCAACCAGGTGTTCTGGGTTCGTCCCGGCATTCAGGCGGCCGTTATTGAGGAAGTCTTCACCCATCCCTGGACGGCAGGGACGTACGCCCACGTGGAGCGGTGCAAGTCAGTCCAGAGTTCCGACCGTGGGCATGGTTGGAGTTGGGCGGCATTCCATAACTCGGGCAGTGAAATATTTCCGGCGAGGACGGCCCGCGAAGCTCGACGGCTCGCGATGATGGCGCTCCTTGAATTCGACTTGAGCACCGAAGAGCGCCTCAGAATTGAAGAGCTTTTGGCGACAGCTACGCCACGCAGTCGGCCACGAACATCTAGAGACGCGTCAGAGGCTGATACCTAACCGGAAGGGCATTTATTGGTCAAAAACCGGCAGGGCCGCGCGTTGACCGAACATCCGGACGCTTAGGCTCCGAGGTCCGTTTCTGGCGCAGCAGCGATAGGGTCGATCCGTAGCGAACGTCCCCAACCCACCCCTTCACGGCCGATCCCAAGGTCTGCATCTCCGACTGGGCAGCGCCAGTTGCTGACGTTGGCGTACCTCCAGAAAGGCGACGTTGGCTCACGACAGGTGCTAGCGCCTTCCGCCCCGTCGCCGGCTGTTCAGCGCTTTGCGTCTAGCGCGACAAGCACGCCATCGCCCTGCGCCTTTATGGTCGCATTAAGCAAGACAGTGAGAGGTAGAGGGCGCGATGCCCCGCGCCGATGCTTGCCCTCCCCATCTCCGAAAAAAGCGGCCCCCGGCGTTTATTCGCCGGAGGCCTAGCAGCAGGAAGCTTTACGTCGGGAGGTGTGACGTTGGCTTTATGGAAAGTCCTACCAGCGCTTGCGCAGGCCGACCGTCCACATCCGCCCGATCGGGTTGGATCGGGTGAAGTCGATATTGCTGGCATTGGTGTCGGCGAAGGTCGGCGGATCTTGATCGGTCAGGTTCGACACGTCGAGCGAGAGCTCGATGCCCGACAACAGCCCCTCGCCTTCCGGCGCATAGCCCAGGTGCAGATCGACGGTCTTGAAGGCCTTGATCCGCTTGTTGGTCGAGGTATTGACGTAGCTGCCGGTGTAGTTGCCGAACAGCACGGCCGTCCACGCTCCGTGGCTCCAGCTGGCATTGCCGCGCCCCAGCCACTTGACCGCGTAGTTGGTGTCCAGACGCGAGCTGGTGCGGGTGTCGCCATTGATGGTCTGGCGGAACTTGGTCAGGCGCGTGCCGCCGACCCCGAAACCCAGATTGCCGACGTCGGTGGTCACGCGATAGCGCACGTCGTAGTCGAGGCCTTCGATATTCTGGGTCGCGAAGTTCTGGCGCCGCAGGTCGTAGACCGCCGTCGGCAGGGCCGTCACGTCCGGATAGACCAGGCCATCGTGACGCATCGAACCCACGGCCGTGGTCACCTGGGCCGCCGTCGGGTTGTAGATCCGATAGCGGTCATAGAGCGGATTGTTCGGCTCGGTGACGACGTTGAAGCCGGGGAAGGTGATGACGTTCTTGTAGTCGATCTTGAAGAAGCCGAGGCTGGTCGACAGGCCCGGCAAGGCGTCGGGCTTGAAGTCGAAGCCCAGCGAGTAGGTGTCCGCCGTTTCGGGCTTCAGCGTGTTGCCGCCGGCCAGGATGATCGAATAAGCGCCCGGGGTCGTGCTGCCGGTGAAGTCGGCAAAGCGGATCGCGCGGGTGTCGATCGCCGTCGAGGAGTCGGCCATGCTGGGCGCATGGAACGAGGTGCCGTAGCTGCCGCGCAGCTTAAAGCCGTGAAACAGCTCCCAGTTGACGCCGATCTTCGGGTTGGTGGTCGAGCCGACGTCGTCGAAGTCGTCATAGCGCAGCGATAGCGACACATCGATGCTGCGGGCCAGAGCGAAGTTCTGAGCCTCGCCGATCACCGGAACGAACACCTCGCCGTAGACCGAGGTCACGTTGCGCTCGCCACGGACCGAGACCGGCGCGGTGACCGACGCGCCGGCCTGGGGCCCTTCGCGATAAGTGGCCGCGAAAGTCTCCTGGCGGCGGGTGACGCCGAAGGCGCCCTTCACCCCGCCGGCTGGCAGGTCGAACAGCGTGCCCTGGACCTTTGCCAGTCCCTCGAGCAGCGTCTGGCGGACCGAGTAGCGGCTCTCATAGTCGCCGACCTGGCGCAGCAGGGCCTGGCTGGTCGCGGGGCCGACGCCATAGGGATTGAGCGAACCGTTGGCCGCCGAGCTCGTCACCAGGCTCTGATTGATGCCGTACTGGCGCACGATGTCGCGCTCGAAGCCGTGGTTAATCTCGGCCGAGGCCACCCAGTCGCCGCCAAGCTTGTACTCAGCGCCCAGCAGGCTAGAGACCGTCCGGGTCTGCGTGCGATTGGTGAAGGTGTCGCCAAAGTCGCCGACGGGATTGTAGGTCACGGTATGCGCACCGGCCGGAACGCCCAGGTTGCCGGTGACGTAGTTGTAGGCCGGGCCTTGGGTGACCGTGACCGCCAGGCCAGCTTTGGAGTTGTCGCGGCTGTTGACGCCGACGTCGGTATAGACCTCGCGACGCGAATACAGGGCCGAGCCATAGACCGAAAGCCTGTCGCTCAAATCCTGGGTTACCGAGATCAGGCCCTGGTGGCGATGCTGCTTGGGATAGAGATCGCTGGCCTGGTTGCTCTCACACTTGTTGGGAGGGCCGGCTATCGCGCCCGCGCCCGACAGGGCGTAGGTCGCACCGCCGACCGTGACGTTGGCGGGCGCGCAGGTCGTCGAGCGGTTATCCGTCCCGCCGATGGAGACCTGATTGTCGGTGATGTAGCTGCGTTCAAGACCACTCAAGTGACTGTTGGCCGAATAAGCATAGTCGACCAGCAGCGAGCCACCGTCCCAGGTCTTGCCGAACAGCTGGTTAAAGCTCTTGCTTGTGTAGCCGTCGGCGACCCCGTAGTTGGCCGAGGTCTCCGCGCCGTTGAAGTTCTTGCGGGTGATGAAGTTGATGACGCCGGCGACGGCGTCCGAGCCGTAGACCGACGAGGCGCCGTCGGCGACCACTTCCACGCGTTCGATAGCGCCAGGGGGGATGGAGCTGGGGTCGGGCGCGCTCTGATTGATACCCGCGCCCGGCAGACGGTGACCGTTGAACAGCACCAGGGTCAGGCCGCCGCCGCCATTGCCCGCACCAATACCGTGGATCGTGGGCTGATCGACGATGTTGGCCTGATTGGCGCCGCGGTTGCCGCCCGTGGCGTTGAAGTTGCTGACCGTAGGCGTCGAGCGCAACAGTTCGGTGGCGTTGGTGGCCGGCACCTGCTTGATGTCTTCTCGGGTCACTGCGCTCAACGGCGAGCCGACCGGCGCGACGCCGCGGATCGAGCTGCCGGTGACGACGACTTCCTCGACCGCGACCGACTCGTCCTGAGACGTCGTCTGAGTCTGCGCCTGAGCCTGAGCGCTTAACGCCAGCGCGCCAGCCAGGACCGCCGAGCCGGCGAGCAGGCGGTTACGCAGAGTTGCGCGAACGAATGACGACGACATGGACGTTGCTCCCATTGTTCGGGCGAAAAGCGCCCGATTTGTTTTTTTCGGAGATGCAGAGCGGCGCGCGCCCTCCCCGACCGGCTGAACCTCCGGTTACGACAACGTTATCGTAATCCCATTTTTTGGCAAGCAGGCCCAACAAGTGATATTTTTGTGCGTTGCAGATCTGCAACTTCTCTCCAGTTTGAGGCCGCATTGTCCGAAGCGATGAGCCCTCCTCATGCACAGCCGGAGAGCTAAAGATGAGGCGCCATCTCAATAAATGGGATTTTCGGGCGGACTGTGGAGGGCCTAACTGGAGCGACCAAGCTTGCGCACCCGGCCCTCGCCAATGAATTAGAAGAGCGCCACGCCGCGCCGACCAGGGCGCACAGCAAACAGTTGGCCGGTAGCGGCGGCTTCAACTCGGAGTCGCCAGCCTTGCCGAGCCACTGGCCGGTCCTCCCGCCGGCGACGATCAAGCCGGCGCACCACACGCCGTTGCGGATAAGTCCGCCGAACATCGCCAAGCACAGGGCGGGCGGACCGATCCACGGCGGGCCCGCGCTGGTCGAGAGGCCGTCCATCAGTGACCGCCGCCCTGGCGGCGCAGCCCGCCCCCAAACCACAAACGCGCGCGTTGATCTCCAGGAAAGCTACGGATCACTCGATAATTGGGATGGCGCGGCTTGGGACGACCGCACAGCCGATAGGATGAAACCGAGAAATTAACCGAGCGCTGCGTCGAACCCCACTATGCCTGCGCGTTTAAAGGTGTTTCCGCCCGTGTTTCCGCCCGCGCGGAAGCCTCCCGAACGTCGGCGCGGCCGCTTGAAAGCGTCCCATCGCCTAAATAGGATAGCTGCAAGATGGAATCTCCAGCGGTGATCGAGGCGGATGGCGACGAAGCCAAAGGCGGCGCGGCCAGCCGCACGCTCGTGCGCGGCCTGGAGGTGCTGCATGCGGTCAGTTGCGGGCACGCCGAATTGGGAGATCTGGCGACCACGCTTGGCCTGACCCGCAGCACGACGCATCGCCTGGCCTCCACCCTGGTCGAGCACCGCTATCTGAGCTTCACGCCGCGCGTGGGCTATTCGCTCGGCCCCAAGCTGCTCGAGCTGGGCTTTATCGCCGGCCGTCAGATGAACGTCACCAAGGCCGCACGCGAACACCTCGAGCTGCTGTCGAGCGGCTCTGGCGACACCGTCCATCTGGGCGTACTCGAGGGGGGCAAGGTCCTCTACCTGGACAAGATCCCCGGCAGCCGGCGCGTCGATATCAGCTCGCGGATCGGCGAGCGTCAGCCGCTGCGGTCGACGGGCCTGGGTAAGGCTCTGTTGCTCGACGAGCCGACCGCGCGCCTGCGCGACATCTACGAAGCCGAGCAGCGCGAAGGATTCCGCTACTCCGTGGAGCTGTCCGAATGGCTGGGGCGGATGAAGGATTATCGCGCCTCGGGCGTGGCTTTCGACCTGGAAGAGAACGAAGACAGGGTCCGGTGCGTCGCCGCCCCCATTCGCGACGTCAGCAGCAAGATCGTCGCGGCGATCAGTCTGTCGAGCGCCGGACAGTACATGGACGACACGCGCATGGAGCGCTTGACGGCTGACGTGAAGGCGGCGGCCGAGGCCATCAGCCGCGATCTTGGATGGCGTGCCGCCCAAGCCAATATCGCCGGCCCTTCAACAACCGCGAGCCGCAAACGCGGGCCGGCGTAAGAAACATTGAGGCTGCTGAATGCCGGTGACCGGCGCCTCGCAGCCGCTGACACCGCCGCCCAAGTCGAAACCGCCCAGTCCTTCATGCAGGCCGCCATCGACGCGTTCGGCGACTGGACCGCCGAATGCGCGACTGCCAGAATACCGGCGTGGCGTTCGACGTCGAGGAAAACGCCTACAAGGTGCGCCGCGTCGCCGCCCCGGATCGATCACCGTGACGGCGAATCCGACGGGCGCATCCAATTGATCAACCAATGGATTTACGCGCCATCTCTTTGAAGGCTCGCTGGAGACCGGCCGTAGACTTGACAAAGGGAGCCCCGCTGAACAGTATCAACTTATAAACAATAATCTCATGGGGTGGGACGAAAGGGATCGCTTTTCTCCAGATCCCGTGGGGCCTTCAGCGCCGACTCGTTGGCCCTCGACGAAAGCGTCCCGATGACCCAGCCCTCCCCGCGCCGCCGCGCCAGCTTCGCCTGCGCCCTGCTCCTGGCATCCAGCGCGCTAAGCGCGCCCGCCCTTGGCTTGGCTCAGGGCGTCGCCGATCCGCTGGCGGCCGGGTTCCAGTCGCCGCCGGAATCGGCCAAGCCCCGCGTCTGGTGGCATTGGCTTTCAGGCAACGTGTCCAAGGCCGGCATCACCGCCGATCTTGAATGGATGAAACGCGTCGGCCTGGGGGGCATGCAGATGTTCGACGGCGACCTCGGCGCGCCCAAGGTCGTCGACCACCGCATCGCCGCCCTGACGCCCGAATGGCGTGATCATCTGAAATTCGCCGCCGCCGAAGCCGATCGCCTGGACCTGGAATTCGGCATGGCGGCCGCGCCGGGATGGAGCGAGACCGGCGGTCCTTGGGTCAAGCCCGAGGCCGGCATGAAGAAGGTCGTCTGGGCCGAGACCCAGGTCACGGGCGGCAAGCGTCTGGCCGCACCCCTGACCTCGCCGCCGCGTCAGTCCGGGCCTTTCCAGGACGCGCCCCACGTCGACTTCACCGGTAAGCCGCTCGTCGGCCCCGAACATTTCGACACCATTTCGGTGCTAGCCTATCGCCGTCCGACCGGGGACATACCGCTGAGCGCCCTGGCGCCAAGGATTTCGACCCAGGGCGTTGAGGGCGCGGCAAGCCTGCTCGTCGACGGCAAGCTCGACCAGTCGGTGATCCTGACCGATCCCAAGCCGGGCGCGCCGGTCATCATCAGCTTCGATTTCGACAAGCCCCAGATCATCCGCGCCCTCACCTATGCCGGTCCGGTCGGCGATCGCTTCAACACCGGTCCTGGCGGTCGCCTGGAGGCGAGCGCCGACGGCAAGGCTTGGACGGTGGTCGCCGCCTTGACCGGAGCCGGGCACAATCCCGCGCCCCAGCGCACCTTCGCCTTTCCCGAAACGACCGCGCCGCATTTCCGCGTCATCTTCGACCAGCCGGCTACCACCGAGAACCCCTGGCCGCGTGGCCCGGTGAAGGTCGCCGAACTGGCCCTGACGCCCGGAGCCCGGGTCAATCACTTCGAGGACAAGGCCGGCTTCGGCGTCGCTCCCGAGGACGAGACCCTGCGCACGCCGGCGGTCACGCCGGGCGCGGCCATCGCCTCCAAGGACATCCTCGACCTGACCAGCAAGCTCAGGCCCGACGGTACGCTCGACTGGACGCCGCCGAAGGGCGAGTGGTCGATCCTCTGGCTCGGCTACTCGCTGACCGGCGAGGTCAACCACCCTGCCACGCCGGAAGCCACCGGCCTGGAGGTCGACAAGTTCAATCCCGCCCACGTGCGCGACCACCTGGACGCCTATCTGGGCCCAGTGGCCAAGTCGCTGAATGACCTGGTCGGGGCCAAGGGCCTTAGATACATCATCACCGACAGCTGGGAGGCGGGCGACGAGAACTGGACTGAGGCGATGGCCAAGGAGTTCAAGGCCCGTCGCGGTTATGACATGACGCCGTTCCTGCCGGTCCTGGCTGGCAGGGTCGTCGACAGCGCCGAGGTCAGTGACGCCTTCCTCTGGGACTTCCGTCGCACCCTCGCCGACCTGCTGGCCGAGAGCCACTACGGGACCATCACCCGCTACGCCAAGGAACACGGGCTGGGCTACTACGGCGAGGCGACCGGCGCGGCTTGGCCCACAGTGGCCGACGGCATGCTCGCCAAGAGCCTGACCGACATTCCGATGGGCGAGTTCTGGGACATGCCGTTCGGCGGCGAGGCGGCCGCGTTCCAGGGCGTGCGCAGCGACGAGTTCCCGGCCGATATCGTCGAGACCGCCTCGACCGCGCACGTGTACGGCAAGTCGCTGGTGGCAGCCGAGTCCTTCACCTCGTCCCAACCCCTGTGGACCCGGACCCCCTGGACCTTGAAGTGGATCGCCGACCGCTACATGGCCATGGGCGTGAATCGCCTGGTGATCCACACCTCGCCCCACCAGCCCGATACGGTCGAAAAACCCGGCCTGACGCTCGGTCCGTTCGGCCAGACCTTCACCCGCAACGAAGCCTGGGGACCGCTGGCCAAGCCCTGGGTCGATTATCTCTCCCGCAGTTCCTTCATGCTCCAGCAGGGCGCGCCCGTCGCCGACCTGCTCTATTTCTATGGTGAGGGCGCGCCGTCGGGGGTTCCCTATCGAGAAGCGGCCAAACCTGGACCGGTCGAGGGCCACGGCTACGACTACGTCAATGCCGACGCGCTCTTGCGGCTGGCCAAGGTCGAGGACGGCAAGATCGTCTTTCCAGGCGGGGCGGCCTATTCGGCCTTGGTGCTGCCCGACACCCTCGATCGCATGACCTTGCCGCTGCTCGAGAAGCTCACCGCCCTGGTCGAGGCCGGCGGCGTTCTGGTCGGACCGCGGCCGCAGGGCTCGCCGAGCCTGGCGTCGGACGATGCGGCCGTACAGGCCGCGGCCCGCAAGCTCTGGGGCCAAACCGACGGCCGCATGGCCACCCGCGCCGATTTCGGCAAGGGCCGGGTCTACTGGGGTAAGACCCCGGCCGAAGTCCTGGCCGACCTCAAGGTCGTGGCCGACTTCGACTATACCCGGCCGAGCGTGGAGACCAAGCTGATGTTCGCGCACCGACGCCTGGCCAACGGCGCCGAACTCTATTTCGTCACCAACCAGACCGACCGGACCGAGACGCTCGACGCGATCTTCCGCGCCAGCGGCAAGGCGCCGGAAATCTGGCGCGCCGACACCGGCGTGGCCCGCGACGCCGGCTACCAGTTCGACAACGGCCGCACCACCGTGCCCCTGAAGCTGGCGCCTTACGACGCGGTCTTCGTGGTCTTCCGCAAGCCGGCGACCGCGCCGGCGGCCACGGTGGCCGAGCCAGTCGAGCGAAAGGTCGCGACGGTGTCAGGGCCCTGGTCGCTCAGCTTCGAAGCCAACAAGGGCGCTCCGACAAAGGTCGAGACGACCGCCCTCGGTTCCTGGACTGACAACGCCAGCGCCGACATCAAGTACTATTCGGGCATTGGGACCTACAGCCACGCGATCAAGGTTGATCCGAACTGGCTCCAGGGCGGCCAGCGACTGACCCTTGACCTGGGCCGGGTTGGCGACGTCGCCGAAGTCTGGCTCAACGGCAAGCGCGTGGGCGGCCTCTGGAAGGCGCCCTACCAGATCGACGTCACCGAAGCGGCCAAGCCCGGCGACAATCAGCTGGTGGTCAAGGTGGGAAATGTCTGGCTCAACCGCTTCATCGGCGATCGCCAGCCCGGCGCGACCAAACAGGCCTTCACCAACGCCGCCGAGGGCGGCGGCTTTGCGATGCTCGGTAAGGGCATCAGCAAGGACAGCCCACTTTCGCCCTCGGGCCTTATCGGCCCCGTCACCCTGTGGAGCGTTGGGCGCTAGGTGGTGGCGACGATTGAGCTATTTGAGCCAAAGCATGATTGCGGCGTGACCTGCGCCGCGGGACGGCGCCGAACGCATGGCGCGTTGACGTGCTCCCGACAACGGCGCCACCGACCGGCGCCAGAGGAAAGAGATCGATTTGGCCGACTCCCTGGGTCCTCTGCCGGATGCGATCGACATCACGCTGCAGTTCCTCCACCAGTTCGGCGATGAGGATGCGTATGTCGCCATTGAGTGCAAGCGGGTCGGTGCAGGGAGTTCCGCACTCAACAATAGCTACGTGGACGAGGGCGTAGACCGTTTCGTGAGCGGCAAATATGCGGCGGGCCACGAGTGGGGCTTTATGCTGGGTTACGTTCTGACACATCCAGTCGAGGACGTAGTCAAGGCGATCGACAGCCGTATCCAGAAGGCGTATGGGGCCGGCGCAGGGCTTTCCGTCCAGTCGGCGCACGCCCTGGCCATGGCCGTTCTTGAAGGTACGCTACTTCTAGCCTCCGCACACACGATACGGCTCAAACACCTGTTGATCGATATGACGGCGATAGCCAAAGCCTCGTAAAGTTCAGAATGGTTGGCTCCAGTCTACCAGCTAGCAGACCTTCCTAACGTCAGCGATGAGTCAAAGCGGCTCATTTGGACGGTCCAACGAATCTTAGCGCCGCGGAGGACTCACCGTCGAGCGTGTCCTCGACGGGTCTGAGAACTCATCACTACCTTCTCTGGACAGTCCGCGCTGAACGCGCGACTATCATTGGCAAAAGCCGCAATTAGCACACTCTTCTAGAACAATCGGCTTTTCCTCAATAAAATCAACGCTAACATCGGACTTAAAATCCGTTGGAGCAATCCGTGTGGGTTCGAGTCCCACCGTCCCTACCATCGCCAACCATCCCGCCCTCTGGCCGGTTGCGGCCCCGGCGAGGAACCCGCGCCGCGCGATGTGACCGAAAGGCGTACGCCGGAAGGGCTTGCTCGCCCTGCGTGAATACGACGAACCGCATAGATTATACGTTTCTTGGGATCTCGACTCCGCTCAAGATCGCGGAGGCTTTCGCGTATCGCCACTCGATGAGTCATTTCCTCCCCACCGTCGCGTCCGAGTTTGTGAGCATGGCTGAAGACAAGACCCCTGATCCCGTCGACATCCACGTCGGCCGTCGCCTGCGTATGCGTCGCAAGGATCTCGGCTATTCCCAGCAGTCGCTGGCCGACGCCCTGGGCCTGACCTTCCAGCAGGTGCAGAAGTACGAGGGCGGGTCCAACCGGATCAGCGCCAGCAAGCTGCACGCCACGGCCATGTTCCTGAAGACGCCGATCGGCTTCTTCTTCGAAGGCCTGGACGATCCCGAAGAGGCCGACACCACCGCCGCCGACCTGGCCAACGAGATGGCCGCGTTCTGGTCGCAGCCTGGCGGTCCGGACCTGGCGCGCTCGTATTTGGCGATCCCGTCGACGGGCATGCGCAAGCATCTGGTGGACCTGGCCAAGGCCATCGCCGGCGAGGAATAGGCGCTCCCCCGACGCCTTCTAGGCCGGATCCGCCAGCAGCTCGATGTTATGCGCCCCGGCCTCGGTCAGGGCGGCGATCAGTTCGGCGACCGCCACGTCCAGCTCGGCGGCGTCGCGACCGCGCAGGACGAGGTTGGCGCCGTAGATGTCCGGCGGGCTGAAGAACGGATAGCTGCCCAGCGACATGTCCGGATGGGCCTTGGCCACCGCTTCCAGCGGCGCGGCGATCGAGCCCTCGCCCGTGCCGGTCACCCGCACCGTCTTGGCCAGCACGACGGCGCCCGCGCGCAGGCGCGGCCCGACGTCCTCCAGCATGCCGCGCATGATCGCCGGCACGCCCGCCAGCACGAAGACATTGTCCTTCTGGAAGCCCGGAGGGCCCTGCACCGGGTTCTTCACCAGGCTGCCGCCCTCGGGCACGTGCGCCATGCGGCGGCGGGCGGCGTTGGGCTCGCCCCAGCGCTCGCGCAGCATGGCCATGATCTCCGGATGCTCGGGGGCCGTCACCCCGAACGCCTTGGCGATCGAATCGGCGGTGATGTCGTCGTGGGTCGGACCAATGCCGCCGGTGGTGATGACGTAGTCGTAGCGGGTCCGCAGCGCGTTGACCGCGTCGATGATCTCGCCCTCGATGTCCGGCACCACGCGGGCCTCGCAGAGGTCGACGCCGTAGGTGGCCAGGTACTTGGCGATGGCCGACAGGTTCACGTCCTGGGTCCGGCCGGAGAGGATTTCGTCGCCGATGATCATCACGGCGGCCGTCACGCGTTCGCCCGTTCCCGTTTGGGTAGCCGTCATCCGCTCGATCCCCTATGTCGCTTCGTTCCTACCGTTTCGACTTAGGCTCCGCATGCTGCTCCCGCAACCGCTCGTTCACGGCCGGCTGGTCAGCCGCTACAAGCGCTTCTTCGCGGACCTGGTGCTGGACGACGGCCGCGAGATCACCGCCCACTGCCCCAATCCCGGCGCCATGCTGGGGGTGAAGGACGCGGGCCAAGGCGCCTGGGTGTCGTGGTCGGACGATCCCAAGCGAAAGCTGGCCTGGACCCTGCAATGCGTCGAGCAGGGCAATGCGCTGGTCGGGATCAACACCCTGCTTCCGAACCGGCTGGTCGCCGAGGCGTTGGCGGCGGACGCCATTCCGGAACTGACCGGCTACGCGACCATCCGCCCCGAGGTCAAATACGCCGAGGCCAGCCGCGTCGACTTCCTGCTCACCCACGAGGACCGCCCGCCCTGCTGGCTGGAGGTGAAGAACTGCCACTTCAGCCGCACGCCCGGCCTGGCCGAGTTCCCCGACTGCAAGGCCGAACGCTCGACGCGTCACCTGTCGGACCTCGCCGCCCAGGTCGCTCAAGGCGATCGCGCCGTGGCGCTGTTCGTCGTCCAGCGCGAGGACTGTGAGACCTTCCAGGCCTGCGCCGACCTCGACCCGAAGTTCGCGGCGGGCCTGGACGCCGCGGCCAGGGCCGGCGTGGAAGTGCTGGTCTACGCCTGCGCCATGAGCACGGAGGCCGTGCGGATCGACCGCCGGATCCTGTGGACCAACGCTCACCTAACAGCGATTTAAGCTGCAATCGGCTCGCATTTCGCTACCCATTCCGGGCGCGCGAACTGAGGGGATCGCATGAAGACGAATGTCCTGGCCGCGGCCGCCCTGACGCTCGCCCTGTGTGGGTGCGGACCCAGCGAGCCCGGCAAGTCCGAGAGCGGCATGATGACCGGTCTGCGGGCGATCTTCGCCTTCAAGGCCTGCACCGGAAAGCTGGAGGATCGCTTCGGCCTCAAGACGATCTCCGGCGTCACCTCCAACGACATGGATCCCGTCTCGACGGGCAAGCCCGGCGAATGGGATGTCAAGTTCACGGCGGACCTGACCGAGAAGGAAACCGGCCGGGTGACGCGTTACAAGGGCGTCTGCCACGTGCGCCGCGACAGGCCCACGACCCTGGACGCGACCTTCGTCAAGGAGATCCGCCCGGCGACGGACACGGTGCGGCGCATCAATCCTCAGTGAAGGCGGGCCATTGAAGGCGGGCTTGGGGTTGAAATCTGTGCTAGGATGAGCAGATACGCCCCTTCCACCGACCAGATCGCCGCCCGAAACGCGGCGGCGACGCCCGAGTAGAGCATGACCCTAGACGACACCCTCGAGATCGAAGCCGAAACCCGCACGGGCCAGATCAAGATCCACACGGCCGCGGACTTCGAGGGCATGCGCAAGGCCGGCAAGCTGGCCGCCGAGTGCCTGGACATGCTGATTCCGCACGTGCAGCCGGGCGTGTCGTCCGACGAGCTCGACCGACTGGCTCGCGAGTTCATCCTGGATCACGGCGCCCTGCCGGCCTGCCTGTACTATCGCGGCTATCCCAAGACGGTCTGCATCTCGCGCAACCACGTGGTCTGCCACGGCATTCCGGGCGAGTGGAACCTGAAGGAAGGCGACATCGTCAATATCGACGTCACCGTCATCGTCGACGGCTGGCACGGCGACACCTCGCGCATGTACGGCGTCGGCGAGGTGGGCCCGCGCGCCCGTCGCCTGGTCGAGATCACCTATGAGGGCATGAAGCGCGGTCTCGAGGCCGTGAAGCCCGGCGCGACGCTCGGCGACATCGGCAACGCCATTCAAAGCTATGTCGAGGCCCAGCGCTGCTCGGTCGTCCGCGACTTCTGCGGCCACGGCCTGGGTCGCGTGTTCCACGACGCCCCGAACATCCTGCACTTCGGCCGTCCGGGCCAGGGCGCGGTGCTGAAGCCGGGCATGTTCTTCACCGTCGAGCCGATGGTGAACCTGGGCAAGCCGGCCGTGAAGGTGCTGAACGACGGCTGGACCGCCGTCACCCGCGACAAGTCGCTGTCGGCCCAGTGCGAGCACTCGATCGGCGTGACCGAAGACGGCTACGAGATCTTCACCGCTTCGCCGGCCGGGCTGTTCCAGCCGCCGATCCTGGGCGCCTGATCGCGCTATGGGCGCATTATTGCGATAGACAATCTTTGCGAAGTTCGCAAAGCTCAGTCCATGACCGAGCTTGAGAAACGCAGACGATTTCAGCGCTTCATGTGCTGGGGCTACACGCCCTTCATGGTCGGTTCCTGGCTGGTCCTGCGGGCCTTCCGGCTGCATGACGGCGTCATCTCGGTGTCGGACTTCCTGTGGTACGCGGCGATCGCCGTGCCCGCCCTGGTCGTGGCGGTCTTCATCCCCTTCGCGGAGGATCGCCGGCTGCGTCGCCTCGCGGAAGAACGGCGGGCGCATCGTCAGCCCGCCCTGGTTCTCGACAGCTAAGCGGCGAGCGCATGGTCCAGGCGGTGTCGCTCAGCATCTCGGATCCTGAGCCGGTCGCGCCGGAGAAGCCGGCGCGCAAATCCGCCCACGCCCATCACGCCGGCCATCGCGAGCGGCTGCGCCAGCGCGCCAAGCTCGGCGGCTTCGTCGCCCTGCCCGACTACGAGCTCTTGGAGCTCTATCTCTTCCGCACCTATCCGCGCGGCGACGTCAAACCGCTGGCCAAGCGCCTGCTGGCCCGCTTCGGCTCGCTGGGCGGCGTTTTGGGCGCCACGATCGAGGAGCTGGCCACCGTGCCGGGCGTCGGCGAGACGGCGGCCATGGATCTCAAGCTGCTGCACGAGGCCACGTTGCGAGCCGGGCGCGACAAGATCGTCAAGCGGCCGGTGATCAGCTCGTGGAGCGCCCTGCTGGGCTATGTCCGCGTCGCCCTGGCCAACGAGTCGCGCGAGCAGTTCCGCGTGCTGTTCCTGGACAAGAAGAACCAGCTGATCGCCGACGAGGTGATGAATCGCGGCACGGTCGACCACGCGCCCGTCTATCCGCGCGAGGTCATGCGCCGGGCGCTGGAGCTGTCGTCCAGCAACATCATCATCCTGCACAACCATCCCACTCGCGATTTTTCGGTCACGCGCACCCCCATACAACCACGTTGATTTTGCTACATATTTTGCTTTTCAGAGCCGTCAGAATTCGGCATGCTGAGGCCGTTAAGAAGGGTTGATCCAGTCGCTTACGCCACCAATTACCGACCCCAGTAAGTGGCGACGACACCCGACTTACCAGCCATCGGGAGAGTCTCATGCCGAGCCTCACAGACGGCGCGCTCCGTCGCGCGCTCAAGGAAGTTGAACAGTCCCAGAAGGCGGTCGCGCTGGCTGATGGAGAGGGGCGTGGCACCGGCCGGTTGATCATCATGATTAGGCCGATGCCAACTCGCGTCACCGCCGATTGGATGGCGCAACAGTGGCGCGATGGCAGGCGTACTCGGCGAAAGATCGGCACTTATCCGTCGATGTCTCTGCGCGAAGCCAGGGAGGTCTACGAGCGTGACTTTGCCGACAGCATCCAAAAAGGACGCAGCATCAAAGTGGTGGGCGACACGCGCGCCGGCACCGTCGCTGACCTCTTCGAGGCCTATACGGGCCACCTTAAGTCATCGGGGAAGGCATCTTGGAAGGAGACGGAAAAGGGATTGAACAAGATTGCTGACACGCTGGGCCGCCATCGCCCCGCGCGCGACATCACGCCGGTCGAGATCGTCGATGTCATCCGTCCGATATATGATCGTGGGGCCCGTTCGATGGCCGACCACGTCAGAGGATATATCCGGTCGGCGTTCAGTTGGGGCCTCAAGTCAGAACACGACTACCGAAGCACAACGCCGCGGCGCTTCGGTCTAGTGCATAATCCTGCCGCCAGCATTCCAACTGAGCCTTATGTTCCCAGCAACCGATGGCTCGACGAAGAGGAGTTCCGTCGCCTCTATCGTTGGCTGGAATGCCCGGACACGCCGGTGCACCCGCCGTACACGCGTGCAGTTCGCCTGATCATGTTGACAGGTCAGCGCGTCGACGAGATCGCGCGCCTACACGTCGACCAATGGGACGCCAAGGAAAGGATCCTCGATTGGTCGAAGACCAAGAATGGCAAGCCACACGCTATTCCCGTACCCAATGTTGCGGCTGAACTCTTGGACGCGATTAAGCCGAACAGTTACGGCTGGCTCTTTCCCTCGGCGATGGACCCTAGCCGACCTGTCAGCCACCAGACGCTCTACAGCTTCATCTGGCGCCAGCGGGAGCGCGAGGTCATCCCCATAGTGACCAATCGGGACCTACGGCGGACCTGGAAGACGCTTGCCGGGAAAGCGGGTTTATCAAAGGAAATCCGCGATCGCATTCAGAACCACACGCTCCAGGATGTGAGTTCGAAAGCGTACGATCGGTGGAGCTACATGCCTGAGAAACGTGCCGCGATGAAGCAATGGGACAACTTCGTCCGCGGTATTATCAACCCTAAGCGTTCAAAACTGGTCGTGTGACGGGGGCTCGGTCGTGCGCGGGGCCTGGTCCTTGTCTTCGCCCTTCGGCGGCCTCGTCCATACCAACTGTGCGCTGACGCCGTCCTCATCCGGGAACAGCGCGGCCGACACGGGCGCGGGCAAGAACGGGTCGTCCAGACTCACCCTGAAGAAGCTGCGCGCGCGATCGGTGCCCCAGCGGGCTTCCCAGGCGTCGCCGACTCGGGAGCTTCCCACCATGACGCGAAACGCGGGGGCGTTGGGGCTGGCTCGATCGTCATTCGGAACGAACCGCACCTTGGCGTTGGCGACTAGCGTCCGGACTTCTCCTTCCCAGCCACCGCCGCGCGATGGTTTGAAGTTGCCGATGACCAGCTTGATCATGACTTCGCCTCCGGCGCCTTTGCACCGGCCGGTCTTGGGTCGAGCCCTTGGCGCTCGGCTAGCAAGGTCTTTCGGGCGGCGACGAACTCTCGATCGTTCAGCAGGAAGTGCTCGATCATCGAAGCGCCGAGATCCGCCGGGCTGGCCTCGACGCCGTTGCGGGTATTGTAGATGGTCGCGTAGTCCCCCAGAGCGTCTTCGACGTCCGGCATGATGCTGAGCGTGAGCTTGACCGGAGTGCGGTTGGGCAACTTGCCTAGCTTCAGATCGGCCATGATGAACTCCTCTACAAAGCCCGCCAGGGGCGCAGGATCAGGTCCTTGTGGACGATGACGCGTAACGGCCAGCCGGGCCGGATGCGCAGGGTGGGTTGAACGTCGAGCTGTTTGCCGACGATCTGTTGGCCGGCTTGAGAGGCGCTTTGCTGGGTCGACTGCCGGATGGCGCGAACCAGATCGCTCTCGCCGTCACCAAGGTTCAGTTCCGTGCCGACGCCGAGCAAGGTCGAGAGCGCGACGCCCTTGAGAAGCTGCCAGGTGTGGAAATCCACTTGGTCGGCGAGCCCGGCATAACCCGCGGCATCCGTGGCCGGCAGGTTGTCCAGCTGGATCGAGGCGCCGTCGGGCAGAATGATCCTTTGCCAGACGAGCAAGGCGCGCCTCTGGCCGAAAGCGACCACGCTGTCGTAGCTGCCGATCAACCGCGCGCCCTGGGGGATCAGCAAGAAACGGCCCGTGGCGCTGTCGAACACGTTCTCTGTGACCTGCGCGATCACCAAGCCTGGTAGGTCGGAATTGAGACCCGTGATCAGGCTGGCGGCTATGACGCCGCCGGCCATCAGCTGATAGGGCGAGCGCGACGTCTCCAGTTGGTGCGGATTGTAGACGTCGCCGGCGCGCGGAGTGGCCTCCATGAACGCCGCCTTCTGGTCTTGGCCGTTGGGATCTCGGATCGCGGCCGCCGACGGGACCGGCACCGTCGGCACGGCGGAGGGGCCGACGAGATCGCCGGGCGCGATCGCCGCGTCGGTGCGACTGGCGACCTGCACCATGACGCCCGCCTCGCGAGCTTGACGGGCTTGACCAGCCCGTCGCTGACGCTCGGCTTCGACGGCTTGCTGAGCGGCGGTTGGCCGAGCCGATGAAGCGTTCGCGCGATCGCTGCTAACTACAAAACTGTCACGGCGCTGCTGGTCGATCACGGCCCGCCCCAGATCGCCGGGCAATGGCGGCCCCAGGCGAGGCGCCGCGCCAGATTGGGCATAGTCGCTCGGAAGCTGGCGGACGACCTCTGCCGGCGTCCCCCGATCCGCGGCCTGCGGCTCGTCGGCCGCTTTGGTCATCTGAAAGGTGCGCGGGCTAAGAGCGAACCACGCCAGACCCGACAGACCGATCGCGCCGATGGCCGCAGCTCCGATCATCAGCCCGCGCCGAAAGCGAACCACGCGTGGCGGCCGCGCGCGCAAACTCAGGGTGTCGGTCGCCACCTTAGACGGCGACATCGCTTCCGGCGACCCGCCGGGCGAGTCAGGATCCTGGGTCATCGCGCGCCTCCCCGGGACTGGCCGTCTGTCCGGGTAACCCGGACGACTTGCTGAGGCGCCTCGCCCATCCGCAGTTCGGCGGCGGCGAAAAGCCGATCGACGATGTAGCGGTTACCTCGGACGCGATAGTTGACCAGTTGGCTGTCGCCGAGCGGGCCCACGACGAAAAGCGGCGGGGCCTCGCCCTGGTCGAGACGATCGGGGAACTCGATGTAGACCTTCGAGCCATCGTCCCAGGCGCGCAGGGGTCGCCATGCTGGGCTGTCGCCGCTGATCGCATACCGGAAGTGCAGCGAGTCGATCGCGACGTGGTCCGCGACAGGTTCCGCTGCTGAGGCTTCCGCGTTTAGGCGTCGCAAGGCTAGGAGTCGGTCCTGGGGGTAGATCCAGGAAATCGCCGCCATGGCCGTGGCGTCGGTGCTTTCCAGCGCCAGGTGATAGGCGCGACGGTCGGTCGTGACGACCATGTTCGTGGAAAGCCCCGAGGCGAAGGGCTTGATCAGCACGTGCACCCGCTTGGACTGCCCGTCCCCGCTGGTCGTGTCTCCGATCACCCAGCGCACCGTGTCGCCGGCCGACACGGCGGTCAGTTGCTCGCCAGGTTCCAAGACGACATCGCTGACGCGTTCTGGAGCGGTGTAGAGGCGATAGAGCGCGCCCTCGGTCCAGGGATAGACCTGAACGGCGTTGATATAGCCGGCTGCGCTGGGCTCGCGCGTCGCGGCGCGATTGGCGGCCTCGACCCGCGCGCGCGGCGGCTGGGCCTCCGGCCGCGTGCTGGGCGCCGGCAGCAGCTGACCCGGAAGGGGCAGCGGCTTGGGGATCTCAACGATCTCGACAGGCTTCGGCGGTTCGGCCGCGACCTGGGCCGGTTTGAAGTCGGCGGCGTCGAAGGCGATGGTCGGCGGCGGGGTCTTGCCATTGGCGCAGCCGGCGAGCGTGGCGGCGCAGGCCAGCAGGATGGGGGTCCGGACATTCATGGCTGAAGGTCTCCTTGAACGGGTCCAACGATGGGCGGGGAAGGCATCGAAGGCGCAGCGGTCGGCGCCGGCGCCGCGGCCGGACGGGTCTCGGCCTCCTGCGCCCAATCGACGGCGTCGACGAACAGGCCGAGGGGGTTGCGCTCGAGTTCGGCGCGGGTCTTGGGCTTTTGCCGAACCAGGGTCAGGATCGCTGTCCAGCGCTCCGACTTGGCCAAGCTCCCGCGCTCGAATGTCCTCTCTTCCCATTTCACCTGGAACGACGTGGGCGAGGCGCGGACCACGCTGATCACCTGAACCGACACGCTGCGCGATCCGATCTGGGTGAAGGGGTCATTGGCGCGCGCGTGGGCGTCCAAGAAGGCGTCGCCGCGCCCAGACGCCAGGTCGTAGGCCTCAAGCCAGCGCTGGCGCACAATGACCGGATCCGTCGATAAGGACCGGACATCGGTGATGAACCGGCGCAGCTGGCCGGCCAAGACGGTGTCGTCCGGCCGATAGTCTTGCTCAGCCGGACCGACGGCCCTTGCTTGGCCGAGGCGATCGACTTCGACCACATAGGGTTCGATACGGCTTTGAGCCGACTGCCAGATCGCGCCGCCGGCCAGGATCGACGCCAGAGCGAGACTGCCGAAGAACGCCAGGCGCCAGCTGTGCGCCTGGGCGCGGGCCGAGCCGATGCGCTCGTCCCAGAGCTGGCCGGCCTTCTGGTAGGGCGTCACGGGATCCGGCGTCTGGCCGTAGCGCTGAGGCGTGCGAGTAAAGCGCATGGCTTAATCCTCCTTACTGCTGAGATCGGGGTTGGCCGAGCCGCCGGGCCGATCGCCGTCCTTGATGGTCTGCAACACGGCGTGGCGGCGGACATGAGCGGACTGGGCCGATTGCAGCTGGCGCGCCCACGCCGGCGGCGCGGTGCCCTGCCCGCCGGTGGCCTCGGCGCCCGAGGCGGCCGGCGACGGCGCACCCGCCACGGGACTCGAGCCGCCCGTGGCCCGCCAGGCGCCGGCGCGGCCGCGCTGCGCGCTGTCGGAAAGCGAGCTGGCGGCGCGGCCAGCCATGTCTCGGAACGGCTGACTCGCGGCGCCGGCGGCCGCGCGCGCCACGCCGCTCAGGCCTGACGCGACGCCCGCCGCGCTGCTGGCGCCCGATGTGGCCTGACGCAGCTGGTAGGCGGCGCTGGCCGCCGAACCCATCGCGGTCCCGGCGCGAACCGCCGCGAGACCGCCGGCTCCCGCCGCGCCCAGAGCCCGAGCGCCCAACATCGCGCCGCCGCCCACGAGCATGGCCGCGCCGGCCGCCGTTCCCACCGCCGCGCCGGCGCCCAGTTGTGGAGCGCCGGACACCAGGCCTGAAGCGATGCCGGGACCGAAGATCGAAAGGCCGGCCAGCGTCAGGGCGCCGAGCACTAGGGTCATGGCGTCGCCGAGATCCGGATCCGGACCGAGCGTGGCGACGAAGGCGTCGAAGAAGCCCGCGCCGATGCCGACGATCACCGCCAACACCATCACCTTCACGCCGCTGGAAATGACATTGCCCAGCACGCGCTCGGCCAGGAAGCTGGTCTTGTTCCAGAAGGCGAACGGGACAAGCACGAAGCCCGCCAGGCTGGTCAGCTTGAACTCCAGCACCGTGACGAAAAGCTGAATGGCCATCACGAAGAACGCCAGGACCACCAGCACCCAGGACAGGGCGAGCAGCGCGATGGTCACCGCGTTGGCGACGACTTCGGGCCAGCCGGTCAGTTCGCTGGCCTTGGCGATCAAGGGGTGGGCGGCGGTGAAGCCGATGCTGGCCAGCTTGCCCGGCCGCAGTAAATCCTCGGCGCTGACCCCGCCTCCTCCGGCGGTCAGGCCAAGGCCCGCGAACGACCGGAAGATGATCTCGCTGAGCGTCTTGAAGTTGCCGAGGATGAACGCGAAGGCGCCGACATAGAGCACCTTCTTGATCAGCCGGCCCAGGACGTTGTCGTCGCCTTCCAGCGCCCACCATAGCCCCGCCAGCGTGACGTCGATGGCGATCAGGGTCGTGGTCAGGAACCCGACATCGGGACCCAGCAGGCCAAAGCCGCTGTCGATGTAGGCGCTGAAGGCCGCCATGAAGCGGTCGATGATGTTGAGGTCCGGTGCGGGGTCCACGGGCGTGGCCTTTCGCTGCCTGGTCGCTGGGCGATCAGGGCCGAGGGGTATAGGCGGAGGCCTCGCCGATGAACCGGCGGGCGGCGAGCTTACCGGCCTCCAGGACCTGGGCCTGACGCGCGCTTTCCAGCGCCTGCGCCCGATACTGAGCGGCCATCAGGCTCTGGATTTGCTGGTCCTGCTTGATGGCCAGGGCCTGGAGCTGGTTGGCGGCTTGCTGGGCCTCCAGGGCGCCGGCCGCGCCCTGGCTGCGCTGGACGAGCTGGTCGATCAGGCTGGCGTCGGCCTGGACGTTCTCGACGACCTTGGCCTGCACCTTCAGGGTCTGGCGGTAGCCGTCCATCGCCGCCCTGGCTTGAGCGCGGGCGCGGTCGAGCAGTTGGCTGGTCGTGGCGTTGGGATCCAGGGTCGTCGGATAGGAGTCGGCAAGCACCGCCTCGGTCGAGGCCAGGGTGAAGGCCATGCCCTTGGCCTGCGCCATTAGGGCGTCGAGCTGTTGCAGCGCGTCCCTGATCGGCGCCAGGGCCGTGTAGTCGAGCGACTTCAGGTTCCGGGCCATGTTCTGCAACATGGTCAGCTCGTTCTGCAGCGAGCTGATTTGGTTGTTGACCTGCTGCAGCGACCGGGCGGCCGTCAGCAGGTTCTGAGCGTAGTTCGTCGGGTCGAACACGGTGAACTGCGCGGCGGCGGGCGTGACGAGGCCCGGCAACGGCGCCAGCACTAGCGAGGCGGCGGCGAGGCTGGCGATAACCAGACGCGCGTGGTGGGAGGTGCGTAGGCGCAGGGATTTGAGACGCGGGGTCATGGCGTGGCGTCCTTCTCGATGGGGGTGGATGCGAAATTCGCGGCCAGGGGAGCGGCCCAATCGAGACCGCGGGCGGTGAGGAAGGCGGCCGCGAAACCGGCCTCGCCGTGTTCCGCCAAGACCTTGTCGATCAGGGCCTGGGTCACCGGATCGGAGGCCCCGCACAGCGCCATGGCGACGGGCCCCAGACCAAGCTCGAACAGTCGGTTGCCCAGCCGAGATTGCAGGTAATAGTGGCGCTTGGGCGTGGCCCGGGCGATCAGCTCGATCTGGCGGTCGTTAAGGCCGAACCCTTGGTAGACCTTGCGCGATAGCGGCTCGGCGGCGCGGTCGTTGGCCAGGAAGATGCGCTGGGCGCAGCCGTCGATGATTGCCGGGGCGATCGTGCTGTCGGCGATGTCCGATAGCGACTGGGTGGCGAACACCACGCTGACGTTGCGCTTGCGCAGTTCCTTCAGCCATTCGCGGATGCGCGCCGCGAAGAGCGGGTTGTCGAGAAACTTCCAGGCCTCGTCGAGCACGAGTAGGGTCGGCCGCCCGTCGAACCGCGCTTCCAGCCGGTGGAAGAGATAGGTCAGGACCGGCGCGACGACGGACGGCGTCGAGGCCAGCGCTTCGGTCTCGAAACACAGCACATCGCCGACCGACAACCCGTCCTCGGCCGCGTCCAGCAGACGGCCGAACGGCCCATCCAGCGTGTAGGGCGCCAACGCCGCCTTCAGCGGGTTGGACTGGAGCAGCATCGAAAGCCCGGTCAGCGTCCGTTCGGCTGGCGGCGCGCCCGAAAGGCTGACCAGCGCCGACCACAGCGCGTCCTTGATTTCTGGGGTGACCGGGACGCGCTCGTTGGCCAACAGGTCCGCCAGCCATTCGCTGGCCCAGGCCCGCGCGCCGGGACGGTCGATGTCACGCAAGGGCTGGAACGCCAGGCCGCTGTCGCTGGCCAGACCGTAGTGCCTGCCGCCCATCGCCAGGGTGACAGCTCGCGCCGAGAACCGCTTGTCGAAAACATAGACCTGGGCGCCGGGATAGCGGCGAAACTGCAGGGCCAGGAAGGCCAAGGCCACCGACTTGCCCGCGCCGGTGGGGCCGACCAGGAGCATATGGCCGACATCGTCGACATGGGTCGAGAAGCGGAAAGGCGTCGCGCCACTGGTCAGGGCGTGGAAGGTCGGCGGTCCGGCGAGATGCCGGTTGGCTTCCTGGCCCGCCCAGACCGAGGATAGCGGCATCAGGTGCGCCAAGTTGAGGCTATGGACCAGCGGCTGGCGAACGTTGGCGTAGACCTGACCCGGCAATGAGCCAAGCCAGGCCTCGACGGCGTTGACCTGCTCACGGATGCAGGTGAACCCCAGGCCGTTGACGATGCGCTCGACCAGCCGGACCTTCTCGTCGGCCGCCAAGGCATCGCTGTCCGAGACGGTGATGGTGGTGGTCAGATAGCCGAAGCTGACGTGATCGCCGCCCAAGGTCTGGAGCGCCAGATCGGCGTCCGCGAGCTTGTTGTCGGCGTCGCTGTCGGTCAGGGGGACCGGCTCGTTGCTGATCACCTCGCGCAGGATCTGCACGACCGACTTGCGCTTGTTGAACCACTGCCTGCGGATGCGGGCCAGCGCCTTGGTGGCGTCGGCCTTGTCCAGGCAGATGAACCGGGTCGTCCAGCGATAGCTGAACGCCTGGTGATTGAGGGCGTCGAGGATCCCAGGGCGCGTCGCATTGGGAAAACCCAGCACAGTGAGGGTGCGCAGATGCTGGTCGCCCAGGCGCGGCTCGATGCCGCCGGTGAGCGGCGTGTCGACCAGCAGGCCATCGAGATACATCGGGATCTCGGGGACGGCGACGGGGTGGCGGCGCGCCGAGATCGTCGCGTGCAGGTAGGTCAGGGTCTGGCCGTCATCGAGCGCGCGGACCTGCGGCATGAAGCCGGCCAGCAGGTCGAGGATGCGGTCTGTGGTGGCGACGAAGGCCGCCAGTTCCTGGCGCCAGTCGCGGCCGTGGGCGGGCCCATCACGAGCGATCAAGGCCCGCTCGGCGCGGCTCACTTGATCGACCGGCGGCAGGAAGTAGAGCGTCAGGTGGCAGAGGCTCTCGAAGTGCTCGCCCTTCTGACCATCGAAGTCGGCCCTCCGTTCTTCGTCGACCAGCCAGGAGGCCGCGTCGGGGAAGGCCCCGTCCGGATAGCCCAGGGCCGGGACGCGCTCGGCGTCGAAGAACAGCGCCCAGCCCGATCCGAGCCGGCGCAGGACGTTGTTGGCGCGGGCGCAGACCGAGACCAGGCCCGCGTCCGTGGTGCTTTCCAGATCCGGACCGCGGAAGCTCAAAGTCCGCTGGAAGCCGCCGTCCTTGTTCAGGACCACGCCCGGCGCGACCAAAGCCGCCCAGGGCAGATGGTCGGCCAGCCGGTCGGCGCGGCTCCTGTACTCGCGCAGGTTCAGCATGCCAGCCACCCCTTCTGACGCAGATGGCGTGTGACGACGGCGGCGAAGGCGGGGTCGCGCTTGGCGGCGAACACCGCAAGGCTGTGGCCGACGAGCCAGATCACCAGACCCGCGATCCACTGCTGCAAGCCCAAGCCCAGCGCCGCGGCGAGCGTGCCGTTGAGGATGGCGATGGACCGGGGCGCGCCGCCCAGGAGGATCGGCGCGGTCAGCGAGCGGTGGAGCGGGACTTCGAAACCCTCGACATCACCGCTGGAAGGGATGGCTGGCCCGCTCATGCGATCAACGCGCCTCCGCCGAACGAAAAGAAGGTCAGGAAGAAGCTGGAGGCGGCGAAGGCGATCGACAGGCCGAAGACGATCTGGATCAGCTTGCGAAAGCCACCGCTGGTCTCGCCGAAGGCCAAGGCCAGGCCGGTGGTGATGATCACAAGGACCGCGACGATCTTGGCGACGGGCCCTTCGACCGACTCCAGCACCTGCTGCAGCGGCTCTTCCCAGGGCATGCCCGAACCGGCGGCCTGGGCCTGGGCGGACCAGAGCAGGATCAGGATCGAAGTCAGGGCTGTGAGGTGGAGCGGGCGCGGGTCGGCGACCGCGCGCGCCTTGGCGACGTACGACATCAGGGTTCTCCCTGTCTGAGGGCTTTCAGCTGTGGAGGGTCGAGATCGACGACGACGTAGTCGCCGGAAGAATCGAGACCGGTGACCCGGGCGAGGGTTTCGACGCGGCGGCCGGTTCCCCGGCCCCGGATGAAGACGACCAGATCGACCGCCTCGGCGATCAGTCGTCGCGGCACGGTGACCACGCTCTCCTGGACCAGCTGCTCGAGCCGGTAGAGGGCCGAACGGGCGGAGTTGGCGTGGACGGTGGAAAGGCCGCCGGGATGGCCGGTGTTCCAGGCCTTCAGCAGGTCCAGGGCCTCGCCGCCGCGCACCTCACCAACGACGATGCGGTCGGGCCGCAAGCGCAGCGTCGAGCGCACCAGGTCGGTTAGACTGACGACGCCGGGTCGGGTGCGCAGGGCCACGCAATCGGGCGCGGCGCATTGCAGCTCCGGGGTGTCCTGCAGCAGGATGACCCGCTCGTCTGACCTGGCCACCTCGGCCAGGAGCGCGTTAGCCAGGGTGGTCTTGCCCGCCGACGTCGCGCCGGCGATCAGGATGTTGAGATGCTCGTCGATCGCCTGGCGCAGGATCTCTGCTTGCACCGGCGCCATGACCCCGGCCTCGACGTAGTCGTCCAGTGTGTGGATGCGGCTGGCCGGCTTGCGGATCGAAAAGCAGGGGCTCGCCGAGATCGGCGGCAGCACGCCTTCGAACCGCTCGCCCGACAGCGCCTCGCCGCGTGGCGGCAGGTCGGCGCTGACGATCGGCGCGCCGGCGTGGACCTCGGTGCGGACATGGCTGGCAACCAGCCTGATGATCCGCTCGACTTCGGCCGCCGCCAGGCTGACGCCCGTATCGACACGCCCTTCGCCGAGGCGGTCGAGGCGCAGAACCCCGTCGGGATTGACCATCACCTCGACCACCGCCGGATCGGCAAGTGCGACGGCGATGTCGGGTCCCATCGCCGTGCGCAACATCGCCGCGCGCCGGTCCAAGGTTTCCATGCCAGCCACGCTCATGACGCCGCTTCCCCGGTCTGATCCAGGGTCGCGCGGCCACTGGCGACCTGACGGCCAACCTGGTCGACGAAGCGGGCGAAACGCTCGCGGCCGACGGCCTGGGCGGCCTTGTCGGATTCCGGCAGCGGTGCGGTGACGGTCAGCTGGTAGCGGACAAACAGCGCCAGGCTTTCGAGCAGGATCTTCTGGTCGCGCTCGATCCGGCCGAGCTGGCGGCTCATCCGGTCGAGCCGGACCTTGAAGAGGTCGTCGATCTCGCCGGCCGCACGGCGGCCCAGATAAGCCCGCAGGGCGTCGGCGACGATGGCCGACTTGGAGGTCCCCGGCTTGTTTCCCAGCCGATCGAGTTCGGCGGTCAGCGCGTCGTCGAGATAGAGGTGATGGCGGGGCTTCACGATCGCCCCCTCAGAAAGACGGGAGCAGGTCGTCGTCGCCACGACCGGCCCCTTCGTTCATGGCGTGGGCGCGGGCGAGCGGCGCGGTGGCTTGGGCGCGGGCCATGGCCGCGCGGTCGGCGGCGACGTCGCCGTCGTCCTCGCCCAAACCCAGACCAAGCTCGACATCCTCGCCGCTCGGCCGGACCGTGGCGTCCTCTGAGAGGCCAGGATGGCGTTGCTGCTGGAGACCGCCCTCCTCATCCAGCAGGGCCTCGGCGTCGACCACGCCGGCCAGTTCGGCGTGAGGGCCACGCACCTGTCCGCCCCAATCGTCGCCACGCGGCGGCGGACGATCGACATAGCCGCCATCACCCAGCGTCGGAGGCCCGGCGACACGGCGCGCGAAATTGTCGTCCTCGTAGTAGCGGAGCTTCTTGGCGCGGATCGGCGCCAGACCCGAGACCAGGACCAGCGCGTCGTCCGGCGGCAGCTGCATGACCTCGCCGGGCGTCAGCAACGGCCGAGCGGTCTCCTGACGGCTGACCATGACATGGCTGAGCCAGGGCGAGAGCCGGTGGCCGGCATAGTTGCGCTGGGCGCGCAGCTCTGTCGCCGTACCCAGAGCGTCCGAGATGCGCTTGGCGGTGCGCTCGTCGTTCGAGGAGAACGCAATCCGGACGTGGCAGTTGTCCAGAATGGCGTTGTTCTCGCCATAGGCCTTGGAGATCTGGTTCAGGCTCTGGGCGATCAGGTAGGCGCGGATGCCGTAGCCGGCCATGAACGCCAAGGCGGTCTCGAAGAAGTCCAGGCGCCCCAGAGCGGGGAACTCGTCGAGCATCATCAGGAGCTGGTGCTTGCGGCTCTTGGCCGGGTCGCCTTCGAGGCGCTCGGTCAGGCGACGGCCGATCTGGTTGAGCACCAGCCGCACCAGCGGTTTGGTCCGGGAGATGTCAGATGGCGGGATGACCAGGTAGAGGGTCACCGGGACTGGGGCGTCGACGAGGTCGGCGATCCGCCAGTCGCAGGCGCTGGTGGTCAGGGCGACGGTCGGATCGCGATAGAGGCCCAGGAACGACATCGCCGTGGAGAGGACCCCGCTGCGCTCGTTCTCGGACTTATTGAGGACCTCGCGCGCCGCGCTGGCGACGACGGGGTGAACCTTGGGCGCGTCCGGCGTGCCCAGATGGTTGGTGGCCATCATCCGCCGCAGGGTGTGGGCGAACGAGCGCTGAGGATCGGAGAGGAAGGTGGCGACCCGAGCGAGGGTCTTTTCCTCTTCGGCGTAGAGGACGTGAAGGATGGCCCCGACCAGCAGGCTGTGGCTGGTTTTTTCCCAATGCGACCGGCGCTCCAAAGCGCCTTCCGGGTCGACGAGCACGTCGGCGATATTCTGAACGTCGCGGACTTCGTCGGGTCCTTTGCGGACCTCCAGCAGCGGATTGTAGCGAGCCGACCGCGCGTCGGTCGGGTTGAACAGCAGGCAGTGCGAGAACGTCGAGCGCCAGCCGGCGGTCAGGGTCCAGTTCTCACCCTTGATGTCGTGGACGACGGCGCTGCCGGTCCACGACAGCAGGGTCGGGACGACCAGGCCCACGCCCTTGCCCGATCGGGTCGGGGCGAAGGCCATCACATGCTCGGGGCCGGCATGGCGCAGGTAGCGGCCAGCCAACTGGCCGAGGAACACACCTTTCGACCGGAACAATCCGGCGGCCGTCACTTCACGGCGGCTGGCCCAGCGCGAAGATCCGTAGGTGGTGACCTGGCCGGTCTGACGCGCCCGCCACAGCGAGCCGGCGATCGCGCAGGCGCAGCCGAGAAATCCGCTGGCGCCGGCCAGCAGGCCGGCCTTGTTGAAGACCGACGGCGCATAGGCCTCGTAGTGGAACCACCAGTCGAAGAGCTGCCAGGGGCGATAGAGCGGCTGGCCGAACGGCGTCGCCCAGGGCGCGCCCAATTGGACCTGGTAGTCGAGCATCGCCGCTGCCCACTGGGTCGCGGTCCAGACGCCCAGCATCATGATCGCGAAGACCGCGAGAATCTGGCCGATGAGGAGCTTGGTGGGCGTCATGCGCCGGGTCCCGAGCCCTGCGCCGCGGCATGCGGATCAGGGCCAGGAGAGGCTCAGGCGGCGCCCCGGAATCGCTTATGGCGGTTAGGCCCGCGCTAGGACGCGCTAGGCGCCGTCTTGTCCGGCGGGTTCAGTCTGGGCGGATCTTCGCGGGGCGCGCCAGTCTTGCGCTTGTCAGAAAATATGTGATACTTTCTGACAAGGAGACTGTCATGTCCGCGCTCGCAGATCATATCCTCGCCCACGCCGAAGCCGCGCCCGAAGGGACGACGCTTCGCGCCAAGGAGTTGCTGCATCTGGGATCGCGCGCCGCCGTCGATCAGGCGCTCGTGCGTCTGTCGCGTTCGGGCGCGCTGAGCCGCATCGGTCGGGGCCTCTACCTTCGTCCTCGGCAGGGTAAATACGGCCCCCGCACGCCCTCCGCCGCCACGGTGGTGCAGGCGATTTCCAGCACCACCGGCGAGGTCATCGCAAGCCATGGCGCGGCGGCCGCCAACGCCCTGGGCCTGACCACCCAGACACCGATGAAGGCGATCTATCTCACTTCGGGCAAAAGCCGGGGACTGAAGATCGGGGGCCAACAGCTCGAACTTCGCCACGCCCGGGACTGGGAGTTGCTGTTGCCCGGCCAGCCGGCCGGCGACGCCGTCCGTGCACTCGCCTGGGCTGGCCCTGAACGCGCCGCCGAAACGCTCAAGGCTCTCAAGCGCCGACTACCGGCCGAGACCGTGCAGACCCTCCTGAACCTGCGAGGTCGTCTGCCCACATGGCTGGCTCAGGAAGTTTCGAGCCTGGCGCGTGGCTGACCGGTTCCTGAACCTCTCCCGGGATGATCGTCGCGAGGTGCTCGAGGCCGCGCCCGGGCGTGGCCTCGAACGTGCGTCCTATCTGCTCGAAAAGGATGTCTGGGTCGTCTGGACACTCGAGGCGCTCTTCGCCGCGCCGTTCGCCGACGGCCTGGTGTTCAAGGGCGGCACGTCGCTATCCAAGGCCTACGATATCATCGACCGGTTTTCCGAAGACGTCGACCTGACCTACGACATCGGCAAGCTGACGGGCGACCCACGCTTTGGCGACCCGGCCCAATTGACGCCTGAAGAGGCCAAGAGCGTTTCGCGACGCGTGCGCGAACGTCTCTTGCCACGCTTCATCCGCGATACGGTCGCACCATACCTTGCCGAACGCCTGGCGGCTGACGGCCTTCCCGCTCACGTCGAACAGGACGGTCAGGACCTGCTCGTGGTTTACGAGACCGCGGCCGACTACCCCGGCTATGTGCGCCCCCGAGTGAAGCTGGAATTTGGCGCCCGCGCCACCGGGCAGCCCGCCTCACCGCGTCCGGTCGACTGCTATCTGGCTAAGGCCTTCGAAGAGCTGGAGTTTCCTGCGGCCACGCCCTGCGTGATGACCGCCGAACGAACCTTCTGGGAGAAGGCCACGGCGGTTCACGTCTTCTGCGTTCAAGGCCGCTTCAAGGGCGGGGCGGGCTTTGCCCGACACTGCTACGACCTAGCGCGGCTGGATCTGGCCGGCGTCGCCGATGTCGCCATCGCGGATCCGGAGTTGGCCAAGGCCGTGGCTGACCACAAGTCCAAGTTCTTCATCGAAGCCGATCCTGCCGGGGAAGTCATCGACTACGGGGCGGCCGTTGCAGGCGGCCTGCGGTTGGTCCCGGAGGGCGAGGCTCGCGCCGTGCTCGAAGCCGACTACCAAGCCATGATCGAGGCCGGCTATCTGGACGGCGTCGCCGAGCCCTTCGACGCGCTGATGGCGCGATGCCAGAGCCTGCAGGACAAGGCCAACGCGGCCAGATCCAGCGCCACGCCGTAGGCTGCCAATCGACAGAAAGCTCTCGTGGATCACGACCGCCTGGCCTAAGCCAACTCGTCCCAGTCGATGGCGTTGATCGGCGATCGAATGTCGATCGGCGGCCAAGCCACGGCCTCGAACTGCGCCAGACACTTGGCCCCAAACTTCGGCTCCACCCGCATCGCCCAGCCGATCAGGCCGCGGACCCTATGATAGAGGGTCGACACGGAGAGCTTTTGCCGTTCCGCATGTCGCGATGGACCAAAATCCTCGCTGGCCAGGTAGTGCAGATGCTGGCGCAGATCATCCTTGAATTCGCGCGACAGCCGGGGCTCGGGTCCGTCGACCAGCATGCCAAGGACGATCCGGCGCGCGCCTGGTCCGCGGATGGCCGTCTTGCGCAGGTTCGGCCTATAGCCGGCCTCCGACAGTTCGCGCAGAACCTTGCGCTTGAAGGCCGCCACCGTGGCGCGCGTGTGCGGCTTTCGGGCCGAGAACGCCAGGTCGTCGGCATAGCGCGTGTATTTCATGTTCGCCGCAGCGGCCATCGCCGCGAACCGATCGTCCAGATGGCGCATGACCAGATTGGAGAGCATCGGACTGGTCGGTGCGCCTTGAGGTAGGAAACCTTCCGCAGCGTGCTGATAGGCCTTGATAGTTGGCCAGCGCACGGCCGGGTCAACGCTGGGGCTCTTGCCGCCGGACGCCACGACAGTTGTCAGTCTGGCCAACTCGAAGGCGATCAGGTCCGGATAGCCAAGACCTTCAAAGACCTCGCAGATCTTACCTTCTGTCACCCGGGTGAAGAAGTCTTCGATATCGACCTTAAGGAGGAAATCACAGCCGCAATGCATCCTCGCGGCGAACTCAGGTCGCGAACCGGGGTGGTAGGCGTAGCTCGCAGGATGGGCGCGGGTGTGTTGGAGGATGTTGCGGACGATCCAGTCCTGCGTCGTCTTAAGCTCCCGATTGGGCGTGCAGATCAGGCGAACGCGTGTGCGTCCGGGGATCGCCTTCTTCAAGGTGAAGACCTTGTAGGGGTGCGTCCGACGCGCGACGACGCTGCGCAACAGGCCGTAGCGCGTGCCCGTCATTTCGCTGAGGTGGCGCAGGGTGAAGACGGGCGTCATCCGCGGATCGACGCGCCGGATCCGCTCCATGATCGCGAGCGCGGAGTCGATCACCGCGCCGGGCACGCCCTGGCGCTCGCCATCGAAACGATAGTGCTGAGGGTTCCAGGACGACACTTACTTCGACCCACTCCGGTGGGTAATACTGCAAGGCGCACCCAAGACACCGCCAGGAAAGGCTTGCAGTATTGCGCAGCATGAAAAGAGAGCTACGCGAGACGAGCGCCGAGAATCCGACGCCCTAGGCTTCCGCGAAGAAGCCCATCGCCGCTTTCGCGGCGCATTCCTAATTGCCCTCAAGGAACCCTCAGCTGACTGGGATAGTAGAAGGGACTGTCCTTGCTGGGAAGCACCGGTCGCCGCCGACCTCGCCGACGCAGGCGCGCAAGCTCCTTTCGCCCCAGCGGCGTCATGGTGAGCTTGTCGGTCAGCCATCGCGCGACCTGCGCGAAGCGCAGTATCGACTCCGTCTCGGCAACGCCCAGACTCGAGCGCCCCGAAACCGCCTTGGCATCTCTGGCGCCGTCCTCGCAGGCGGCTAGCACCATCATCGTCGAGACCCACAATTTCGTGGTCGGCGCCGAGAGGGCTTCCTGGGCGCTGCGCACCCCGAGCAGACGTTGGGCCCGCTCGTCCAACGCCTGGGTCTCGCTAACAGGAAAGGCTTCCACCGTCGCGGCCGTGCTGCGGCCATGAAACAGTGGTCTCCAGCCGTCGGCCCGGCTCCAGAGCATGGCGGGCGCGTTGTTCGGACAGCCGTGGGCGAAGGCGATCAGGGCCCCGCCGCCTCGGAAGCCGAACGGGTTGTTTCGCCTGGGCGGATAGCGGCGGCACAGATCGACCATCTTGACCGAAGCCGATCGGCCGAACCCGCCAAACAAGGTCGGACATCCGACGGCCAGGCGGACCTGAGGCTTCAACTTCTGGTTCTCGAGGATGTAGAGGCCTTCGGTCAAAGCCGAATAGGCCACGACCGTGAACTTCAGGCGCCCGCCCGACCGCCAGCTGCGCAAGGTCGCCACGTACCGGAACGCCTCCAACATGTCGTGGACGCGTTTGCCCGATCCGATGAAGTCGGTGACAATCACGATATGGCCGACGCGATCGGCCCTCAGTTTATCCGGGCCGGGATGGGACAGCGCCACCTCGGGGTTCTGTCGGCAGTAGTCGGTAATCAGCTGGGCGACCACGCCCTCGCTGCCGATCTCCTGATCGCGAGGATCGGCTCGAACGGGCTGCACGCCGGGGCCCGTCGCCTTGCCGTGACGCGAGTCAGGAAAGAACGCGGGAATCTTGCCGAACACCTTTTTGACCGGTCGCTCGGCATAGAGGGCGATCTTTCCATCCGCCGATGGCCTAGACGCGACGACCTCGTCCAGCAGCCGCCGCATTCCGCGCTGAAACGCCTCTCCACTGACCAGCAGGATCTCGTCGATGAGAGAGGCTGCGGCTTCCCGGTCGGACTCGTCGAATTGCAGGAGCCATTCGGCCGATCGGGATATGCCTGACAGGAAGGTCATGGCGCTAAACTTTGGATGGAGCACACGCATCGCCTCGACGCGCGAGATCGAGCTTTGCTGAAAGTGCCCGGTTGAGTTGCGGGACGCAACCCACCGCCTAGTCGATTGCGGGGCCGCCCCGCCCGCGTCCAATGGTCCAGCTGACGCCGGCCTCGCGCAGCACGCCGGACACGGCGCGGCCCTCCTGGCCGTCCAGCGCTGGACGCCACGGCACGAGCGTGAAGTCGCGGCTGCGCTCGATCATCGCAAAGCGTCCGCTGGCCAGGTCGACCGCGCGCCGATAGACGCCCTCGACCCGCTGCCCCGGCCGCGCCTCGGAGAAGGCCAGCCCGGTCTCGCGGGCCAGGCCTTCGGCCGCCGCGATCAGGTCGCGCCGTTGCAGACGCGTCAGGAGGCCGGCGCGATAGATCACCCGGTCCTGCTCCTGCTGGGCCAGGCCCTGCTCGATCAACCATTGGCGACGCTGGGCCAACGCCTGGCGCACGTCGCGCCCGAACCCGGCGTCGCGCAGCGGTTCGGGCGCCTCGGCGATCAGTTCGCGATCAAGCCAGGTGGCGCCGACCGCGCCGACCTGCTGGTCGAGCCGCTGGGCCGACAGGGTGCGGACCACGACGGGCGCGTCCTGGGCCTGCTTCTTCTCGTAGGCGCCGGCCCGCTCGACGTGGTCGGCGGCGATGATCCAGGTCCCGTCGTCCTGGCGCTCGACCCCGGCGCGTCCCCGACGTAGGGCCTCGAGCCTTCGGACATGGGTCTGCGCGAAGGCGGCCGAGGCGGTCGGATCGGTGGCCAGGTGCAGGTCGAGGCTGTAGCGCCCGTCGTTGACGGCGGCGATCCTGGCCACGGTATGATCGACGGCCCGGGGCTCGACCGGACGCGGCGCGATCGCCACCACCGCGCCCTCCGGGATCGGCTCGACCGCCAGGCCCCGGCCGATCTCGACATAGTGGGCGCGACCATCGACGCCGTCGACGACCAGATAATGGCGATCCTTCAACTCGTCCGACAGGCCGCGCGCGACCAGGCGGCCGACCAATGGTCGGGCACCCGGCCCCCCTGGCTGGTAGATGACCTGATCGGCCGGGGCGCGCGCGACGCCGCCCGCCTCCAGCGAACGGTACAGCGTCTTCTGGATGTCGCCGCGCTCACCCATGCGGCGCAGGGTGTCTTCCAGACCGTCGGCCAGGCGCCAGCGGGTCGGCGCGCGCTCCTGCGCCAAGCCCAGGCGCGCGAGGGTCTGCAGCCGCCCGGCCCGGACGGAATAGAGCAGCGGATCGACATGGCGCGGCGAGAACAGGCCCGCTTCGTCGACGTCGCGCAGCAGGCCGCGGTCCAGGCTCGTCAGTCGCTCCTGATCGACCTCGCGCCGCAACCGCCCTTCGATCTCGTGGTCGGCGCGCGGTCCCAGGTCCAGCGACACCAGCTCGGCGGCGCGCTCGCGCAAGCCCTGGGTCAGGTAGTCCTTGGCGATGACCAGCTCGCGGCCCTGGTCATCGCGACCGCGCACGATGATGTGGGTGTGGGGGTGGCCGGTGTTGTGGTGATCGACGGCCACCCAATCGAGCTTGGTGTCGAGGTCGGCTTCCATCCGCGCCATCAGGCGGCGGGTCAGGGGCTTGAGGTCCTCGTACTCGGCACCGTCCTCGGGCGAGACGATGAACCGAAATTGCCGGGCGTCGCCGCCGGCCTCGGCCCGGTCGATGAAGGCGCGGCCGTCGGCCTTGTCGGAGGCGGCGTCATAGAGCTGGCCGGGCGCGCCCTCGCGGGTGACGCCGTCGCGCTGGACATAGCGCATGTGGGCGCGGGCCGCGTCCAGGCCCTTGCCGGCAAGCTTCGGAATCGAGAACTTCACGATCACCCGGCGGGCGCGGTAGGCGGCGAACCGGTCGCGTGAGGACAGCACCCGGGCGACGCCCGCGCCCTTGCCGATCCGCGCGCCGGTGAACTTGAGCTTGCGCGGCGCCTTGCCGAAGACCCCGCCGCTGGCCAGCATGGCCGAGCGCAGCACCCGCGACAGGTAGCTCTTGCCCTGCCTGGAGCCCAGCGCCCGAGGCTTGCCCAGGCGTGGCTCGAAATCGTCGTTCTGGACCATGGCAACTCTCCCGCCAGTCCTATGACCGATCGCGCCGATCACCGAAATTGGCGCTATGAATTGTCGTTTCACGTCAGGCGCTTAGGTCTTGCATGGCGCCAACTCCGTCTGCATGGCGCCATGCCGCAATCTAAGAAAACGATGTGCAGACAAGGCCTTGAGGCGACAGGACCGCAGGGATGGCACCGGTGCTTTATCTTGCCTTACCCGCGCTTCCTTCCCCCTCCCGTCCCTGCAACCCGACCGCCATCACGGCGTCTCCCGGCCCCGCGCCGACCGGGGGACAAACAGCCCGGCCGACGGCGCGGGCGTGGCGTCCGGTCCAGCCGCTTGCAGCAGGAAGAACAATCGCGTCCCCGACAGCACGGCGGGCGGCAAGGCCGTCTCGCCGGGGATCTGGGCGAGGGTTTCGATGTAGCGGCGGGTCTCGGCCGGAAGCGGCGCGCCGGTCTCCAGGTGGGCGGCGTAGCGGGCCGGTCCGGCGTTGTAGGCGGCCAGCAGACCGGGGTAGCCGAACCGCGCGCGCATGGCCGAAAGATAGGCCGCGCCCGCCAGGATGTTGTCGCGCGGATCGTAAGGATCAGGCCCCAGACCGTGGACCCTGGCCAGCTCCCGATAGGTCCCGGGCATCAGCTGCATGAGCCCCATCGCCCCGGCCCGCGAGGTGATCGGCACGCCGTCGAGGTGGGTTCGCCCGCCGCTTTCGGCGCGTATCACCGCCACGATCCAGGCCTGTGGAATGTCGAAACGCTGGGCCGCTTCGGCGATCCAGGGACGCCATTGTTCGATACGTTCGGGCGTCGCCGGGCTTGCCGCGACGACCGCCGCCAGGACGATCAGGGCAGCCATAGCGGGGTCGCCCGGCCGATGACCGCGCCCTTGCCCACCGGCCCGAAATAGCGCCCGTCGAACGAGTCCGGCGCGGGATTGAGCAGCAAGACCGCACCGCCCGACAGCCGCTGGCACCCCGACCACCACGGCAGCTTACGCCCCCGGCGGTCGGCCGCGCGGCGCATGGCGAAGGGCCGGCCGTTGACCGTGATCGAGGTCCCGACCGCGCAGACCTCGTCGCCCGAGACGGCGGCCACGGCCTTGATCATCGGCACATTGGCGGGGAGATAGCGGCGCTGGGCGGCCAGGCGCCGCGCGGCGGGCGGCGGCTCGGCCAGCACGTGATCGCCGACGCGGACCGGCGCGCCCGGCCTGATCCGCCAGAGACCGACGGGCGCGCTGGCGCTGGCGTTCCAGACCAGGCGCGGGGCGGGATCGAAGACCAGCGGCGCGGCCAGGGCGACCAGCGCGCCGGCGGAAAGACCGGCCAGGACCTGGCCGCGCGGGGTGAGCCAGCGGCTAAACATGGCGGTCCTCGCGCTCGGCGTCGCGGCGCGAACCGTTGCGCCGCGACCAGGCGTCCAGGTCGTCGATGTGGTAGCGGATGAACCGCCCGTGGCGCCGGAAGGCCGGGCCTTGGCCCTGGCCGCGCATGGTCTCCAGCGTGCGTTCGGCCAGCCCGATATAGTGCGCGGCCTGGGCGGTGTTGAGGAACGGGCTGCCCTTGCGCGCGCGGGCGGCCCGGTTGATCGCGTCGTCTTCGTCCATCATCGCCGCGCTCCCTTTTCCTGTTGGGGCGCGGCGGTGGCGGGATGGGGTTGGGCCGCGCTGGGGCGAGCAGACCGCGCCCAGCGCGCGGGCGGGACGTACGCAAACGCGCCTTTGAAATTCGTTCCCCCTCTCCTGGGGCGGGCGGTGGCCCCCGCGCCTGGCGGCGCGAGGGCGGGGCCGGTCAGTCCTCGGGGTTCCAGATCAGGGCGAAGACGTCGTCGTCGTCCTGGCCGGCCGCGCGACCGAGTTTGACCTTGTAGGTGCGCGGGCCGATGTCGGGATGGGCCAGGGTCAGGCCGACATATTCCTGGCCCTTGACCTGACCGACGTTGTTCCAGCCGGCGCCGATCTCGATCCCGGACGCCACGACCCGGTAGTCGGGATAGGCGGGCGAGGGCTTGTCGCGGACGGGCACGATCTCGATGTCGGCGCGGATGTTGAGCGTGCGGAGCTGGCCCTTGAAAGCGCCGGTTTCCGAGCGGGTGACGTGGCCGAGGGTGGCGGTCATGGCGGGGGTCCTTTCAGCGATCCGCCGGGGCCGATCCCCGGCGACAGGCGCCCGTCATGGGCGGCCCGGCCCGCCTTGACCCGCAGGACCCTTGAGGTCCGGAGGGCCGCAGCGCAGCGCAGGACCCGAGCGACGGGCTTTTTTGCAGCGAAGCGGGCGCGAGGAGCCGCGCCCTCTTGTCTTGGGCGCGGCGGGGAAAAAAGTTCGGCGCGACGGTTCGAGGCGGGACGGGACGCCCATAGGGTCCAAGCCATCGTCGTGGGTTCGTGTCCGGCGGTTTGCTGCAAGGCCCCCCGCCATGATCGCCCGCTCGGCCACGCCGCCCGCGCGGGAAGCCGGCGCCTTCAAGGGCCGGCGCTGTCACCCTCACGGCCTGGCCGCCATCGAGATCGCCCGGCCGCGACAAGTCCTCGCCCGTCTATCGCCGCGCACGGGACGGGCTTGCGGGATCGAGATCGGCGCCGGCTGGCGCGGCGGCGGCCGGGTCAAGGGCCAGGGTTATGTCGGTCTGACCCTGGCCCATCCCGACATCGGCTAGCCCGCCTCCAAGGTCGGGCTTCGGCCACGCCGCCGGCCAGGACGGCGACGACGTCTTCGCCCTGATCTGGAACCTTCGAGGCCTGACCGGCCCCGCCTTCGCGCCGCCAAGCGCGGGGGCCATCGCCCGCCCAACGTCATAGGAAAAACCCCGCGTCGCCGGACGCGGGGCTCAAGGTCTGGAGGGATCGGGGCGAGCCGCCGCCCGCCCCGCCGGCTCATTCGGCCGCGAGGATGGCCGGGTTGGGATCGCTGACCAGGACCACGGCCGGGGCCGGGACCTCGCCCGCGCCGGGGACCTTGACCCGACGCAGCAGGGGCGCGACCGCCTTGCTCCGCTCGGCGGTGGCGAAGCGCCGCTTGGTGTAGGCGCCAGCCGGGAAGGTCAGCCAGCGCGGCGTCCAGCGCGCGACCTTGGGACGGTCGTTCGTCCCGTCGAGGAAGTCGCGCAGGATGGCCTTCTGGGTCTTGACCTTCTCGGCCAGATTGCCGTCGGCGACCTTCTTGCCGCCGACCTCCTTGAGCATGGCGTTGACCGCCTCGCGGTCGCGGATCAGCTCGAAGAAGGCCGCGTCCGGGCTCCAGAACGCGGCCATGTCGACCTTCATGTGCAGGCCCGCCGCCTCGACCTCGGCGCTCCCGGCGGCCAGCGCTTCGCCCATGACCACGGCGGCGACCGCCAGGACGTCGGCGTCGGGCAAGGACAGGAGCTTGGCGAAGACGCCCGCCGCGCCGCCGTCGCCTTTCCGTCCGACCAGATCGCCATCGGCTTCGACGCCGAGTAGGGCGGCGGCGCCCGCCTGCTTGGCTCGAAACCGCGCCTCGGCCGGGCTGGCCTCAACGCTGGCCGACACCGCCTCATGGCCCGCCCGCCGAGGATCGGCCTCGACGCGCCACAGCGCCGACCCGGCCACGGCGTGGGCCACCAGCAGCCGCAAGGCCACGCCCGCATGGTCGGCCAGGACCGCGCGCACGGCGGCATGGCGGTGCAGGTCGATATAGGTCTGCTGGGCGCTGGTGACTTCGGCGCGGTCGGTCTTCGGACCGTCGCCATCGCCCTCGCCGCGCGCGGCCTTCGCGGCGGCGGCTTCGGCGCGCCGGGCCTCCTTGGCGCTCAGCCAGCCTTCATGCGTCGTCACCTCGCCGCGCGAACTGATGGCCAGGAAGACCTTGCCGCCCTTGGCCTTGGAGACCCGTTCGTGCTTCCAGGACTCGAACGAACGACCGGTCTCCAGCACCTCCACCGCGTTCCAGCCGTCGGCCAACAGGGCCTCGCGCTTGGCCGCCAGGGCCTGGTTCTGGCAGGTCCAGAAGAGGTTGGGATCGGTGAAATAGCTGTCGTCGCCGAACAGGTCGGCGATGATCTGGCCGGGGTAGTCGTCGAGGCGGAACAGGGCGTTCTTGGCCGGGATCGAGGCGCCGCCGAACAGCCAGGTCTTGAGCTGGGCGCCGGTCGGGGCGCGGCGCTCGGGATCGTCCAGCATGGCCAGCCACTCCTTCTGCTGGCTCTTGGTGGCCAGGGTCAGGGAGCGGACGGTGGCCACGTCGATGGCCTCGCGGCGATAGAGGCCCCGGATGCGCGGCAAGAGGTTGCCCAGCGCCAGGGTGCGCCGGACCACCGCGTCGGTCATGTGGAAGGTGGCGGCGATCTGTTCGGGCGCGCGGCCCTTGCGGATCAGCTTGGCGAAGGTCTCCCAGCAGGTGACCTCGTCGGCCGGGAGGCGCGCGAGGTTTTCGATCAGCGAGGCCTCGATGGCGGCGGCGTCGTCGCCGGGCGCCAGGATGCCGATGGGCACCGGATCGATCTCGACGCCCTGGGCGATGGCGGCCATGGCCGCGAACCACCGCCGCCGCCCGGCGACGATCTCGAAGTGACCGGGGACGACGGCCCCGTCCTGGGTCTTTTCCTGCACCAGCATGGTCAGGAGAACCCCGCGCTGACGGATCGACGGGGCGATGTCGGCGATGTCCGGATCAGGCCGCCCGTAGTTCATGTTGAGCGGCGAGACGGTCATGTTGCGGGGGTCGGCGAAAGCGAGTTTCATGACGGTTGCTCCTGTTTCTCAGGGGTGGAACCGGCCCCGTCCGTGTTGCTGTCCAGGCTGCGGGCGGGGCCGGGGATGCGCCGGGATTGGCGCGGTCGACCGGCGCCGGGCTTGATCCCGGCGCGCGGAAGGCGGGATCAGGCGGCCATGGCGCATTGCGCCGCCGCGCTAGGCTCGGGCGACGGCGCGGTCTGGAAGGCCAGCAGGAAGTCGGCGGCCTTGGAGGCCTGGGAGGCGGCGCGGAAGATGGCGCGGTTGTCCTCGCGCAGGACTTCAAGCCACGCGCCGATGTAGTCGGCATGGCGGACGGTGGGGACGATGCCGAGGGTGGCGCAGACGAAGGCCGCGCCCATTTCGGCGACCAGCTCCTCGCGCGCATAGGCCTTGCCGCCCCGGTGTCCCGACTGGTCGCGGTCCAGCCGCGAGCCGTGGCCGGTCCAGTGCGACAGCTCGTGGAAGGCGGTGCGGTAGTAGTTGATCTGGTCGGTGAAGGCCGGTTGCGGCGGGACCTGCACGTAGTCGAACAGAGGATCATAGAAGGCGCGCGGCCCGCCGACGCGGAAGTCCGCGCCGGTGGCGGCGATCAGCGCCTCGGCGTGGGGGACGGCTTGGCGCTCGGGCAGCGGCGCGGGTTCGGGATCGACGCCCGACAAGCCTTCGCATTGGGCGAGATTGAAGACGGTGAACCGCTTGAGGAAAGCGACCTTGCCGGGCTCGTCGCCGTCACGCGCGGCGCGTTCCTGCTCGGCCTTGGGCGTGAAGCGGTCGGCATAGACCACGCTCGTGCCGCGTTCACCGCGCCGCACACAGCCCCCGGCGGCCAGGGCCTGCTTGAAGGTCAGCCAGCCCTGGGACGGATAGCCGTGCTCGATGACCGCGCCCCACAGCAGGAGGATGTTGACGCCCGAATAGCGCCGCCCGGTGATCCCGTTGCGCGGCAGGGACAGGGCCGCGCGCCCGGCCGTTCCCCACGGCTGGACCCAGGGCAGGCGCCCGGCCTCCAGCTGGTCGATGATCCGGTGGGTGACCTCGTCATAGAGGCTGGCTTCAGCTTGTCGGGACGGCTCCCGCCGGGAGGGCGAGGCCTTGGCGGCGGACTTGCGGCCTTGACCGGTCGGGCGCATGAGCGGGCTCCTTCCCCGCCCAAAACCCCGCATCCTTTCGCCGGAAAGGGGGGTGGGCGGCGAAGAGCGGCCGAAGAGGCCCGTCGCCGGACGGCGGCACCCGAAGGGCCGAAACGCAGTGGAGGAGCCGGCCCTGGCCGGCTTGCCGCCGACCAAGGCGGGCCTAGAAGGGCGCGCCGCCCACCCCCGTTTCAGGGGAAAGGAAAACCAGGAAAGTCATCGCGCGCAGCGCGATGGCCGTATCGGACACTGTTCAGGCTTCTGGCGCGTGCTCGTCCGACGAGATCGTGCTCGAGAGCATGCGAGCCCCGTCGCGTTCGATCACCGCCAGCACCGCGTCGTCCCGCCAGACTTCCACCGATACGGCGCTGGCATGCTCGCGAAGCAAACCCCACGCGTGAGCGACATAGGCATCGGGTGAGAGCGCCTGAACGTCGACCGCCGTGGCGACCTGGTTATCGGCCAAGCAAACGAAGGTGTAGGTGTCCATCGCATGACCCAGAATATTCGCTGCCTGTATGGTCATCAACTGCCGAACAATAGGCCCTCGCCCTCTTGATCACCTGCCGCCGAGGAGAAGAAGCCCTCATGACTGAGCCCTCCGACGATCCGCTCGCCCAACATCTGGCCGAGATCGTGCAAACGCGGCAGGCCGCGATGGACGCCCACGCGGCGCTGCGCCAGTCGCAGCCGTTCCTGAACGCCTGCCGCAGGACCGAAACCCTGGTCGGCGACTATGGGCTGGCGCTCAACGCCATCAGCCTGATGTCGACCCGATCACCGACCTTCGAAGCGGCCAGGCTCAGCATCCGAATCGCCGATCTGCTGATTGAATCGGCCGTGGCCACCATGGCCCACATTCGCGAAGGCCTGCTGAACCCGGCCCACCGCGAAATGCGCTTCCTGCTGGAAGCCAGCATCAAGGCCTGGTGGTGCGACAGCGTCGAGCCCGAAGGCGAGGTCGAACGAAAGCTCGACTTCCTCGACGACCTCGGCGCCGCGCGCTTCCGTGACATCGTGGACGGCCTGCGGCCTCGGCTGATCGCCGCCGAAGAGGCGGCCGGCCTGGTCCACAAGGTCACCAATCTCTACAAGAAACTGTCGACGCGGGTCCACGCCTCGACCGGCGGCGTCGGGGTCGACCTTCGACGGTTCGAGCGCGGCCAGTATGTCGGCTTCGAGGGCGTGGGCGATCTCAACAAGGCCAACGCGCAGTTCGCCGAGGTGCTCGACATCAGCCTGGCCTGCGCGTTCGAGGCGTTCGACGGCGGCCTGCTGGGCGACATCTTCGTCCAGGTGCTCGACGATCATCCCAAATGGGCGTTCCACAAGACCCCGCTGGTGCGCAGCATCTCCAGCCACTTCGATTACAAAGCCGAGCGCCAACCGCCACGATAGCCTGAAGGCGCCCCACGGCCGCGCATCTCGACTTGCGCGCTAGTCGTGGTTAACCTCCCGGAAAAGGGCGCTCCATGACTAAGAAGACCGGCAAGAAAGCCGCCAGCGACGCGGCCAAGGTGCTTTCGGATCCGAAGTCGACGTCCGCGGAAAAAAGCGCGGCCGGCGCGGCCCTGACCCAGCGCGCCGGCCCCAAATCGTCGGCCGCCAACGAAACCACGAGCCCCGCCGCCGCCAAGAAGGCCAGCAAGGTCCTGTCGAATCCGAAGTCGACGGCCGCCGAGAAGACGGCGGCGGCCTCGGCGCTGGCCCAGGCCGCCCCAAAAGCCAAGCCCGCCAAACCGCCGGCCCCGGCCAAGCCCGCGCCGAAGCCGGCGGCAAAGCCGGCCGCGGCCAAGCCGGCGCCGAAACCGCCAGCAGCCAAGCCGAGCGCGCCGAAACGCAAATAAGCAGGCGTCCGGCCTTGGCCATGAAAGCCATCACCCGGGCGTCAGGGTTTCGTCGGCGAGATGGCTCCGGCCGGCTGCCCCGCGTGGCGTTGATGATCGTGACGACGCGATAGGAGTCCTGGACGATGGCCATCGTGGTGATGATCCTGGCCGTCATAGCCTGGCTCTTCGTGCAGGCTGCGCTGGCCGACGCCGGCCAGGGCCCACGTTCGCGCGGCTCCCTGCGCTACCAGCGTCGCAAGGCCGCCAAGCTGGGACTGGACCCCGCCGACGTCGAGGTCCGTCCGCGCGGCGCAGGTCCTGACTCGATCGAACCGGTCGGCCGCTCGGTCGTGGGCGACTTAGCGTTCGGCCTGGGCTTTGGCCTCCTGGCCATCGTGCTGATGTTCGGCGGCGCCTTCGTGCTGATGGCGATGAAATTCCCGCCCGACGCCGTATGGGTCTGGTTCGGCGTCGTGATCCTAGCCACCTTCGTCCTGAACAAGATCCGCCGGAGCGGCTGAGCCGCCGCCTCGGTGGGACACCCGCCGCTAAGATGGGATCGGAGATCAAGTGTCCATGCGCTGCCTGTTCTGCAAGGCCGACTCCTCGCGATCGCGCAGCGTCGAGCACGCCATTCCCGAGGCCTTGGGCAATCGCAGCTTCGTGCTGCCGGCCGGCGTCGTCTGCGACGGCTGCAACAACTACTTCGCCGTGAAGGTCGAAGGCCCCTTGCTCAAGACCGGCTCGCTGCGGCAGCTGCGCGCCAGGCAGGGCGTGCCCACCAAGCGGGGGCGCCTCATGCCGGTGCTTGGCCGCTTCGAGGACATCGACGCGGACCTGGCCGCCTTTCGCATCAACGCCGGCGAGGTGGTGCTGGCCGTCACCGAGATGAGCGCTGCGCCCATGGTCTCGGCCGCCCTGAGCAATGGCCTCGGTGGGCTCTTTATCCATGAAGAGCCCCCACGCCTGGATCAGCGGTTGTTTTCCAGGTTGATCGCCAAGATCGCCCTGGAGCTGATCGCCCTGCGGGTCTGCCATGTTCCAGGCTGGGAGGAATTCGGCATCGACCACCCGCAGTTCGACCCGATCCGCGCCTATGCGCGTTTCGGCCAGGGCCCGACCTGGCCCGTCCTGAGTCGACGCATCTATGACGAGGAGGCCACGACCCTGCCAGCCTCGGGCGACCCGCAGCAGACGATCTACGAGACCGACTTCTTGCTGACGCCCAGCGGCGAGGGCTACGCGGTGATCTGCCTGTTCGGCGTCGAACACACGATCAATCTGGTGACGCCCTCGGTCGAGGGTTACCGGACCTGGATGAAGGACAACGCCGGACGCAGCCCGCTCTATCCCGACGGGAAATACCCCCAGCGGCGGGGATGGACGAACGACGACGAGGCCGACTTCCGTGACGGCGCCGAACGCGACTAGAAGCGGGCATGATCATCGCCGCCGCGCTCACCGCCATCATCGCCTGCAACGCCCCCGACGTTCACGACGGCGACACCCTGCGCTGTGGTTCCGAGCGCGTGCGCCTGTTCGGCGTCGACGCGCCGGAAGTTAGGCGCGGCAAAACTCCGGCCGAGCCGCTGGCCTATGAAGCGCGGGATGAGCTGATCCGCCTGACGCGCGGTCGCGTCGGCTGTCGCTTTGTCGAGCGCGATCGCTATGGCCGGTTCGTCGGCCGGTGTTGGTCGGACGCCACCCCTGACATTAACGCGGCCCTGATCCGGTCGGGACTGGCGACCGAATACCGGCGCTACAGCAAGGGCGCCTATGCGGCGGCGGAAGATGAGGCGCGGCGCGCCAACCGCGGCGCCTGGCACCGCCCGTAGTCATCCACACGCGACCCACAGGTGCGACGCCAGCGCGCGATGAGTCCGATTGACTCTCTCGGCCTCAAGGGGAACATATAAGGAACATCGGAGCTCCCTATGCCATCCCAACCCGCGATTTCGCGTGCGACGCCGCACGCCTGCGCCTCAGTTCACGTTCCCTTCGAGGCCGACATCGAGACCCTGGCCGAGTGCGTCGCGCCCGACCGTCATCTGCGGACGATCTGCGGCTGCGGCGAGATGGCCGAGTTTGACGCGACAGCCTGGCTCGAGCGCCGGCTGGGCGACTTCTCAATCGTCAATTTCACCGATCGGCTGCGCTGTCCCTGCGGTCGACGCCAGGGCCGCTTCGAGGTCTGGCCTGGACCGGCCGGCTGCTCGGGCCTGAAGACCCGTTTCGCCGCCTCGCTCTACGACTGAGCCATGTCGATCCGGCCCCCTTCTCAGTACGTCGCGCCGGCGGTGTCGCGCAGCGACCGCCGCGTGATGAAGCTGACCCGCGTGCGGGTCGACACCACGGACAAGACCTCCAGGACCCTGCACTTCCTGCATCCCGACGGTACGGGCCGCGGCAATTCGCGGGTCGGCTTCGTCTCGCCTGAGCACGTGCCGGAATTCGAAGGCGAGGAAGGCTGGTTCGAGATGGAGCGCGTCAGGGCCAAGCCCTGGTCGTACTGGCGCGCCATCCGGCGTCTTGACCCGCCGCCCCATGCCTGAGCCGAGCGATGCCGATCGCCGCAAGGCCGCGCGGCTCGATCCGGCCTTCGCCGGCGCGCGGTTGATCGACGCGCTGGAGCGTGGCTGGGAGATCGGCTTTCGCTGTCAGTACTGTGGCGCGGGCAAGACCTGGCGCCGGGACACGATGCTGGGTCGGGCGCGGCGTTATCTCAACTGCACCATGGCCGAGATCCAGGCCCGTCTGCCCTGTCCGCGATGCCCCGGCCGCATGCCGATCATGACGATGTCCGGGGTGATCGATCCGGGCGACGCGGAGGCTCGCCGGTGGGCGACCGTGTCCCTCCTGCTCGACGTCGGCCTGAACCCCACCGACTACGGTTACGGCTGGGCTCCGCCTGGCCGGCAAGCTGGTGGATGAACGCCATGGACCTGCAACCCAGTCTCTTCGACCTGCCGCTGGCCCCGCGCCGACCGATGCCCGACGGCTTCCGCTACCAGCCAGACCTGATCACTCCCGAGGAGGAGCGCGCCCTGGTCCGCCAGTTCGCGGGCCTCGACTTCAAGCCCTATGAGCATCTGGGCTACCTGGGCAACCGGCGCATCGCCGCGTTCGGTTGGCGACGCGGCGACGACGGCGCCATGGTCGAGACCGGCGAAGGCGTTCCGGATTTCCTCACGCCGCTGCTCACCAAGGTCGCGGCGTTCACCGGCCTGTCCGTCGAAAGCTTCCGCCACGCCCTGGTCACCGAATACGCGCCCGGAGCCGGCATCGGCTGGCATCGCGACCGGCCGCCGGCCGTGGCCATCGCCGGGGTCTCGCTACTGTCGCCCTGCACGTTCCGCCTGCGCCGCAAGGTCGCCGACATATGGGACCGCGCCTCGATCATCGCCGCGCCGCGCTCGGCCTACCTGATGAGCGGCCCGGCGCGCAGCGACTGGCAGCACAGCATCCCGGAGGTCGACGTCCTGCGCTACTCGGTGACCTTCCGCACAGTTCGAACTTAGAACGCCATCCGCCACCCACCGACCGCATGCTCGTAGGTCAGCTACATCAGGTGGCAGCCGCTTTGAGCGCCCGCCTCACACTTGCCGGGAGGCTAGAGCAGGATTCCGCGCGCTCACGACCCACACATGCAACCACTTCCGGCGCATGATGCGCCGCGACCCGCATCTTAGCGTCTATCAAAGCGCCATACAGGGCATCGCCAAGAACCGCTTCGCCGAGCCCGCCGCGCACGGCGGGCTCAAAAAGGAGATCTACCGTCGAAGCGACTAAAAGACCCGGAAAGCGAACAGCCGCTAGCGAGGTCGCTTTGCGCTCATCGATGAAGGCTGTGGTGCTAACCCGGTGGGCATGGACGAGTGTCGCCGCCTCGCCGTCGTCGAGGGTTTGGGCAGCATCGCCGGCCACCAGGCTCAGGAACAGATCTGCATCCTGAGGATCGAGGTCGACGACATGCATCAGTCCAAGGTGCAGAAGGGTCGCAACTTCGTCTGCGGCTTGCCTCCCCTTGGCCCGCCCCCGCTCCAACTCAGCAAGCGCTGTTTGGGTGATCTCCAGGGGCCCGCCATAGAGTTTAAGAATCTTGTCCGCGCAGCCGGTGGCAGCGAGATTGATCCACACGCTTGCATCCGCGACGGCCATGCGGGCCTCAGATCAGCGGACGAGAGGGCGCGTCATCGACCTCCTCGTCCTCGAAGGCGTCGATCAGCTCGCGGATCTCGACGCGATCGAGCTGCAGCAAACCGGCTAGCTGACCTTCGCTGAGGAGGTTCTGTCTCCAGGCCTCACGCGCCAACATGCCCAGACGCAACGACACCGGCCGGGCAGCATCGGCCTGGCGCGCGTCGGCACCCCAGGCTTCGCCGAGAACCTGGCGCGCCTGATCGTTGGTGATCCCGCCGTTGTGCTCGAACCAGTCCCAAGTCCCGACTTTGGTTAAGCTTAGTTCTTCCAAGCGACGGACCATGGCTTCGCGAGCTACGCCGAACGCGTGGGCCAAGACAATCACGTGGCGTCGGGTCAACTGAGAACTTCCGGCGGTAACGTCCCGGAACATCGCCATGACTGCGCGGGCGGGAGTCAGGAAGGCTCGGGCGAATGCGTTCGCGTATCGCTCCTCGCGACTCGTTTCGGGCGATCCGTCATAGAGAGCATCGGGTGCTCGTCGAGTAGAGACGAGGTGACCCAGTTCGTGAGCCCCGGTCTGCGCTCGGCGTTCGCGTGGATGGGCCCCGTTTAGGAGAACGCAAGGCCCGGCCGCCTCGTCATAGGCATAGAGGCCCGACACTTTGGCGGGAAGGCGTCGGACGAAAACCCTGACGCCAAGCTGAAGTTCCAGCAAGGAGACGATGTCGTAGACCGGCGCTTGGCCGATCCCCAGCCACTGACGCAGCTCTGCTGCGTCATGCTCGGCTTGCAGGACCACATCACCCGGCATCAACGGTCGCTCCGGCGGATCGTTTCGCGGCCGGCGCACGCCCAAAAGATCTTCAAGTTCCAGTTCAGCCTGCACCAAGGTGGTTAGGAGTGCGACCGCACCCTCTACGCCGTCATCCTGCTCCCCCATTCGGCGAAAGCGCGGTTTGAGGTCGACTTGGACAGCCTCCCGCCTCAGCAGGGCGTTCACTGAAATCCCATAGAGCGAGGCCAGGCGTTGTAGCTCATCCAGCTTGGCGCGACGTTGGCCCTGCTCGATCGCGACCACGGTGGTGCGCGCCACTTCCAGCGCGGCCGCAGCGGCAGCCTGGGTGACCTTCGCCGCCTCCCGAGCGATCCGTAAGCGTTCGCCGACCTCTATTGGGGAAAGTGCTTCGGTCATGCCGGGACGACCGACAGGTCCCGCACGAAGGACTCCGGCGCCAGAGAGTCCAAGAACCGGCGCCATTCGGCGGCGTGACGGGTAAGGAGTGAGCGCAAGCGCCCTTCGATCTCGACTGGATCCTGGTTCAGGACCTCGGCTGTCTCGCGAGCAACGCGACGTACGGCGCGCACCGCGCTCGGCGCGATAGCGAGGTCCGCCATGTGATCCATGTGTAGGATGCCTGCAATAGCGTGCTCCCGCATGGAGTCGGTGATCCCGATGAAGCCCTCCACAGCACCCGCCTCAAAGGTCGAGGCCGACAGGTTTTCCCAGATGTAGGCACCGGCCGGCTCTGCCAATCCGGCGGCGAACATGCTCATGCGCCGAAGCATACACGCCGCGCAGATGCCGCACTGACGACGACGTCCATCGATGGACGCGTGGCGCGACTGTTGCCAGCAGGAGCGAGTATCTGACCAGGACGGTGGGTGGGGCAGCGCCGCCGCTTCCGCCAGGGTCTCGCCCTTAGTGGACCATAGCCGCGGATATTCATAGTGGGCGGTCGAGCCAACCAGTGCTTCGAACAGGCGCTCGACCCTGGTGGTGAATAGCGGGTGGACACGGTAGTCGGGATAGATCTGGCCGCTAACGGCCATCATCGGACCGAAGGAGCCCTGCCCACTCTCGGTAACGATGATCCGGTCCACACCGGCGATCTGCGCCGCCACACCGGTCACCACGGCGAACTTGAAGCCACGAGACCGAGCTGACGATTCCTTACGCTGCGGAACCTGGACCTTGTAGGGCACGAGGGTAAACGCCGCACGGCGGCGCTCACGCTGGGGGTCGTCGACCCCCACCGAGCCCAGACGTACACGAACCAGATCGGCGCGGCCGACAGCCTGAGCGGTGATCGCGTGGACAGCCCGAGAATCTAGACCGTCGCTGTATGGCATGATGGCCTTAGCCTCAGCCGGCAGTTCGAGGCTCGCCTGGCGGATGCCCTGAGCGCTCTGCCGGCGCGCCACGAAACTAAAGGTCCAGGTATCGCCAGTGAGGAAGGTCAGCGCGCCTTCCAATGCCGATTTGACTGCTGTTGACGACCACAGCTGTACATCGTGCACAGCAACGCGGACATCGAAGGTCCGGGACCATGATACAGTCGAGCGCGCCTTGGCGGCGTCACAGTATTCCGCCGCCGCTGCGACGACGAGAAGATCAAAGAGCTCGGGACGCCACTTGGAAAAAAAGTAGGTTTCCAGCCCCTCAGTCGACAGGCGGATAGCGTCGCCTAGCGCGGCGAGTTCGGCCTCGTCACGCACCCGGACTCCCTCGTCGACGACGTCGACGAACATGGTCTCGTCGACCAGGCGGATGGCGAGGGCGGTCAAAAGCTTACTCCTTCATCAAGACCGGACCTGTCAGTTGGGACGGTCAAGTCACGGGCGGAAACTCCCGCGGCCAGGGCAGTCGCGAGGCCCTTCAGGTCCGTCGCCTGAACCGACTCGGTTAGGCGCCCGCGGATGTCCGCCGCCTTACCCTGGGAGGCTTCGCGACGGTAGTGTTCCTCGACTTGCCGCAAGCCGCGATCAGCGCGCTCCGCGATAGTCGCGGCAGCCGCCTCCTCGAACGCAGCTGCACCCCGGTAGCCGTCGCGCAAGACGTCCATCGCATTGTCCGCGAGTAGGGCTTCCATCGGATTTGTCGCCTGGACCCGCAAGCGGGCCACCTCGTGCTTTGCGATCTCGGAAATAAGTACGCCGCGATCGTCGTCCCCGAGAGCGGCGCGCATTTGACGTAGGAATGGTTGCCCGATCTCCCGCCAATCGGCCGCCAACGCGGCCGGCATGGCCTCAGCCACCTCTGCTGCACTATGTGCGGCGTTGCCGGCAACCTTCGCTAGCGCTCGCCATTTCGCGCTCATTTTCAAAGTCTTGTAAGGGCCGTCGCTCATGCAGGCATCCTCCAATGTCAGGATGAATGCTCGATTCTTCCGACAATGTCAAATGAACCGCGTTCGACGCCTGACATTGTCAGACCCATCAACCGGCTGATGGCCTGCTGCGCCTAACGATCGAAGACGAGCCAGACCGGCTGTAATTACCTCCAACAGCTCGGACCTCCGCGTCAGCGATCGTCACCCGAACGGGCCGAGACCGCGAAGCGGGCTCGGCGGCGGCCAGCGCGGCATGCCGCGTCTGGTGCCGTAGAGCGCGATCGCGCGCATTGCGCGCGAGACGCCCTACTTCTCGCTACCGGTCCTTCCGGCGAACAAGCTCTGCTTCGGTCACAGCCAAGGCGGCCGCCAACCGCTCAAGGACACGCAGGCTGATGTTGCGCTTCCCGTTCTCTATGCCGGACAAATAGGTCTGATGGATCTCGGCGACATGGGCGAGTTCGTCCTGCGGGACGCCACGCGCCTCCCGCAAGGCGCGAATATTCGCCCCTACGACCACTCGGAGATCCATGCTCCGACGGCGCATCATCCCGCCGCGATGCGGAATAGACTATAAGTAAAGTGACCACAAAAGCGTCTCGGCCCTTCGCGACCGGGCGTCCGTCAGCGCCGAATTACAAGATCGGTTTCAGGAACCCGAAGGGCTGACGCCAAGCGCTCAAGCACCTTCATGCTAAGATTTCTTTTTCCCGTCTCGACGCCTGAGAGATAGGTGGGGTGGATACCGGCCAAGTGTGCGAGTTCGTCCTGCGGAAGGCCTCTCGCCTCCCGCAGGGTGCGAACGTTCGCTCCCACCACGGCCAGAAAATCCATGGTCGGAAGGCGCACGCTCGGCGCTGGACTGTGAATAGACTATGAGTAAAGTGGAGGAATATCGTCGTGCGTTCGCGACGCTCACGCGGGCACGGCTCGATCCGGATTCCGCCCGCATCATTCGGCTTGGAATGCGGTTTATGTCTCCGCTCGATGGTCAAATCACCGCCCCTGACACCCAGCCCTCGGAAGGCGGGACGCCGCCGCTCGCCGACGCCTATCTGCGCCATCGCGACTGGCTGACGGCGCTCCTGGCGCGCCGCTATCCGCAAGACGCCGACGACATCGCCCAGGACACCTGGCTGCGGGTCCACGACTACCGGCCGCCCCGGCCCGTCCGCAGTCCCAAGTCGCTGCTGGCCCGCATCGCCCTGAACCTGGCGGCCAGCCGCTTCCGCCGGAGCGCGCGCGAGGTCCCCACCGATCCCGACCACAAGACCCTGGCCGACCAGACGATCGACGCCAGCCAGGAGCAGGCGATCCTTTTCGAACAGATGTTGCTCGCCTTACCGCCCAAGTTGCGCGATGTTTTCGCCCTGAACCATGTCAGGGGCCTCACCTATCGGGAAATCGCGCAGCTGCGCGGCATCTCGGTCAAGGCGGTGGAAAAGCGAATGACCCAGGCTATCGCCCGATGCGCCGACATGATCCGGAGCTAGGCGGATCACGTCATGATCGATGACAAGACCCAGGCCAGAAGCGCCCAGCCGGGCGGCGGGGAGCCCCGCAGCGCCGACGACAAGCGCGCGCGCGACGAGGCGGCCGCCTGGTACGCCAAGCTCAGCGCCCAACGGGTCAGCAACGCCGACCTGACGACCTTCTTCGCCTGGCGCGAAGACAGCCTCAATGACGCCGCCTACACCCGCATCGAAGCCCTGACGACGGGCGTGCGGGCCCTGGCCGACGATCCGAGACTCCAGGCCATCGCCGAGACGGCCGCGCGCCGGCCGCGCGGGATCGGCGCGCGGCTGCGAGGCCTCGGCCAAGGCCGCGGCGTCCGGACCCTCGGCGTCGGCGCGGCCCTGGCCGCGGCCGCGGTGATCGGAGCGGTGCTGCTTGGCCAGGCCGGCCAGCAGACCTATCGGACCGAGATCGGCGAGCGGCGGGCCATCAGCCTGGCCGATGGCTCGACGGTCGAACTCAACACCAACAGCCAGGTGCGCGTGCGGCTGTCCAAGGCCCAGCGCAGCCTGATCCTCGACAAGGGCCAGGCGATGTTCGTCGTCGCCCATGACGCGGGGCGTCCCTTCGTCGTCACGGCCGGCGACACGGCGGTGCGGGCCATCGGCACGCGGTTCGAGGTCTATCGGGCCGACGGTGCGGTGCGGGTGACCCTGGCCGAGGGCCGCGTCCAGGTCAGCCAGGCCGGCGCGCAAAACACGGCGCGGCCCGCGCCGGTGATCCTGTCGGCGGGACAGCGGGTCGATGTCGTCCGCGCCGCGCCGGTCAAACCGGTCGCCGTCGACGTGGCGGCGGCCACCGGCTGGACCAGCGGCCGCCTGACCTTCAAGGACGTGCCCCTGGCCGAGGCGGTGGCGGAGGTCAATCGCTACAGCCGTCGCCAGGTGGTGCTGGGTCCCGGGGCGCCGGCGGACCAGCGGGTCAATGGCGAGTTCGACGCCGGCGACACCGAGACCTTCGCCCGGGGGATGGCCGCCTTGCTGGACCTCAAGAGCGTCCCGCGCCCGGACGGCGGCGTCGAACTGACCGCCGAACGCTCCGGCCCCGCTTGACGTCATAAATCTTTCGCATCCCGGTAGGGTGTGACGCCCTCCCAGGAGTCTTACCCCCGCCGCGCCCCGGCGAGAGACCGCCATCGTGGCGGCCCCGTGCGCGCGGCGGGGGGATGTGAACGATGCGCGCTTATCGTCAAAGCCTGTTGGGGCTCAGTTGCCTGACGCTGGCCACCGGGTGGGTCGGACAAGCCCTGGCGGCCCCAAACGCCTCGGGAATGGAGGATGTCCAGGCCAACGCGCCCGCCCGGTCGAGCAAGGCCAGTCAGGCCGCCGATCCCGTGGTCGAGGTGCGCCTGGCCAAGGGACCGCTGGGCGCGGCGCTGTTCGCGCTGGGCCGCCAGACGGGAACCCAGATCCTGTTCACCAGCGAGATGGTGGCCGGCCGCAGCGGGCCGGCGGTCAGCGGACGGATGACGGCCGCGCAGGCCCTGGACCGGCTGCTGGTCGGGGTCGATCTCGAGGTCCAGCGGATGACCGGCAAGGTGTTCGTGTTGCGGGCCCGCGCCCAGCTGATCTCGACGGCCGGACCGGCGCGCGCGCAGGACACCGACGCCGACGCGCCGCCCGTCCCGCCGCTGGTCCAGGCCGCGCCGGAGGACCCGACCCTGCTGTCGGAGATCGTGGTCGGGAGCCATATCCGGGGCGCCAAGGACAGCGCCTCGCCGGTGATCATCCTGGATCGCGAGAGCCTGGACCGGGCCGGCCGCACCAGCGTGGCCGACGCGCTTTCGGCCTTGCCCCAGGCGTTCGGGGGCCTGGGCAACGAGGACGCCAGCTCGACCGGCGCCGACCCGACCGGGACCAATTCCAACAAGGCCACCGGGGTGAACCTGCGGGGCCTGGGCACCGACGCCACCCTGGTGCTGGTCAATGGCCGCCGCCTGGCCGGAACAGGCCTGCGCGGCGACTTCGCCGACGTCTCGTCGATCCCGATGGCGGCGGTCGAGCGCATCGAAGTGCTGCTCGACGGGGCCTCGGCTCTCTACGGCTCGGACGCGGTCGGCGGCGTCGTCAACATCGTGCTGCGCAAGCGCTTCGAAGGCGCCGAGACCCGGGCCCTGGTCGGCGGAACGACCCAGGGCGGAGCCAGCCAGTGGTCGTTTGGCCAGACGGTCGGCCACGACTGGGACAGCGGCAATCTGGTGGTCAGCTACGAGCACAGCGCCCGTGACCGGCTCAAGGGGCGCGACCGGGACTATACCGGCCAGGCCGACCTGCGCGCCCTCGGCGGCACGGACCATCGCCGCTATTACGGCATGCCGGGCACCATCCTGCGCGCCAACGCCGCCGGGGTGCTGGTCCCGGCCTATGCGATCCCCGCCGGTCAGAACGGCACGGGGCTGACGCCGGCCAGCTTCCAGGCCGGCACGGTCAATCTGGAAAACCAGCTGGGCGCCTATGACGTGCTGCCGCGCCAACGCCTCGACAGCCTCTATGTCGCCTTGGCTCAGGATTTGACGGCCGGCGTGTCGCTGTCGGCCGACGCGCGGGCCACGCGCCGCCGGTTCACCAACCGCAGCGTCGCCTCCAGCCCCACCCTGACGGTCAACCGCAACAACCCCTATTTCGTGTCGCCGACCGGCCAGACCTCCGAGCGCATCGCCTATTCGTTCCTCAATGAACTGGGCGGCCAGCGGGTCAACGGCGTGGCCGACACCCTGGGCCTCAGCTTCGGCGGCCAGGCCCGTCTGCCGGGGACCTGGCGGCTGGACGCCTACGGCGCCTATGGCCTGGAGCAGGGCCGCTCGCGCACCGACAATCTCGTCAACACCAGCTACCTGTCCGAGGCCCTGGGGACCACCGCCAACAACGCCGCCACCCCGTTCAGCACGGCGGCCAACGGCTTCTTCAACCCGTTCATCGGCCAGGGCTCCAACCCCAGGACGGTCCTCGACTTCATCAGCGGCGGCTATCTGACGCGCAAGACGCGCGGCGAGACGGCGTCAGTCAATCTCAAGCTCGACGGCGAACTCTTCACCCTGCCGGCCGGGGCGGTCGGCCTGGCGGTCGGCGGCCAGATCCGTCGCGAGGCCCTGAAGACCGGCGGCGTCAGCCTGACCTCGGGCTTTGTCCCGACCGAGGTGGCGCGGCGCGACGTCCACCGCACGATCGATGCTGCGTTCGCCGAAGTGCGTGTGCCGATCTTCGGCGGCGGCTTCGTGCGGCCCGGGCTGCAACGGCTGGAGCTGTCGGCGGCCGTGCGGCGCGAGGACTATGGCGAGATCGCCAGCACCGACCCGAAGGTCGGGGTGATCTGGTCGCCGGCCGCGGGCCTGACGGTCAAGGCCAGCTACGGAACCTCCTTCCGGGCCCCGGCCCTGATCGAGCTGAACGAGCCGCAGATCTATGCGCCGACCACCCTGACCCGGAACGGCCAGGACACCATCGTGATGATCCTCTACGGCGGCAATCTGGACCTGCGCCCCGAGACCGCGACGTCCAAGACCCTGACCCTTGAACTGGCGCCGGCGCGCTGGCCCCGGTTCAAGGCGTCGGTCACGGGCTTCGACACCCGCTTCACCGACCGCATCGGCCAGCCCGGCTTGGACAATCTCTCCACGGTGCTGACCGCGCCGGAATTCGCCCCGTTCGTCAGCCTGGTCTCGCCGGGCAGCAACCCCGCCGATCTCGCCCGCATCCAGGCCCTGATCGACGATCCGCGCTCCCTGGCGCAAGGCATCTTCCCGGCCCAGTCCTACGCGGCGATCATCGATGGGCGCTGGGTCAACACCGGCCAGCTGCGGGTGCGCGGCTTCGACATCTCGGCGCGCTACGCCGCCCAGCTCGGCAAGGATCCGCTGGCGCTCACCGCCGACGTCACCTGGCTCGTCGACTACCAGCGCAAGATCACGCCGCAGGCCCGCGCCGTGCAGCAAGCGGGGGTCGCCGGCCAGCCCGCGGACCTGCGCCTGCGGGCCGCCGCCAGCTGGACCCACGGCGCCCTGACCACCACGGCGGCGCTCAGCCATGTCGGTGATCTGCGCACCGAGACCGGCGGCCGGATCAAGCCGTGGACCACCGCCGATCTCAACCTGACCTACGGCTTCAAGACCGGGCCGATGCGAGGCCTCTCGCTGGCCTTGAACGTCCAGAACCTGCTGGACGACGATCCGCCGTTCTACGACTCCAACCTTGGCGTCGGCTACGACCCGGCCAACGCCGATCCCCTCGGCCGCACGGTGACCCTGCAGCTGACCAAGACCTGGTAGCGGCGCGCCCGCGCCCCTGATCCCAACCCCGTCATCCGGAGTTTTCCCATGCGCCGCCTCGCGCCGCGCCTGCTCGCCTGCGCCCTTTTCGGGACCGGCGCGGCGCAGGCCACGCCGTTCACCGTCGACCAGTTGCTGAACCAGCAGCGGCTGGGAACGGTGAGCATCGACCCCTCCCAGCGCTGGCTGGTCGTCCCGACCACCGCCCCGTACCGGTCGGCGACCTCGTGGGCGCTGGAGTTCGACACGCCGATGACCATCACGCGGTTGTCGGTGGTCGACCTGCGGACCGATGGTCCGCCCCGCCCGTTGCTGGGCGAGGCCGACGGAGGCGCGGGCGATCGCCTCGGCGCCTATGGTTATACGCCGGGGCCCTTCGCGCCGTCGGGGGCGCGGATGGCGGTGATCCGGGCGCGCGGCGCCAGCCTCGAAGTCGGGATCGTCACCCTGGCGACGGGGGCGGTCATGTGGACGGGGCTTTTCCCGACTTCCGACGTCTGGGGTCGCTCCATGCAGTGGGCGGGCGAGGACCGGCTCGTCGTCCTGGCCAAGGACCCGGACGCCCCGGCGATGGGCGCGCTCACCGGCGCCCAGACGCAAGACCGCCTGATCGACAAATGGCGGGAAACGCAAAACGGCCGCCCCGGCGTGACCCTGCTCGGGGCCGGCCGCTATCTTGAGCGCACGCCCTCGGCCGCGCCGGGACGGTTGGTGGCGGTCGACGCGACCACCGGCCAGGGCCGCGTTCTGGCGCAAGGGGCGTTCATCGACCTGGAGGTAGCGCCGGGCGGGCGACGGGCGGCCATGCTCGTCGAGGCCGAGACCCTGCATCCGGATCCCTCGCGCCCGGCCTACACCACCGATCCTTACCGGCGCCGGCGGGTCGTGGTGGTCGATCTGACCAGCGGCGCGACCTGGTCGCCGTGCCCGACCTGCGAGGTCGCCACCGATCTCCTGGCCTGGTCGCCGAGCGGCCTGCAACTGCTCGTCTTCGCCAAGCCCGACGCGAGCGACTGGACGGCGGCGCGCTACTGGCGCCTGAACGCCGCGGCCCAGCGCGCGCAGCCCCTGGAGAATCCGGCCGCCCAGACCAGCGCCGCGACCACGCGCTACGGCTCTCGCGTGCCGCGCGCCGACTGGATGGGCGAGGATCCGCTGATCCTGGCGCGGGCGCCGGGCGCGTCGGCGGGACAGACCGACTGGCTGCGCTGGACGGCGGAGGGCCCCCGTCCCCTGACCCTGGGCCTGCCGCCGGGTCCGCGCACGCTGGAAGCGACGTCCTCGAACGCCATCATCGTCTCCCAGGCCGGCAAGCTCTGGCGGATCGACGGTCAGGGCCGGGCCAAGCTGCTGGGAAGCGGCGCCAGCATTCCTGGTCCCGGCGCGACGGGGGGCGAGCGCCTGGCGTTCAACAACCGCCCCGCCGTCGAGGCCCTGGCCTTGGCTTTGCCGGCCCCGGACGGCCAGGACCTCGGCCAAGTGCGCGACCATCGCCTGCGGCGCCTGGGTCTGACCACCGCGCCAGGCGAGAGCGTGCTGGCCGCGGCCGGACAGGCCGGCGCGGTGGCGAGCCTCGGCCGTGACGCGCATGGCGTCGAACGCGTGGTCCTGCGCCGCCGCGATCGTTCGCCCCAGACCGTGGCCACCTTGAACGTCCAGTTGGCGCAGGTGGATTTCGCGCGGCCGCTGGCGATCAGGCACCAGGGTCCGCGCGGCCAGGCCCTGACCAGCTGGCTCTATCTGCCGCCCGATCTGCCGACCGGCCGCAAGGCGCCGCTGGTGACGATCCCGTATCTGGGCCGCGACTATCCCGGCCCGCCGGCCAGCCAGAGCGCCCCGGCCCGGCAGGTGTTCCTCAACGCCCAGATCCTGGCGGGCGCCGGTTACGCGGTTCTGCTGCCCAGCCTGCCGATCGATCCGGATCGTGAGCCGGCCCAGGGCCTGGCCGACCAAATCCTGAACGTCGTCGATGCGGCGGCGGCCCAGGAACCGGCGATCGACGCCGGCCGCCTGGCCCTGATGGGCCACAGCTACGGGGGCTACACCGTGCTGACCGCCGCGACCCAGAGCCCGCGCTTCAAGGCCGTGGTCGCCAGCGCCTTCTCCGCCGACCTGATCGGCCACTACACCCGCAAGAGCTTGTCGGCGACGGTGCTGCCCGAGGCCGGGGTGAGCCTGATGGGCGACGCCGGCTGGGCCGAGCTGGGCCAGGGACGGATGGGCGCGCCGCCCTGGCGCGATCCGCAACGCTACCTGCGCAACAGCCCCGTCCTCTTCGCCGACAAGATCACCGCGCCGGTCATGTTGATCATGGGCGACCTCGACGGCGATCCGGCCCAGGCCCTGACCATGTTCGGGGCGCTCTTCCGGCAGGACAAGGATGCGATGCTGCTGACCTATCATGGCGAAGGCCACGTCGTGCTGACGCCCGGCAACATCGCCGACGAGTATCGCCGCGTGCTCGACTTCCTGAACGAACGGATCGGCGACGGCGCGACCAGTCCGAACGCCGGCGGCGCACCGGCTAGACCGTCGTGATCTTCCGTTCCCACGCCCGGACCCAGGCTTCGACCGTCGCGGCCAGCATCACCTCGCCCACGCAATCGCGCCAGATCATCGGCTCGCGATGCAGCAGGGGTTCGAGCCGGTCGCTGTCGATCAGGCCCTTGGCCGCCAGCCGCCCGTCGAGCAGGAACGGCCGCAGGGCAGGCAGGCTGGCGGCCAGGCTCTTGGAGAAGAACACCGTGACGTCGCCCTTGGAGCGGCGCTTCAGGCTCTCGGGCGGCAGGCGATCGGCGAAGGCCGCTCGGGCGAACGGCCGGTCGACCGCGCCGAGCGCCAGGATCGGCGCGGGGATGGAAAGGCACGCCTCGATGATCGGCTGGGCCATCAGGGGATGGATCAGGTCGGCGGCCCGGCCTCGCAGACTGTCGCCGTAGGCGGTTTGGATGTTGGTCAGGCCGCGGATCTGGATGCGCTTGGCCGGACTGACGCCGCGATGGTCAGCCACCCAGGGATGCGGCGGCGGCAAGGCCACGCCGTCGGCCAGGAAGCTCGGCGGCGGGATCCCCGGGGACAAGCGCGCCAAGGGCTGCATCGCGCGCGCCATCAATGACCACACCGTGGTGCGGGTGCGCCGGGCCAGCATGGCCAGGGACGCCGCGCGACCAGCCGGCGTGGGGCGTCCCTGGAGGATGTCGGCCGCCAGGGCCGGATGTCCCATCTGGTAGAAGACGCCGTCCCCGCCCTGTCCCGTGAACAACGCCTGCGCCCCGACCTTGCGCAACTGCTCGGCCAGGTCACGATCGAGGTCGGGGTCCTGGGCGTTGAGGCCCGGCCGACCGGCGCCGGCGGTCTGATCCAGCACGGCCCCGTCCACCGCCATCAGGCCCCGCAAACTGGTCACCAACGGAAAGCCGAAGCGATCGGCGATGCGCTGGGCCCAGGCCCGCTCGTCGCCTTCGCGCTGCGGCCAGTAGGCGTTGATCGCCGCGACCACCGGCGCGCCGCAGCGGGTGAGGCTGGCGGCGACGATCGCCGAATCCAGGCCGCCGGAGATTTCCAGCAGGATGGAGGAACGATCCTTGGCCAGGGCCGCCACGCAGGCGTCGACCAGATCGGCCAGGCCCTTGGGATCGAGCCAGGTTCGAGATGGCCGCGCGTGATCGGCCGGTCGCCACAGCCGGGTCGCCTGGCTCGCGTCCCAGCCCGCCCGCATCGTGCCGGGGCCGATGGCGACCACGCCCGCCAAGGGGCAGATCTCGCTCCAGAGATTGCCGCGGGCCAGGAGGTCGCCGACCTTGGTCCAGTCGACCGCCAGCCCCTCGGGCGCGCACGGGCCCTGAGCGGGCGGGATCGAGGCGATGAACGTCACCTCGTCGCGAACCCAGGTCAGGCAGTCCAGCGCCCCGGTCGGATCGCGCAACAGCGTGGGCGGCGCATCGCCCGCCTTGAGGATCGCCACGTAGCGCCCCCAGGCATGGCGGATCAGGAGCCGCGCGGCGTCGGCAGGCGCCACGCCGACCATCAGGTGAAGCGGGAAATCCTGCGCGCGGCCCTCGCGGGTCGCGGCGGTGTCGAAGAGGTCGCCGATCACGGCCCCGCCCTGGTTTGGCACGGCCCGGACGACCGGCGGGCGGGCGCCGCGGACGTAGACGGCGATCTCGTGGGCGCGATGGGCCAGGGTCCAGTCCCCCTCGGCCTCGATCGCGGCGCGCTTGGCCTCGGCCGCCTGGCTCGGCACGCCTCGGGGCCAGACCATGGCGAGATACTCGCCCATCAGACCGCCAGGATCGGGGTGTAGGCGATGAGGCGTTCGACATCGTCGTCCAGCGCCACCGGCCCGGACTGCAGCCAGCAGTGAGCCATGAACGGCCAGGTCCGCACGCCAATCACCCAGTCGGCGTCGAGCCCGAGGCGCCGCAGATAGCCCAGGAGCTGATAACTGCGCTTGAGGCAGGCGCCGCCGACCGGCGACCAGGGCCGCAGGACCGCGAAGACGGCGGCGGCGTCCAGCACGGCTTCATGGTGGGCGGCGTCGTGCGACGTCGCGCCGGGCTGGCGGCCGCGCCGCGCGCGCTCCAGGATCCGCGCGAAGTCGAGGCGACGGAAATCGCGCGCCGCCGCGCCGCTGGCGAGCAGGCCGGCGGCGATTTCGCGCGGGCGTGGACGGCGGGCGGCGCCGCGCAGATCGAGGGTGGGTTTGGGCGGGATCGCCCGGACCGCCAGCCTGGGCGTGTGCGTCACCAGGCCCGCCTCGATCAAGGTCTGGGCGGACGTCTCGTCGCGCGGGCTCACCGCGCCGCCGTCGTCCAACGCCACCAGCAAGCTGGCCTGGACGAGGCAGAGGTAGGCGTCGGCGGCGACATCGAGAAAGACGATGTCCTCGTCGATCGCCGCAGCATGAACATCGCGGGCCAACCACAGCGCCATCGCGGCCTCCCAGCCGATTGCCCTGTCGCGCGGCGCGGCGGCCGCGCGGCAGGACCGATCGCTCAGAACCAAGCGAGCTGGGGTTGCATCGGCTCGCGCAGGCCCTCGTCGTCGACCGAGCGGGTCAGATCGAGCGCGCCGCCGAGGCGGATCACCCGAAGGGTCGTGGTGGAGTTGGACATGGTTTTGACTTTCGCTGTGGGGCCGCATCAAAGACGCGGCGGCGTTACGGATCTCGCCGGCAGGAACGCCGACGAGGCGATGGGCGGCGCGACCGGGCGCGTCGCCGCGGCCGGGTCAGACGAAGTAGTACTGGCTGCTGCCGGCTTCCTTGATCGTGCCCTCCTCGATGGACAGGGTCAGGGCCTTGGCGGCGCCCAGGCGCAGCAGGATGAGACGGGGGGTAATGGAGGTCATGGCAGGCTCCTTTTTCGAAACGCCGCCGATCGCGGCCTCTCAAGCCAGCGCCCCGCCTGTTTGATATTCAAACGATATCCGGTCGATATTTTCCGCCCCCAGCCAGGCGGGCGATGGCGTGGGCGGCGCCCATCCGCCGACGGTGGTGTGAGCGCACCGCACTCCTCAGCGCCGCCCCGTTACCGGTCTCGAAAGCCGACACGACGCCCAGGGCCTCGGCCGACAGATCGGCGAACAGTTGGGCCTCGATCGGCTGGAATGGCGCCAGCCGTTCGGCGGTGCGCTGATAGGCCTGGGCGAGCATCAGGTCGTCTGCCCCCAGCACAATTTCGAGGAACAGCGCCTCGAGGATCGCGGCGGGGTCATGGGCGGGCTCGGCGAGATCGGCGGCGAAGCGAAAGGGCGCGCGGGGCGGCCATTGACGATGCTTGGCGCGCCGCTCGGCGTCCGGCGCCAGGGCCGCGGCCAGATAGAGCAGGCGCAGGTGGTAGAGTTCGGCCAAGGCCGGGCCGTCGAGGTGGGGCCGGGTGTAGGCCGGTCCCCGTTTCTCGACGAGATCTTCGCCCGCCAATCGCGATAGCGCCTCGCGCACCGGTGTCGAGGACAGGCGCAGCTCCGCCGCGATCAGGTTGATGGGCAGGGCCGCGCCGGGCGCGTCCACGCCCAGGCGAAGACGACGTCGCAAAGCGCCCAGCGCCAGGCCGAAGGAGTCGCGCGATGGAGGCAAGGTCTTGGTCCGCGATGCCGCCTCGCCAGTTTCAACTCTGACGGCGACGGGTCGACCCTTCGACGCGGGCGAACACGTCGGCGAGCGCATTTCTCGGCGACTTCCAGCGTTTGACGCCGTTTTCCGACGTCGGGCCGCCCTCTGGTTCGCCGCCGAACCGCCAGTCTGCATGAACCGTGCAGGAATCCGGTACGGCCTTCCGGAAAATTCGCACGGACACGGATGAACACGCTTGGTGGTCGGCCAGGCGACATTAAATGTGGCCCAACAGCCCGGAATACGTAGGGTTGTGCTTTGACCATGGGTTCGCGTGAGGACTCATGTCTGTAGCCAGTGTCGAGTACAGCTTTGGTCAAACGCGCATCCGAGGACCTGGAGCGTCAGCGCCAGCTCCTGTCAAAGACCCTGAAACTGATCCGCGGCTTGCGCCACATGAGCGCCCGCGCGGTCGCCGACGCCATGGGCATGCCGCTGCGCAGCTATTACAGCTTCGAAGCTGGCCAGGGTCCGCTGGACATCGCCAAGATCTGGCGGTTCGGCGAGGCCACCGACAGCGATCCGGCCGGCATCATGGACACGCTGATGCTCGGCTCGCCTGACCACGCCCTGCGCAGCATGGACAATAAGATCGTCTCCATTCAATTGGCCTCGTTCCGTCGGTTCAGCGACAAGGTCGGAGACCGGATGACCCACATCGGCCCGGCCATCCTGATCGAGGCGTTCAAGCGCCCGTTCGACAGTCTCGAGGATCATCTGGACAAGCGGGACGAGAACACCGAGCGCTGGTTGGCGGAGAATCTGCCAAGGATGCTGCCACCGGACGAATAGTCCTGGCCCGCCGCTGGCGGGGAACGTCGAGGATTGGTGGGCCGCGCCAGATCGCATCGACGGCGATGTCGACCGCGTCCGGATCGACCGGCGCCCGCAAGCCCCAGTGCCCGGGCAGGGTCTCCATCGCGCCAGCTCGCAGGCGCGCATAGTCCGCGCGGTAGCGAGGATTTCGTCGCAGGAACTCCCAGGCCAGACGCGCCAGGCACAGGGCGACGCCGGCTGGTTCCACGGATTCCGGGACGAGCGGGGGCGGGACGGCGGCGACGAGGGGCTTGGCCATGGCTTTATTGAAGCGCCTGATCCGCTCGCCCCGGAATCACCGGCGCCGCGAGGCTCGGCGGTCGCGCCGGAAAATTGGCGCCGTCGTGCGGTCCGCGCCGAATTCCCGTCCACGCCTACCGGTTTCCTGCACGACGTCTACCAAAGCCGGCACAGGCCGTGCAGATCTCCCGTCAGCGCACACGATGTCCCCAGGAAAGATCCGGACAGCAGCAGCATGACCGCGCTCCCGCCTCTCCAGCCGGCGGAGCGCCAGACCTCGACGGTCTTGGGCGGATCGGTGCGGGCCGGCCGCAGGCCGCAGAGCGCGCGGTAGCCGCCCGCGACGAGATCCTCGGCGGCGCGCAGCAAGCGCTGGACGCGCATGCGCATATAGTCGGATCGGCCGCCCCAATCCTCGTGAACCCGGGCCTCCCCGAACAGCAGCATGGCGATGTCGCGCTGGCTGGCCCCCGCGCGCCGGGCGTCGTGCGCCCGAAGCATTTGAACCCAGCGCGTGGCCTTCGAGCGCGAACCTCGTCCAACCGATGACAGTCGTCCGGTGTCGCGCAACGCGATCAGCGAACGCAGGCCGTCCATCGACGCCACGCCGACGCTATAGGCGGGCAGATGGAACCGGCAACGCACGGGTCCGGCCAGGACGTCGCCGTCGGCCACGGCGAAGCGAAGACGCCGCGCGCCGTCGCTGACCATCACGTGTTGATGGCCATCCTGCGTGCGCACCACGATGACGGCCAAGTCGAGCCCGCGCAGATCGAGGGCGTCTGGATCCTCGACCATCGCCGGTGTCAGGCTCAGCACCGGCACCGAACTGTCGGCTTGCCAGCGCCAAAGCACCGTAGGAACCGGGTCGGCGCCTGGGCCTTCGCCCACGAAACAGAGACCCGGGACGACGCCGGCCAGATCCTGCGCCTCGGCCACGGCCTGTCGTCGCCCAAATTCCCAGGCCCACACCGACGGGTCGGCCGCGAGCAGGGGGCGATAGGCCTCTTGGGACCTCCAGGGCGGCAATGGCGTCCGATCCGCCGACATGGCGACCCGCTCATCATGGCGCAGGACTAAAAGTCTGGCCAAAGGTCCAAGGGCTGTCGAGGGGCGGCCGGCGTCGGCGCCGGTTGCGCCTGGGCGGAAGCCGGGTCATTCATCGCCGGGTTGGACGGCCCCGACACGCTGTGGCGGGACCGTCCAGACGAAGACGAAGACCAGACGGAGGACGCGCATGGCGCCCGTGCTCGATCCTGAGATCGCCGACCTGGCGCCCTGGTCCGAGAGCCTGACGGACTACGACCTACAGCATCTGGTCGTCTACCTGCGCCTGCTCGACGCCCGCCGGGACGAGGCTGACTGGCGCGAAGTCGCGCTCTTGGTGCTGCACCGCGACGCCGCCCAGGATGAGGCCTCGGCCCGCGCCTGCTGGGAGACGCACTTGAAGCGGGCCGAGTGGATGACGACGACCGGCTACAAGGACCTCCTCACGGCCAAGACGGGCCAAGCCTAGTGGAGGCGCTAGGCGCCGCCCTCTGTTCGGAAGCGCGCCTTGGCCGGATAAACGACCCCCACGCCGACGTCGCTGGTTGAGGTCCGGGCGCCGAGCGCGACCCATGTCTGCAGATCCGCGATGCGGTAAACGACCCTGCCGCCGAGCTTCGAATAGGCTGGCCCCGTTCGGTAGGAGCGATGCTTTTCCATGGTCCTTGGCGAGAGGCTGACGAAGCGCGCCGCCTCCTTCGTGTAGAGCAGCCGGGGTGGCGGGAGCAGTTCATAGTGCGTGTGGGACTCGTGACTGGCGAACCGGAAGCGGCTCGTCTTGCAAGACATCTGGCGACGGCCGTTACCCTACCGGCCGCCCGCCACGATCTGACTCCGCCCGCCCTCGTATCGCCAACTCCGCTTTTCGTACGCGCTGGGCGCTATCGACATCGCCTGGTCCCGGTCTTGCCCCGGGCCGGGTTGCTTGAACGCCCCGCCGCGCCAAGGTGAAGGCCCATGAGCCCACGTGAATGGACGGCCCCGATCCGGTGGGCGCCGGCGCGGGCGCCGGGAGCCGACCTCATGGCCGACGAGAAGTTCCTGACCACCGAGGAGGTCGCCGAGCGCTATCGCGGCGAGGTCTCGATCGGCACCCTCGAAAATTGGCGCGCCCAACGCATCGGCCCTCCCTTTGTCAAAATCGGCAAGGCCGTGCTCTATCCGATCGAGGAATTGGACGCCTGGGACCGGCGGAATCTCGTCAGCTGCGACGACGCCAAGGTCGTGGGACGCCGCCGCCTGCGATCCGATGGCGAACCCCTCCCATTTCGCTAGCATCGGGACCACCGGCCTTGAGGCGGGCCGTTCGACGAGGCTGACGGGCGGCGGCGGACGTGGTCAACGACGGCGCGTCCGCGCGCGCGGTTGATGTGGATCATTGTCTTTGCGGCGGACGGCGCTGAAGATGGTGTTTCAGATGCAGCGCTCTGGGCTTCCTGGAGCTGACACCGATCGGTCCAGAGATGCAGAACCGCGGGACGTCACTTGATCATCCGACTTCGCGCCGCGGTCTGCGAGGCTGCGCGGTCGCCTTGATCGGCCTGTGTGGGGCCTATCAGGTCTGGCTCGGGACCTATTTCAAAGGCCGCCGGTCCTTGCGGAGGACCTGCGCTTCTTCGGCGTCGGACACGACGCGCTCAGGGCCGCCCAGCCCCGCCTCGAACCATGGTTGCACCTGGTGTTCACGGTGCTCGGCGGACAGATGGCGGCCGTCGGCGTGCTCGTGATCGGCGCGAGCGTTCGGCTCGGCCACCGGAAAGCCAGCCGCAGCGAGCTTGCCCTGTTGGCCGTGGCCGGCACCCTGTCGGTCGGAACGATGGCCGCGGTGAATTTCGCCTTGGGATCGGACTTTCGCTGGCTGCTGATCTTGCCGGCCGGACTGTGGCTTCTTAGTCTTGTGCTGGCGCTGGGCGGCCCGCCAGGGCCTGCATGGGCGGAGGACCGTCATGCCCGATGACAGCGGCGCCAGAGGCGATCTTGACGCGGTGCTGAACAGGGATTGCTTTTGCATCACATTGGATGGCGCCGGCCTGCGGGCGGCGATCGAGGCGCAAACGCGCGACGCGGACCTTCTCGCCGCGCTGCTGTCGGCCAGGCCCCACCTTTTCTCCCAAGGCCCGGTGTTCCTCTCCAGCCGCGACCTGTCGGCCATGGCCGATGTTGTCGCCGCCATCGAGGCGGCCGCGCAGAGCCCGGCCTATCAGGCGACGGTTCTGGAGTGGGCTCCCGACATCGCCCGTGCGGATTTGGGTCCGCGCGGCGTCTTCATGGGCTACGACTTTCACCTGGGCCCAGATGGCCCCAGGCTCATCGAGGTCAACACCAACGCCGGCGGCGCCTTCCTCAACGCCTTCCTCGCGCGGGCGCAGACCGCCTGCTGCCGTGAAGCCGAGGCGGCGTTGGGCGCGCCCCTGCTCGCCCAATTCGAGCCCGCGGTCTGGCGCATGTTCCTCACCGAATGGCGCCTGCAAGGGCGGCTAAGCCCGCCGCGGACCATCGCCCTGGTCGATGATGGCCCCCAGGACCAGTACCTCTACCCCGAGTTTCTCATCGCCCAGCGTTTCTTTGAACGGCAAGGCTTGAAGGCCTGGATCCTCGACCCGGCCCAACTGCGCTTCGCCGAGGGCGGGTTGCGGCACGAAGGGGAGACGATCGACATCGTTTATAATCGCCTGGTCGATTTCTCGCTCGAGGCCGCCGAGCATAGGGCCCTGCGGGAGGCTTATCTGGCCGGGGCGGTCGTGGTCACGCCCAATCCGCGCAACCACGCCCTGTTCGCCGACAAGCGCAACCTGGCCCTGTTGTCCGATCCGTCAGCCGCCGCGCGTTGGGGACTATCGCCGGATCAACAGAACAGCCTTACGGCCGTTCCGCCGACCACCCTGGTCACCGCCCAGAACGCCGAAGGGCTGTGGACCAGGCGCAAGGGGCTGTTCTTCAAGCCCGCCGGCGGTCATGGCGGCAAGGCGGTCTATCGCGGCGACAAGCTGACCCAGCGCGTCTGGTCGCAGATCCAGCAGGGCGGCTACATCGCCCAGGGGCTGGCCCCGCCCAGCGAGCGCCGGATCCGGATCGACGGCGAGATTCAGAGCCTGAAGCTCGACGTGCGCCTCTACACCTATCGCGGCGCGCCGCTGCTGCTCGCCGCCCGCGTCTATCAGGGCCAGACGACCAATTTTCGGACCCCCGGCGGGGGCTTCGCGCCGGTCTTCGTCCTCGATGCCTTGGACTAGCGCATCTTGGGACGCGCCGCCGCGACACTCGCCGGGCGGTCGGCTGGCGCCGAAAAGTGCTCGGCGGCGTCGCGCGCCATCCGGCCCACGCACCAGCGCGCATAGGCGGGGGCCGTCAGGAGCCCAAGCAGGCGGCCGGCTTGGCCCTTGGGAAGCGCGTAGCGGATCCAGACTCGCAGCTTCGAACCGTTGGGCGTGGGCGAGCGATCAAGGCCCATCTTGTCGGCTTAAAGGATGAGCAGGCGGGTGGCGCCGGTGGTTCGCCAGGCCTTGGGACGGTGCGGATCGCGTTTGGTCACGACCTCGTCGACCGCCAGAGAAAGGCCGATCTTAGCAATTCATGAAATCGCAAAATCCAACTATTATTCTCTATACGGGATACCAATAGCTAATTCTCAGAAAAATATCGCAACATCAATAATGCTCAGTATTGAATAACAATCTGACGGACTTTATAAGATATTTGTTGGCTTTCATGCAAAATACGAACCTGGCTAGCGCAATCACTTTCCGCCACGCTTGCCTTTAAAGTATTTCACAGCGTCAGCCGTCGTGCCGCCAAGGCACCAACGCCCGTAGAACCTCCCCAATAGCAAGCCGAGCCATCGGCGCGGCCCGGTTGGAAGATCGTAGTCGATCCAAACCGTGAGGCGAGAGCCCAAGGCTGTGGGCGTTATGTCGAACCCCATGCGATAGCCCGATAGAATGACGAGCTGTGAAGCGCCCGCCGTTTCCCACTGTTTTGAATGGGGTCGGTCCCGGGCCGTGACCACCTCGTCGACAAACAAGCGCAATCCCAAAGCCGAGCCGTCCATTCGAATATGGGAGCCCACGACCTGGCCGCGCCCTTCGTCGAAGTCGTACGACATCCGGCCGCCGGCCATCATCATGGACGACTTGGTCATATGGGCGGCCAGACGGGTCTGATCGTCGAGGTGGTCAAACACCTCGTCGGGCGTGGCGGTCAGGTCCACCGTCTGGCTTAATTGGCTGCCCATACGACCCAAGCCTTCTGCGTCCTACTTCTTCTCGCCCGCCATCTTCGCGGCGCAGGTCTTATGCATCTGCTCCATTTCGGCCTTGGTCAGGGCCTTGCCGTTTGGCCAGGTCGGAGCGCCGGTCTTGTCGCGCCCATGATCATGCGGCGCCGTGCGGTCCATGGCCTTGCCCATGACCGACTTGCACATTTCGTGCGTCGGCGCGTCGGCGGCAGCTGGACGGGTCGCGGTCTGTTGCTGCTGGGCAAAAGCCGTTCCCGAGACGGTCAGGACGAGTATCGAGGCGATAGCGAGCGCGCGCATGGCGTTCCTCCGTTGCAAGTGTGTTCCATGATGCGCGCCGCCCCGACCATCGCCTTGATCCGGATCAATGCCCAAATCCCCGCCTTGCCTAGTCTGGACGGAAAATCGGTGGAGCACGGCCGATGCCGTTGAACCTTACAAACCGCGCCCTCGCCTTGGCCGCGCTGTCGTCCGGCCTTGTTCTGTCCTTCTTCGTCCTGCGCGAACACTGGGCTCACGCCCTGGGCCTGGCGCCCTATCTGCTCCTGCTGGCCTGTCCCCTGATGCACCTGTTCCATCACGGTCATGGCGGTCATCGCCACGGCCGCGACGGACCTGCCCAGGCGCCGCCCCCAAAGCCGACGCCTGAGGGCCGCGTGGCATTGGGCGATGAACGGCTTGAGGCGTTTTGAGGGATCGGGCCGCGTCCCGCGTAGACACGTAGGACAAAGTCGCCCTTCAACAGGACCCGCCCCATGACCTATCGCGCTTTCCTCGCCACCGCCGTTCTGTCGGCCTCGATCCTGGCCGGCGGCCAGGCCAGCGCCCACGCCAAGCTGGTGGCCTCCGATCCGGCGGCAAACGCCACGGTCGCCGCGCCCAAGACCATCCGCCTGACCTTCAATGAAAAGCTCGCCCCGGCCTTCTCGAGCTTCGAGCTGGCCATGGCCGACGGCATGAAGGCGCCGGTCAAGACCAGCGTCTCGGCCGATCGCAAGACCATCACCGGCGCGCCCAAGGGCCGGCTGATGGCGGGCGCCTACAAGCTCACCTGGCACGCGGCTGCGGCCGACGACGGCCACCGCATGGACGGGACCTTGACCTTCACGGTGAAATAGACGGTGGAGACCGCGGTCGTCCTTGTTCGCTGGGTGCAATATGTGACGAGCTTCGCCCTGGCGGGCGGCGCGCTCTTCGCGCTCTACGCTCTGCCGGCCGCCGGCCCGTCCAGCGCCGCGGCGCTAGGTTGGCCGCGCCGGCTCCTGGCGGGCTGCGCCGCCCTGCTGGTCCTGGCCAGCCTTCTGGGTCTCGTGCTGCAAACCGCCGTGGTCGCCGGGTCGCTTACCGCGGCGCTGGATCCCTCGACCTTGGCCTCGGTGGTCAGCGAGATGGCGATGGGCGCGGCCTCGCTCGCGCGGGCCATGGCCGCGGTCGTGGCGCTGGCTGTGCTTATGCTCGCGCGGCCCGGCCGGGCCGCCTGGATCGCCGCGTCAGCGCTCGGCGCCGTCGCAGCGGCGAGCATGGCCTGGATGGGCCATGGCGCGGCCACCGAGGGTCCGGGCGGGGGCCTGCACCTGGCGGCCGACATCGCCCACCTGGCGGCGGCCGCCGTGTGGGTCGGCGCCCTGGTGTTCTTTCTGGGGCTGGCCGGGGTCAGTCGGCGTGACGCGCGACAGGCGCCGACCTTCCATGCCGCCCTGGCGGGTTTCTCGGGCATCGGCTCGGGCGTCGTCGCCGTGCTGGTCGCCAGCGGCCTGATCAACAGCTGGTTCCTCGTCGGGCCCATGGGCGTTGCGGCCCTGGTCCGCACGCCCTACGGGCTTCTTCTGCTTCTCAAGCTCGTTCTCTTCGGCGCCATGGTCGTGCTGGCCGCCGCCAACCGGTTTCGCCTGACCCCGGCCCTGCGCGAAGCCCTGGTCGAGCCGGCGCCGCCCAGCACGGCGGTCAAGGCGCTGCGCCGCAGTCTCGTGCTGGAACTGAGCGCGGCGATGGCGCTCGTCGCCGTGGTCGCCTGGCTAGGGCGTCTCGCGCCGATCAGCGCGCAATAGCCGCAACGTTCAGAGCACCGGTTCGTGCGCCGGCTCGGGCGTGGGGCGCCGCGCGAAGGGATCGCGCGCCCGCAACCAGTTACGCGCAGGCCGTTCGACAAGATGGTAGGCGACCATCGCGGCCAGCTGACAGGCCACGAACGCTCCTGCCCAGGCCAAGGCGATCCCGGCGCCGGACAGGTCTGGCGCCAGCCTTTCCAGAGCGTGGAAATAGACGATGTCGGCCGGAAGGTGGACCATGTAGAGGCTGTAGGAGACCTCGCCGAGATAGACGAGCGCCGGCGCCGACATCGCGCCTGGCTTCGCGGCCTTGGACGTCTCGGCCAGGCAGAAGATCAGCATAGCCAGACCCGGCCAGATATAGAGATCGCTCAGTCGCAGGTTGGCGGCGATCGCCACCCAGACCGTCGCGGCGAGCGCGCCGAATCCGGCCATGCCGGCCGGCAGGCTCAGGCTCGATCCCAAGCGATGCAGGGCCGCGCCCATCAGGAAGGCCGGGATGATCCGCAAGGCGCCGATCTGGGCGCTCATGTCGGTGAACAGCACCCCGCGCCCCTGGGCCGTCAGGAACATGGCGACGAACAGGGCGAGCACGGCGAGGACGAAGAGGCGTGGCCAACGCCTCAGCGACACCGAGGCGATGGCCGCGACCGGAAAGCCGAGGTAGGCGAACCACTCAGCCGAGATCGACCAGGAGGGGAAGTTCCATTGCACGGTGGGCGTCGTGCCCCAGGCATGCACTAGCAACAGGTGCTGGGGGAGCATGCGCGGGTCGAACGCCTGGGGATCGAAGCGGACGCCCAGCTTCAAGGCCGCGAGCCAGATGGCGATCGTCGCGGCCAGGGTGACCAGATGGACGGGATAGACCCGCGCCAGGCGCGCCCAAAGGAAGGAGCCGTAGTTGAACCGTCGCTCGGCCCAGGCCCGCGTATAGACGTGGCTGAGGATGAAACCCGACAGGATGAAGAAGAGGTCGACGCCGAGGTAGCCCTTGGCGGCCAGGCCAAAGCGCTCGAGACCAAGGTCCAGGTGGTTGCGGAAATGATAGACGAGCACCCACAGCGCCGCGCAGATGCGCAACGACGTGAGCGGACGGATGTCCGACGGATACATGGCCCCTCCCCCGAGGCAATGGTTGGAGCCGGCGAGCGCCGGCCCGATGGGCGCTAGAGCGCGGTCAGGCCGACGATGGTCTGGCCCCGCAGCTTGAAGCGCACCTTGGTCCCGACGCTCAGGCCCTTCAGGAGGGTCGGATCAGCGACCTTGAAGGCCATGGTCATCGGCGGCCACTTCAGCGCCGGGATCGCTTCATGGGCCAGAGTGATCTTGGCGGCCTTGGCGTCGATGGCGCGCACGACGCCGACCGCCTCGACCGGCGCGCTCGCCTCAACCGCATGCGCCGCAGGGTCCATAGCGCTCATCTGGGCGGCCGCCGGCTGGGCCAGCAGGGTCAGGGCGCTCGCAAGAGCGATGGACAGCATCTTCATGGAAGCCTCGCTAGGATCGATGGTCAAAACCAGGCCCTCAGGCCGAGCACGAAACTGGTCTCGGTGACCTCGTCGCCGCGCAGCCGGGCGAAGTCCGCGGCGCGCCCGAACCGCTTGGATAGGGCGACGCCGACATATGGCGCGAATTGGCGCCGAACCTCATAGCGAAGGCGCAATCCGAGCTCGCCGCTCGAGAGCCCCGAACCGATCGCCGCTTCGGGGATGTCTTGGGCGGCGAAGTTGAGTTCGGTGCGCGGCTGCAGGATCAGGCGCTGGGTGAGGCGCCAGTCGATCGCCCCTTCGGCGCGCGCGAGGACATCGCCCTTGCTGGAAACGAACACCGCTCCGCCCGCCTCGATCCAGTAGGGCAACAGGGTTTCGAACCCGACGGCGGCATAGGTGCGCGACTTGGGCTCGACATCCTGGCGCAAGCCCACCTGCAAGTCGGTATAGAGCGCCACGGGCCTGGAATAGAGCGCCTGCACCTCGCTGGCCTGAACGCCGTGACGGCCGCCCTCGCCCTCGGATTTGATCACCAGGCGATTGAGGTCGCCGCCGAACCAAGCCTCGCCGTCCCAGTGATAGCCGTTGCCCCCGGCCTGGGCGCGGTATTCCAGGAGGTTGGCCATCACCTGCGAGACCTGGGCGCCGCCATGCTCCTGCCGGAGCACGGCGCGAGCCCGGTCCATGGCGGCCGGATCGAAGACCCTGTCGGCCAGATGGTCGGTGGGCGGCGCCGGCGGAGCTGTTTCGTGATCGGGCAAGGGCGGCGGTCCCATCGCTTCGGCCGGGCGTTCCGATTGACCGGAGACAGCCAGGCCGGGCATGGCGCCCATGTCGTGGCCGGCGTGGGGGTCGGTCGCCGGCGCGACCTGCGTCTGAGGCATGGCCATGGCCGGCATGGCGCCCATGTCGTGTCCGGCATGGGGGTCGGCGGCTGGAGGCGGGGCCGCCGGCGCAGGCTTGGAACTGGGCGCGGCTGGCGCGCCGGCGTGGCCGGCGTGCTGGGCCAGGGCCGGCGCGGCCCACAGGACCGGCAAGAGGGCGATCAGCGAGGCCTTCATCGCGCGCCCTCCGCGGGGGTGTCGCGCACGCTGAAGACCTGAAACATCCCCGCGTGCATGTGATAGAGCATGTGGCAGTGGAAGGCCCAGTCGCCGGTCTCGGCGGTGAAGTCGAAGCTGACGCGGCCGCCGGGCAGGACGATGACGGTGTGCTTGCGCGGCATGTGGCCCGCCGGTCCGAAGGCCAGTTCGAAGAAGTGGCCGTGCAGGTGGATGGGGTGGGCCATCATGGTGTCGTTGACCAGGGTGACCCGGACCCGCTCGCCGTGGCGGAAGGCGTAGGGCGGCGGCCTATCGCTGAACTTGCGCCCGTCAAACCCCCACATGAACCGCTCCATGTTGCCGGTCAGGTGAATCTCGAGGGATCGCTCCGGGGCGCGCGGGTCGGGATTCGGCTCGAGGGCCACCAGGTCGCGATAGACCAAGACCCGGTGGCCGACGCTTTCGAGGCCCTGGCCAGGCTCGCCGGTGCGATCCATCGGCATCGGCGCGATCGACTGCACGCCCGGACCGAGCCTGACCTGAGGCGCGTTGTCCGGATTGCGCATGGACATGTCCATGCCGCCCTTGTCCATCTTGCCCATCACGTCGCTTCCGCGCTGGCGCGGCGGCGCCATGCCGGGCGCGGGGGTCGCGGCCTTGGCGCCCATGGCCGCGTGATCCATGCCGGACATGTCCGTGGAGCCATGGTCCATGCCCCCCATGTCCATTCCCTCCATATCCATGCCCATGTCGCGCATGGTGGTCAGCGGCCGCTCGCGCGGCGGCGGGACCTCGGCGCTCATGCCCAGCCGCGGCGCCAGGGTGGCGCGGCCCAACCCAGAGCGGTCGACCGACTCCGACACGATCGTGAAGGCCTTGTCTTCGGCGGGCTGGACGATCACGTCATAGGTCTCGGCGTTGCCGATCTGGAACTCGTCGACCTCGACGGGCCGCACGTGCTGGCCGTCGGCGGCGACCACGGTCATGCGCAGCCCCGGGATGCGGACGTTGAAGACCGACTGGGCCGCGGCGTTGATGAACCGCAGGCGCACGCGCTCGCCGGGCGCGAACAGCGCCGTCCAGTTGTCCGCGGGGCCATGGCCATTGACCAGGAAGGTGTAGGCCGCGCCGGTGACGTCGGAGATGTCGGTCGGGTCCATCAGCATCTTGGCCCAGTCCAGGCGCTCGGCCAGGGTCTGGTCCTTGCCGGCCAGAAGCCCAGCGAGGGTCTGGCGCTGGTAGTTGAATGCGCCGCTCTGCTGCTTGAGCTTCTTGAAGATCTGGTGCGGGTGCAGGCGGCTGAAGTCCGACAGCACCACGACGTGCTCGCGGTCGAAGGCCACCGGATCAGGACCGACCGGATCGATGATAATGGGCCCATAGTGGCCCATCTGCTCCTGCAGGCCCGAATGGCTGTGGTACCAATAGGTGCCCGCCTGGCGGACCTGGAATTCGTAGGTGAAGGTCTCGCCGGGCTTGACGCCCGGGAAGCTGACGCCGGGCACGCCGTCCATCTGGAAGGGCACGAGCAGGCCGTGCCAGTGGATCGAGGTGTCCTCGTCGAGCGTGTTGGTCACCGACAGGCGGACATGCTGGCCTTCCTTCAGCCGGATCAGCGGGCCAGGAACCGTGCCGTTGATCGTCACGGCGTGGCCGGCCTTGCCGTCGACCGTGATCGGCGTGTGGCCGATGGTCAGCTTGATGTCCTCGCCCGAAAGGGCGGCCGGCGCGCGGCCGGGATCGCCCGCCGCGCGCGCCCAGGACGGCAGCAGGCTCGCCAGGGTGGCGCCGCCGCCGAGGACGGCGAGCGATTGGAGAAAACGACGGCGATCGAAAGCCGCGCTGGATCGAAGCATGACAGCCCTTTGACGATGACGCGCCGGCGGCAGGCCGTGAGGGACGGCCGCGACGCGATCTCTAGGTGGCTACGCGCCAAACCGTCGCCCCCCTCGCCGGCGGGCGAAAAAAGTCAGGGATCGACCAGCCAGTCGGCCAGCCGCTTGCGGGCGCGATAGGCGCGCATCTCGATGGTCTTGACGCTGACGCCCAGGACCGCCGCGGCGTCCTGTTGTGAATAGCCTTCCAGATAGGTGAGGATCAGCGGCTCCTTGAGCTGGTCGGGCAGGCGCGCGATCGCCGCCTCCAGGCGCGACAGTTGTTCGGCGCGCAGACTCGCCGCCTCGGGGCCCGGCGCGGGGTCGGCGGGATCGGGCGCGCCTGGCGCGTCGATCGACCGCTCGCCCAGGATCAGCCGCCGAACCAGCAGGCGACGCCCCCGGTCGCGGCACTTGTTCAGGACGATGGCCCGCATCCAGGCGCCGAACGGCCGGGTCGGATCATAGCGATCCAGCGCCTTCCAGGCGGCCACGAAGCTTTCCTGCACCACCTCGTGGGCGGCTTCGGAGTCGCCGACATGGCGCCGGGCGAAGGCGTGCAAGGCGCCCTTGTGACGCCGCATCAGCGTGCTGAAGGCGCGCTCGTCGCCGCGCGCCGCGCGCCTGGCCAGCGCGCCGTCCTCGTCCTCGCCAAGGCCGGCGGTCACGGCGTCTCGTTCGTGAGCGCCTCGCTGACGCGGCGGTCGAATTTGGCCGCCTGCTCGGGGGTCAGCACCTTACGCATCGCCAGGACGTGCTGGACCGTCTCCAGCTGCAGCGCCCCCATGGCGACATGGAAACGCTCGACCGCGGCCTCGACCTCGGGCCCGTATTCGTGGCGCGCCTGGATGGCGGCGGCCAGTTGGGCGTTGGCCGCGCGCAGCTCGGCCTCCCGGGCGCGGCGACGCACGGCGAAATCCTGTTCGAGCGCCTCGAGCCGGCGATCCTGATCCGGGCTGAGCTTCAGCTCGTGGTGAACCATCTCGTGCAGCGACTGGGCGTGATGCATCGGCAAGAACCGGCCCGAGCCGAGCCAGCCGCCGGCGATCCCGGCCAGCAGCGCCAGGACGACGGTCAGGGCCGCCCCGCGCGAGATCCGGCGCATGTCAGCGCCCGCCGAGCAGGGTCGACGGCGCCAGGTGCGCGTCGACCGAAAACGCCGAGATCTCGGAGGGGGCGCGCGCGGCGGCGTTGGCCGCGAGACTGCCGCCGACCATGCCCAGGCCCAGGGCCGCCACCACCGAGGCCGCGCGCAGCGGCACGAGCGCGTTCGCCGCGCGCCGGCCGTCGCGCCAGCTGTCGATCCTGGCCCACACCTGGCCTTCCAGGCCGGGCAGCTGGGCGTGCGGCTGGCGCCGCAACGCCTCGAAAAGTTCGTCGAGCTGGTCGCTCATCGTCGATCCCCTGACTCTGCACGCCTACATACGCGGCCCGCGGTCCAATCCCTCACCTCAGGCGCGACGCGCCCCCGGGCCGGCCGTGCGTCCGGCGCACGACGCGGAGAAAAACCATATGCTGAAAACGTCCGCACGGATCCACAGGTGTTGGGCCGCTGGCGACGCTCGGGTGCGGGTGAAAGCCACGCACGCCCCGGCCCCGCATGGCGATCGCCCCCCGGGGGGACGCGCCCGCGCCCAGGACGGCCGAGGTTCGGAGCGGCGCGATCGCCGCCGCGGCCTGGCGCCCCGTCGCGCGAGACGAGGGCCAAAACCTGCGCTTCGGAATCTACGTATTCCGACCCGGGACGTAGGACCCTAGTCCTGGACTCGAAGAACAACTTCTTCCCGTCGAAGATCAAACGGCGGCGCATCTACTCATCTCCAAACCTATTCATCTAAGGAGTCAAAGATGATCAAGACGTCCGTCATCGCCGGCTTGGCCGGCATCGCGATGCTCGTTGCAACGCCGGTTCTGGCGCAAGGGATCGGCCACACCTTCTTCATGAAGGGCTCGATCGTCGCGAACGACAGCAACGGCACCGTGATCTGCATCGGCAAGGCGGACGGCGCCGAGGTCGGCCAGACCCTGGAAGTCTACCGCGTCAAGCAGCTGCCGGGGCCCAACAAGGCCCCGCCGTCCTATCGGCGCGACCTCGTCGGGCACGTGAAGATCGACCACGTCTTCGACGACCACTTCGCCCATGTCACGGTCGCCGACGGTACGCCGGCCAAGCACGACATCGTCGAGCTGCGCAAGAACTGAGCGGGCGATCGGTTCGCCAGCGGCGGGATGGCCCACGCCGTCTCGCCGGAGCGACCGGCGGGCGCGCCCCTCCGCTGACCTTGGGCTTTCGTCCAACGAGCGAGGCGACGAGTATCATGACGACCTTCAAGATCGGCGCGTTCGCCGCAGCCGCCGGCGTGCGGCGCGATACGATCCGGTACTACGAGCGCACCGGCCTGCTGCGCGATCCGGGCAGGACCGGCGCCGGCTACCGTGTCTATGAGGACGCCGACCTCCTGCGGCTCCATTTCATCCGGGCCGCGCAGGAGCTCGGCTTCACGCTCGCCGAAACCGCCGACCTGCTCGCGCTTCAAGCCTCCGACACCGCCAAGGCGTCGGCGGTGCTGGAGATCACCCGCGAGAAGATCCGCGACGCCGAACGCCGCATTCAGCGGCTGTCGGATATCCGTGACGTGCTCAGCGCGCTGGCCGACGATTGCCCGATGGACGTGGCGGCCTCGGACTGTCCGATCCTGGCCTTCCTCGCCGAAAGACGGGTCCGGCGGTCGGACGCCCGCGGCGACGCACCGCGGGAGGCGCTCTGACCCGCCCGGGCGCGCGGCGACACGTCAATCCTTGGCCGGCGACCTCGCCGGCTCCACCGCTCGCCCCTGGCGCGCCCGTCCGCGGCGAAGGCCATCGGTGTCGAGCCCATGATCTCCAGGGAGGAACTTGCCATGATCGACATCCGCCACACACTTCGCGCGCCCATCCAGGCGCTTGTGATCGGCGCCGCGGCGCTCGCCCTCACCGCCTGCGGCGACAAGGGCGCTGAGCCCCCGCCGCCCGCGGCCTCGGTCCAGGCCCCGGCCCCGTCGCCCGCCGCGGCCCCGGTCCCCAGCGCCGCCGATCCGGATCCCGGCGTCGGCGGCTCGACGGCGCCTTCGAACAACGCCGCCGGGCAACATGACGCCGATCACGACGCGGCGACGATGGAGCGCCATCATCGTCAGGAGATGGATCACCACGCCATGCGCCAGGGCGGCGCGGCCACGGGGACGACGCCCCAACCCGACGCCGCGCCGATGAGCCCATCGGCTCCGATGAAGGACATGTGAAGACGAGGGCAAGCCCGATGCGCGGCACGACCAGCCGACAGGGATGGAGCTTGGGTCTGGCCGCCGCCTGCCTTCTGCTTTCGACGGCGGCCATCGCCCAGGAAGGCGACGAGCACGCGGCCCACCATCCGGGCGCGCAAGGCGGCGCGATGGCGGACGCCGGCGTCATGGGCGCCGCGCCGAGCCCCGCGGCAGCCGGCATGAGCGGAATGATGGACGAGATGATGGAGGGCGAAGGCGAGCATGGCGCCCGGCGCACGCCCTTCGTCTCACAACTGCTCGCCGCCCCGTCGCTCAGCGCCGAGGGGCGCAACCGGTTGATGGGCGAGGCCCAAGCGCGCGTGGAGCGCGGATTGGCCATGGCCGCCGAGGCCTCCGCCGCCGCGCGGTCCGAAGATCCGGCCGCCCGGGCGAGCGCGGCGCGGCGCCTGCGTGAAGCAAGCGACCTCTTCGCGAGCGGATCGGCCGCGCTCGCCGCCCTCGACCGCGGCGCGTCCCCGCAGCCGGCGGCGATCACCTGGTTTCGGGATCAGATGAGCCTGGGCGCGCCGCCGCACGCGGCGCCGATCCGGTGGCTCGGCGTCTCGCCGCCCCATTTCATGCTGATGTTCGTCCTGGCGATGGTCAGCGCGATGCTGCTGGGCCTGCAGGTCGCGCGCCTGCGGCGGGTCCGCAAGATCGTCGACGCCGGCGGGTCGACGGCCCCCGCGCCCGCCCCGGCGACCGCGACGGCCTCGCCACGCCAGGCGGCGGCCGTTGAGCCGGGCGCTGAAACGCTCACGCCGAGCAACGCCGCGCCGCCCGCCGGGGCGTCGCTGCGCAAGCCCAGGAGCTGGTCTGGCCCGTTGCGGGTGGTCCAGATCGTGCGGGAGACGCCGACGGTTCAGACCTTCCGGCTGGCCGACCCGGCCGCCGATCGGCTGCCCTTCGATTTTCTGCCCGGCCAGTTTCTCCAGGTCGAGGTGGAGCCGGTGGATGGCAAGCCCTCGCGGCGATCCTACACCATCGCCTCCTCGCCGACGCAGCGCGCCTATGTCGAGCTAACGGTCAAGCGCGAGGAGCAGGGCGTCGTGTCGTGCTTTCTGCACGACAAGGTCGCCGTCGGCGACCTGCTGAAGACGACGGGCCCCTTCGGCGCGTTCACCTTCACCGGAACCGACGCCGACAGCATCGTGCTGATCGCCGGCGGGGTCGGCATCACCCCCATGATGTCGGTCCTGCGCTACCTGACCGACACGGCTTGGTCGGGCGAGATCTTCTTCCTGTACGGCGCCCGTTCGACCGACGAATTCGTCTTCCGCGAGGAGCTCGAGCGGCTCGAGCGGCGGTTCTCCAATCTGCACGTGATGGCGGCCATGCGACGCTCGGCCGGCACGGTCTGGCTGGGGCCGCAAGGCCCGCTCACCCGCCAGATGCTGCTCGACGCGGTCCCAGACATCGCCCGCCGCCGCATTCACATGTGCGGGCCGCCGGGCATGATGGCCGCGATGCGCCGGGAGCTGGCCGCTCTGGGCGTCCCGGACGCTCAACTTCACACCGAAGCCTTCGGGCCCGCGTCGCTGCCCGCCGACGCGGCCGAGCTCGAGGTCAAGGCGCCGCCCCCCGCGCCGTCATCCCCGAGCGTCGTCGCGCCCCCCACGCCGGCGGTCGCCGCGGCCACCATCACCTTTTCCGTGGCGGGCGTGTCGGCCCCGCTCCCCGCCGGCCAGACCGTCCTGGAAGCCGCGGAGGGCGCGGGGGTGGAAATCCCCTATGCCTGCCGCTCGGGTGAATGCGGCGTCTGCGTCACCCGGCTGATTTCGGGCGAGGTCACCATGGCGGTGGAGACCGGCCTGGATCCCGCCGACAAGGCCAAGGGCTACATCCTGGCCTGCCAGGCCAAGAGCACGGGCCAGCCGCTCGTGGTGGAGGCCTGATGCGCGAGCGCGGCGACATGGCCGTCGGCCTGCTTGTGGCCTTCCTGCTGCTCTTTCCGCTGGGCTACGTCCTGCACGTCGCGCCGCGCTTTCCCGGCAGCCTGGTCGGCGGCGTCATCGGCGTCGTCGCCGCCGTCCTCATGCTGCTGACCCTGCCCTATGTGGTGGTCAAGCACGTCAAGGCGGCGGAACGGTGGACAGGCCGGTTCGTCAGCAAGCCGACGCTGCTGGCCCTGCATGTGTATGCGGGCGTGCTGGCTCCGATCCTGGGGTTGGTTCATGCCGCCCACAAGTTCGGCAGCCCCGTCGGCCTAACGCTGACCGGCCTTGTGCTGCTGACGGTCCTCAGCGGCTTCGTCGGCCGCTACCTGCTGGCGCAGACGGCGCGGGCCCTGCGCGGCCGCCGCTCCGAGCTGGCGTCCCTGCAAGCGGCGTATCTCCACCTGCCGGCGCCCCCGGCGCCGACGGCGGCGGCCGTTGCGCTTTCCCGCTGGAAGCGGCTGTTCTTCGTCGCCGGCGAACCGCCGGCGCCGCCGCCCGATGGGGCCGAGGCCCTGGCCGCGGCCTTGGCCGACACCGAGTTCGCCATCCGCGCGGAGGGTGCGACCAACCGGCTGTTGTCGCGTTGGCGGTGGCTGCACGCTGTCCTGGGGGCGCTGGTCTACCTGGTGCTGCTTTTGCACATCGCCGCGGCCATCTATTTCGGGCTGCGCTGGCTATGATGCGGGACCGCCTCCTCTACTGGATCTTTGTCGCCGCCGGCCTGGCGCTGCTGGGCGTCGCGGCGATGATGCAGACAAGCGCGCCGCCCGGCGCCGGACCGGTGGCTCAGCTTGTCGCGCCAGGCCCCCTGTCGCCGGCCCACCAAGCCTTCGGCGCGCAGTGCGCCAGTTGCCACACGCCTCTCAAGGGCGTGGAGAGCAAGACCTGCGTCGCCTGCCACGCGAGCACCGATTTCGGAAACAAACAGTCGACCCAGTTCCATGCCCAGGCCAAGGAGTGCACGGCTTGCCACGTCGAGCACGAAGGCGCGCGCGCCATCGTGAAGATGGACCATCAGGCGTTGCTCGATCCGGCGGTGTGGCGAGGGCCGGCTGTTTCGCCACCCAATCCGCACGCCTTGCCGCCCGAAGCCGCGCTCAATTGCGCAAGCTGCCATTCCGTCCGCGATCCGCATCTGGGACTCTTCGGCCAGGACTGCGCCAGCTGCCACGCGACCAGCAGTTGGAAGGTTCCCAACTTCCGGCATCCGTCGGTCAGCTCGACGCAATGCTCGGAGTGCCACACCGCGCCGCCCAGTCATTTCATGGAGCACTTCAGCATGGTCTCCCAGCGCGCCGCCGGCTCCAAGGCGCGCGTCGAACAATGCTACGCCTGTCACACCACCGACAGCTTCAACAACATCCGCCGCCGAGGCTGGTATGATCACCATTGAGTCCGGCTGGCTCAGCGCCTTCTTCAGGCTCGCGGTGATCATCCTCGAGCTGGCGGGCACGCTGACCATCCTCAGCGGCGCGGCGCTGGCGACGATCCTGTTCGCCCTGCGGGCCCGATCGGGCGACCGGGCCAAGGCCTATGGCGCGTTCCGGTCCGCCCTCGGCCGAAGCATCCTTCTTGGCCTCGAATTCCTGGTCGCCGGCGACATCGTCAAGTCGCTCGTCATCAACCCGACCTTGGACGATCTCATCGTCCTGGCCGGTCTGGTCTTCGTGCGCACCTTCCTTAGCATCTCGCTCGGCGTCGAGATCAACGGCCACTGGCCCTGGGAGGACACGCGCATGGCCAGGGCCACGGGCCGCGAACCTTCCTCACCGCGGGTCTGACCAGACCCGCCCACCCGCCGGGAGATTGACATGCTGGGCCTCACCTCAAGGTTTGTGCGCTAAACCTCGGCTAAAAGTACGAACCAAGAACACCTGTTATGCGGCGTAATGTCTGTCGCCCATTGGGTCGTTCAACGGCCTCATGCCGCGGTGCTTCGCCGCATCCGCCCAGAGGTAGTCACCGGTCAGCCCGATATGGGCCCAACTCATCGGCGAAAGATGGGCAAGAAGGTCGTCGGGCGCAACCTGCCCCCTCTCCCGCAGATGCTCGACGGCACGCTGCATATATAATGTGTTCCAAAGCGCGATTGCCGCGATCACCAAGTTCAGTCCAGAGGCGCGATGCTCCTGGTTCTGCAGTGTGCGGTCGGCGATGCGGCCCTGCTTATGGACAAACACCGCCTGGGCCAGAGCGTGGCGGGCCTCGCTTTTGTTGAGCCCTGCCTGACAACGCCGGCGCAGCTCCGGACTTTCCAGCCAGTCGAGGGTGAACAGTGTGCGCTCGATCCGGCCAACCTCGGCCAGGCCCATGTCGAGGCGGTTTTGCCGTTTGAACGCCGACAGCTTCTTGAGCATCACCGAGGGTGCGACGGAACCGGCCTTCAGAGACGCCGCCAGGTGGACGATGTCCTCCCAGTTTTCTTCGATGACATCGACGCGGATCGGCCGTCCGAGCAGGGGTTCGAGGATGCTATGGCGCGGCTTGGCGCCGATGATAGCTACCCTGCGGTCCTGGAGATCGCGCAAGCGAGGCACAAACCGGTAGCCCAGCAGATGGCAGAGCGCGAACACGTGGTCGGTGGCGCCGCCGGTGTCGGTGTAGTGCTCGCCGCCACCGCGGCCGATCAGACCGTCGAGCACATAGGGCGCCTCCGAGGAAGTGGCCGACAGCACCCGGGTATGGAACGAGCCGTGCATGTCCGACAGGTGGGTGTAGATCCGCAAGCCCGGCTCTGGACCGTACTTAGCGTTGACCTCGGCGGCGCCGCCGCGACGCCGGCCGGACCTGAAGAACTGGCCGTCGGATGAAGAGGCCTCGCCATCGCCCCAATGGCGGGCGAACGCCTGAGCGTGGTGGACCTCGATGATCCTGGCCAAGGCGGCCTTATAGTTCTCCTCGCTCAAGTACCAGCTCTGCGTCCAGGCGAGCTGGGCGTAGCTGACTCCCTGGCTGGCGTTGGCCATCCTTTCCAGGCCAAGATTGGTGGCGTCGGCTAGGACCGCGGCCAGGATGCAACTGGGATTGTCGTGGACCTTACCTGAGCGCAGTTCGCGGAACATCGACGAGAAGCCGGTCAGCGCGTCGATCTCCCTGAGCAGCTCCGTGATCCGAACCCGCGGGAGCAGAGCATCGATCGCTCGATCGAGGGTTCTGGCTTCGTCAGGGGTGCTGGCTTTCACCGGCGTGACCGATAGCTCCTCGCCCTTCAACACGACACCGACCAAGTCGCCCTTCGACAGGCGGCGCGCGAAGCTCGCCAGGCGCTGATCTAAAAGACCGGCCCGTTCGGCCAGGTAGGCCCCCATCTCCACGTCGACCGGCAAGGCTTCAGCCTCTGCCGCGACTTCGTCCTTGGGTAGCAGATAGTCGGCAAAGCGCTTGTAGGATCTCGAGCCCTCGATCCAGACATCGCCCGATCTGAGCCGATCGCGCAACGTCGCCATCACGGCCGTCTCGTACAGGCGTCTGTTGATCGAAGGCCCTGACGGTTTGACGAGGGCCTTCCAATGCTTGGAGGCAAACGGCATCGGCGCGTCGTCGGGGATCTCGCGACGGGCTGTCCGGTTGAGCTCTCGCAGAAGTTCGACAGCCTTCAGCAGAGAGGCCCCGCCCGTGCCGGCGCGCAAGCGTATGTGCTCTAGAAAGGTCGGGGCGAACCGGCGCAGCGCGCCGTAGCGATCGGCGGCGCTGACCAACGGATCCTCGACCGCGAGCGCCGCCAGGGCCTCGATCTTCGGCCGGGCCTGGATCACCTTCCACCATCCAACCTGGGCATCGAGCGCGTCGAGCACGTCGCCGCCGTCGGCGCGGGCATGTTCCACCGCGCCGATCACGCCACTAAACAGGCGCATGAGCTGACTGACTTCGCGACTGCTGGCCTGGTATTTGCGCTCGCGGCCGCGACGTCCCTTGGCGAACAGCGATCCCACCATCTTGTCGAACATGTCGACGGCGGCGTCACTCAGGCGGCTTTCGAGAAAGATCAACTGGGCGACGACGGTAGCCCGTCGGCGGCTGACGCTGTAGCCGCTCAGCAAGAAGGCTGGCGCGACCGCCCCTTCACGAACGTACTGCTCGAAGCGCCGCTCATGGATGGTTTCGGTGATTGACGGATTGATGCCGATGGCTCGGACATAGGCCAAGCGCTCAGTTATCCCTGACATCGAGGCGGCGCTAGGTGACTCTGGAACGTCGCGTAACCAGGCCAAGGTCGACTTCCTCAGGTGTGGGCTGTTGACCAGCATTTGGTCAACGACCTCCAACTGTGAGATCGATAGCGGAGCCAACAGGTCCTCGGCCGCCTTGCGCCTAGCCTGCGAGCGACCGGCCAAGCCAACGCGCTCCAAAGTATCGGGGGCCGGCAGGATGATCCGACGCTGGCGCAGTTCGCTTATCAGGGCTTCAACTATCGGTCCGCCCTTGTCAGTCTCGGCGGCCGCGGCGGCGGCGACTGACACCATCTGGCGAATATCGCCCCGTACAAATGCGCGAAGGCCCAGTCGCTCGTAAAGCTGACCGGTGTGATCAAGGCGGGTCTGGGGGCGCTTGGAATAGTCGTCCAAAGCCGAGACCGGCACATGGAGCTGGTCGGCCAAAAACGACGGAGCACGAGCGGGGCCGCCTCTCCAACTCGCCACCCGAAACCAGGGTGACGGAGCAGAGCCATCTGCATCGCGACGCCCAACTTGTTGGCGGCTCCTTTGCGGGCGTCGATCCATCGAAGGTCTTCAAGTGACAACGTGTAGAAGCGCGCTACCTCGCGGTCGGTGACCGGAGGCTCGAACAGCCTTCGCCGTTCATCAGCCGTGAGCAAGCTTCGCCGCGCCATGGGATCGTCCCCGCCGCTTTCGCGCTGGCTCATAATTCACGAAATACGAGACGCTGGCCAGCCTCAACGATTTCAGACGCTTGCGCGTCTCGAATTATAGTCTCAAAATTGAGTGATGATTTACGGCTATGCACGGGTCTCCACCGACGGTCAGAGCGTCGCCGCACAGGTGGCGGAACTGACAGCGGCTGGATGCGAGAAGGTGTTCAGCGAAACCGCGTCCGGAGCGAAGACCGACCGCACCCAGCTCAAGCGCGCCATCGCCTCATTGGCCGCCGGCGACGTCCTGATGGTCACTCGGCTCGATCGCCTGGCCCGATCGACGCGCGATCTTCTCAACGTGCTCGCCGCGTTGACTGAACAGGGCGCACAGTTCCGATCCATCCGCGACACCTGGGCCGACACCACCACGCCACACGGGCGGTTGATGCTTACCGTCCTGGGCGGCCTGGCCGAGTTCGAGCGTGAACTGATCCGGTCACGCACCAGCGAGGGCCGTGAGCGAGCCAAGGCACGCGGGGTCAAGCTTGGGCGCCGCCACAGTCTGACCGCTGCCCAGCGGACCTTCGTCGCCCAGCAGCGCGCCAACGGAGAAAGCGTGCGCCACCTAGCCCGCGTCCTGGGCGTCAGCAAGGCGACGATCGGCCGGATACCAGCAGCCGAAATTGATGCCGCAAAGCTATAGGCTATTTGCTCAGCTTGCGGCTAACGCGGGCATGGTGAGCCTCAAACCGCTCGATCAGAGCATCGAGGAAGGCCTCGGCATCGGCGCCGACAAGTGCGTTGCCGGCGCGACATTCGCGTTGCTGCTGCTCCAGGAGCAGGCCGAGCGCCTGTTGCGCAGCAGTGAGTGGTTTGGTCGTGAGAGGATCGCGGTGCTGCGGCATAGCTTCTCCTGTCGCCGGTCCTCTCGACACCCTAGCCGTTAACACCGAAGGAGGCGCAAGGTGATCGGCTCCGTGTTGACTCCACTATTTCACTAGAAATATAGTTATGTGAATGTCGCTACTCTCTGAAGACGCCGTTGCCGGCGGCCTGGCCGCCTTGGGGAGCCCCGTGCGGCTTCGACTGTTCCGCGTGCTGGTGCGAGCCGGCGCGGCGGGGGCCAACGTCACCGATCTGGTTCGGCTTATGGAAGCCCCGGCCTCGACCCTGTCGCACCACTTGACCGCGTTGTCGCGGGCCGGCCTGGTCCGGCAAGAGCGTCGCGGCCGCGAGGTGATCTGCACCGCCAACTATGAGCTCGTGGGGGCCCTGGCGGCCTATCTGACCGAGAGCTGCTGCGCTGGCCTCGAGCTGGACTGCGCCGCGCCGAGCGCCGCCTGACCCTTTTTTGAATCAAAACCACGACTCCACTAGGAGTCTCGTTGCTTGGAGCCGCCGTGTCTGATTTCCCTGCCTTGGCCGCAGAGTTCGCCGATCACCCGACCCTTGAAAAGCTCGAGCCGCCCAAGATCTCGACCCATCCGCCGCGGATCCTGCTGCTCTACGGCTCGCTGCGGGAGCGGTCGTTCAGTCGCCTGCTGACCTATGAGGCCCAGAGGATCCTCGACCGTATGGGCGCCGAAACCCGCGTCTTCGATCCGGCCGGCCTGCCGTTGCCCGACGCCACGACGGCCGACCACCCCAAGGTCCAGGAGCTGCGCGAGCTTTCGCTGTGGTCGGAGGGCCAGGTATGGTGCAGTCCTGAGCGCCATGGCGCGATCACCGGCATCATGAAGGCGCAGATCGACTGGATCCCACTGGAGATCGGCAGTGTGCGGCCAACTCAAGGACGCACCCTGGCGGTCATGCAGGTCAGCGGCGGCTCGCAGTCGTTCAACGCCGTCAACACTATGCGCCTACTCGGCCGGTGGATGCGGATGATCACCATCCCCAACCAGTCGTCAGTCGCCATGGCTTACAAGGAGTTCGACGAGCACGATCGAATGAAGCCGTCGGGCTACTACGACCGCGTCGTCGACGTGATGGAAGAGCTCTACAAGTTCACCCTTCTGACGCGCGATCGCGCCGACTACCTGGTCGACCGCTACAGCGAGCGCAAAGCCTCTGGTCGGATCCCCGAACATGTCGTCCTGGGCGAGGCGGCAATGGCGCACGAGCGCGCGCCGCAAACGGCCTGATCTCATCGAAGCCCGCGGCCCGCTGGTCGCGGGTTTTCTTGTCTTCAGTTCGTCTTATTTTTCGAGTAAGGTCGAAATATGGAATCGAAAGTTGCCGCTGCAGCCTTGAGCGCCCTTGGACATGAGGGCCGTCTGGGTATCTTTCGCCTGTTGGTGCAGATGGGCGCCGAGGGAATGCCCGCCGGCGAGATCGCCAAGGCCACCGGGATCTTGCCTAACACCCTGTCAGCGAACCTCAACATCCTCAGCCACGCCGACCTGATCACCTCGCGCCGCGAGGGGCGATCGATCATCTACTCGGCCAACTACGCGGCCATGAGCACGCTGCTGGGCTTCCTCATGGAGGACTGTTGCGGCGGCAATCCCCAGATCTGCGCACCGTTGAGCGAGATCGTCGCCAAGGCCGCCGAGTGCGATGGAACCTGCCTTACCGAACTGGAGACGGCATGATCGACACGGCTTTCCGACCGCTGAACGTTCTCTTTCTCTGCACGCACAACTCGGCCCGCTCGGTCATCGCCGAGTCGATCATGAACCGGGTCGGCGCTGGCCGCTTCAAGGCCTATTCGGCCGGGTCCATGCCCAGCGGCAGGATCAACCCGCACGCCATCAATCTGCTTCAGCATCTCAACTATAAGACCGACGAGCTGCGTTCGAAGGCCTGGGACGAGTTCGCGATCCTGAACAACCCTGACGCCCCGGATCTCGATTTCGTCTTCACCGTCTGCGACAACGCCGCCGGCGAGGCCTGCCCGATCTGGCCGGGTCAGCCGATGACCGCCCATTGGGGCATTCCCGATCCGTCGCTGGCCACAGGGACGGAGGCCGAAATCGCTCTGGCCTTCGCCGAAGCCTATCGCCAGCTCAATAGCCGCATCACGCTCTTCTGCGCCTTGCCGATGGCCTCGCTCGACCGGCTGTCGTTGCAGCGCCGACTGGACGACATCGGCAAGTCCAAGGCGCCCGACGAGTCCGCCGCCTGATCCTGCTTCGACCCTTCATTTGCTTCCTGGTGACCCATGGCTGACGCCGACTTTCCGATCGTGATCTTCCACAACCCCAACTGCGGCACCTCGCGCAACACCGTGGCGATAGTGCGGGCGGCCGGCTACGAGCCCAAGGTCGTGGAGTATCTCGTCGCGGGCTGGACCCATGACCAGTTGCGCGAGCTAGCCGCCGAAGCAGGCCTGACCTTCCGCCAGCTGATGCGCGAGAAGGGCACGCCTGCCGCCGAGCTGGGCCTCCTGGATGACGGCGTCGGGGAGAACCAAATTCTCGACGCCATGGTCGAGCAACCCATCCTTGTAAACCGGCCTATTGTCGTCACGCCGAAGGGCGTGAAGCTCTGCCGGCCGTCTGAAGTTGTCCTGGATCTGCTTGATCGCAAGCCGGCCAGCTTCACCAAAGAAGACGGTGAAGTCGTTTCCCTGACCTAACCACCCGACCGCTCAGGAACAGCAAGATGAAAAAGCTCCTCGGCGTCGCTGCGGCGACGGCTTTGCTGACGTGCGCCTCGGCCGCGCACGCCGCCCGCGACTACGTCTGGGCCGCCGGCTCGTCCACCGTCTTCCCGTTCACCACCCGCGTGGCCGAGAACTTCGCCAAGAAGACCGGCAAGAAGTCGCCCAAGGTCGAGAGCCTGGGCACCGGCGGCGGTTTCAAGATGTTCTGCGGCGGCCTGGGCGAGGGCTTCCCCGACGTCGCCAACGCCTCGCGTCCGATGAAGAAGTCCGAGTTCGAGGCCTGCAAGGCCAAGGGCGTCAAGGACATCGTCGAGATCAAGATCGGGTTCGACGGCATCGTCATCGCCATGGACAAGAAGGCGCCCGACTACAATTTCAAGCTCGAGCACCTCTATCTGGGCTTGGCGCAGAACGCCTTGCGGGGCGGCCAGTTCGTCGCCAACCCCTACAAGAACTGGAAAGAGGTCGGCTCAAACCTCCCCAGCAACCGCATCCTGGTCTACGGCCCGCCGCCGACCTCGGGCACCCGCGACGCCTGGATAGAGCTGGGCGTCGAGGCCGGCGCCAAGAAGTTCCCGACCATCAAGGCTCTGCACGACAAGGACGACAAGGCCTTCAAAGCCAAGGTCGATCCTATGCGCACGGACGGCGGCTGGATCGACGCCGGCGAAAACGACAACGCCATCGTCGGCACCATCACCAAGACCCCCGGGGCGCTGGGCGTCTTCGGCTACTCCTTCCTCGAGGAGAACGGCAACCGCATCAAGGCCGCCGCCGTCAACGGCGTCAAACCGACCGCCCAGACGATCGCCAGCGGCCAGTACCCCGTGTCGCGCTCGCTCTACATCTACGTCAAGAAGGCCAACGTCGGCGTAACGCCCGGCCTGAAGGACTTCCTGGCCGAGTTCGTCTCCGACGCGGCCACGGGGCGCGGCGGCTACTTGCAAGGCCGCGGCCTCATCCTTCTGCCTCCGGCCCAGCACCAAGCGGCCAAAGCTGCTGCCTCCCAGCTGACGCAGATGGCGCCTCCCAAGAGCTGAACCGCAGGGCGCTAACGCGCCCGCAAGTTGGTGCGGCGGACAGTCAATCCTGTCCGCCGTCTTTTCGTCTCCAGTCCAGAGCCTGTCCGTGATCCTTGCCCTGCTGATCTTCATCGCCACCATCACCCTGGTCATCTGGCAGCCCAAGGGTCTCAGCATCGGCTGGAGCGCCAGCATCGGCGCGGCGCTGGCGCTGGTCACCGGCGTCGTGCACCTGGCCGACATACTGACCGTCTGGCACATCGTCTGGAACGCCACCGGCGCGTTCATCGCGGTCATCATCATCAGCCTGCTTCTCGATGAAGCGGGCTTCTTCGAATGGGCCGCGCTGCACGTAGCGCGCTGGGGCGGCGGCAAGGGGCGGCTCCTGTTCGCCTCGATCGTGCTCCTGGGGGCCGCAGTCTCGTCGGTGTTCGCCAATGACGGGGCGGCGCTGATCCTCACCCCCATCGTCATCGCCATGCTCATGGCCCTTGGTTTCAAGGACAAGGCGACCCTGGCCTTCGTTATGGCGGCGGGCTTCATCGCCGATATGGCCAGCCTGCCGCTGGTGGTCTCCAATCTCGTCAACATCGTCTCGGCAGACTTCTTCAAGATCGGCTTTGGGCGCTACGCCCTGGTCATGATCCCCGTAAACTTGGCGGCGATCGCCGCGACCCTGGGGGCGCTGCTGATCTACTTCCGTCGCGACATTCCCAAGACTTACGACGTCGCCCAGCTGAAAACGCCGGCGGCCGCCATCAAGGATCCCGCGACCTTCAAGGCCGGCTGGGTAGTCCTGGCGCTGCTCCTGATCGGGTTCTTCGCTCTCGAGCCGCTAGGCGTGCCTGTCAGCGCCACGGCTGCGGTCGGAGCCCTGGTCTTGTTGGTGATCGCGGGCCGGGGCCACATCATCAGCACGCGCAAGGTCCTGAAGGGCGCTCCCTGGCAGGTCGTCATCTTCTCGCTGGGCATGTACCTGGTGGTCTACGGGCTGCGCAACGCGGGCCTCACCGACCAGCTAGCGGGCCTGCTCAATCACTTCGCCAAAGGCGGTGTCTGGGGCGCGGCCTTCGGCACGGGCGTTCTGACGGCGCTCCTGTCCTCGGTCATGAACAACATGCCCACCGTCCTGGTCGGCGCGCTCTCCATCGAGGCCAGCGGCGCGACCGGCGCGGTCAAGGAGGCGATGATCTACGCCAACGTGATCGGCAGCGACCTGGGCCCCAAGATCACCCCGATCGGCTCGCTGGCCACGTTGTTGTGGCTGCACGTGCTCAGCGCCAAGGGGATCAAGATCTCCTGGGGCTACTATTTCAAAGTCGGGATCATCCTGACCACGCCGATCCTCCTCATCACCCTCGCGGCCCTGGCGCTCAGGCTGACGATCGCCGGGTAAGAGGGGAGCGAGCGCCCCCCGGCGACAGTCGTCGGGGCCGTTCAAAGATGGAGAGGCTGGCGTCGGAGCTTAGGAGCTGAGGCGATGGGCAGAGCGAAGCTTTCGCGTTTGGAGCGAGAGAGTCTCTCGTGGGTCAACCGCCTGCATTCCGGCGCCTTTTCAGTGGAGGACGCCGACGCATTCCGGCGCTGGCGCTCATCGGATCCTGCCAATGAGGCGGCGTTCGTGGAGGCGATACGATTTCGCCGCAGGGTGGGCGAAATGTTGAGAAGTGCGCGGCAGGACTGACCGAAGTTCCAGAATGTCCGGGTCTGCCGGCAGGCCAGCGACCCGCTCCAGGCGCCCCTCTGAAAGCGGAAGATGATTTACACCTGCATATGTGCACATATATACACATGATGCCAACTCAGAGCGTTCATGCCCACAGACGTTAAACTCGAGCGACCCAGGACCTTCGACGCAGGCTTCTTTCGTGCCTTGTGCGAGCCGGTCCGGCTGCAGTTGCTGACCAAGCTGGTGCAGTTGGGGCGAGCGGACGTGGCGACGATCTCCGAGGGCTTCGGACAGGATCGCTCGGTGATCTCCCGCCATCTCCAGATTCTACGTGACACCGGCGTGGTAACGGCCAGCCGGGAGGGGCGGCACGTGTTCTATGAACTCGACGGGCGCGCCCTGGCCGACAAACTGCAGAGCATGTCGGAAGAGGTCAGAGCCCTGTCGCCGCTTTGTTGCCCTGGCCGAGGCTAGAGCCGCAATCCGCTTTGAGAAACATATGCATATGGACGCAAACATGCATATAATGAAGAGTAGTTGTCGGTCCGCCGCGATCCTGATGCCGGCCGCATGGGCGGGCCCGCTGGGGCGCCATCTGCTGCGGCTCAGGTTGACCGCGCCGAATTTCAAGGACGACGACAAGGCGTTGCACCAAGGGGCTTCGAACACGTCTGAACCGGTCGCGAGCTGATCGATGCAGAAGTATGATGTCCTCGTGGTGGGTGGTGGACAAAGCGGCCTTGCCGCCGGCTGGGCGCTGCTCAAGACTGGCTTGAAGTTCGCAATCCTGGAAGGCGGAGCGGCGGTGGCTGGCTCCTGGCCGCGTTACTACGACTCTCTGCGACTCTTCTCACCTGCCGCCTATTCGGCTTTACCTGATCGAGCGTTTCCCGGCGATCCGAAGCGCTACCCGCGCCGGGATGAGGTGTCGGCCTATTTGGCAAACTATGCTGATGCGCTCTCCCTGCCGGTGCTGACTGGCCAGCGGGTGACCTCCGTCGAGCGAACTCCTGAAGGCTTTTGGCTACGGACAACGGCTGGCCGGGAGTACGTCGCGCGATCGGTCGTGATTGCCACAGGCGTTTTTGAGGCCCCGCACATGCCGCGATTGCCGGGACACGAGCGCTTCGGCGGAATGGCGTTGCATGTTGCCGGCTATCGCAATCCAGAGCCGTATCGTGGGCGGCGCGTGGTGGTGGTCGGAGCCGCTAACTCTGCTGTCCAAGTTGCGGTCGAGCTCGCTGCTGAGGCTGACGTGACGCTGGCGGTGAGGAGTCGCGTGCGTTTCATCCCGCAGACCTTGTTGGGACGCGATATCCATTTCTGGTTCAACTTGGCTGGCGTGGATCGTTCGCGGCGCCTGTCGGATCAAGGAACGCCAGTGCTCGACGACGGTCACTACAGCGCCGCACTGAAGCGGGGCGCGCCATTGGCGAAGCCGATGTTCACCAGCTTTACCGAGACAGGTGTGGTTTGGGCTGATGGCGTTGAGGAGCGAATCGATGCGGTGATCTTCGCGACCGGCTACCGACCGAACGTCGGTTTTACGAAGCTTCCCGGCCTTGTGGATGGCGCAGGCACGCTACTTCAGCGTGACGGTAGGGCGATTGGGCAGCCCGGAATTTATTTCGTCGGACAACCAGGTCTGCGCAGCTTCAGTTCAGGCGTGCTGCGTGGGGTAGGGCGCGACGCCGCTGCTGTTGCAGCACAGATCCGGAGAGTGATGACCTAGAGCACCGGCATGAGACTGTTCGCGCCTAGGTTCTGGCTTCGTACTGCTAAGCGTACATTGGCGCACAAACCTCGAGGTAAGCCCTACATCAGGCGGCTTACCACCTAGTTCTGGGTTTGTGCTTTCAAGCGAGGTTTAGCGAACAAACCTTGAGGTGCCCCCTGCTGCAACGACGAGACCTGCTCACGGGAGCCGCCCTGTTGGCGGCCGGCGCCGCCCAGCCCGCCGCGGCGGCCGCCCAGGCCCACGACATGAAGGGCATGGACGCCATGCCCGGCATGGCGATGTCGATGAGCGACTGCATCGATCACTGCCTGGCTTCCCATCGCCGGTGCCTTGAGACCGCCGCCTACGCCCTCGGTCAAGGCGGCGCGCTCGCCGCCCCCGACCTGATCGCCATGCTCACCGACTGCGCCGAGCTGTGCCAGGCGACCGCCAACTCCATGCTCCGCGGCTCGGCCCTGCACCCGGTGCTCTGCCGCGCCTGCGCCGAAGCCTGCGACCTGTGCGCGGCGGCCTGTTCGAAACCCCGCGCCGACGCCCCGATGGCCCAGTGCGCCGAGACGTGCAGGGTGTGCGCCGCGGGCTGCCGACAGATGTCGCGCTGACCGCGCCTTCGGACCTTACGTATACGCGCGGCCGCCAATTGCGGGCATTGCAAGCGTCACGCCGTTCGAGATGCAGACGACGCCATCGGACGCGAACGTCATAAGTTGGAGATCAGAAATGATGCGCAAGATCGCAGTCGTGGCCGGCGCTGTCGGCCTTCTGGCCATGGGGACCGCCGCATTCGCCGACGGCCCCGCGCCCAAGGCCCAGACCCAGCCCGCGCCGGCCGCCTCCGCCCAGACCCCGCCGGACCACGCCCACATGCAGGGCATGGACCATGGCGGCCAGCAGATGCACGACCAGATGATGAAGGACCATCAACAGGGGATGGCGAACATGCCGGCCACGCCGCCCAAGGATCCCGCCGCCAAGAAGCCCATGAAGGGCTGCTGCATGGACAAGCCGATGGCCCCGAAAGGCAAACCCATGGCTCCCAAGGACGCCAAGGATCCCGCCATGCCCATGAAGGACATGTAACGCCCGCTCAAGCCGCGACGCGCCGAAGAACCTGCCGGGCGAGCACGCCCGGCAGGTTCTTTCACGTCCGGGCGCCGCCAGGCGATGTGACATCTACGGATATCCTCGGCCGCGCCCGCCACTAGGCTCGTCGTCACCAGCAGGGAGCCAAGCGATGTTCCACAAGGCCATCGAGACGATGCGCGCCGCGCCCTTGTTCAAGGCGCGCTACGACAACTTCATCGGCGGCGCCTGGTCGGCCCCGACCACGGGCGAGTACTTCGCCGACCACAGCCCGATCAATGGCGACCGGATCGCCGAGTTCGCCCTGTCGGGTCCGGCCGACGTGGAACTGGCGCTCGACGCCGCCCATCGCGCCAAGGCCGGCTGGGCGCGGTTGTCGCCGGCCGAGCGGTCCCGGCTGCTGAGCCGGGTCGCCGATCGCCTGGAGCAGAACCTCGACCTGCTGGCGCTCGCCGAGACGCTCGACAACGGCAAGCCGATCCGCGAGACGCGCGGCGCCGACGTGCCGCTCGCGGTCGATCACTTCCGCTATTTCGCTGGATGCATCCGGGCCGAGGAAGGCGCGATCTCGACGATCGACGCCGACACCATCGCCTACCATTTCCGCGAGCCGCTTGGCGTGGTCGGCCAGATCATTCCCTGGAACTTCCCCCTGCTGATGGCGGCCTGGAAGATCGCGCCCGCGCTGGCCGCCGGCAACTGCACGGTCATCAAGCCAGCGTCCCAGACGCCCCTGACGCTGATGATGCTCGCCGAACTCACCGCCGACATCCTGCCGCCGGGCGTGCTCAACGTCGTGACCGGGCCCGGCCGAACCGTCGGCCAGGCGATCGCCGCCAACCCGCGGATCGCCAAGGTCTCGTTCACCGGCGAGACGGTCACGGGCAAGGCGATCATGCACGCCGCGGCCGATCACCTGATCCCGCAGACGATGGAGCTCGGGGGCAAGTCGCCCAACATCTTCATGGCCGACGTCCTTGATGAGGAGGACGCCTTCTTCGACAAGGCGCTGGAAGGGTTCACGCTCTTCGCCTTCAACAAGGGCGAGGTCTGCACCTGTCCCTCGCGCGCCCTGATCCATGAATCGATCTTCGACCGGTTCATGGAGCGGGCCGTGGCCCGCGTGGCGGCGATCCGTCAGGGCGACCCGCTCGACCCCGCGACCCAGCTGGGCGCCCAGGCGTCCGAAGACCAGCTGCGCAAGATCCTCGGCTATATCGAGATCGGCAAGAACGAGGGCGCGCAATGCCTGATCGGCGGCGCGCGGGCGCTGCCCGGAGGCGAACTCGACGGGGGCTATTTCGTGCAGCCGACCGTCTTCGTCGGCGACAACAGCATGCGGATCTTCCAGGAGGAGATCTTCGGCCCAGTGTTGTCGGTGACGACCTTCAAGACCCTCGACGAGGCGATCGCGATCGCCAACGACACCCCCTATGGTCTGGGCGCCGGCGTCTGGAGCCGCAGCGGCAACACCGCCTATCGCCTCGGCCGCGCCATCGAGGCCGGACGGGTCTGGACCAACTGCTATCACCAGTATCCGGCCCACGCCGCCTTCGGCGGCTACAAGGCCTCGGGGTTCGGACGCGAGACCCACAAGGCGATGCTCGATCACTACCAGCAGACCAAGAACCTGCTCGTCTCCTACGACGAGCACGGCCTTGGTCTCTTCTGATCCCTCGCAAAGGAGCACAGCCATGGCCAAGACCATGAAGGCGGCTGTCGTCCGCCAATTCGGCGCGCCGCTGGTGATCGAGGAAGCGCCGATCCCCACGGTCGGTCCCGGACAGATCCTGGTGAAGATCGCCGCCACCGGCGTCTGTCACACCGACCTGCACGCCGCCGAGGGCGATTGGCCGGTGAAGCCGAACCCGCCCTTCATTCCTGGCCATGAAGGCGTCGGTCACGTCGCCGCTGTCGGGTCGGGCGTCACCCACGTCAAGGAGGGCGACCGGGTCGGCGTGCCGTGGCTCTACACCGCCTGCGGCCATTGCGTGCATTGCCTGGGGGGATGGGAGACCCTGTGCGAGAGCCAGCAGAACACCGGCTATTCGGTCAACGGCAGCTTCGCCGAATACGTCCTCGCCGACCCCAACTATGTCGGCCACCTGCCGGACAATGTCGGCTTTATCGACATCGCGCCGATCCTGTGCGCGGGCGTTACCGTCTACAAGGGACTGAAGGCGACCGAGGCCAAGCCGGGCGAGTGGGTCGTGGTCTCCGGCATCGGCGGCCTGGGTCACATGGCCGTGCAGTACGCCAAGGCGATGGGGCTCAACGTGGCGGCGGTCGACATCGACGACCGCAAGCTCGATCTGGCGACACGCCTTGGCGCGGCCGTGACCGTCAACGCCCGAGAGCAGGATCCCGCCGCCGCGATCAAGGCGGCGATCGGCGGCGCGCAGGGCGTCCTCGTCACCGCCGTCTCGCCCAAGGCCTTCCAGCAGGCGCTCGGCATGGTCCGGCGCGGCGGCACGGTGGCCCTCAATGGCCTGCCGCCCGGCGATTTTCCGCTGTCGATCTTCGACACCGTGCTCAACGGCGTCACCGTCCGCGGCTCGATCGTCGGCACCCGGCTCGACCTGATGGAGGCGCTGGCCTTCGCCGGCGAGGGCAAGGTTCACGCGACTGTCCACACCGAACCGCTCGAGAAGATCAACGACGTCTTCGCGCGCATGCACCACGGCGACATCGAGGGCCGCATCGTCCTCGACCTCGCCTAATCCCCCCCGCGACGAACCGCGAGCAAACCATGTTCGACAGTCCTACCTTGCCGGCCACACGGCGCCGCTTCGTCCAGGGCCTGGCGGTCAGCGGGGCGGTGGCCGGAGTTTCGCCGGCGCTGCTGGCGGGCCCCGCCGCCGCCGCGACCGCCGAATTGCGCGGGACCGAATTCGATCTCGAGATCGCCGAACTGCCGGTCAACTTCACCGGCAAGCGTCGGATCGCCACGGCGGTGAACGGCGCCGTGCCCGCCCCCGTGCTGCGATTGCGCGAGGGCGACACCGTCACCCTGCGCGTCCGCAACCGCCTCAAGGAGATGTCCAGCATCCACTGGCACGGGGTCATCCTGCCCGCCGAGATGGACGGCGTGCCGGGCATCAGCTTTCCCGGGATCGCGCCCGGCGAGACCTTCACCTATCGCTTCGAGCTGCGTCAGGCGGGCACCTACTGGTATCACGCGCACACCTTGGCCGAGCAAACCGGGCTTTATGGCGCGATCATCGTCGAGCCGCGCGCGCCGACCGGACCTGCGCCCGATCGGGACTACGCCATCCTGCTGAGCGACTGGTCGGACGAACCGCCGCTGCAGATCTTCACGAACCTCAAGAAGCTGAGCAGCTACTACAATTTCGCGCAGCCGACCGCCGGAGACTTCCTCGATGATGTGAGCCGCCTGGGGGCGGGCCAGGCCCTGACGCGGCGGCGGATGTGGAACCGGTCGCGGATGAACCCGACGGACTACAGCGACGTCTCGGCCGCCACCTACACCTACCTGATGAACGGAACGCCGCCGGCCGGGAATTGGACGGGCATAGCCGCCGCCGGCGAGCGGGTTCGCCTGCGGTTCGTGGGCGCGGCGACGGCGACCTTCTTCGACGTGCGCATTCCCGGCGTCGCGATGACCGTCGTCTCGACCGACGGCCAGCCGGTGGAGCCGGTGACGGTCGAGGAGTTCCGGATCGGGCCGGGCGAGACCTACGACGTCGAGTTCACCATGGGCGACGGCGCCCGCACGATCTTCGCCCAATCGATCGACCGGACCGGCTTCGCCCGCGGCGTCATCGCCCCAGCGCCCGGCATGACGGCGCCGACGCCGGCGCTCGATGCGCGGACCTGGCTCGATCCGGTCGACATGATGGGCGCCATGGCCGCCATGGGCGGCGAACACGCCGGCCACGGCATGGCGGACACGCCCCCGAAGGCGCGTCACGCGCGCACCGAGTACGGCGCCAACACCGACATGCGCGTCGACTATCCGCGCACCAATCTCGACGATCCCGGCGCGGGCCTGCGCGAGCGGTCCTGGCGGGTGCTGACCCTGGCCGACCTTCGCACGCCCGGCGGCGATCCGGATCCTCGCGAGCCGGAGCGTGAGATCGAGTTGCACCTCACCGGCAACATGGAGCGCTTCATCTGGACGCTGGACGGGATCAAGCTGAACGATTCCCGTCCGCTCCACTTCAAGCCGAACGCGCGGCTGCGCATCGTTCTCGTCAACGACACGATGATGGCCCACCCGATGCACCTCCACGGCATGTGGAGCGATGTCGAAGGCCCGGACGGCGCGTTCCAGGTCCGCAAGCATACCGTGGTGGTCCAGCCCGCCCAGCGGATCAGCTTTCGCGTCACCGCCGACGCCATGGGGCGATGGGCCTTCCACTGTCATCTGCTCTACCACATGGCGGCCGGCATGTTCCGGGAGGTGGTCGTCGCATGACCCGTCTGGCCCTCTCGCGAGCGTCTCTGCTCGCCTTGGCTCTGAGCGTTTCGGCCGTGGCCGCGCCCGCAATCGCCCAGGACGCCCCCCATCAGCACGCCGCGCCACCGCCGCCGAGCCCGGCCCCAACGGCCTCCCCCGCGGCGCCTGCGGATCACGCGGGCATGGATATGTCCGGCATGGATATGTCCGGCGCGGGGACGCCCGCCGGCGGCATGACCATGGACATGGGACGGATGCAGGGCGGCAAGGCTCCGCCGGACGCCCGCAACTCCGACGACTATGCGGACGGCTATCGCAATTCGACGCTGCCGGGCTACGAGATGGCCGACAAGCTGTCGATCCCCAAGGTTCTCGTTGACGAACTGGAGTTCGCCAGCGGCAACGAGGGGCAGGGCGTCGGCTGGACCGTCCTCGTCACCCAGGGCCAGGACGACAGCAAGCTCTGGCTGCGCAGCCAGGGCCTCAAGAACTCCAAGGATCGCCTCGATCCGGAGAGCAGCGTCGAGGCGCTGTGGTGGCGCAGCAAGAGCCCGTTCTGGGGCACGTTGCTGGGCGTTCGTCAGGATCTCGGCAAGGGGGCGACCACTTGGCTCGCCGCCGGCGTCGAGGGCCTGGCGCCCTACTGGTTCGATGTCCAGCTGACCGGCTACGTCGGCGACGACGGCCGCCTCGGCGCCCGCGCCAAGGGCGCCTACGAGGTCCGCTTCACCAATCGCCTCATCCTGACCCCGCAGGTCGAAACCAACCTCTATTCCAAGCGCTCGACCGACCGTGAGCTCGGCGGCGGCTTCAGCAACGTCGAGCTGAGCGCTCGGCTGCGCTACGAGGTCTCGCGGAAATTCGCGCCCTATGTCGGCTTCGTCTGGGAGCGGGCGCTGGACGACACCGCCGACTTCCGACGTGCCGATCGCCAGCGCCCGGCCGAGCATCGGGTGGTTGTCGGCTTGCGATCATGGTGGTGAGGCGCTGCGCGGCGCCTTGGCGACCGGAAGACGGCCTGACGTGTTCTGCGGCGGACGATAGCCCTGGCCGGAGCCAGACGGCTGCGTCGATCCTGTTGCTTCTCGCGGTCGCGGCGGCGTCTGCGGGCCAGACCGCCGTCCTCGCCTTTCTCCCGACCCTCGTCGACGGAGGCCAGGCCGACTTGGCGCTGCGCATCCACGATGTCCATGTCGCGAGTTTGACGGCGGCCCACCCGCTGGCGGCGCTCGTCTTCGCGCCGCTCTGGGGATGGCTCGCCGACCGCATCGACTACCGGATCATTCTGCGCACGGCCCTGGTCGTCCTCGCGCTGGCGACCGCGCCGGTCGGGGCGGTCCCGCTCCCCATGCTGTATGGACTTCGCTTGCTGGCTGGGCTGTCCGCGGCCGCCATCATCCCGCTGGCGCTGCTGTCAACGAACTTCGCACCCGGTGGCCGGGACGAGCAGGCGAGGCGTTTCACCTGGCTGACGGCCTTCATGTTTCTTGGCGACCTGTTCGGCCCCCTGCTCGCCGAAGCGTCCGCGTCGCTCTTTCCCCGCACGCCGCTGTTGGTGCTCGCGCTCGTCATCGCCGTGCTGGCGCTGGCGCTGACGACCGGCATTGTGCGCTTGCCGGCCCGCTGTGCCGCCCGTCCCGAGGGACGTCGCCTGCAAGCCCCGCCGCGCGTCGTCACGCTTGTCCTCCTGCTTGTCACCATCGTCGGCGGCGGCGGACTCGCCGCCATGCATGTCAGCCTGCTCGTGACCCGCTCCGAGGGCGCGCTGAGCCGCGAGGCGATCGCCGGGATGCTCAGTCTCTGCGGGCTGGCGATGTTGGCGGCTCAGCTTTTCCACACCCGCGTCACCTGGCTGGTGACCGCGCCTCGACGCCTAGCCTGCCTCACGCTCGCGCTTCTAGCCCTGTCGCTGTTTCTCTTTCGGTTTGGAACGACCGTGGTCGAAATGGCCGGTCTCATCGCCGTCGCCGGCTGGAGCTCAGCCAGTCTTCGGCTGGTCACGAGCTTCTGGATCAGCGGCCCCATGCGGCCCTCTGGAGTCATGCTTGGGCTGCAGCATACAGCCGCGAGCCTCGGCCAGGCGCTGGCGCCCATGTCGCTCGCCGTCGTGTCACCCCATCGGCAAGCGGCCGTCGTCGAAGCGATCGGCTGGCTGTCGCTCGGTCTGCTCGCGCTTCTGCCGGCGATATGGCGCCGGACGGCGACACCGGTCCATCCAGCCGGGGAAAGGGCGTGACAGCGCCGCCACGTCCGAGAGCCGCGTCCGCCACGCGCCCAGCTTCACGCCAAGGAGTCCGCCCATGAAAATCCGCCTCGCCGCCGTTCTGCTGTTGCTCGCCTTGCCCAGCGCCGCGCTGGCGGCTGGCGACATCCTGCTCTATCGCGACCCTGGATGTGGTTGCTGCGAGGCCTGGGCCCAGGCCGTCCGTGCGAAACTGGACAGAAAGGTCATCGTCAGGGATCAGGTCGCCCGCGTGCGCCTGCAGCGCCAATCCGGCCTGCCGCCGGCGCTTTCCTCCTGCCACACCGCGATCATCGACGGTTTCGTTATCGAAGGTCATGTGCCGGTCGCCGAGGTGAAGCGTCTCCTGGCCGCCCGGCCGGCTGGCGTGAAGGGGCTCGCCGTCGGCGGCATGCCGATCGGCTCGGAGGGCATGGCGGCGCCGAGCGGGGCGCGGCAACACTACGATGTCGTGGCCTTCGGGCCGGCCGGCGCGCGGGTTTTCGCCCGCTACTGACCTCCAACGGTCAGGGCCATGGGCTGGCGTCGGGTCAATGCGCGTCGCGCGACATCCCCGACTGCCGACGCAAGGCTTCGAGCACCGCCCGGCCGATCACCGGCTTGGGGATCACCTGATCGAAGCCGGCCGCGCGCGCGCGTTGCTCGAGATCCTCGTCGTAGAAGCCGGAGATCAGGATGGCGCCGCCGCGCCAGCCCTGGCGCCGGAGATGATCCAGGAGCGTCAGGCCGTCGATGTCGGGCATCCGGTAGTCGAGGATCACGCAATCGGCTTCCCTAGCGCGCGGATCAGCCAGAAGGGCGCTCCCCGTGGTGTAGCCGCTCACCGTGTAGCCGCGGGCTCGAAGCATGAGGAGGAGGCCGCGTCGCACGCCAGGATCATCGTCGGAGACGAGGACCGTATAGCGGCGATCGCGCGGCGAGGAACTGACCGATAACATCGCGCGATGAAGGCATCCGGTTGAAAGCCTGGTGACCGTCGCATGTCCGCCGCCTCCGGGTCGCTACGTAAACGTCGCAGTCACTTGGGTTTGCGGCCCATCCCGGCGGCGAAGGCGATCCTAAGCGCCTCGGACAGGTTGCGCACGTCCAGCTTGGTCATCAGGCTGGCGCGATGCACCTCCACGGTGCGTGACGAGCATCCAAGGTCATAGGCGATGGTCTTGTTGGGATGGCCTTGGGCCAAGCCCTCCAGCACCTCGCGCTCACGAGGGGTGAGGCTGGCGATGCGCACCTGCGCGTCCGACGCCTCGATCGCGCGGACGTCGGCGTCGTCGATACGCGCGAATGCTCGCTCGACCGCATGGAGAAGAGCGGCCTTCTCGAAGGGCTTTTCGAGGAAATCCACGGCGCCGGCCTTCATCGCCTGCACCGCGACCGACACATCGCCATGACCCGTCAGCACGATGACCGGCATCTGGATGCCGCGCTCGGCCATGGCGGTCTGCACCTCCAGGCCGTCCATCGCCGGCATGCGCACGTCGAGAATGACGCAGCCCTGGGTCGTCGACCGGGCCGCCCTCAGGAACTCCACGCCCGAAGCGTAGGTCTCCACGCCAAAGCCCGCCGTCTTCAAGGCGAACCCGGCCGCGCGCCGGATCGCCTCTTCGTCGTCGACGAGGTGTATGATCCGCCTATCCCCCATAATCCTCCTCCGCCCCCGCGTGGATCAAGGTGAAATGGAACCGGGCGCCGCCACGCTCAGGCGCCTCGACCCAGATCCGCCCGCCGTGCGCTTCGATGATGGTCCGGCAGATCGAGAGCCCCAGACCCATGCCGTCGGCCTTGGTCGAGACGAACGCCGTGAAGAGCTGCTCGCCGATGTCCTCGGCGATGCCCGGCCCGCTATCCTCGACGGTGACCTCGATCAGGCCGTCGCCGCGCAGGCGCGTGGCGATTCTCAGGTCGCGGATCGGGGTGTCCGCCATCGCCTCGATGGCGTTGCGCATAAGGTTGACCAGGACCTGTTGAATCTGCACCCGATCGACGAGGACGGGCGTGGCCGCCGGATCGAAATCGAAGAAGCTGCGCACCCCCCGCTCGCGCGCGCCCACGAGCGCCAGCTGGCCGGCGTCGCCGATCACCTGCGCCAGGTCGTGCAGGCTCTTCTCGACCTCGCCGCGCGCCACGAAGTCGCGCAGGCGGCGCACGATATGGCCAGCGCGCAGGGTCTCCTGCGCGGCCTCGTCCATGACCCGGCGAAAGGTGGCGAAGGGTTCCCCCTGCTCGGCTTCCAGCATGTCGCGGATCGTCTCCAGATAGAGCGAGACGGCCGCCAGAGGCTGGTTGAGTTCATGCGCCAGGGTCGAGGCCATGGTGCCCATGGCGCTCAGCCGGGAGACATGAACCAGCTCGGCCTGAAGCGCCTTCAGCTTCAGTTCGTCCTGCTCCTTGGCGGTCAGATCGCGAATGAAGCCGGTGAACAGCCGCTGGCCGTTCTCGCCCGCCTCGCCGACCGAAAGCTCCATCGGGAAGGTCGACCCGTCACGTCGCAGCCCCACCACGACGCGGCCGACGCCGATGATCCTGCGCTCGCCGGTCTGCAGGTAGTGGTTGATGTACGCGTCGTGCCGGCCATGGTCCGGCTCGGGCATCAGACACGCGACATTGCGGCCGATCAGCTCGGCCTCGCGATAGCCGAACAGGCGTTGGGCCGCCGCGCTGAACGAGGTGATGGCGCCGGCCTCGTCGATGATGATCATCGCGTCCGGCACCGTCGCCAGGATCGATTGCAAATGCTGCTCGCGCGTTTCGATGGAGGCGCGCACCGCGGCCTCGTCGGTGATGTCGCGGGCGATGCAGGCGAAGCCGCGATGCGCGCCCGCGTCGAACAGCGGCGTGACGGTCAGGCGGGCGAGGTATTCAGCGCCGTTTTCGCAGACCCGCCAGGCCTCGCGCTCCAGCACGCCGTCGCGCAAGGCCGCGGCGAGATCCGCCCGGGGACGCCCGGCGTGGATCTCATCGGGCGGATAGAAGACATCGTGCTGCTGGCCGACGACGTGATCGGCTGACCAGCATTCGATCCGTTCGCCGCCGATATTGTAGCTCAGGACCCGTCCCGAGGCGGCAAGCAGCGTCAGGACATAGCCGCCGGCCTGGCGCAGAAACAGCCGCGCAAGCTGCTCGACGGCGGCCACGCCCGCCTCGGGGCCTTGATCCTGGTCGCGCATGCCGCCGGCTCAGGCCAGATCCGCGGCGCGCAGGCGCGGCGATGCGGCGCGAGCGCGAGCTTGGCGACACCCCGCGGGGCCGGACCGGCAGGCCGCCCGACAACGCCGCGCGCCAGCCTTCAGCCCCCACGCGCGCGGGTCCGATAGTGCATCCATGGGTCACGGTCTCGCTTGTATCCGCGGGGTCCTATCGCGTTTACGCGCGGGCCGGCCGGTCCCCTCAGAATTTCAGCGCAAAGTGCGGCCGCGCCGTTGCTTGGCGCCCGCGCGGCTTGTCGAACGCCTCGCGGCCTGTTGCCCTCTCCAGCCGCGGGTCTGAGGAGAGTACGTATTGACCCCGGCACGATCTCAGACCCTACAAGGGCTGCTGGCGAAAGGAACGCGCGGATGAACGAGACCAAGCCCACGGCGCATGGCGCCCCGGCGGCCGACCAGGTGAAGGACCCGGTCTGCGGCATGAGCGTGGACCCGGCCAAGACCGCGCACCATGCCGAGCACGCCGGCAAGCCGCACCACTTCTGCAGCGCGGGCTGCCGGGCCAAATTCATCGCCGATCCCGACCGCTATCTCGGCGCGCCGGCCGCGTCGGCCGCGTCGGCCGCGCCCGAAGGCGTCATCTGGACCTGCCCCATGCATCCGGAGATCCGCCAGGACCATCCCGGAGCCTGTCCCATCTGCGGCATGGCGCTCGAACCGGCGACGGTGACCGCCGACGCCGGTCCCAGCCATGAGCTGATCGACATGACCCGCCGCTTCTGGGTCGGTCTGGCTCTCAGCATCCCGGTGCTGATCCTCGAGATGGGCGGCCATCTATTCCCCGCGTTGCATCACATCATCCCGATGCCGGTTTCGATATGGGTCCAGTTCGCCCTGGCTACCCCGGTGGTCCTATGGGCCGGTTGGCCGTTCTTCGAGCGTGGCTGGGCCTCGCTGAAGACCCGCAACCTCAACATGTTCACGCTGATCGCCATGGGGACGGGCGTGGCCTGGATCTATAGCGTCGTCGCCACGCTCGCGCCCCAGGTCTTCCCACCCGCGTTCCAGAACACCGACGGCGTGGTGGCGGTCTATTTCGAGGCCGCGGCGGTGATCACCGTGCTGGTGCTGCTGGGCCAGGTGCTCGAACTGCGGGCGCGCGAGCGCACATCGGGCGCGATCAAGGCGCTGCTCAATCTGGCGCCCAAGACCGCGCGCCGCATCGCGGCGGACGGGTCGGAGGCGGAGGTCAGCCTCGATCTGGTGACGGTCGGCGATCGTCTGCGCGTGCGGCCCGGCGAAAAGGTCCCGGTCGACGGGGTGGTCGAGGACGGCCGTTCCTCGCTGGACGAGTCGATGGTCACCGGCGAGTCCATGCCGGTCACGAAGGCCAAGGACGACAAGGTGATCGGCGGCACGCTCAACCAGACCGGCGCGCTGGTCATCGTCGCCGACAAGGTCGGTCGCGACACCATGCTCGCCCGCATCGTCCAGATGGTCGCCGAGGCCCAGCGTTCGCGCGCGCCGATCCAGCGCATGGCCGACCAGGTCTCCGGCTGGTTCGTCCCGGTCGTCATCGGCGTGGCGGTCCTGGCCTTCATCGCCTGGAGCGTCTGGGGGCCCGAGCCGCGCTTCGCCTACGGACTCGTGGCCGCCGTCGCCGTCCTGATCATCGCCTGTCCCTGCGCGCTGGGGCTCGCCACGCCGATGTCGATCATGGTCGGCGTCGGCCGGGGCGCGGGCGTCGGCGTCCTGATCAAGAACGCCGAAGCGCTCGAGCATATGGAGAAGGTCGACACGCTGGTCGTCGACAAGACCGGCACGCTGACGGAGGGCCGCCCGGCGGTCACGCAGGTCGTGCCCGCGGCGGGGTTTGACGAGGTCGAACTGCTGCGGCTGGCCGCGTCCGTCGAACGGGCGTCCGAACATCCGCTGGCGCTGGCCATCGTCGAAGCGGCCAAGGCGCGCGGCGTCGCGGTCGCCGAGGTCAGCGATTTCGATTCCCCGACCGGGCGCGGCGCGCTGGGAACCGTCGAGGGCCGCCGCATCGTGCTCGGCAACGCCCGGTTCCTGGCCGACGAGGGCGTCGCGACCGAGGCCCTGGCGGAGCAGGCCGACGCCCTTCGCCGCGACGGGGCCACGGCGATCTTCATCGGCGTCGACGGCCGGGTCGGCGGCGCCTTCGCCATCGCCGACCCCGTCAAGGCGACCACGCCCGAAGCCTTGGCCGCCCTCAAGGCCGAAGGCATCCGGGTGGTGATGCTGACGGGCGACAACCGCACCACGGCCGAGGCGGTCGCGCGGCGTCTGGGCATCGAGGAAGTGGAAGCCGAGGTCCTGCCCGACCAGAAGAGCGCCGTCGTCGCGCGTCTCAAGCGCGAGGGGCGCGTGGTCGCCATGGCCGGAGACGGCGTCAACGACGCGCCGGCCCTCGCCGCGGCCGATGTCGGCATCGCCATGGGCTCGGGGACCGATGTGGCGATCGAGAGCGCGGGCGTCACCCTCCTCAAGGGCGACCTCAACGGCATCGTCAAGGCGCGGCGGCTGAGCCAGGCGACCATGTCCAACATCCGCCAGAACCTGGTCTTCGCCTTCATCTACAACGTCGCGGGCGTGCCCGTGGCGGCCGGCGTGCTCTATCCGCTGTTTGGCATCCTGCTCTCGCCGATCATCGCGGCCGCGGCGATGGCGCTGTCCTCGGTCAGCGTGGTCACCAACGCGCTGCGGCTCAATCGGCAGAAGATATGAGCATGCGCGCTCGTCCCGAAGCCGCCGCCCAAACCGCTCGCCGCCCCTAGGAGCCCGCCAATGCATTACAGCCGCGGAAATTATGAAGCGTTCGTCCGTCCCCGCAAGCCGGAGCGGGCCGACAGGGCGACGGCCTGGTTCGTCGGCGCGGGCCTCGCCGGCCTGGCGGGCGCGGCCTTCCTCATCAGGGACGGCGGCGTCGCGGGCGAGCGCATCACGCTTCTCGAGGAGTTGGAGCTTCCCGGCGGCGCCCTTGATGGCCTGGACGTGGCGGAAAAGGGGTTCGTCATCCGCGGCGGGCGCGAGATGGAGGCGCATTTCGAGTGCCTCTGGGATCTCTACCGCTCGATCCCCTCGCTCGAGATCGAAGACGCCAGCGTCCTCGACGAATTCTACCGGCTCAACAAGGACGATCCGAACGTCTCGCTGCAGCGGGTCACGCAGAGCCGCGGGCAGGATGTGCCCGACAAGGCGCTGCTGACGCTGAACGACAAGGCCCAACGAGAGCTCCTCTCCGTCTTCCTGGCGACCCGCGAAGAGATGGAGAACAAGCGGATCAACGAGGTGTTCGGCCCCGATTTCCTGAAGAGCAATTTCTGGCTGTTCTGGCGTACGATGTTCGCGTTCGAGGAGTGGCATTCGGCCCTGGAGATGAAACTCTATCTCCACCGCTTCATCCACCACATCGGCCAGCTCGCCGACTTCTCGTCGCTCAAGTTCAACCGGTACAATCAGTACGAGTCGATGGTCCTGCCGCTGGTCAAGTGGCTGCAGGATCAGGGCGTCCGGTTCCGCTACGGCGTTCAGGTCACCGACATCGATTTCGCGATCGACGCCGAACGCAAGCAGGCGACGCGGATCGGCTGGATCGAGAAGGGCGCCGAGGGCGGCGTCGATCTTGGCCCCGACGATCTGGTGTTCATCACCATCGGGTCGCTGACCGAAAATTCCGACAGCGGCGACCATCAGACCCCGGCCAAGCTGAATCAAGGCCCGGCGCCCGCCTGGGACCTGTGGCGGCGCATCGCGGCCAAGGACCCGGCCTTCGGACGTCCCGACGTGTTCGGGGCCCATATTGCGCAGACCAAATGGGCGTCGGCGACCATCACCACGCTCGACGCGCGTATTCCGCAGTACATCCGCAAGATCGCCAAGCGCGATCCGTTCAGCGGCAAGGTGGTCACCGCCGGCATCGTCACGGCCAAGGATTCGAGCTGGCTGCTGAGTTGGACGGTCAGCCGCCAGCCCCATTTCAAGAAGCAGCCGAAGGACCAGCTCGTGGCCTGGTTCTACGCCCTGTTCGTCGATCGGCCCGGCGACTATGTGAAAAAGCCGATGCAGGCCTGCACTGGCGAGGAGATCACCCAGGAATGGCTCTATCACCTCGGCGTCCCGGTCGAGGATATCGCCGATCTCGCGGCGAGCGGCGCCAGGACCGTGCCGGTGATGATGCCCTATATCACCGCCTTCTTCATGCCCCGCCAGGCCGGAGACCGGCCGGACGTGGTCCCGGCGGGGGCCGTCAATTTCGCCTTCATCGGCCAGTTCGCCGAGTCCAAGCAGCGCGACTGCATCTTCACCACGGAGTATTCGGTCCGCACGCCGATGGAGGCGGTCTACACGCTGCTCGATGTCGAGCGCGGCGTGCCCGAAGTGTTCAACTCGACCTATGACATTCGCACTCTGCTCGCCGCCGTCGCGCCGCTGCGGGATGGCGAGGGCATCGAGATCCCCGGCCCCGCCATCCTGCGCAAGCTGCTGCTGAAGACGCTGGAAGGCACCGAGATCGCCAAGCTGGTCGAGCGGTTTCATCTGATCGCGGACTAGCGATCGCCGGGGCGGCCGCCGCGGCGAGCGTCTAGGCTCGCGGCGGCCGTCCCATCCCCGCCGCGAAGGCGATCCGCAGGGTCTGGGCCAAGGTCTGGACGCCGAGCTTGCGTGCCAGGCTCGCGCGACAGACCTCGACCGTGCGCGAGGAGATCCCGAGATCATAGGCGATGGCCTTGTTCGCGCGCCCCTGGGCGAGACCTTCGAGGACATCCCGCTCGCGCGGCGACAGAGCCTCGACGCGGCCCTGCGCCTCGGCTTCCTCGGCCGCCCGGCCATCGGCCCGGTCGATGCGCGCGAAGCCGCGATGGAGCGCTTCGAGCAGCATGGCCTTTTCAACAGGCTTGGCCAGGAAGTCGACGGCCCCGGCCCGCATCGCCCGGACCGCCAGGGCGACATCGCCATTGCCGGTCAGCACGACGACCGGCATGTCGACGCCGATATCGGCCAGGGCGACCTGAACCTCAAGCCCGCCCAGGCCCGGCATCTGCATGTCCAGGATGACGCAGCCGATCTTGGCCTGCGTCGCGACGGCCACAAACGCCGTCCCCGACGGATAGGTCTCGACGCTGAAGCCCGTGGCGCGGAGCATGAAGCCGACCGACCGCTGGATCGTCTCCTCGTCGTCGACGATATGAACGACACGCTTGTCCCCCATGGGCCTCCTCAGGCGAACTGAGCGGGCGCCAGGCTGCAGCGGCGAATGCGGCGCCGCTTCGCGGACGCCTTGTGCGGGTTGGACCGGGGTCCAGGGTCAAGAGGCTTCGCCGTTCGCCTCCCGGCGGCTGGCCGAGGATTGGCGAACGCCGTTCACAGCAGGGCGCGCACGGCCTGGGCGATCGCCGGCGTCATGTCGATGGCGTTCGACGCATGGGCGACCGTGTTGGTGCTGACGATGCGCGCGACGTGTTCGCCCAGGACCTGGGCGGCGTCGCCGGCGAACAGCGCATGCACCACGACGCAGTCCGGCGGCGCAAAACCCAGGGCCTTGAGCTGGCGGGCCGCGACGGCGAGCGTGCGGCCCGACGAGGCGATGTCGTCGACGAGCACGGCTTGGCGGCCCAGGAAGGCGCCGGCGTTGGGGATCGAGATGTCGACCTCACGATCCCCGGACCGCTGCTTTTGGCAGACCAGGAACGGCGCGTCGGCGCCGGCCGCCACCTGCGCCACCCACTGCTCGCTCTCCAGATCGGGCCCGACGATCACCGGTCGGGCGACGTTCCGCCTGATCCACGACGCCATGAGCGGCGCGGCGTGAACGAGCTGGCTGGGGATTCGGTAGATCTCCGCCAGGGCGTGATGGCGGTGCAGGTGGGGATCGACGGTCACCAGCCAGTCGAGGTGGCGCGAGAGCACCGCCGCGAAAATACGCGACGTGACCGCCTCGCCCGGATGGAAACGGGTGTCCTGGCGCATGTAGGCCAGATAGGGCGCGATCAGGCCCACCCCGCGCGCGCCAAGCTCGCGCAGCGTGTCCGCCGCGAAGAGCAGCGGCGGCAATTTCGCGTCCGGACGCTCGAGGCCGCAGACCAGGATGACATCGCGCTCGGTGACGTCGCTGTCGATCCGAAGGTAGGTCTCGCCATCTGGAAACTGGCGCTGCAGCAGGACCCCTGCCTCCGCGCCGAGCGCTGGGCCAAGGGCTTGGGCCAGGCGCTCGCCGCCGTCCAAGGCGAAGACGATCGGCGGCGTCATGGCGCCGCGATCGCGAAGATCGCCCCGTCGCTCAAGGCGAAGGCGGCCGCATAGTCCAGTTCGCCGGGGCTCTCGGCGTGAAGGGTGCACAAGGGCGACCCCGCGACGATCGACTGGCCGAGCCGGGCGTGGACCGCCACCCCGGCCGCCTTGGCCATCGGCGCGCCCGCGAGCTTGGCGACGGTCGCGAGTTTGCGGTTGTCGATGCTGGCGATCCGGCCGCTGGAGGGCGCGGTCAGGTCTCGCTGGAAGCGGGCGACCGGCGGCGAGCGCATGCCGCCTTGGGCCTGGCAGATGCGCTTGAACTTGGCCCAGGCGCGGCCGCTCTCGAGGCTTTGCCGCGCGCGCGCGAGGCCAGCGCCAGGGGCCGCCACGCCCGCCAGCTCGAACAATCCCCCGGCCAGTTCACAGGCCCTATGGGCGAGATCCTCGACGCCGGGCTCGCCTTGAAGCACGGCCAGTATGTCCAGCGCCTCCAGCGCCGGCCCGATGCCGCGTCCGATCGGCTCAGCCCCAGGGCCATACATCACCCGCGTGCGCAGGCCGAAGGCGGCGGCCACCGAGGTGAGCGCCGCCTCGAGATCCCGCGCGGCCTCCAGGCTCCGCACCTTGGCGGTCGGTCCCACAGGAACGTCGATCACCAGGTGGGTCGCGCCGGCGGCGATCTTCTTGGACAGCACCGAGGCCACCAGCTGGCCGACCGCGTCGATGTCGAGCGCCCGCTCGACGCCAATGATCACGTCGTCGGCCGGGCTCAACCGAACCGCCCCGCCCCAGGCGATGCAGCCCCCCTCGCGCGCCACCACCCGGCGGATCGCGGCGATGTCGAGGTCGACGGGCGCCAGAACCTCCATGGTGTCGGCGGTGCCGGCCGGTGAGGTGATCGCGCGCGAGGAGGTCTTGGGCATGACCAGGCCTTCGGCCGCCATGATCGAGACGATGATCGGCGTGGTGCGGTTGCCCGGCAAGCCGCCGACGCTGTGCTTGTCGACGACGATCGGCCCAGGCCAGCTCAACTGCTCGCCGACCTCGACCATGGCCTTGGTCAGTCCGATCGTCTCGGCCTGATCGAGCGGCGCCGCCGAACAGGCGGTGACGAACGCCGAGAGGTGGACGTCGCTATAGCGATGCTCGGCGATATCCGCGACGATCGCCGAAAAGGCCGCCTGGCTCAGGCGCTCTCCATAGATCCGGCGGCGCACCGCCCGCAGCGAGGCCAACGGCGGAGCGTGGGCGACCTCCACGCGGTCGCCCGCCTTGACCCCGAGCCGGGCCCATGCGGTCTCGGAAAGGCCGATCTCGCCGGGGTCTGGCGTGTCGCCCGAGCTGTGCAACAAGGACACCACCGCCTCGCGGCCGCCGGCGCGCAGGACGACCTGGGCGCGCGACCCCAGGCCCTCGGACCGGCAGACCGGGCAGTCGTGCCGCATCACCGCGATCATGTCGCCGCCAGCCGCGGTGAGCCCCATGCGACGCGCGCGCAGCGTGGCCGACGCCGGCCTCGCGTCGGCCTGCTCGTGCCTTGGGACGCTCACGCCAGCCGCCCCCAGCTGCCGAGGGTCGGGACGGTGCAAGGCCAGCCGTGTTCCTCGCCGATGCGCTTGGCCAGGACCTGCGCGCCGGCCGGCTCGCCATGGGTGACATAGACATGCCGCGGCGCCGCCTGCATGGCGCCCAGCCACCGCATGAGCTCGTCGCTGTCGGCGTGGGCCGACAGCATGGTCAGGTTCGCCACCTCGGCGTGGACGGGGACGTGTTCGCCGTGGATCTTGATCGTCCGGGCCCCCGAGACGAGCGCAGCGCCGCGCGTGCCGGCCGCCTGGAAGCCGGAGAACAGGATGAGGTTGCGCTCATCCGGGGCGAACCGCTTGAGATGGTGCACGACGCGGCCACCGGTCGCCATGCCGCTGGCCGAGATGATCACCTTGGGGGTGGCGTCCGCGGTCAGCGCCTTGGATTCCTCGACTTCGCGCACATAGTGCGCGACGCCGCACGCGGCTTCGCATGCCGCGCGGCTCAGCCTGTGTTCGTCCATGAAATCACACATCAGCCCGCTGGCGTCGATCGCCATCGGGCTGTCCAGATAGATCGGCGCATCACGCAGCCGGCCGTCCGCGCGCAGACGGGACAGATGATAGAGCAGCGATTGGACGCGACCGACCGCGAAGGCGGGGATCACCACGGTTCCCCCGCGTCGGATGCACCGTTCGATATGGTCTCCCAGCGCCCGCGACGGATCCACGCGGTCATGGCGGCGGTCGCCATAGGTGGATTCGACGATGACGTAGTCGGCCCGCGCCGGCGGTTCGGGGTCCTTGATCACCGCGTCGTCATAGCGCCCGATATCGCCCGAGAAGAGAACCGACCGGCCCTTCCAGTCGATCTCGATCGACGCCGCGCCGAGGATGTGGCCGGCGCGATGGTAGCGCGTCCTGATCCCGTCGGCGAGCGAGCGCCATTCGCCAAACCCGATGGTCTCGAACAGCCGCAGGGCCAGGCGCGCGTCGGCCTCCGTGTAGAGCGGCAGCGCCGGATCGTGGCGCGAGAAGCCGTGGCGGTTGGCGAACTCCGCGTCCTTCTCCTGGATGCGCCCGCTGTCGGCGAGCAGCAGTTGGCAAAGGGCCGCCGTGGCCGGCGTGCTGAGGACGGTCCCATCCCATCCCAGGCGGGCCATGCGTGGCAGGGCGCCCGAATGGTCGAGATGGGCGTGGGTGAGCAGCACCTGCTCGACGTCGGCCACCTCGGGCGCAAGCGGCGCCCAGTTGAGGCGGCGCAGGTCCTTGGCCCCCTGGAACAGACCGGAATCGACCACGATCCGGGTCTGGCCGTCGTCCAGCAGGTAGCGCGAGCCCGTCACCGTGCCCGACGCGCCGAGGAAGGCCACGGCAAGGCCGCCGGCCGGCCGCTCGGCAAGGTCGATGCGCGCTTCGCGTTCAAGGGCGGCCGTTCCGAAATTGCCGTGGAGCCGTTGCTTCTTCCTGTTCCTGTGCATGGGCGGCTTGCCTCTGGTGATGATGCTCGCCGCGCAGCCTTTCAGGCTCGGTCGCCGCGGGCCAATACGCAAAGGCCGCAGACATCGCCGCCTGCCTCCGGGGACCCGCGGGCGCCGCCCCCACCCGCCGCTGCGGCCTCTACCTATACTTGGCGCCCGGGTCGCGGGCCTATGATAGGGCGTCAAGGCCTGAAGTGAGCGATCCATGGATGTTCAACACCAAAAGCTGCGTCGGCGCGGAACGATCGTCCTGGTCGGGTTCCTGCTGATCGCCGGCTTCTTCCTGACCACCGAGCACGCCGCGCATGTGCTCGGCGTCTTGCCCTATCTGCTCCTACTGGCCTGTCCGCTGATGCACCTGTTCATGCACCATGGCCATGGCGCCCATCAGCACGGGCGAGAGGACGCGCCCGGCCGCATCCCGGCGGACGCGCCGGCCAATCCCAACGAACCGGTCGAGAGGCAGCGGCGATGACCCATCCCGGTTACGGCTACGGCCTCTGGGGACTGGCTTTGGTCAACGCCGCCGTCTTCATCCTGTTCGCGTTCAGCTTCTTCAAGCCCGCGACCGGCCGCGACTGGCGCAGCTTCGGCGCGTTCAGCGCCTTTATCGTCGCCCTGTTCGCCGAGATGTACGGCTTCCCCCTGACCATCTTCCTGCTCTCGGGATGGCTGCAGTCGCGTTTTCCCAGTGTCGACTGGTGGAGCCACGACGCCGGCCACCTGCTGGAGATGATGTTCGGCTGGCGGGTCAATCCCCACTTCGGACCGTTCCATATCGCCAGCTTCGTGCTGATCGGGACCGGGTTCTGGCTGATCTCGGTCGGCTGGGTGGCGCTGCACGCCCGTCAGCGCCACCGGGAGCTGGCCACCACGGGGGTCTACGCCAGGGTGCGCCATCCCCAGTACGCCGGCTTCATCCTGGTGATGCTAGGCTTCCTGCTGCAGTGGCCCACGCTGTTGACGCTGGCGATGTTCCCCGTGCTGGTGGTGATGTACGTCCGCCTGGCCCGTCACGAGGAGCAGGCGGCGCTGGCGCAGTTCGGCGACGCCTATCGCGACTACAGGGCGCGGGTTCCCGCCTTCATCCCCCGCTGGCCGTTGCGTTGACCCCCGCCATCGCCGCGGGGGCGACCGGGCGATGCTCAGCGAAGGGGCGCGAGCATGGCGCTCATCTGGTCGATCTCCTGCTGCTGGCCCTTGATGATCGTGGCGCAAAGGCTGCGGATCTCAGGATCCTTCACCGGCGCGCGTCCGCACATCAGGATCGCGCCAGCGTGATGCGGGATCATCGAGCGCAGGAACTCGCGGTCGCCGACCAGCCACTGCTGGCGAATGGCCGCAAAGCACAAGACCCCGATGACAAGGCTGGACGCGACCAAGCCGCGGTTGAGGCCCTTGCGCGGATACATCATGCCCATGAGCACGAGTTCGAGCATGACCATCGGCGCGGTCATCAGGCCGGCCATGTAGGCCTGGTTGAAGCTTGGATGGATGTTCGCGGCCCTGTCGACCATGGCGTACATCAGGACATACATGGCCAGGAACGACAGCACGGTCATGGCGGCCAGGCGCAGGTAGGGCCTGTGGTGTTGATGGTCTTTGGGCGCGTGGTGCTCGGCCATGACTGTTTTCCGCTCCTGGAGCCCGGCGCAACCACGCGCCGGGGCGAGGTTTTCCAGCGGGTTGCGATGCTCCCACAACCGGCGAACGGCGCCCCCGTTCCGCCTCTGAAAATATTCACCGCGACCGCGCCAAAGGTCGAGGGATGGTCCAGACCGCTGCGTATTGGACCAGATGGCGGCTTTCAGGCCCCGCCTCCAAGCCGTCGCCAGTCCGCGCGCGTCGCGGCAAATCGCATTCGGGGATTGTCCGGACATGACGAGGCCGTGTGACCGCGCTAAGCTCGCCCGATGCTAAGGCATGCGCTCGCTTTCCTGGCCGCCGTGGCCCTCGCGTTCAGTCCGCTGGCGGTCAACGCCGCGCGGGCTGATTGCGACATGGCCGGCATGGACGCGATGAGCATGATCGCCATGGCCCCCGCCGGCGACGACGTGGCCCAGGCCGAGCCCTGCTGCGATCACGGCAAGACCATGTCGGCCAAGGATTGCGCCAAGGCCTGCGCGATCAGTTGCGCCCTGTCCGTTGCGGCCCCCTGCCCGGGCTCGGAGACCCCGATCGCCGTCGGCTATCGCGTCGAGACCCGCTGGTCCAACACCAGCGGCCGCACCCACCGCCTCATCCCCGAAGATCCGCCCCCCCGAACGATCGCCTAGGACCGGCCCGAGGGCCGATCCCCGCCATCGCTGGTTTCACGCCCCGGTCCTGCCGGGCGCGCGTGATCGCCCGCGCTTTCGCCGGCTGGCTTTTCGATCTTCAAGGATGACCTTCATGTCTCCCCGCCTTCCCGCGCTGGCGCTCGTCTCCGGCCTAGCTTCCGCGACGACCGTCTCGGCCGCCACGCCACGCGCCTGCGGCTATTTGCGGGCCGCCCAACCGGCCTGCCTGGCTCGCTAGCTCGGCCGGGACGGGTGGGGCCGATCCCCTGTCTTCGCCCGTCCCGTCCGGCCCCGGCGAAGCGGCTGCAAACGCTTCGCCGGGGCGCTGGCCCCTCACGGCTTCCTCCAGGATTTTCGTCTCCATGCGTATTCTCCCCCTTCTGGCCGGGCTGAGCTTGGCGAGCGTCGCCCACGCCGCGCCCCTGACCTACGCCCAGAGCCTCGACGCGGCCGCGGCCAATGCGCCGGCGCTGCGCGCCGCGGCCCTGCAGGTCGAGGCCGCCAAGGCCTCGGCCAAGGCGGCCGGCGCCCTGCCCGATCCCAAGCTCGCCGTCGGCCTCGACAACTTCCCAGTCTCGGGTCCGCCGGCCGGTCGGTTCGGCACCGACGAGATGACCATGGGCCGGGTCGGCTTCAGCCAGGACATGCCCAGCGCCGCAAAGCGCCACGCGCGGATCGGCCGCGCCGAGGCCGACATCGTCGCGGCGGGCGCCGAGGGCGCGGTCGAGGCCCGCCAGGTCCGTGTCGCCACGGCGCTCGCCTGGATCCAACTGCTCTATGCCCAGCGCAAACTCGCTGCGCTCGATGGGGTGGTCGCCCAGCTGGCCCCGCTGTGGGACGCCGCGCCGTCCGGCGTCGCCTCGGGACGATCAAGGCCGGCCCAGGCGCTGGAGGCGGCCCAGATGCGCGCCGCCCTGGAAGACCGCCGCAGCGAAGCTGTCTCCGAACTGGGGCGCGCCCGCGCCATGCTGGCCCGCTGGACGGGCGACGCCGATCCACAGGCCGTTGGCCAGGGGCCCGATCTCGACCTTGCCCCTGCCAGTCTCAGGGCGGCGATCGATCGCAATCCCGCCGTGCTGGCGAAAGACGCCGCCGCCCTTCAGGCCCAGGCCGATGTCGCCCTGGCCAAGGCCGACAAGCGCCCCGACTGGAGTTGGGAGGTGGCCTATCAGCGCCGCGACCCGATGTTCGGCGACATGGTCTCGGCCGGGGTCAGCATCAGCCTGCCGCTGTGGGGCAAGAGCCGCCAGGACCCGATGATCGCGGCGCGCGCCGCCAGCGCCGGCCGCGCAGACGCCGAGCGTGAGGACACGCACCGGGCGCTGGCCGCTCAGCTCGAAGCCGATCTCGCCGACCACGTCATGCACCACGAGCAATGGCTGCGGGCCCGCGACACGCTGCTGCCGCTGGCCAAGCAAAAGGCTCAGCTGGAGACCGCCGCCTATGGCGCCGGCACGGCCGGTCTGCCCGATGTGCTGACCGCGTTCTCTGGCCTGGCCGACGCCCAGCTCACCACCCTCGATCGCGAGGCCGCCGTTGCGCTCGACGCCGCCCGCCTGACCCTGACCTACGGAAACGACCAATGACCCCGTCCCCCTCGATGAAGGCGCTGCTCGCGGGCGCCGCCGCCCTGGTCGTCCTGGCTGGAGCCGGTGGCTACGGCCTGGCCCGCCTGACCGCCAAGCCGGCGATGTCGCAACCCTCGGCCGACGACCGCAAGGTCCTTTACTGGTACGACCCGATGGTCCCGGCCCAGCACTTCGACAAGCCGGGCAAGTCGCCGTTCATGGACATGCAGCTGGTGCCCAAATACGCCGGCGAAGCCGAGGCAGGCGGTTCGGCGGCGGGCGTGCGCATCGATCCGTCGGCCGCACAGAACCTGGGCTTCCGGCTGGCGACCGTGGAGGAAGGCGCGCTTTCCAGCGGCTTGACCGCCACCGGGATCGTCGACTTTAACCAACGCGACGTCGCCGTGGTCCAGGCCCGCAGCGGCGGGTTCGTGCAGCGGGTCTACGGCCGCGCGCCCGGCGACGTGATCGCCGCCGGTGCGCCGCTGGCCGACCTGCTGGTTCCCGAATGGGGCGGCGCCCAGGCCGAATACCTCGCCGTCCGGCGCACCGGCGACGCGGCCCTGACCGCCGCCGCCCGCCAGCGCCTGCGCCTCTTGGGTATGCCCGACGGCGTCGTCGCCGGTCTCGACCGCGACGGTCGGCCACGCACGACGATCACCGTCACCGCGCCCTTGGGCGGGGTGATCTCCAAGCTCGACGTGCGGGCGGGCATGACCGTGGCCTTGGGCCAGACCCTGGCCGAGATCAACGGCCTCTCGAAGGTCTGGGTCACGGCCGCCGTGCCTGAGGCGCAGGCCGGCCAGCTGCGTCCTGGCCAGGGCGTCGGCGTCACCCTGGCGGCCTATCCGGGCGAGACCTTGCGCGGGACGGTCCAGGCCGTGCTCCCGCAGGCTCAAGGCGACAGCCGCACCTTGCAGGCGCGGATCGAACTGCCCAACCGCGACGGCCGCCTCAAGCCCGGCATGTTCGCCACCGTCGCCTTCGACGCGACGACCCGCACCACCTTGCTGGTCCCATCCGAGGCGGTGATCCGCACCGGCGCGCGCAACGTCGTGATGCGGGCCTCGGACGGCGGCCGCTACCAGGCCGTCGAGGTTCGGACCGGGCGCGAGGCTGGAGGCCGGACGGAGGTCCTGGCGGGACTGTCTTCGGGGCAGCGGATCATCGCCTCGGGTCAGTTCCTAATCGACTCCGAAGCCAGCCTGGCCGGCTTGCAGGTCCAGCCACTTCCGGCGTCAGGACCTCCAGCGTCGCCGAGCGACATGAGCATGGCCAAGCCTATGACGCCGGCCAAGCCCGCGCTGGCCGAAGCTGTCGGCCGCGTCGAGCAGGTGACGAAGGACGGCGTCACCCTGTCCCACGGTCCCGTGCCAGCGATCGGCTGGCCGGCCATGACCATGACTTTCCGCGCCGACCCGATGCTGCTGAAGGGCTTGAAGGTCGGCGACCAGGTCAGCTTCGCCTTCGATCCGCCGCCGGCCGATCCCACCGTCCGGCGCATCGCCAAGATCGGCGGTGGTGCATGATCGCCGCCCTGATCCGCTGGTCGGTCGCCAACCGCTTCTTCGTGCTGCTGGGCGCCCTGGCGCTGATCGTGGCCGGCGGCCTGGCCGTGCGCTCGACCTCGATCGACGCCTTGCCCGACCTCTCCGACACCCAGGTGATCATCCGCACCAGCTATCCGGGCCAAGCCCCGCAACTGGTCGAAAACCAAGTCACCTATCCCTTGGCCACCACCATGCTGTCGGTGCCCGGAGCCAAGACCGTGCGCGGCTATTCGTTCTTCGGCGACAGCTTCGTCTACGTGATCTTCGACGACAAGACCGACCTCTACTGGGCCCGATCGCGGGTCTTGGAATATCTCAACCAGGTTCAGTCGCGCCTGCCCGAAAGCGCCCGCCCAGCCCTAGGTCCCGACGCCACAGGGGTCGGCTGGGTCTATGAGTACGCCTTGGTCGACAAGACCGGCGGCCACGACCTCAGCCAGCTGCGCTCGTTGCAGGACTGGTTCCTGCGCTATGAGCTGAAGGCCCTGCCGGGCGTAGCCGAGGTCTCGGCGATCGGCGGCATGGTGCGCGAGTATCAGGTCGTGCTCGATCCGCAGAAGCTGGCCAGCTTCGGGGTCACGCACCAACAGGTCGTCGCCGCGCTGAAGGGCGCCAACGCCGAGACCGGCGGTTCGGTGCTGGAGCTGGGCGAGGCCGAGTACATGGTCCGCGCCACCGGCTATCTGAAGACGATTGAGGACTTCCAGGCCGTGCCGTTCAGGACGGCGGCCGGCGGGATCCCCGTGCGTCTCGGGGACGTGGCCACGATCCAGGTCGGCCCGGAGATGCGACGCGGCATCGCCGAACTCAACGGTCAAGGCGAGGTGGCCGGTGGGGTGGTGATCTTGCGCTCCGGCGAAAACGCCCGCACCACGATCGCGGCGGTGAAGGCCAAGCTGACCGAGCTGAAGAAGAGCCTGCCGCCCGGCGTCGAGGTGGTCACCACCTACGACCGCTCGGGCCTGATCGACCGCGCCGTCCATAACCTGACCGGCAAGCTCCTGGAGGAATTCCTGGTCGTCGCCCTGGTCTGCGCCCTGTTCCTGGGCCACCTGCGTTCGGCCCTGGTGGCGATCATCTCGCTGCCGCTGGGCGTCCTGGCCGCCTTTCTGGTCATGAAGAGCCAGGGCGTCGACGCCAACATCATGTCGCTGGGTGGCATCGCCATCGCCATAGGAGCCATGGTCGACGCGGCCGTGGTGATGATCGAGAACGCCCACAAGAAGCTGGAGCGATGGGCCCACGAGCATCCGGGTGAGACCCTGGCTGGCGAGACCCGCTGGAAGGTGATCACCGAGGCCGCCGCCGAGGTCGGTCCGGCGCTGTTCTTCAGCCTGTTGATCATCACCCTGTCGTTCATCCCGGTCTTCACACTACAAGCGCAGGAAGGCCGGCTCTTCCGCCCCCTGGCCTTCACCAAGACCTACGCCATGGCGGCGGCGGCCGTCCTGTCGGTGACCTTGATCCCGGTGCTGATGGGCTATTTGATCCGGGGCCGTATCCCCGACGAGGCGTCCAATCCGATCAACCGCGTGCTGACGGCGGCTTATCGCCCGCTGCTGGACCGGGTGATGCATCGCCCCAGGACGACGCTTGTGGTCGCGCTTCTGGCCTTTGCCACCACCGCTTGGCCGCTGGCCCATCTGGGCGGGGAGTTCATGCCCAACATGGACGAAGGCGACCTGCTCTATATGCCCTCGGCCCTGCCGGGCCTGTCGGCCGCCAAGGCCGGACAGCTCCTCCAGCAGACCGACCGGATGATTAAGACCGTACCGGAGGTCGACAGCGTGTTCGGCAAGGCCGGCCGCGCCGAGAGCGCCACCGATCCGGCCCCGCTGGAGATGTTCGAGACCACCATCCGCTTCAAGCCGCGCGACCAGTGGCGGCTGGGCATGACGCCCGACAAGTTGGTCGCCGAGCTCGACCAGCGCGTACGCGTCCCGGGCCTCACCAATGTCTGGGTGCCGCCGATCCGCAACCGTATCGACATGCTGGCCACCGGCATCAAGAGCCCGATCGGGGTCAAGGTGTCGGGGGCCAACCTGGCGGAACTCGACCGCATCGCGCGCGAAGTCGAGGGCGTGGCCAAGAGCGTTCCCGGGGTCAGTTCGGCCTTGGCCGAGCGGCTGACCGGCGGGCGTTATGTCGACGTCCGCATCGACCGGGCCGCCGCCGCGCGGTTCGGGCTCAACATCGATGACGTCCAATCGATCGTCTCCGGCGCGATCGGCGGCGAGACCATCGGCCAGACGGTCGAGGGCCTGGCGCGCTATCCGATCAGTGTCCGCTATCCGCGTGAACTGAGGGATAGCCTGGAAGGCCTGCGGGCCCTGCCGGTGCTGACGCCCGGCGGCGCCCAGATCACCCTGGGCACGGTGGCGCAGGTCCAGATCGCCGACGGGCCGCCGATGCTCAAGAGCGAGAACGGCCGACCCACGACCTGGGTCTATGTCGACGTTCGAGGCCGTGACCTGGCTTCGGTCGTCGGCGACCTGCGCCAAGCAGTGACCCAGAAGGTGCGGCTCTCGCCCGGCGTCAGCGTCTCCTACTCGGGGCAGTTCGAATATCTGCAGCGGGCCGCCGACCGGCTGAAGATCGTCGTGCCGGCCACCCTGCTGATCATCTTCGTGCTGCTCTACGTGATCTTCCGTCGCTTCGACGAAGCGGGGCTGATTATGGCTACCTTGCCGTTCGCCCTGACCGGCGGGATTTGGACGCTGTACCTGGCAGGCTTCCATCAGTCGGTGGCCACCGGCGTCGGGTTCATCGCCCTGGCCGGGGTCTCGGCCGAGTTCGGGGTGGTGATGCTGATCTATCTCAAGCACGCCATGGACGCCCTGGGTCCCAACCCCACGCCCGACCAGGTCGAGGCCGCCGTACGAGAAGGCGCCCTGCTGCGGGTGCGGCCCAAGGCCATGACCGTGGCCGTGATCCTGGCGGGTCTGGCGCCGATCCTCTGGGGTCATGGCGCGGGTTCCGAAGTGATGAGCCGCATCGCCGCCCCGATGATCGGCGGCATGCTCACCGCGCCGCTGCTGTCGATGTTCGTGATCCCGGCCGGCTACCTGCTGCTGCGCCGCCGCCAGGCCCGCCCCCCCGCTTCTGCTTCCACTTCAGCCTAGGAGATTAACCCGATGAAGACCCTGTCCCTGACCCTGGCCGCCCTGCTAGCGACGACCAGCCTGGCCGCCTGCGGCCGCAAGGCCGAAGCGCCCGCGACGCCCGCCGCTCCAGCTCCCGCCGCCACTCCTGCTCCAGCGAGCAACGCGATGGCCGGCATGGACATGGCTCCGGCCGACAAGATGGCCAAGGGCGTCGGCGTCGTGAAGGCGATCGACAAGGCCGCCGGCACGATCACCCTCGACCACGAAGCCATCCCCCAGGCCGGCTGGCCGGCCATGACCATGGGCTTCAAGATTGCGCCGGCCCTGCTGGACGGCGTCGCGATCGGCGATCATGTCGCCTTCGACCTGAAGCTCCATGACGGCGCGGGCGAGGTGACCGCGATCAGCAAGCGATAGCGGCTTGGCCGGCGGGCGCGGATCGATGTTCGCGTCCGCCGATCCTGTCACCCGCCAAGGTCAGGGTCTCGCCCATGGCGCGGCGGAGATCGTGTCTTGCCCCGCGCCGCCGGCCTTCGCGCCAAGCGTCTGGATCAGCGGGCATCCTGGATCTTGCCCGGCCTCGCACGCTTTCACAGCGTCCGCCAAGACCCGTTCCATCCGCCGAAGGTCGGCGATCCGGGCACGCACGTCATGAAGGTGGGCCGCCGCCAGATCGCGAACTTCGGCGCAGGCGGCGGCTTCATCGGTCGCCAAGGTCAGCAAGGCGCGGACTTCATCCAACTTGAACCCCAGCTCCCGCGCTCTACGCACGAAGCTCAGCTGCTCGACGTCCCGGGTCTCATAGGTCCGGTAGCGTCCTCGGCGCAGGGGCGCGGAAATCAAGCCGATCCGCTCGTAGTAGCGGATCGTCTCGATGTTGCAGCCAGTACGACGAGCAAGTTCGCCGATCTGAATTGCCTGGCCAGCCATGGTTCGCGGTCTTCGATTAGGGCTTGAGTCTGTAGTCGCTACAGATGGCATCTTGGCGCGGATCGCAACAGCAGGTGATGGCGTGATGACAAGACGCGGGCTTGGGACACCGGGCGACGGAACGCCCCGGCGCATGACGGAGGCGGCCTTGAGCTGGACCGCGCTGACAGCGGCGGCCAGTGCGGTGCTGGCCTGGGCGGCTTGCTGCATTTTGCCGATGTCCCTGGCGCTGGCGGGCCTGGGCTTGGGCGGTCTTGGCTGGATCGCGGGTCAGCGCGCTTGGCTCACCCTTCTGGCGCTGGGCGCCATCGGCGCGGGCTGGGCCCTGACCTGGCGACGGGCGCGGAGGTGTCGGATCGACAACGCCTGCGCTGCCCCCTCGCGGCTGGAGGTGGGTCTGTTGGGCGCGGCCACCCTTCTCGTCGTCCTTGCCATGCTCTGGCAGCCGATCATCGAACCTTGGGCCCTGGGCCTGATCCGGAATGCGCGCCGATGAGCGATGTCCAGATCAAACCTCAGTCGACCCTGACCTGTCCGCAATGCGGCCACAAGGCCACCGAGACCATGCCTACCGACGCCTGTCAGTATTTCTACGACTGCCGAGGCTGTGGCGCGGTGCTGAAGCCCAAGCCGGGCGACTGCTGCGTCTACTGCTCCTACGGCGACGTTCCGTGCCCACCGATTCAGAAAAATTGCAGCGCGTGTTGCGGGTGAGTACTACAGCCCGCCTCACCTCGATCTAGCCGGCTTTAGATGAAATTGACCTCCAGTGGGCCGCCGCCTAGAGTACTTAGCCCTCGACACCTTCAAGGGTCATCGGGCCGGGGCGGTGCGGCAGCCTCAGGCGGCGGGATGGAGCCTAAATCGCTCGTTCCTGAACGTGCCGGACGTCTCGCGTATCCCGCCCTGGCCGAAAGCTGGGATCGACATCAGGTCCGACCAATGCCCATATCGGGAGCCACTATGTGAAGCAGTGGGTCAAAGACGGCCTCAGCCCGCGGGCAGCCCGGACCGCTGTCCGAAACGGATAGCTGAACACACTCGCAACCGGCCTGCAGCGTTGAAGATATCGGCCGAAAGCGCAAGAGTGTCGGCATTGCAGCTAGCGGGGGACCGTGGGGGTTGGCGTGTTAGGGCAGCTTCGTCAGGTGGTGGTGGCCATGGCCGCCCTGCTAATGGCGGTGCTCGCCCTGCTGATGCCGGTCGACCGGACCCATCTTGACGCCGACCTCTTCGGGGCCGCGCCCTCCACGATCGCTGAGGACCCGGAGCGCCCCGTCGGTAGGACAGACGATCGCGTCTCGGCGCCGTCGACGCCGACCGATCTCCAGACCTCAGAATCGCCCGCCTCGGGCGCCCATCAGCACCATGCCGATGGCCCCTCCCTCTTTGGGTCGACCGCCCATGCGATCGAACCCACGGTCTCGCTCGCCATGGTCGTCCGGTTCCACCTGACGAACGACCGCAGCACGGGCCTGACCAGCAACCCGCAAGACCGTCCGCCCAAACCCGATCTCGAATCCATCGCCTAGACCGCGCGGCCACGGCCGCGCCCTCCGTGTTCGAGGAATTCCATGTCTCAGAAATCTATCGGCCGCATGCCGCGGCTCTGCGCGTCGGTGCGCGCCGGCCCCCTCCTGTCCTACCCGTCACTAGCCGGAAGCAACGCCTCGTGACCCCGATCCACGATCTGACGCTCTATGCCGCCGCCCACCCCTGAGCCCTGACCGCCGCCGTGCTGTTGGTTTTCATCGCCCTAGTCGCGGTACTGATCTTGGTCTGGATGCACCGGTTCGAGGGGGTGCTGGCGCTCTACCACGACGGCGATGGCGGAGACCCCCATTGCATCTATCTCGACAATGGGGCCATTCGGCTGGAGATCATTCGCCGCCGGGCGGCCTGGAACTTCCGCGTAACCCCGCTCCTGGGAAGCCTCCAAGCCGACCAAGTCGTCGTCGCCACGCTGCGCGCCGACGGCCTTGGACTGAGGTTCGTTTTCGACCGACGGAACGGTCGGCTGGAGTCGACCGCCAAGGTCCGCGAGCCCCTAACGTTCGTGGCGCACGTGTCGATCACCCGCGGCTCCACGGTCAGCGAGTTCGTCGTCCTGTTTGACGGGACCGAGAAGGACGGCGCGCTCGTCAGGCCGGCTGATGGGGCTCGGGCCGCCTGACGAACGGATCATGGCGGCGTAGCCAGCCGCGCGCGGGACGCTCCACGCCATGATAGACCGCAACGGAGACGAACATGCAGAAGACCAGGACACCGCCCCAGGCCACCCACGCCCAGCCGCCGACCGGCCGCACGAAGCGATCGAGCAGCTCGAAATAGGCGATGTCGACCGGTAGGTGGGTCATGTAGACGGCGTAGGAGACCTCGCCCAGATAGACCATCAGCGGCGCCGGCCAGGACGCCGCCCCGCCCGGCCTTCGCCGTCTCGGCGGTGCAGTAGATGAGCGCCGCCAGACCCAGCCAGGTCCAGCGATCGGCCAGGCCCAGCGTCGCGGCCACGACGATCCAGACCACGGCGACGCCCATGCCCGTGTGCGCCACCAGCGTGGGCGGCGCGCGGGTCGAACCGAGCCTATGGAGCGCCACGCCCATGGCGAAGGACGGGATGATCCGCAGCACGCCGCCGTGCGCGGTCAGCCTGGTCAGCGATCCGCCGTAGGCCTGAACGATGGCGTCGAGCGAAAAGAACAGGGTTGCCGCCAGGACGACCGCCACGATCGGACGTCGGCGCAGGGTCAACGACGCCAGGGCGAAGGCGGGGAAAGTCAGGTAGGCGAACCACTCGGCCGAGATCGACCAGGAGGGAAAATTCCACTGCACGGTCGGCGTCGCCCACCAGGCGTGGACCAGTAGTAGATGTTGGGGGATGGCGGCCGGATCGAAGGCCGCGGCCTCGAACCGGGCGCCGGCCCAGCGCCCCAGCCCCCACAGCATGATGGTCGCGCCGAGAGTCAGAAGGTGGACCGGATAGAGCCGCGCCAGGCGCGCCCAGAGAAACGAGCTGTAGGGGAAGCGACCTTCCGCCCAGGCGCGCACATAGACGTGGGACAGGATGAAGCCCGACAGGATGAAGAACAGGTCCACCCCAAGGTAGCCCTTGTCGATCATGCCGACCTGCTCGAGGTCGAGGCCGAGCCGGTTTCGGAAGTGATAAACGAGCACCCATCCGGCCGCGACGATGCGCAAGCCCGTCAAGGATTTGAGGTCAGCTGGATACATGTCGTCCCCCGACGGCGACGGGATGGCACCCGAGCGTCCCCGAACGCGGGTGGCGCTCCTGGTGCCGCGCGCCCTAGCCTTCGCCGATCATCCCGCCGTCGCGGCGGGTCTCGGTTTCACTTTCGACGCCTTCGACATTGCCGCGATAGACGCCGCCCTCGTCGATCATGCCGCCCTCTTCGGGGGGCGAACGATCGGATGGCGGCGCGGGCTGGGGATCTGGCTTGAGCGGGGATTTTGGATCGGTCATCTTCGGCTCCTCGACATAGACCCTTGCGGGTCGGGGCTAGCTTGATCGCGGCCTCAGGCGGGCGGCGCGCTGTGATGACGGTGGCCGCTATAGGCGACGACCTGGACCTTGCCCAGGGTCGCCAGACCGACATCGGCCGCCACTTCGAGCGTCGCGGCCAAAGCGTCGAGCTTGGACCGGGTATCGACCATCTCGACGATCAGGTGCTGTTCAGGCGCCAGGTCGCGGGCCTTGGCGCCATGCAGCACCGCCTCGCCGAAGGCCTCCTCGATGCGCAGCACCGCCGCGCCAGCGATGTCCATGGCGCGGGCGCGCTCGATCAGCACCGCGTCATAGGCCACGCCGTTCAAGGTCGCCTCGGCGTCGAGATAGATCCTCAGGATGTGCAGGTCGTCTTGGGCCACGGGTCACCTCACTCTCTAAAATCCTGGCGCGCCCCGGAACGCGGACGCGCCTTACGCTCATTCAGCCGGCCGCCTAGGCGTGCCGATCTTCCTCCGCGCACTCCACGACCTCGGTCTGGATCGTGACGTGATGCAGGTCGAAGTCGGTCTCCAGCCGCGCAGCGATGGCCTTGCGGACATCCTCACCCACTGCCCCGTCGGCCAGCACGACATGGACGGTGCAGACGGCCTGGTCGGCGCCGGTGGTCCACAGGTGCAGCTCATGGACGCTGGCGACGCCGAGCATCTCGGTGATGGCCTTGCGCACGCCGGCCAAGGCCATGCCCGGAGGGGCGCCTTCCAGCAGGATGCGGGAGGTGTCCTTCAGCAGGATCCAGGTGCGCGGCAGCACCCAGAGGCCGATGCCGATGGCGACGATCGGGTCGACGAAGCGCCATCCCGTGAACTTGATGACGACGGCGCCGACGATCACGCCCAGCGAGCCGAGCATGTCGGCCCAGACCTCCAGATAGGCGCCCTTGACGTTGAGACTCTTGTCTTTGTGGCTGCTGAGCAGGCGCATGGAGACCAGGTTGATGACCAGGCCCAGCACCGCGACGATGAACATCCCCACCGACCCGACCGGCTCGGGATTGACGATGCGCTTGACGCCCTCGACCAGCACGTAGATGGCCACGCCGAACAGCAGGATGGCGTTGAAGGCCGCGGCGAGGATTTCAAAGCGCCGATAGCCGAACGTGAATTCCTCGGTCGCCTTTTTCTGACCGACGCGGATGGCGGCCAGAGCGATGGCGAGGGCGGCGGCGTCGGTGAACATGTGCGCCGCGTCCGACAGCAGCGCCAAGCTGTTGAAGGCGATGCCGGCGACGACCTCGGCGATCAGAAACGTCGAGGTCAGCGCCAAGGCGATCGCGAGCCTGCGGCCATTGGCCTGGCTCGCGCCGTGATCGTGTCCCGCTCCCATCGAAAACGTCTCCCTTTCCCGTGCGCCGAGACGCGCCTGCCAAGTTTGAGGGATCAACGCACGAAACCGATCAATTGTGGGCGTCGCGCGTGATCCGATGGTCTATTTCTTATCGAGAATGGAAAGGGTGGCCTTCTCCATCGCGTCCTGGGTGTCCAGGACGTTGAGATTGGCCTCGTAGGCTTTCATGGCCTGCTTGAGGTCGAGGCTCTCGGCCAGGCTGTTGACGTTGGGCAACAGCACGTAACCGGCGGCGTTGGCCGCCGGGTGGCCAGGGTCATAGGCTTGCGGGAATGGCTTGGGATCGGCCTTCACCCCGCTCAGCACCACGCCCTCGTCGCCGCCCATGGGCTCGACCTTGAAGACGGGAATCTGGCGTCGATAGGGCTCGCCGCCGGGAGTTCTGGCGGTCGAGTTGGCGTTGGCGATGTTCTCGGCCAGGATCTGGATACGCTTCTTCTGGGCCTGCAGCCCCGACACGGCGATGGCCGTGCTTCCCCCTTCGATCGACGACTTGGTCATGGACTGTCTCCGGACTTGGGTTTGAAGAAAAAGACGGCGCGCCGAGACCTGCTCGGCGCGCCGCCCTTGGCTCAGCTGTGTTCAGGACTCCGGATTTCGGCCTTGCGCAGGACGAACCGGCAGATGGCCGGCAGCACGAACAGGGTCAGGGCCGTGGCCGTGATCAGGCCGCCGATGACGACGGTGGCCAGCGGGCGCTGGACCTCCGCGCCGGTGCCCGTCGCCAGCGCCATGGGCACGAAGCCCAGGGACGCGACGAGGCCGGTCATCATCACCGGCCGCAGGCGTTCCATGGCCCCGTCGATGATCGCCTTCTCCAGCGCCATGCCGGTGGCCAGGCGCTGTCGGATGGCCGTCATCATCACCAGGCCGTTCAGCACCGCCACGCCCGAGAGCGCGATGAAGCCGACGGCGGCCGAGACCGAGAACGGGATGCCCCGCAGCGCCAGGCCAAACACCCCACCGGCCAAGGCCAGCGGAATGGCCGAGAACACGGCCGCGGCCGGCGCGATGCCACCCAAGGCCATATAGAGCAGGCCGAAGATCAGCAGGAAGCAGAGCGGGACCACGAGCGCCAGGCGGCCTTGGGCAGCCTTAAGGTTCTCGTACTGACCACCCCAGACCAGCCAGGAGCCGGCCGGCAGCTTGACCTGCGCATCGACCTTCTGCTGGGCCTGCGTGACGAACGAGCCCAGGTCCGCGCCGCGAACATTGGACTGGACGACGACGCGACGCTTGCCGTTCTCGCGGCTGACCTGGTTGAGGCCTTCCGAATAGGAGAACTTGGCCACGTCGCGCAGCGGCACAGATGCGCGGGCCCCGCCACCGGCCCGTTCCGGCAGCATCACCGGCAGGGCGCCGACGGCGTCCAGGTCGTTGCGGCTGGCGTCCGGCAGGCGGACCACCACGTCGAAGCGGCGGTCGCCCTGGAAGACCAGGCCGGCCTCGCGACCGCCCATGGCCACGGCCAGGGTGTCGGCGACCTCTTCGACCGTCAGGCCCAGGCGGCCGATGGCGTCGCGGTCGAGCTGAACGTCGAGGGTCGGGAAGCCAGAGGTCTGCTCGACCTTGACGTCCGCCGCGCCCTTCACCGTCCGCAGGACCGTGGCGATCTCCTCGGCCGTTCGGCTCATGGCATCGAGATCGTCGCCATAGACCTTGATGGCCACATCGCCGCGCACACCGGCGATCAGCTCGTTGAAGCGCATCTGGATCGGCTGGCTGAACTCGTAGGCGTTGCCCGTCAGGCCTTCCAGCTTGCTCTCGATACGGCCGATCAGCTCGGCCTTGGTCTCACCCTTGTTGGGCCATTCCTTCTGGGGTTTGAGGATAATGAAGGCGTCCGAGGCGTTGGGCGGCATGGGGTCGCTGGCGACCTCGGCCGTGCCGGTCTTGGAGTAGACGAAGGCCACTTCGGGGAAGCCTGCCACGACGCGCTCGATCCGCCGCTGCATGCGCAGAGACTGTTCCAGCGAGGTCGACGGGATGCGCAGGGCCTGGACGGCCATGTCCTTCTCGTCGAGCTGAGGCGTGAACTCCCGGCCCAGGAACCCGAAGGTCACTGCGGCGACGACGAAGATGCCGGCCGCCGCGCCAATCACAGGCCAGGGCTTGGCCACGACCTTGCGCAGGGCCGGTTCGTAGCGGGACTTGGTCCAACGGACCGGCGCGACTTCCTTCTCGGCCACCTTGCCGTTGATCAAGATGGCGATCATGGCCGGGATGAAGGTCAGCGACAGCACGAAGGCGCCGGCCAGGGCCAGCATCACGGTGATGGCCATCGGCGAGAAGGTCTTGCCCTCGACACCGGTGAAGGTCAGCAGCGGGGCGTAGACCAACAGGATGATCGCCTGGCCATAGACGGTGGGCGAGATCATCTCGCGGGCGGCTTCACGGGTTTCGCCAAGACGCTCCGACAGGGTCAGGAGACGGCCCTCGTGGTGCTGGCGCTCGGCCAGGCGCCGCAGGGCGTTCTCGACGATGATGACGGCGCCGTCGACGATCAGGCCAAAGTCCAGCGCGCCCAGGCTCATCAGATTGCCCGAGACGCCAAGCTTGTTCATGCCGATCGCGGTGATCAGCATCGACAGCGGGATGACCAGGGCCGTGATCAGGGCGGCGCGGAAGTTACCCAGCAGCAGGAACAGCACCACGATGACCAGCAGCGCGCCTTCGGTCAGGTTCTTCTCGACCGTCTTGATGGTCGCGCCGACCAGCTTGGAGCGGTCGTAGACCACCTGGACCTTGATGCCGGGCGGCAGGCTCTTGGTGACCTCGGCCAGCTTCTCGGCCGAGGCGCCGGCCACGGTGCGGCTGTTTTCGCCGGTCAGCATCAGGACGGTGCCGACCACGACCTCCTCGCCATTCTCCGAGGCCGCGCCGGTGCGCAAGGCGCCGCCGAGCTTGACCACGGCGACGTCGCGGACGCGGATCGAAACGCCTTCGCGCGCGGCGACCGTGGCGTTGGCGATCTCGTCGACCGTGCGCACGCGGGCGTCGGCGCGGACGAGGAAGGCTTCCCCGCCCTTCTCGACGAAGTTGGCGCCGACCGCGAGGTTAGCCGCCTCCAGGGCCTTGGCCAGGTCGTTGAACGACACGCCCAGCGAGGCCATGCGCACAGCGTCCGGCTGGACGATGAACTGCTTTTCGAAGCCGCCGATGGAGTCGACGCCGGCCACGCCCGCGACCGAACGCATCTGGGGCCGCACGATCCAGTCTTGCACTTCGCGCAGGAAGGCCGCCTGGGCTGTGGAATCCGACAGTCGCTCGCCCGTAGAGGTCAGGTAGGTTCCATCGCTTTGCCAACCGGGGGCGCCGTCGGTGACCTTGGCGCCCTTCCCGCCCGGATGCTCGTAGGCCACGGTCCACATCAGGACCTCGCCGAGACCCGACGAGATTGGGCCCATGGCCGGTTCGGCGCCGGCGGGCAGACTTTGGCGCACCTGGGTCAGGCGCTCGGCCACCTGCTGGCGGGCGAAGTAGATGTCGGTCTTTTCCTTGAAGACGATGGTGACCTGGGAAAAGCCGTTGCGTGAGATCGAGCGGGTCGACTCCAGACCGGGGATGCCGGCCATGGCCGTCTCCACCGGGAAGGTGACGAGCTTTTCCACCTCGGCCGGGGCCAGGGTCCCCGAGACGGTGTTGATCTGCACCTGCTTGTTGGTGATGTCGGGCACTGCGTCGATCGGCAGGCGCACGAGGTTGTAGACGCCCAGGGCCGCGACCAGCGTGACCAGAGCGATGACCGCCCAGCGGAAGCGAACGGAAAGGTCGAGGATGCGGCCGATCATCGGGCCACCTCGCCGGTTTCCATGGCGTGTGGTTTGGCGGCGTAGCGGACCTGCAGCCTGGTCACCGACGCCCGCTGCACCAGCGGCAAGGTCGCCTCGTAGCGAGCCGGTTCGCGATCCATGCGCTGGGGACTGAGCGCGGCCAGGCGTGTGGGCACGGTGATGGCCCAGTGACCGTCAGGATCGTAGGCGCTGATGTCGAGGTGAGCGGTGACAGGTGGCAGGCTTGCACCAGACGCGCGCCGGATCAGGCCAAAGACACGCAGACCGCTTGCGGTGTCGCGCGCCGAGGCAGTGATGATCTCGACCTCCCGACCGCCGAGGCGGTCGATGGTCACGCTATCCTTGGCCACGGCGGCCGAGGCGGTGAAGCTCGCGGCCAGGGCGGCCACGGCGAGGATGACCTTAGTCCTCATGGCTCGCCTCCCCCTTGCCGAGTTCGGCCTTGAGCAGGAAGGCGCCTTTGCCGGCGATCTGCTCGCCGGCGCGCACGCCCGAGAGGATCTCGACGTGACCGCCGCCGCGGCGGCCCACCCGGACCGGGCGCGGCTCGAAGCCCTCCTTGGTGCGGACGAAGACGACCTCCGCGCCATTGACCGTCTGGACGGCTTCATCGGGTGCGGAGATGCGACCCTCTGGGCCGGCGGCCGGACCGCGCGGGGTGATCCGCGCGCGCAGGGCCTGGCCGGGTGTCAACATCGGAGCGCGGCCGCTGACGGCCAGCACGGCGGTAGCCGAGCGGTTCTCGGCGTCCAAGGCTGGCGTGATGCTGCGCACCGTGGCGTTCACCGAGCCGCTGGCGGTCTCCAGGATGGCCGTGTCGCCTGGCTTGACGCGCTGGGCGTCGGCGACCGGCAGGGCCGCCTGGATCTCGATGCGGCCCGGGTCGGCGACGCGGAAGAGTTCGGAACCGGCCGTGACATAGGCGCCGAGCGTGGCGCTAGCGGCGGTGATCCGGCCGGAGATCGGGCTGGTGACCGCCAACGTACGACCGTTGCCGCTGACGCCGGCGGCGGCGCTGGCGCCGCTGGCGCGGCGCAACTCCGACTCGGCGATGGCCGCCTCGCGCTGGGCGGCTTCGAGGTCCTGGCGAGCGGTGATCTTGGCGTCGAACAGGCGCTGCTCGCGGACCAGGGCCTGGCGGGCGGCAGCGGCCTTGGCGGCCGCGGTGCTACGGTCGGCGCTGATGGCCGCGGCGTCGCGGCTTTCTATGGCGGCGATCACTTCACCGGCGGCGACGGGGTCCCCCAGGCGCTTGTTGATGCGGACGATAGCCCCGTCGGCGCGGGCCGCCAGGATCGCCGCGCCGTTGGGCGTGGCCACCACGGTGGCCTGGGCCGAAACGGCGGCGTCGAGGCCGCCGCCGGTGAGGGTCAACAGTTGGATGCCATCGGAGACGATGCGATCGGCGGTCATGCCCACGTGGGGCTTTTCGCCGGCGTGGTCTTCCTTGGCCTCGGCCGCGGGGGCGTCCTTGGCCGGCGAAGACAGCAGGGACTTGCCGACCAGCGCGCCGACGCCAGCGGCCAGCAGGCTACTGACCGCCACGGCCGTCAGCAGGGTCTTTCGATCGTTGGATTTCATGGTGAGCTTTCCTATTGGGCGGCGGCGCGTTCGAGCGCGGCCAGCGCCTTGGCGCGGTCGAGACGCGCGGCGATGAGTTCGGTGCGGGCGGTCGTCAGGGCGGCTTGCGCGTCTAGGACTTCGAGCAGCGAGAATTTCCCCGCCTCGAAGCCGCCTCGCGCCAGGTCGACGGCGGTCTGGGCCTGGGGCACGACCTTGCTGTCGAGCACTTCCAGCCTGGCGGTGGCGGCGCGCAATGCCGCCTCCCCGTCCCGAACGGCCCGAACCGAGCGCGCCAGGGCCAGGCGTTCGCGCGCCTCGGCCGCGGTGGCGTCCGCGCGGGCGGCCGCGACGGTACCCTGGTTGCGGTTGGAGATTGGGATCGGGGCGGTAAAGCCGACGATCATCGCCGAGTCCCCGGTCTGCTCGAACCGCCGAACCCCGGCCTGGACGGTGAGGTCCGGACGACCAGCGGCGCGTTCGCGATCGATCACCGCCCGGGCGGTCTCCAGCTGGGCGCGCGCTTGGCGCACATCCAGGGTTTCGCCGGGATCGATCGTGGCCATCACCGGCGTCGCCGGCTGCGGGGACCGCACCAGCTCGATGGTCTCGGCCGCATCGCCCCAGAGGGTTACTAGAGCGCGGCGCGCGGCTGCGGCCTCGGCCTCGGCGGCAATGACGGCGGCGGCGGCCTCACGGCTGGCCGCCTCAGCCCGCAACGCCCGCAGGGGCGGCTCGCGACCGGCTTCGACCAACGTGCCGGCGACCTTGGAAAGGCCTTCGGCGCGGGTGGCCGTCTCTCGGGCCAGGGCCAGACGATCCTGCGCCGCGAGGGCTTCGGCATAACGGACGCTGACTTCTTGGGTGAGGTCGGCCTTGGCGATGACGAAGCCGATCCGGGCGGCGTCGACCTCGGCGTTGGCGGCGGCGGCGCGGGTGCGACGCTTGCCGCCCAGCTCCAGGCGCTGGCTGATGGTGGCCGTGGTTTCGGCTGCGCCGAAGCGGCCATAGGGGCCCGAACCGGCGAAGTTCTCCGATTGGAGGCCGGCTTCAGGGTTTGGCATCAGGTCGGCTTGGCGAGCGCGGCCCTCAGCCGCTTTCACCGAGGCTTCGGCTGCCGTGACAAGCGGTGACTGGGTCTGGGCGCGCATGATAGCGGCGTCCAGGGTGAGCGGCTCAGCGAGCGCGCGCGAAAGCGCGCCGCTGCCGGCAAGCGCCAGGACCGCGCCGAAAATGGCGGCGGACCGAGCATAGCGGGAATGCATGAGAGGTCCCTATGTGAGAACTGACGAAGGCGATTACGCGCGCGAGGGCGCGGCCAGGGTCAGGCTCGAGGGGGCTCGTTGGGGCCGTCCGGCATGCGCGAGAGCGGCATGTGGGGCGGCGCTGGAGTCAGGCGGATGCGCGTGACGGAGACGTAGGTCTGCCCGGCCGTGGCGAGCCCGATCAGCGACGGAGAATGATGGCAATGGCCAATCCCGCAGACCTCGCCGTCGGCCAGGTCTGCGGGATCCTGGTCATTGGCCTGGGCAAAGGTCGTGGCCTCGGCGACGGCGCTCGTCTTCTTGCTCGACAGGGAGTCGGCCGAGCATAAGCCTGAACGCAATGATGGCGCAGCTACGGCGAGCACCAGCAGGCACGCTAGAAGCGCTCCCGTCCAGGTTTTCAGCCATGTCGCCACATCGAACATGTAAGGGCCTATAGCGTCCGTGATGCGTCGAGGAAATACGTTACAAGATACACTTGGCGTGGCGCATCAGCGCGGCAGTGAGAGTTAGATCCGAGTTCGCGGACGGGCCCGTGTCACCGCTCGCAGCGGCGTGCTGGTGGTCACGTATTTCGAAAGAGCGTCCAGGCGGAAGCTATAGATTCTGATCAACTTTTCGCGCTCGGCCTTAAACTTGAACTGCAGCGCCGCTAGGCCGGTTATCTTGTTGGTGTGGCGAAGCAGCGTGCCGCGCGCGCTGCGCTCCAGGTGGAAGTATTCATACGATCGCGCGAAGAATGGACCGGACTGGAAGGCGATCTCCTCGCCTGGCGCCATGCCAATGACCCGAGCCCTGACCCTCAGACGCTTTTCCGGATTGGAGCCGATACGGATGTAGACGCTGGCGCCCCGAATGGGGACGCCGTCGATTTCCCAATGAGGATGCCAACGCGGGTAGCCACCGAACTCCGACAAGGTTCGCCAGACCTTAGTGGGGGGGGCGGCGATATCGATCTCAGATTCAATGATCATGGGCGGCCTTTCGTCGCCATCTCGCTTGAGCTCGATGCAGCCGAGACAGGCTGCGGGCACGGACGGTTGGTGGAAAGCGTACAGACCCGAAACTGCTCGCCTGACATGACCGGGCCGGGGGTCGGCAGGTCGAAGAAAATGCAATGGCGCTCGCGCCCACGCAGGCCCCACAGGACACGCGTCGCCGTGCTGATGACGTTTCCACCCGCGTCAAGACGATCCGCTCGGATGATCCGCGGCGAGGATCCTATGGACCGTCGACAGATCGCGCCATGGAAACGGACCCCCTCACCTTCGGCGATGGCGCGGACCGACTCAAGTGCGAAGCCCCGCTGAGTGTTGAGCACGATGGGCTTTTCGATCGTGTCTGCAGTAGCCCCGCCCGAAAAGGCCAGGATCAGAAGCCCAATTCCTTTTCCGCCTAGGTGGCGCAAGTGTTGTCGGTTCATGTTCGATGCTCCAGGCCGATCGCCAAAACCCCAATCGACATGACGAGCAGAAGCATCGCCGCAGCCAGGGCCATTATCGCACGGCGGGCCGATCGGCGGGCCCAGTCCGACGCTTCGGTGCGAGGTTCTTCGCCATTCATGCCTGGCGGTCCTTGTAGGCGAGCAACCGCAGCGCGTTGGCCACCACCAGAAGGGTCGAGCCCTCGTGGAAGATCACCGCCTCGCCGATCTTCAGGCCAAACAGGGTCGCTGGGATCAGCACCGCGACCATGCCCAGGCTGACCCACAGGTTCTGGCGGATGATGGCGCTGGTCTTGCGGCTAAGGCCCACGGCGAACGGCAGATGGGTCAGGTCATCGGCCATCAGCGCGACGTCGGCGGTTTCCAGCGCCACGTCCGAGCCGGCCGCGCCCATGGCGATGCCGACGGTGGCGTTGGCCATGGCCGGGGCGTCATTGACCCCGTCGCCGACCATCGCGGCCTTGCCGTAGTGCTGGCGCAGGGCCTTGATGGTCTCGACCTTGTCCTCCGGCATCAGGCCGCCGCGGGCTTCGTCGAGACCCAGATCACGGGCGATCGCATCGGCGACCGACTGGTTGTCGCCCGACAGCATGATCATGCGGGTGATCCCCAGCGAGCGAAGGCGAACGATAACGTCGCGGGCCGCGGGGCGGGCGGTGTCCATCAGGCCCAGCACGCCGAGAAAACGATCACCGTAGCGGACGACGACCACTGTCCGGCCGCGCGCTTCAAGGCGCTTGGCATCGCTCCAGACCGATACGGGCAGGTCTTTCTGGTCGCCTTCGAATAGGCCCGGCTTGCCGATCACGACGTCCTTGCCATCGACCTGGGCCTGGATGCCCTGCCCTGTCAGGCTCTTGACGTTGGTGGCTTCACGATGGGCCTGGCCGATCAGCTTGGCCTCCCCGTCGCGCACCACGGCGGCCGCCAGCGGGTGGTCGCTGAGCGCCTCGACGGCCACGGCGATGGCGAGCAGCTCGGCCTCATCGACGCCTTCGGCAGGGACGATATCGGTCAGCTTGGGCTTGCCCTCGGTTAGGGTGCCGGTCTTGTCGAAGGCCAGAGCGGTCAGCGTTCCGAGATTTTCCAGGGGACCGCCGCCCTTGACCAGGACGCCGCCGCGCCCTGCCCGGGCCACGCCACTGAGCACGGCGCTGGGCACCGAAATGGCCAGGGCGCAGGGGCTAGCGGCTACCAGGACCGCCATGGCGCGGTAGAAGCTGCGGCTGAACGGCTCGTCGAGCACCAGGAAGGCCAGCATCAGGGTCGCGACCAGCACCAGCACGGCCGGCACGAAGACCTTCTCGAACCGGTCGGTAAAGCGCTGGGTGGGCGAACGCTGGGCCTCGGCCTCGGCGACCATGCGCACGACGCGGGCCAGGGTGCTCTCGCCGGCCTTGCGGGCCACGCGGATGTCGAGCGCGCCCGCGCCATTGATGGTGCCGGCGAAGACCCGGTACTCGGCGCTGGCCTTGGCGAAGTCGAGGTCGCGATCGGCGCTGGCGCGCTTGTCGACCGGCACGCTTTCGCCGGTGACCGGGGCCTGGTTGACGCTGCTGTCGCCGGCTACGACGACGCCGTCGGCGGCGATGCGCTCGTTGGGCCGCACCAGGATGATGTCGCCGATCTCCAGGGCCTCGACGGCGACGTCCTCTGTCTTGCCGTCGCGGCGAACCGTGGCCCGCTCGGGGGCCAGCTTGGCCAGGGCTTCGATCGCCCGGCGGGCCCGGCCCATGGCGTAATGCTCCAGGGAATGACCCATGCTGAATAGGAAGAGGAGAAGCGCGCCTTCCGCCCATTGCCCCAGGGCCGCGGCCCCGGCGGCGGCCACCAGCATCAAGGTATCGATCTCGAACTTGCGCTTGCGCAGGTTTTCGATCGCCTCGGTCAGGGTGAACCAACCGCCGAACACGTAGGCGGCCATATAGAAGGCCAGCGGGATCCAGCCATCGGCCTTGAGGCTGATGAGCCAGCCGACCAGCAGGGTCGCGCCGCACAGCAGGGCGAAGATCAGTTCGGTTCGCTCGCCGAAAAGCCCACCATGGGCGTGGCCGTGGCCGCCCTCCCCTTCACCGTGCTTGTGGTCGTCATTCGGGCCATGATCGTGGCCCTTATGATCGTGCGCAGACTTGCTGGTCATAATGCTCGCTCCTACCGGTGCGGCTCGACGTGATGGCCGCCGTAGCGAAGGACCTCGACCTTCTCGAAGGTGACCAGGCCGATGTCCTTGAGGTCGTCGAGCTTGGTCAGGAACTCGCGCAGGCGGGCTTCCTCATCGACGAACTCGATGACCACGGGCAGGTTGTCGTTGAAGTCGAGCGGGCGCGGCTCGTGCATGCGTGCGGATTCACCGAACCCCTTGCGGCCGCGCAGGACCGTGGCGCCGGCCAGACGCGCGGTCTGGGCGCGCTGGACGATGACGTCCATCAGGGAGCGATCGCCGACCAGGGCGTTTTCGTCGGTGTAGATGCGGAGCAGGACGGCTTGTCCGGGGGTTTGCATAGGCGTCTCCTCTTGATGATTACGGCCCGTGAGAGCTGTTCGCTCGGGACGGTTGAAGGTGATGCGCCGGCGCGACGCTGTGGGGGCTGAGGGGCCGCGCCGGCGCCCCGGCTAGTGCGTCGTGCTCAAATCCGACGCGGCCGGTCCCTCGTCTGGGGTCTTCCGACCAGACCCCAGTTGGAGGATGAGTTTGGCGATGGCGGGCAGGACCAGCAGGGTCACGGCGGTGGCCGTGATCAGGCCGCCGATGACCACCATGGCCAGGGGCTTTTGGACCTCGGCGCCGGTGCCGCTGGCCAGGGCCATCGGGATGAAGCCGATGGCCGGCACCAGGCCCGTCATCAGGACCGGGCGGAAGCGTTCGACCGAGCCCTCATAGATCGCCTGGGCGACGGGCACGCCGGCGTCGAGCCGCTCTCGGACGCTGGTCATAACGACCAGGCCGTTGAGGACGGCCACGCCGGCCAGCACGATGAAGCCGACCGCGGCTGAGATCGAGAACGTGATCCCGGTCAGGGCCAGGGCGAACACGCCGCCGGATAGTCCCAGCGGAATGGCCGCGAACACCGAGGCTGCCGGCCCGAAACCGCCCAGCGCCATGTAGAGCACCAGGAAGATCAGCGCGAAGCACAGCGGCACGACGATCGACAGGCGCTGGGTGGCGGCCTTCAGGTTCTCGAACTGGCCGCCCCAGGTCAGCCAGTAGCCGGTCGGCAGCTGGACGGCGTCGACCTTGCTGCGGGCTTCGGTGACGAACGAGCCGATGTCGCGGCCACGAACGTTGACCTGGATAACCACCCGGCGCTTGCCGTCTTCGCGGCTGATCTGGTTCAGACCATCCGATAAGCGGAACTGCACCAGCTCCCGCAGCGGCACCGACCGTTGCAGGCCGTTCTCGCCGGCCGGCAGCATGACCGGTAGAGCGCCCAGGGCATCGAGGTCGTTGCGCTGGGTCATCGGCACGCGGACGGTGATGTCGAAGCGGCGATCACCCTCGAAGACGTCGCCGGCCTGGCGACCGCCCATGGCCGTGGCCACGGTGTCGGCCACCTGGTCGATGCTGAGCCCAAAGCGGGCGATGGCGGCGCGGTCGAACTTGACGTCCAGGGTCGGGGCCCCGCCGACCTGTTCGACACGGACACCCTCGGCGCCTTGGATCGACTGCAGGACCGCGCCGATCTTGGCGGCCGTGGCGCTCATCTTGTCCAGATCGTCGCCGTAGAGCTTGATGGCGACGTCGCCACGCACGCCGGCGATCAGCTCGTTGAAGCGCATCTGGATCGGCTGGGTGACTTCGAAGCTGTTGCCCAGCAACGGCGAGACCTTGCCCTCGATGCGCTCGACGACCTTGGCCTTGTTGGCGACGTCCTTGGGCCACTCCTTCTGGGGCTTCAGGATAATGAAGCCGTCCGAGGCGTTGGGCGGCATCGGGTCGGTGGCGACCTCGGCCGTGCCGGTCTTGGAGAACATCATCTCCACTTCGGGCAGGGACGAGACGCTCTTTTCGACCTGGCGCTGCATGGTCAGCGACTGTTCCAGGGCCGTCGACGGGATCTTCAGCGAGCCCATGGCGACGTTCTTTTCGTCGAGCTGCGGGATGAACTCCTGGCCCAGCGTCGTGTAGACCACGCCAGCGACCAGGAAGAGCGCCACCGCGCCGCCGATGAACGGCCAGGGGCGATCGACCACGCGCTTGAGGACGGGTTCATAGCGCTGCCGGGAGACAGCGATCAGCTTGACCTCTTTTTCCGAGACCTTGCCGCGCATCAGGATGGCGACAAGGGCCGGGACGAAGGTCAGCGACAGGATGAAGGCTGCGCCCAGGGCCAGCATGATGGTGATGGCCATCGGCGAGAAGGTCTTGCCTTCCACGCCGGTGAAGGTCAGCAGCGGAGCGAAGACCAGGAAGATGATCGCCTGGCCGAAGACGGTCGGACGGATCATTTCCTGGGCCGCGCGAAGCACGGTCTCCAGGCGTTCGGGCAGACGCAGCAGCCGGCCTTCGTGGTGCTGGCGCTCGGCCAGCCGTAGCAGACAGTTTTCGATAATGATGACGGTGCCGTCGACGATCAGGCCGAAGTCCAGCGCCCCCAGGCTCATCAGGTTGCCCGGCACCTTCAGCTCGTTCATGCCGATGGCCATCATCACGAAGGACAGCGGGATGATCAGCACGGCGATGAAGGCGGCGCGGACGTTGCCGAGCAGCAGGAAGAGGGTCGCGGCGACCAGGATGGCGCCTTCGGTCAGGTTGCGTTCGACGGTCTTGATGGTGGCGTTGACCAGCACCGATCGGTCGAGCGCGGTGGTGATGACCACGCCGTTCGGCAAGGCCTTGCGAACATCGACCAGCTTGTCGCCGACCGACTTGGCCACCGAGCGGCTGTTCTCGCCGATCAGCATCAGGGCGGTGCCGACGACCACTTCTTCGCCGTTCTTGCTGGCCGCGCCGGTGCGCAGGTCGCCGCCGACCCGCACGGTGGCGACGTCCTTGACGGCGACGGGTACGGTGCGACGGGTGGCGATGATGGCGTTCTGGATCTCGTCGAGCGTGCGAACCCGCGCGTCGGCCCGGACCAGATAGGCCTCGCCGGCGCGCTGGATGAAGTTGGCCCCGACCGAGAGGTTGGCCCCTTCCAGGGCCTTGGCCAGGTCGGTGTAGGAGACGCCGTAGGCCACGAGCTTGGCCGGGTCGGGTTCGACCACGTACTGCTTCTGGAAGCCGCCGATGGAGTCCACGCCGGCCACCCCCTTGACGGTGCGCAGTTGCGGACGAACGACCCAGTCCTGGATGGTGCGCAAGTACGCGCCCTGCGAGGTGGCGTCGGTGAGGCGCTCGCCTTCCGGCGTCAGATAGGCGCCGTCACTCTGCCAGCCGGTCTGGCCGTCACGCACCTTGGCGCCCTTGCCGCCCGGATTGGCGTACTCCACCGAGTACATGTAAACCTCGCCCAGACCCGTCGTGACGGGCCCGATCTGCGGCTGGATCCCAGCGGGCAGGCTGTCGCCGGCCTGGGTCAGACGCTCGGCCACCTGCTGGCGGGCGAAGTAGAGGTTGGTCTTCTCCGAGAAGATCGCGGTGACCTGCGAGAAGCCATTGCGCGAGATCGAGCGGGTGGTCTCCAGGCCCGGGATGCCGGCCAGGGCCGTTTCCACTGGGAAGGTCACCCGCTTTTCGATTTCGACCGGCGAAAGCGCGCCGGCCACGGTGTTGATCTGCACCTGTTTGTTGGTGATGTCGGGAACGGCGTCGATGGGCAACTTGGTCAGCTGCCATGTGCCGAGGGCGGCGATGATGACGGTGAGAAGCAGGACGTACCAACGCCCCTTCACCGACATCGAGAGTAAGCGACCGATCATTTCGGCGTGTCTCCGGACTAGCGGTTAGGGGTTCAGTCTTCTTCCGAGCTCTTGCCGAGCTCAGCCTTCAGCAAGAAGGCGTTCTTGACCGCTACGGTCTCGCCCCCCTTCAAGCCGTCGACGATGACCACCCGGCCGCCGCTGCGCTGGCCGACCAGAACGTGCTGCACGCGGAAGCCCTCCTTGGTCCGGACGAAGACGACGTCGTTCCCGTTCAGGTTCTGAACAGCCTCCTCGGAGACGACGATCCCGCTGGAGGTCGACTGGCGCGAGGTGATGCGGGCGCGGACCAACTGGCCCGGCTGCAGCGCGCCGGTTCCCCCGGTCAGGGTCAGGACCACCGTGGCGCTGCGGGTCTCCTCGTTGACGCCGGGGGTCACCGATCGCACGACGGCGGTGCGGGTCTCGCCGCTGGTCGTCTCGACGATCGCCTGGTCGCCGGGCTGGACCCTGCGGGCGTCCGCGGCGGTAACCGACGCGTCGACCTGGATCTTGGCCGGATCGGAGATACGGAAGAGTTCGGTCTCGGGGGCCACGAAGGCGCCCAGGCTGGCGGTCATGGCGGTGACGCGGCCGTTGATCGGGCTGATGACGGCGACATAGCCGCCCGACACCGCCGAGGCGCCGGCGGCCGTGGCCGCGCGACGGGCCTCGGCCTCGGCCACCGCGACTTCGGCCTGAGCCGTCTCGTAGTCCTGACGCGGGCTGACCTTCTGTTCGAAGAGGCGCTTTTCGCGGGCCAGGTTCTTGCGGGCCAGGTCGGCCCTGGCCGAAGCCACGCTGCGGTCGGCTGAGATCTGGGCGGCCTCGCGACTGGAGACCAGGGCCAGGGTCTCGCCGGCCCGCACGGGGTCGCCGAGGCGCTTGGTGATCCGGGTGATCGAACCGGCGGCGCGGGCGGTCAGAGCCGCCTCCCCACCGGGTTCGGCTTCGACCGTGGCCTGCGCGACGACCTCGGAAGCCAGGCCCCCGGTGTTGACCGTCTGCAGTTGGACGCCCGAGGCGGTGATGCGCTCGGGGCCCATCGACAGGCTCTGGGGTCCGGCCGCGGGAGCTGCCGCCGCCGGCTTTTCAGCGGTCGCGGTCTCGGCGGGTTTGCCGCCCGACATCTTGCCGACCGAGAAGGCGGCGATCGCCACGACCACCACGGCCGCGCCGGCCAGCAGCAACTGCCGGTTCGAGGAGTTGGACTTGCGCATCAGCGATCTCCGAAGAGGCGGCCTTGCAGGCGCGCCAGGTCGGCCTCGGCGCGAACGCGCGCCAATTGGGCCTGAATGGTTTGGTCACGCGCTTCGGCCAGGGACCGGCGCGCATTGATTAGTTCGACAAGGGGGGCCTTGCCGGACTCGTAGGCGATCCGCGTGAGGCGGAAGGCTTCGGCGGCGCTGGTTTCGCCCTGGCCGGCCGCGTCGGCGCGCGACTGGGCCGCGCCCAGCTGGAAGCGGGCCGTGCGGATGTCGGCCTCGGCGTCGAACCGCGCGGCATTGAGCCGAGCCTCGGCGGCCTGCAGCTCGCCTTGGGCGGCGGTGATGTTGCCGCGGTTCTGGTCGAAGACCGGGATCGGAAGCGACACGCCCGCGACCAAGGCCGTGGAGTCGTCGCCGCTGAACCGGCGAACGCCGGCCGAGACCGTGACGTCCGGCACAGCGCGGGTCCGCTCGATGCGCACGCGACGGGCGGCGGCTTCGCGATCGGCCTCGGCCGCCAGAACGGCGGGCGTCGACAGCGCGTCGATGTCGCCCGGCTGGCTCGTGACCTTGGGGTTGGTCAGCAGGCTGTCGCTGAGCGAGGTGTAGGGCGTGGTCGATCCGACGAGAGCGGTGAGCCGCGAGAAGGCGCCCGTCCGCTCGGCCCGCGCTTCTTCCAACGACGCGCGCGCGCCGGTGAGCGCGGCTTGCGCCTGGAGGGTTCGCAGTTCGGCCTCTTTGCCCGCGTCGACCAGAGCTCGGGAGGCGCGCAGGGTCTCGTCGGACAGCGTCACGGCCTCTTCGGCCAGGGCGACCCGGCGTTCGGCGGCTTCGGCCTGGGCGTAGGCGTCGGCCAGAGCGAAGGCGAAATCGGCCTTCGACTGGACCAGCCGCGCCCGTGCAGCATCGAGAGCCGCCCGACCGGCGGCGACCCGCGCGCCGCGCTTGCCCCCGACTTCGAGCGGCTGGCTCAGCGAAAAGGTCGTCTCGGCATTGTTCGCGCCGCTATAGACGCCGCTGCCGCTGAAGTTCTCGATCTCCATCCCGACGGTGGGATTGGGTCGAGCGCCAGCCTGACGAGCCAGGCCCTCGGCCTGGCGCACGCCGGCGGCGGCTTCGGCGAGCCTTGGGGCATTGGCTTGCGCCTGGGCGAGAAGGTCCTTGAAAGGCGGCGCCGGATCGGCCGCCGCGCCGCGAGCGGACGCCAACGCGCCGACAATCGCGACCACGCTCACGGCCGCGAAACGCAGCTGTCCACGCATGATGAGAGTCATGAAGATGTGTTCCTAGAGATTGAGACGCAAACGGTCCGCCTCCTCGGGCGGAAGGGTCGCGTCAGGCTCTAGGCGGACGTTCGAGCAGGACGGAACGATCGATGAGCAGGCCCACATCCGGCTCGGCCAGCCAAACGGCACGATGCTCAAACGCTATCATCTCGGGCGCGAAGGACACGGGCAAGCTTATGCCATGCGCCGAACAATGACCGGTGCAGGCCGTGAGCGTTCTCTTGATGGGGGTCTTCTGGTCGCCAGCGGTCTTGATCAATGCTGGCGCCTGGACGCTCGACATGACGATCTGGCTGGCGACCTGAGTTTCGGTCTCCAGCGCAGCGTGCTCAGCAGGTCCGCAGATGACGATGCCGAGGATGAACGTGCAGGTTACGAACAGCGCCCATGCCTTGCCGAAGCTGAATCGCGAGGACGGCGCGCGGCGCGAGCGCCACGTGTCGGCATATCTGCCGACTTGCCGACGAAGGGGCGCGATTCCAGCCATCGAAATCTGCAATACCTCCGCTCAGTCCAGATTGAAATGCGTTATATGATTACATGTTATAGTGTCACATTGCCGAGCGCTCCAATTACGGCAACAAACACCTGGCGAAGACTTCGCGATAACTGGGGCAAAGCGGAAAGCTACAGAAGCCCGTACCGCGTTGTCGCGCCATGATCGAATCTCTCTCGATGCCCTGCCCATCCCGTTTGAAGTGGTCAGATGGCCCTTAGGCGGACCTCTTTGCCCCCATTTCGCCGGCTCTGTGCCGAGACCACCAGAATCCGCCGACCAGGATGGCCAGGGTGAGCGCCTGGGCGGCGACGCCTTCGATGGTCGGGAAGAAGCCCAGCAGTTCGATGCGCGGCAGAGCCAGCGGGTGCAGGTCCAAGAGGCCAGCCTCCTGCAGCGCGGCCACGCCCTTGCCGGCCAGGACGACCGCCAGGATCGCCATCAGGATGGCGCTGTATTCGAAAAACTTGCCGATCGGCAGGCGCTTGGAGAACCGCAGCATGGCCCAGGCGATGGCGGCCAGGACGACGACGGCGCAGCCGACGCCGGCCAGCACCGCCCCTGCCCCGCCCTGGGTCCACAGCGCCGTCAGGAACAGGATGGTCTCGAACACCTCGCGATAGACGACGATGAAGGCCAGCAGGAACAGGAACCACGCCGACGACTTGGAGAGCGCGTGGGATAGTTTCTCGCGGATATAGACCTGCCAAGCGTCGGCCTGGGCCTTGCCGTGCATCCAGAGTCCGACCGAGATCAGCACGGCGGCGGCGATCACCGAACCGAAGCCCTCGGTCAGCTCGCGGCTGGCCCCGCTGATCGAAATGAAGAAGGTCGCTGCGGCCCAGGTCAGACCACCAGCCGCCAGGGCTGCGATCCAGCCGCCGTGGACGTAGGGCAGCACGTCGGTTCGCTCGGCCTTGCGCAGGAAGGCGATCATGGCGACCACGATCAGCAGGGCTTCCAGGCCCTCGCGCAACAGGATGGTGAAGGCGCCGGCGAAGCTCGACAGGCTGTTGGCCTTTTCCGGGGCCAAGGCTCTGCCTGCGGCCGCGAACAGGGCGTCGAGCCGCTCGATCTGGCTCTTGACCTCGCTGGCCGGCGCGGCCTTACCGATCGCGCCGCGCACGTCGCCCATCGCCCCTTCGATCCGTCGCATCAGGGCCGGATCGCGCGCGCCCAGCGACGGCTCGACCGGCTCGAAGCCATCGAGATAGGCCGCGAGCGCGAGGTCGGCGGCGGCCTTGCGGTCGCCGGCCTCGTAGGCCTTGAGGCTTGCGGCGAGCTTCTGGCGGGCGACATCGAGCGAGCCGCCGCCGGTGCGGGTGACGACTTCGGGATGGCGTCGCAGATAGGCGGTCAGCGCTCGGGCCTTGGTCTCGCCGAGGGTGGTGGCCAGGGCGGCCGGCGTGGTCTGGGTCAAGGTCTGCAGGTCGGGGAAGCGGGCGCGGACGGCGGCGTCCTCGTTCCAGAGCTTTTCGCCGACGGCGGCCTCGGCGTCGCTGAAAGCGAAGCGCCCGACATAGAAGGCCAGGTCCCAGCGGTCGTCGGACGGCAGGTGGGCGTAGCTGGCCATGGCGGTGCCGTCGAGACCCTGCTGGATCACCTGGTAGAGGCCAAAGACGCTGCGCTGGCGCGCGCGGCCGGCGTCGGCGAAGGCGATCGGCGGCGGATCCAGGCCCGCGGCGTTGGGGCCGTCAGCCTTGCCGGTCTCGCCGTGGCAGGCCGCGCAGTTTTCCGCATAGAGCGCCGCGCCGCGCGCCAGGTCCGGCGCGCGCTTGGGGGCCAGGGGCGTGGGATAGGCGGCCAGGAGGTCGTTGGCCAGGGCATGGGCCTTGGCCGAGACCACGGCCGGCTCCTGCTTGGCGGCGATCGTGGCTTGCAGGCTTTGCGCCTTAGCCAGCAGGTCCGGCTGAGCCTTGGTGGCCGGCAGGCCGGCGATGCGCTCACGCACCTGGCCGGCGAACTCGTTCATCTCGGCATATTCGGACGGGCTGATGACCTTGCCGTCTTTCACCGCGCCCGCGTAGTCGACCGACAGATAGTCGAGCAGCCGCCAGGCGGTTTGCGAGGAACTGGCCTCCTGGGCATGGGCCATCGGCGCCGCCGTGAAGATCAGGACCGCCAGCAGCCCGCCAAGGATCGAGGCCAGACGCCCCTTGAGACCAGTAATCATTATCAATCCATGGGCGCAAAAAGGCGCGTGTGGCAAGAGCTTGAGCATATGTCAGGAAGTCGCGAGGTCGGCGCGGTGTTCGTCGCGAGCCTGGCGGATGATCTGGTAGGCCGAACTCAGGAAGACGCCGGCCAGGAGCACGCCGACGATCAGGTCAGGCCAGCGCGAACCGGTCAGCCAGACCAACCCGCCGGTAGCCGCCACGCCCAGGCATTGGATCAGATCGTTGCGCGTGCAGAGCCACACCGAACGGACATTGGCGTCGCCATCCCGATAGCGGACGAGCAAGGCGGCGGCGACGAGATTGGCCAGGGCGCCAAACAGCCCCAGGGCCGAGATCGCCTCGCCCGAGGGCGCCGCGCCGCTCCAGGCGCGCCAGGCGGCGAAGCCCGCGACCGACAGGGCGACCAGGCCCAGGCTGACGCCCTTGAACAGGGCCGCGCCGGTGCGGATGCCCACCGACTTGCCGATGGCCCATAGACTGATGGCGTAGGTGGCGCTGTCGGCCAGGAAGTCGAGCGCATTGGCCGACAACGACGCCGAGCCTTCGACCATGCCGCCGATCAGCACCACGACAAAGCCGACCAGGTTGATGGCGATCACCCAGGCCAGGGCGCGGCTATAGGCGGGCGTGGCGCCGTCGAACTTGACGTCGCTTCCGCAACCGCAGCCCGACGCGGCCGGTTTGCTGGAACAGGATTCGCTCATGAGGCCACCATGCATCCTCTAGCCACTAGAGGATCAAGGGCCTATCTGCAAAACTAAGGAGCACCTCATGACCCTTTCCATCGGCCTCTTGGCCAAGGCCGCCGACGTCAAGGTCCCGACCATCCGCTTCTATGAGGAGATCGGGCTGCTGCCGGAGCCCCGGCGAGCAGCCAATGATCGCCGGGTCTATGACGCGGACGCCGTCCGCCGCCTGGCCTTCATCCGCCACGCGCGCCAATTGGGCTTCTCGGTCGAGGCGATCCGCAATCTGCTGGATCTTTCCGACAATCCCGAGCGCCCCTGCGGCGAGGCCAACGCCCTGGCGGCGCGACAGCTCGACGATGTCGAGGCCAAGATCGCCCAGCTGGAGACCCTGCGCGGTGAACTGCAACGGATGGTGGCGGCGACCTGCGACGGACGGGCCGCCGACTGCCGGGTGATCGAGGCGCTGGCGGGCTAGGCGTCTCAGCGGGCGGTCATTCGTCGTCTTGCGCCGGGGATGATTGAATATGGACGCTCGTGTAAGATCATGTGCGCCCAACTACCGAGGCATAGGTCGGCATGGCAACATCCCCGATTGCCGCCCCCATCGGCGGCCGGATGGTGGAATTATCTTCAAAATATCCAATAACTTACCTAATTTACATCGGGTCCTGCACAACCACCCGTCCGGCGACCCGACGCCGTCGCGGCCGGACATCGACATGACCAAGCAGATCGTCGAGGCCGGCAAGGCCCTGAAGATCGCCGTCCACGACCATCTGGTGGTCGGCCGTGAAGGCGTGGCCAGCTTCAAGGCGCTGGGATTGATGTAGATCCGGATCAGGACATTAATTTCCGGACAGGACATGCAAGCTCGGCTTGACGCCCTCCGCCGAAACCGTGAGCGTCACGGCTCCTGTTTACGCCCCTGAAGTTGCTCCGGAGTCTTCGCATGCGTCGCCTGCTCACCGTTCTTCTCGGCTCGGCCGCCCTGCTGACCGGCGTCGCGCACGCCGCCGACGCCAAGAAGGCCCCGGAGAAGTCCGCCGACATCCCCAAGGCGATCAAGACGCTGCACGACGGCTTCCTGACCCTGGACACCCACCTGGACACGCCCGAACACTTCGCGCGTCAGGGCTGGTCGATGATCGACCGTCACGCCGTCACCGAGGACGGCACCCAGGTCGACCTTCCTCGCATGAAGGCCGGCGGCCTGGATGGCGGGTTCTTCGTCATCTACACCGGCCAGGGCGAACTGACGGCCGAGGGCTATCGCAAGGCCCGCGACTTCGCCCTGAACCGCGCGACCGAGATCCGCGAGATGGTCGCCGCCCATCCCGACCAGTTCGAACTGGCCTACACCGCCGAGGACGCCGCGCGGATCAACAAGGCCGGCAAGGTCTTCGTCTTCCAGAGCATCGAGAACTCCTGGCCAATCGGCGAGGACCTGACCTTGCTGCAGACTTTCTACGCCACCGGCGTGCGGATGGCCGGGCCGGTCCACTTCCGCAACAACCAGTTCGCCGACAGCTCGACCGATCCCAAGGGCAAGATCTGGCACGGCTATTCGCCGCTGGGCCTTCGCTGGCTGGCCGAGGCCAACCGCCTGGGCATCCTGGTGGATGTCAGCCACGCGTCGGACGACATCGTCGATCAGTCGGTGGCCCTGTCGAAGGCCCCGATCATCGCCTCGCACTCCGGCGCCAAGGCGATCTTCGACCATCCGCGAAACCTGGATGACGGTCGCATCAAGAAGATCGCCGACAGCGGCGGCGCGGTCTGCATCAACTCGGTCTATCTGAAGGCCTCGGAGCAACCGAGCCCGGAACTCATGGCCGCGCTGAAAGCCCTGGGTCCGATGGACGACGACGCCACCGAGGCCCAGGTCAAGGCCAGGATGGTCAAGATGGCGGCGCTCAAGGCCCAGTACACGTTCCCGCCGCGCGCCAATTTCGAGATCTTCATGGCCAGCATGCTGCACACCCTGAAGATCGCCGGACCCAAGGCCGTCTGCATCGGCGCCGACTGGGACGGCGGCGGCGGCGTCGAGGGCCTGGAGGACGTGGCCGACCTGCCCAAGATCACCGCCCGCCTGAAGGCCGAAGGCTATAGCGACGCCGACATCCAGGCGATCTGGAGCGGCAATGTGCTGCGGCTCATCGCCGGGGCGCAGGCCTACGCCAAGAGCGTGGCCGCCAAATAGGGTCTAGCGGGGCGGCCCCTCGAAGGCCGCCCTTCGCGCCGCCGCGGGCGTGTAGACCCGCGCCAGGCCCTCGGCCAGCACGGCCCGCTCCGGTGGGGTCAGGGTGGCGGCATAGCTGGCCAGGGCGGCCTCGACATTGCCGCGCGCCTGGAGATCGAGCGCGCGCGCCGCGCCCAGCCGCCTGGCCACCTCGGCGGCGTCGTAGCCGGGCGAGCCCAGGGCCGCCAGGGCCGCCTGCCGCTCGGCGCGGGCCTGCTGGGTCAGGGGCCTGTTCTTCTTGTTGGCCTCGCCCAGCGCCTTGCGGAACGCCCGCCGGCTGTCGGGCGAGAGCACGTCGCCGGCCGAGATCAGCGGCGGCCGGGCCTGGGCCGTCGGCGGCGGGCCCTCGACGGACGGCGCGGCGGCGACCGCGGGCAAGGCGGACGGGGTAGCGACCGGCGCGGCCGGCGGCTCCCTGGTCGCCGCGTGACGGGGCGGCTTCGACGGCGCCTCGGCCGGCGCGACCGGAGCGGCTGCCGGCGGGCTGGGCGGGGCGACGATGCGCGGAGCCGGCGCGGTCGCGACGGTCGGCGCGACCGGCGGCGCCGTCAGACGCGCATAGCCCATGCCGGCCAGCCCGCCGACCAGGAACACATTGACCACCGCCGAGGCGGCCAGAGCGATGATCCAGGGCCGCGACGTCATAGTTCGGAGGGCTCCGCGATGGCGTCCTGCAGGGCCGAGGAGGTGTCGACGGCCGTGATGACCGGCTGCTCGGCCACGATCGTCGGCGCGGCGGCCTCAGGGCGACCAACGGCCACGCCCACGGCGATCCCCGCGAAGGCGGCGGCCGACAGGCCCAGGGCCGCGCCCAGGCCGGCGATCCAACGGCGAGCGGTGTCGGGCGCTTGCGGCGCGGCGGCGACCAGCCGGCCCAGCAAGGCGGCGTCGGCGCTCTGGGCGGGCGCAAGATCCAGCAGGCGGTCCATCTGCGCGGCGGCGCTCAGCACCGGCGCCAGGCGCGCCGCGTTCACCGCCAGCAGGGCGCGCGCGGCTTCGCGTTCGCCTTCCGGCCAGCGGGCGATCTCGCCGCCATAGGCCTCGGCCAGCGCCTCGAACCTCTCGAGCGTCATCATGACCATGCGTCCTTCATCCCCCCGCCCCCGTACCGGCCAGGTCGGCCAGCGAAGCCTTCAGCGCCCGGCGACCTCTGGAGAGCAAGCTCTCCAGCGCCTCGACGCTGATCGCCATCAGTCCGGCGGCTTCGATATTGCCCAGCCCCTGGTGATGACAGAGCACGATCGCCTCGCGCTGACGCGCCGGCAAGGCCGCCAGCGCCGCTTCGACGCGCCTGGACAGGTCCGCGCCGATCAGACCCGCATCCGGCGCCGGACCGGTGTCGATCTGCTCCGGCGGCGTGTCCGTCGCGATCTCGCGCCGTCGCCGCAGCCGGTCGTAGCAGAGGTTCAGCGCCACCCGGTGCAGCCAGGTGTCGAACCTGGCCGCGCCCGGCTTCCAGGCCCGCGCCTGCTTCCAGGCGCGCAGGAAGGTCTCCTGGGCGACGTCCTCGGCCTCGCCCGAGTCGTTCAGCATGCGCCTGGCCAGGGCCAGGATGCGCGGCAGGCGTCGGTCCAGCAGCGTGCGAACGGCGGACGGGTCGCCCCGGCCCACCCCCGCCAGCAAGGCTTCGTCGGGGTCGTTCCCGTCGGACGCCAACCGTCACTCCGCCGCGCACGTCGCCATCAGACCCCGACCTTGGCCTTGCCGGGCTTGGCCTGCAATTCCTCCAGCGTCAGGACACCGTCATTGTTGGTGTCCATCCGCTTGAACCGCCAGGCCAGCATGGCGTCGGCCTCGGTTCGCGACAGGGCGCCATCCTTGTCGGTGTCGAAGCGGGCGAACAGGCGCTGGCCGCGCTTGCCGGCCTTGCCCGACGCCTTGGCGTCGACCTCGGCGTCCTGCTTGCGGAAGGCGGCGAACTCGTCGGGCGAGATCTTGCCATCCTTGTTGGCGTCCAGCCGCGCGAACAGCTTGTCGCCGTTCCTGGCCTGGAACTGCTGCAGGGTCATGCCGTCGGTAGCGGCGGGCGCGGCTTTCCCCGGCATGTTTTGGGCAGCCGCGTTCTGGGCCAAGGCGGGTCCGCCCAGCGCCAGCACGGCGCCGGCGGCGATCAGGGTGCGTACGATCATCAGTCTTAAGGTCTCCATGGAGGAAGGACCGTCCCGAAGAGTGAAACGCGTAACGATGGCGATTCCGTCGCCGCCTCATCCGAGAAATCGACGCTGAAAATCCTTGTCATCCCGGAAGCCTCGCAGAGGCTGTCCGGGACCCAGGGGCCAGGTCCCGAGCGGTTGCCCCTGGGTCCCGGCTCTTCCCCCGGCCTTCGCCGGGGTGCGGCCGGGATGACAAGCTGGGCGGCCTCTACCCCGGCGCCTTCACGATCGCGGAATAGGCCGCCCGGGCCTCGGCCTTGGCCTTGGCCAGCTTGGGTTTCAGCGACTTGAACTGGCCGACACGGCCGGCCTTGGCCATCAACGCCTTGAACGCCTTGGGCTCCGCTTCGGGGTCGCCGCCGTCCTCGAGGGCCACCTTGATCAGCTGCGAGAGGTCCTGTTCCAGCCGCCAGGCGGTCTCCAGCCGGGTCAGGGCGCCGGCGTCGGCGAGGCCGGCTTCGCGCAGGGCCGCCAGGGCCTCGCCGGTGTTCTGGCGCAGGGGGCCGCCCTTGGCCGCGTGGGCCAGCTGCAGGAACTGGGCGGCGAACTCGATGTCGACCAGCCCGCCGGGGACCAGCTTCAGGTCCCAATCGCCCTTGCCCGGCCGCTCGCGCTCCATCAGCTCGCGCATCTCGACGACGTCGGCGGCGGTCTTCTTCCAGTCGCGGGGCCGGCGCAGGGCCGCTTCGATGGCCCCCTCGGCCTGGGCCTTGAACGCCGGCGAGCTGGCCCAGACCACCCGGGCGCGGGTCAGGGCCAGCAGCTCCCAAGTCTCGGCCTCGCGCTCGTAATAGTCCTCGAACGCCGCGAAGCTGACCGCCACTGGCCCCTTGGCCCCGGACGGCCGCAGCTTCATGTCGACCGCGTACAGCGTCCCCTCGCCGGTGGGGGCCGACAGGGCCGCGATCATCCGTTGCGTGAAGCGGGCGTAGAACGTGTCGGCGCTCCATTCCTTCGTGGCGGAGTGGGCCGCTGGCCCATCGGCGACGTAGAGCGTCATCAGGTCGAGGTCGGACTTGGCCGTCATCTCGCGCGAGCCGGCCTTGCCCAGCGCCACCACCGCCACCTGGCCGGGGAAGGCGCCGCCCAGGCGCTCGGTCTCGGCCAGGGCCGCCGGGGCCAGGCCGCTGATGATCAGGTCGCCCAGCTCGGCGAAGGCCCGGCCGATGTCGCGGGCGTCGGCGCTGCCGCTCATCACCCGCACGCCGATGCGGAAGCTCTGGTCGCGGAACAGCCGCCGCGCCGCGTCCATCGCGCCTTCGAAGTCGGCCGGGTCCCAGGGCGCGACAGCGGGGGGCTCGATCGGGCCAAAGAAGGCCGGATCCAGCAGGGCGTCCAGAGCCGTGGGTCGCCGGGCCAGGGTCGTGGCCAGGCGCGGGGCGAAGGCCATGACCTCGACGATCAGCTCGAACAGGCGCGGCTGGGCCAGGAAGAGCGACTGGATCTGCACGCCCGAACTCAAGGACGCGAAGAAGTCGGCGAAGCGGTTGAAGGCCTGGTCCGGCGCGCCGGTGGCGTTGGCCGCGTCGAGCAGACGCGGAGCCAGGCGGGTGAACAGCTCGCGGCCCCGCTCGGTGCGGGTGGCGGCGATGTGGCCGTGGTGCCAGCCGCGGATGGTGGCGGCGACGCGCTCGGGACTGGAGAAGCCCATGCGCTTGAGCGTGGCCAGGGTCTCGGGATCGTCCTCGACGCCGGTGAAGACGAGGGAGCCGAACCGCGATGACAGCTCCTCTTCCCCCGCGAACAGGCGGCCGTAGCGCTGGTTGACGCCCTTGAGGATCTTGCCGACCGCCGCGTCGAAGCTGCGCAGATTGTCCTGGCCCCACAGGGCGGCGACCTTCTTGCGGTCGTTATCGGACTCCGGAAGCTTGTGGGTCTGGTCGTCGGCGATCATCTGGGCGCGGTGCTCCAGGGCCCGCAGGTCCTGATAGGCCTTGGACAGCCAGCCGGCGTCCTCCAGGCTCACATGACCGGCGGTCGCCAGCGCCAGCAACGCGTCGAGGGTGCGCGGCCCGCGCAGGTCCGGCTGGCGGCCGCCCAGGATCAGCTGCTGGGTCTGGACGAAGAACTCGATCTCGCGGATGCCGCCGCGCCCCAGCTTCAGGTCCGCGCCCTTGGCGGTCAGGCGGTCGTCGACCTTGTAGGTGTGGATCTGGCGCTTGATCGAGTGGATGTCGGCGATGGCCGCGAAGTCCAGGTTCCGCCGCCAGATGAAGGGCTGCAGGCCTTCCAGGAACGCCGCGCCCTCCTTGAGGTCGCCCGCCGCGATCCGGGCCTTGATGTGCGCGGCGCGCTCCCAGTTCTGGCCGACGCTCTCGTAGTAGTCCATGGCCGCGTCGACCGGGATGGCCGGCGGGGTCGAGGACGGATCGGGACGCAGGCGCAGATCGATGCGGAAGACATAGCCGTCGGCGGTCCGCTCCTGCAGCACCCGGCCCAGGTGGTTGGCGATCCGCACCGCCACGGCCTGCGGCTCGACGCCTTCGGCCACCTGCAGCTTCTCGGGCGCGTAGAAGATCGAGAAGTCGATGTCGCTGGAATAGTTCAGCTCGAACGCGCCGTGCTTGCCCATGGCGATGCAGAACAGGCCCGGCGCGGGACCGTCCTCGCCCTCGCCGACGTGGGTAAGCGCGCCGCGATCGACCTCCTGACGGACGGCCTGGGCCAGGGCGGCCTTCAAGGTGGCGTCGGCGAAGCGGGTCAGGGCGCCGGTCACCTGGTCCAGGTCCCAGACCCCGCCCAGGTCGCACAGGGCCGTCAGCAGATGCAAGTCGGCCTTCAGCTCGCGCAGAACCCGCCGCGCGGTCTCGAAGTCCGGCTCGGCGGCGACGGCTTCGGCGGCGGCCAGGGTGGCGGCCAGGGTCTCCGCCGGATCGCCGTCCAGGATCATCGGCAGGCGCTTGCCGTCCCGCCGGGCCAGGCTGGCCAGATAGGGCGAGGCGCCGAACACCGGCGCCAGAGCGTCCCAGGCCGCGTCGACGCCGGCCATGGCCTCGCCGGCGCGCTTGGCGATCATCTCATGGGCCCGCTCGGCGGCCTTGGCGTCGAGGATCGGGCCGCAGGGGACGAGGCGTTCACCGAGCGCGTTGGGCAAGCGAGTCATGCCGGCACCGTGACCCGCCGCAGGCCTTCAAACAAGACTCGCCCTTGACGTTCGAAATTACAGTTGTAACCATTCAACCCGAGGAAACGGCAGGAACCGCTCCGACAATGATCGAGCTCTTCGCCCTCGCCCTGGTCCGGGCCCAGATCGCCGCCGCCGCCGCCGTGCTGCTGGTCGTGATGCTGCGCCCGTCCGCGCGCCAGCTGTTCGGACCGCGCCGCGCCTACGGCCTGTGGGCCATCGTGCCGGCCGCCGCGGCCGCCGCCTTCTTCCCCAGCCTGGCCGAAACCATGGAGATCGGCGATCCGGCCCGTCCGTGGGGCGCCTGGGCCGGCAAGCTCGTCCTGCTGTGGTTGGCCGGCTGCGTGGTCGCCACGGCGGTGCTGGTTGTCCGCGAGCGCCTGTTCCACCGCCGCGTCGACAAGGGCCAGGTCGGCCCGGCGGTCGTCGGGGCCCTGTGGCCGCGCATCGTGCTGCCGTCCGACTTCGCCGAGCGCTTCGACGCCCGCGAGCGCGAGATGATCACGCTGCACGAGCGCACCCACATCAATCGCGGCGATCCGATGGCCAACCTGGTCGTCGCCGTGATCGGCGTGCTGGGCTGGTGCAACCCGATGATCTATCTGGCGTCGGGCCTGGTGCGCATCGACCAGGAGCTGGCCTGCGACGCCACCGTCGTGGCCCTGCGCTCCGACATCCGCGCCGACTACGCCAAGGCGCTGATGAAGGTCCAGATGAACGCGGCCGTCTCGCCCCTGGCCTGCGGCTGGGCCACCCATCCGCTGATCCTGCGCGTGTCGCTGCTGAATCGCCGGGAGCCCAGCCTGACGCGGGACATCGCCGGTTTCCTCACGATGACGTTCCTGGCGATCACAGCCATGGTCATCGTCTGGAGCGTGGCTCCGCGAGGGCCTAACCCCGGCGACTTGCGGCTCGGCATGGCCGCGCAGATCGATCCCTATACCGGCGCGATCGTCTGGGTGAAGGCAGACCGCTGACCCATCGGCCAAGTCCGAAGGGCGCGATCAGGTCCGCCCCCTAGCCCAGGAACAGCTTCACATAGTCGTCGGCCGGCCGGCGGTTGATCGTGTCGTTGATCCAGAAGTCGACCACGCCGTCCTTGTCGGGCCTCGGCAGCCGTACGCCGGCCACGCGCATCCGATCGAACAGGCCCTCGGCGACCTTGGGCTTCACGACCAGCTGGCGGATGTTCGAGGCGTTCGGCGCGGGCTTCGGCTTGGCCGCGCCGGCCTTGTCCAGCGCGGCGAACACCTGGTCGGCCGTGGCGAAGGCGGCCTTCTGGCGGGCCTGGAAGTCGTCCAGCGCCGCCAGGGCCAGCACCGCGCTCTCCCAGCCCTGATAGATCGCGCCGCCGAACTGATGGCGCAGGGCGCGGGCCTTGGCGATGTCGGCCTTGGAACCGGCCAGCACCGCCCCGAACGGCGCGTCCAGATACTTGTAGAGCGAGACATAGACGGTATCGAACAGCGCCGCCGCGCCGGCCACGTCATAGCTGGGCGGGGCCAGCAGCAGCCGCGCGCCGTCCAGGTGCAGTCGGATACTCTTGGACCTGGCGTAGGCGGCGATGTCGCGCAGGGCCGACACCTCCAGCAGCTCCCCATGGACGCGGCGGACCGGGCTCTCCAGCGAGATCGCGCCGATCCTCAGGGGGTAAGGTCCGTTCTCGGCCTCGTCGACGGCGGCCTTGATCTCGTCCAGCGTCGGCCCGGCGCGGCCTGGGGCCAGGTTGACCAGGTTCAGCCCGGAGAGCAGCTGGGTGGCGTCGCTCTCGTCGCGATAGAGATGGCTCTCGTGCTGGACGATGACTCGCGTGGCGTCGCCGGCCAGGATGCGCACGGCCACGTGATTGGCCAGGGTGCCGGTGGGCAGGAAGGCGCAGTCCTCCTTGCCCAGCATCGCCGCGAACCGCGCCTCCAGTTCGGCTACCGCGCCGCCGGACAGGTAGCTGTCGCGCGGCTTGCCCTTCTGGACCAGCTCAGCCAGGCGGGTGGCGGTGCGCACGGGATCGGGCGGGGCGCTGTCGCCGACCAGCCAGACGCTCCTGGCGTCGACGGGCGGGAACGGGGGTGGCGGGGCTTGCGTCTGGGCCAGCGCCACGGACGGCGCGACGACGGCGCCGAGCAGTGATCCAGCCAGAAACTGTCGACGGTCCATCAAGCCCTCCTCAAGCCAAAAACTACTCCACCCGCGGCAGCACCAGGGCCACCCGGAGGCCCGGGCCCGTGCCGTTGTACTCGCCCGGCCCTTCCGACAGCTCCAGCCGTCCGCCGTGCGAGGCCGCGACGGCCTGGACCAGCGACAGCCCCAGACCCGCGCCGGGCTCGCTGCGGCTGTTCTCCAGGCGCACGAAGCGCTGGACCACGCGGGCGCGGTCGCTCTCGGGCACGCCCGGCCCCGTGTCGGTGACCGAGAACTCCAGTTCGCCGGACGAGGTGCGCCGCGCGCGCAGCATGATCGCCCCGCCCTCCGGTGTATATTTGATGGCGTTGTCGAGCAGGTTCGCCAGCGCCTGGGCCAGGAACTCGCGGTTGCCCTTGATGGTCAGGGCCGGGACGATCTCGGCCTTGAAGTCCAGGCCCTTGTCCTCGCACGAGAACGCGTAGAGCTCGGCCATGTCGCTGGCCAGTTCCGAGGCGTCGAAAATGCGCTGGTCCGGGGCCGAGCCGGCGGCTTGCAGACGGGCGATGGCCAGCACCGCGTTGAAGGTCTTCAGCACGCCGTCGGCGTCCTGCAGCGCCGTCTCCAGCGCCGCCACCGGATCGCCCTTGCCGTTCTCGGCGTCGATCAGGGCGACCTCCATGCGGGCGCGCAGCCGGGTGAGCGGCGAGCGCAGGTCGTGGGCGATGGCGTCGCCGGCGTGGCGCAGGCCGCCCATCAGGCGTTCGATCCGGTCGAGCATGTCGTTCAGGCCCTCGGCCAGTTCGTCATACTCGTCGCGCGTGCCGCGCACCCGGGCGCGGGCGTGCAGGTCGCCGGCCCGCACGTCGTTGACCACGTCCACCAGCCCCTGCATCGAGCGGCTGACATTGCGGCTGATCAGGATGCCCCCGGCCATGCCCAGCAGGATGACCAGCGCCCCGGCGCCCCACAGCGCCCGGACGATCTTGCGGACATAGGCTTCGGAGGCGTCGACATCGGCGCCGACGAACAGGATCTCGCCATGGTCCAGCCGCTGCTGCACCCCGCGCGCGGCCGCCTTGACCTCGGCCCCGTCCAGGTCGGTCTCGGTGACCTTGAAGCTGGCCCACTGCGGGCCGTCGCCGGTGAAGTCGCTGACCGGCGACTCCTCGATCGAGCCCGAGATGCGCTTGCCGTTCTTGTCGGCCAGGAAATAGAGGAACGGCTTCTCGCCCGTCGCCCGCTCGACGATGGTCTGGTTCAGGGCGTCGACGCCGCCCTGGCGATAGGCCGCCTCCAGGCTCTCGAACTCGCGACTGATCTCGGCCTGGGCCCGGCGGTTCACCTCGCCCGCCGTGGCCACGTAGATGTAGCCCAGGAAGGCGCTGGCGGCCGCCGCGAACAGGGCCAGGAACAGCAGTGTCAGCCGGAACGGCGTGGTGCGGAGAAGGCGCGGCAGACGCATGAGTTAGGACTTTCCGCGCAAGATGGCGCGAAGGTTTCGGCGGCCATCAACCACTCGCAGAATCGCGACGTCAGGGCCCTTGAGGCGGTAGAGCACCAACCAGGGCGATGCAGACCAAATCCTCAAGCCCTGTCTCAATTCTGGTTGCTCCCGACCCAAGTTCGGAAAATCGCCCAAGCGTTCGAGCGCGCTTTCGATACGGTCCACTTGTTCCGTTGCGACCGCCGCGCCGTTGTTTCGAGAGATTTCGCGAAAGATAGCCATAAGGTCGCCATTGACGGCCTTCGCTCTCAGAACACGCCCCACCCCAGCCCCTCGACTAGTGCTCGTCGCGGAGCTTCAGGGTTCCTTCGGCGATGATCTCGGCGAAACCGCGATTGTCGAACTCTCCGCGCTCGATCTCTTCCCAGGCTTCCTCAATGAGAACCGTAAGCGCCTCGCGGTTACGGTTGATCCAAGCGTCCACGCCAGCGTCGGACATCGAAGTCTCGAACGCATCTTGCGGCGGCGTGACAGGCTTAGTCAGCTTGTTCATGGTCTGATCCTACCACGCCGCCCTCGCATCGCCTACGGATCGAGCCGGTAGCCGGCTCCGCGCACGGTCTGCAGCATGGCCCGGTCGAAGCCCTTGTCGATCTTGCTGCGCAGGCGCGAGATGTGCACGTCGATGACGTTGGTCTGCGGGTCGAAGTGGTATTCCCAGACCTTCTCCAGCAGCATGGTGCGCGTCACCGACTGGCCGGCGTGGCGCATCATGAACTCCAGCAGCTGGAATTCGCGCGGCTGCAGGTCGATCTCCTTGCCCTGGCGATGGACCGTCCGGTTGATCAGGTTCATCTCCAGCTCGCCCACCTTCAGGGTCGTGGCGACGGCGCCGGTCTCGCGGCGGCGCGACAGGGCCTCGACGCGGGCCATCAGCTCGGGGAAGGCGTACGGCTTGACCAGGTAATCGTCGGCGCCCGCCTTCAGGCCCACCACGCGGTCGTTGACCTCGCCCAGGGCCGACAGGAACAGCACCGGCGTCTGGTCGCCCTCGCGGCGCAGGGTTTCGACGACTTGGACACCATCAAGCTTGGGCATCATGCGGTCGACGACCAGGACGTCGTAGCCGCCCTTCTGGGCCTCGGCCAGGCCAGCCTCGCCGTCGGGCGCGTGCTGGACGTCGTAGCCGGCCTCCGTCAGGCCGTGGGCCATGGCGGCGGCGGCCTCCAGATCGTCCTCGATAATCAGAATACGCATCGTCAGAGCCCCTCATGCGCTCGGGCGGAATGGCGGAACGATCGACGTTCCCCCGATTCCACGCATCGCGCGATAGTTGCTCTTGCAATAGCGGTTTCGGCGAGCGCCGTAACTTAAACCTTGGACAGAAAAAGCCCCGCTCCGGAGATCCGAAGCGGGGCCGATCGTTGGTCCGCCCTCGCCCTTCGACGGGCTCAGGGTGAGACTACCGCGGTCGCCGTGAAATCCTCATCCTGAGCGTGTCGAAGGACGAGGATTTCAAGCGCCAGCCTTACGGCGCGATCTTCAGCGGCACGAAGACCGGGCGGTTCTGGCGGATCACCTTGACCAGCACGCTGTTGCGGCCGGCCTTCTTGGCCGAGGCCACGGCGTTGTTGACGTCGACGACGCTGTTCACCGCCATGCCGTTGATGTTCGACAGGACGTCACCCTTGGCCAGGCCCTTCTCGCCGGCGTCGCTGTCGCCCTTCACGCCGGTGATCAGCAGGCCCTTGATCTCGCTGTCGATCTTGTAAGTCTGGCGCGAGGCCGGATCGATCGGGCCGAGCGTGAGACCCAGGGCGTCGACCTTCTGGCTGACGGGCTTGTCCGGGGTGGGCGCGGCGCCGCCATCCTTGTCGTCGTCGTCGTCGTTCAGGCCAAGAGCGTTCTCGGCCGGACGGGTGCCCGACTTGACGTCGACCACGCGCGGCTTGCCGTCACGGATGATCGACATCTTGATGCTCTCGCCCGGACGGGCCTTGGCCACTTCGCGGGTCAGTTCCGAGCGGTTGGTGATCGTCACGCCGTTGACGCCGGTCAGGATGTCGTCCGGCAGCAGGCCAGCCTTGGCGGCGGGACCGCCCGGGACCAGCTCGGCGACGATCGCGCCCTTCACGTCCTTCAGGCCCAGGGCCTCGGCCGACTCGGCGCTGAAGTCCTGGATGGTGACGCCGATATAGCCGCGAACGACCTTGCCGCCCGAGATCAGCTGCTTGGCGGTGGCCTCGGCGATGTCCGCCGGAATGGCGAAGCCGATGCCGACCGAGCCGCCCGACGGCGAGTAGATGGCGCTGTTGACGCCGATCACCCGGCCATAGATGTCGAAGCTGGGACCGCCCGAGTTGCCCCGGTTGATCGGCGCGTCGATCTGGATGTAGTTGACGAACGACGAGGTGTTGTCGCCCAGGTCGCGGCCATAGGCCGAGATGATGCCGGCCGTCGCCGTGCCGCCCAGGCCGAACGGGTTGCCGATGGTGATGACCCAGTCGCCGACCCGCGGCTTGGCCTGGTTCTCGAAGTTCACATATGGGAAGTCCGCGCCCTTGGCCTTGGGGTCGATGACCTTGACCACCGCCAGATCGGTGCCTTCGTCGCGCCCGACCAGGGTGGCCTTTAGCTCGCGGCCGTCCTTCATCACCACCTGGATGTCGTCGGCGTCGGCCACGACGTGGTTGTTGGTGACGATGTAGCCGTCGGCCGAGATGAAGAAGCCCGAACCGGCCGACTGCTGCTTCGGCGTGGTCGGCGTGTCGCCGTCCTCACCGTCCTGGCCCGGCTTGCCCTTCTGGCCGCGCGGCACGATGTCGAAACCTTCCAGACCCGGAATGCGCAGCGCCTGCGGCGAGGCCTTGGAGGTCACGTTGATCTGGACGACCGCGGGCGAAACCTTCTCGAAGATGTCGGCGAACGACAAAGGCGCGCCCGGCGGCGGCGCGAACGACGGCGAACCGGCCACGGCCGGACGGGCCACGGGGGCCTCGGCGGCCGCCGTTCCCATGCGCATGCCCACACCGGCCAGAGCGGCGCAAGCCACGCCCGCGCCAGCGATGGCGCCCACAACGAAACCCGACTTCCTAGCGGTCATTCTCTGCTTTCCTCACCCGCGCGTCCCGCGCGCGGTCCCTTTGGATCTGAGAACCTAGTCGTGACGGCGAAAGGTGCAATGGTTCTCGGATTACCTTCGCGTCATTGGAGCCCGCTTCTTGCGGCTCCATTTCGGCGCAATCGTGTCAATCGTCTTGCAGCAATTTAGCGACGCGGTCTTCTTCGTCCTGCGAAAGCTCTGTCTCGACCGTCTGGCGACGCCGCAGAAGGCCGACCATCAGGACGCCGCCCACCAGCAGAACACCGACCGGCGCCAGCCAAAGCGCTGCATTGCCAGCGGAAAAGCGCGGCTTCAGCAGCACGAACTCACCATAACGCTGCACAAGAAACGCGCGGATCTCGCCATCGCTGCGGCCCGCCTTGACCTGTTCGCGGACAATTCGTCGCAGGTCGCCGGCCAGCTGGGCCTCGGAGTCGTCGATCGACTCGTTCTGACAGACCAGGCAGCGCACTTCCTTGAAGAGGACGCGGGCGCGGGCCTCCTGCGCCGGATCGGGCAGACGCTCGGTGGGTTCCGAGGCGCTGCCCATCAGGGCGACGGCGGCCAGGGCCACCAGCAGGGCGCGGACGCGGCTCACGACACGACCTCACCGGCGCGGCGGCCGACGCCCAGGCGCACGCGGCGATCGGACAGCGACACGGCGCCGCCCAGGGCCATGATCAGCGGCCCCAGGAAGATCAGCCGCACCCACGGGTTCACATAGGCGCGCACCAGCCAGGCCGGCTTGCCGCCCTCGCCCGCCCGGCGCTCGCCCAGCACGACATAGATGTCGTCCAGCATGCGCGGACAGATGGCGACTTCCGAGGTGGTCTGCGACCCGGTCGGATAGAAGCGGCGCTCGGGCTCGGCGTGGCAGATCTCGTTGCCGGCCTTGTCGACGATCTTCACGATCCCGCGCTCGGCCAGGTAGTTCGGGCCCTCGACCGTGCCGACGTCGGTCAGGGTCAGGGTGTAGGCGCCCAGGGCGTGGCTATCGTTGAGACTCAGCGCCTGAGCGGCTTCGACGCGCCATGCGGTCTCGAACGAGGCCCCCAGCACGAAGATTCCGAGACCGGCGTGGGCCAGGGTCGTGCCCCAGGCGCCGCGCGGCAGCCCCTTGGCGCGACGGGCGCTCTCGGCGGCGGGCGCGCGGAACAGTTTCAAGCGCTCGCTCATCTCCAGCAGCGCCCCGCCCAGCAGCCAGAAGCCGAGCGCCAGGCCCGCGCTGGCCAGGGCCTTGCGCGGCTGGACGACGCCGTAGGCGACAAGGCCCAGCGCGGCGGCGACGGCCAGGACGATCCACAGCTTGCGGGCCACGCTTTTCGCATCGCCACGCTTCCAGGCCAGCAGGGGTCCGGCCGGCAGTACGGCGAAGGCCAGCACCATCAGCGGCACGAAGGTCAGGTTGAAGAACGGCGCGCCGACCGAGACGGCCTCGCCGTCCATGGCCTCGCGGATCAGCGGATAGAGCGTGCCCAACAGCACCACCGCCGTCGCCGTCGACAGCAGGATGTTGTTGAGCACGATGGCGCTCTCACGGCTCACGGGGCGGAACTGGCCGCCGGGATTCAGGCTGCCGGCGCGCAGGCCGAACAGCAGGAAACCCGCGCCCGCCGCGACGCCCATCATGATCAGCAGCAGCACGCCGCGGGTCGGGTCGACGGCGAAGGCGTGGACGCTGGTCAGCACGCCCGAGCGCACCAGGAAGGCGCCCAGCATCGAGAAGGTGAAGGCCGCCAGGGCCAGGAACGCGGTCCAGCCCGGCAGCGCCCCGCGCCTTTCGGTGACGATGGCCGAGTGCAGCAGGGCCGCCCCGATCAGCCACGGCATGAAGCTGGCGTTCTCGACCGGATCCCAGAACCACCAGCCGCCCCAGCCCAGTTCGTAATAGGCCCAGAAGGCGCCGAGCGTGATGCCGATGGTCAGCAGGCTCCAGGCGGCCAGGGTCCAGGGCCGCACCCAGCGGGCCCAGGCCGCGTCGATCCGCCCCTCGATCAGGGCCGCCAGCGACAGGGAATAGACCACCGAGAAGCCGACATAGCCGCTGTAGAGGAACGGCGGGTGGACGGCCAAGGCCCAGTCCTGCAGCAGCGGATTGAGCGACCGGCCCTCGACCGGGACATCGACCAGGCGGGTCAGAGGATTCGAGGCGAACACGGTATAGGCCAGGAACATCACGCCCAGCGCGCCCTGGATGGCGATGGCGTAGGCGCGCAGGCGCGGCGGCAGGCTGTCGCCGAAGAAGGCCATGGCCGCGCCGTACCCGGTCAGAACCAGGCACCACAGCAGCATCGAGCCCTCGTGGCTGCCCCAGGCCCCGGCCACCTTGTAGAGCAGCGGCTTGGCGGTGTGGGAGTTGGCGGCGACGTTGGCCACCGAGAAGTCCGACACCACGAAGGCGTGGATCAGGGCCGCGAAGGCCACGGCCACGGCCACGAAGGTCGCCACCGCCGCGCCGCGTCCGGCCCCGGCCAGCACCGGCGAACGCCGCGCGCCGCCGACGGCCGACAGTCCGGTCTGGGCGACAGACAGCATCAGCGACAGGATCAGGGCGAAGGCGCCCAGTTCGACGATCATCGACGATCCTCCCCCCGTGGGGGAGGCGACCGAAGGTCGGAGGGGGGCGTGGCCGGGGCGGCAGAACTTCCCCCACCGGTCGCTTCGCGACCGCCTCCCCCTTGGGGGGAGGATCCATAGCTCGGAGCCCCCGCGCCCTCGCCGCGCCACTCGCCCTGCTTCTTCAGCGCCTTGGCGACGTCGCGCGGCATGTAGCGCTCGTCGTGCTTGGCCAGCACCTGCTTGGCGACGAAGACGCCGCTTTCATTGAACGCGCCGTCGGCGACGATCCCCTGCCCCTCGCGGAACAGGTCCGGCAGGTCGCCGTGATAGGTCACCTTCGCCGTGGCCTTGTGGTCGGCCACCACGAAATCGACATCGCCGCCGGGATGCTTGACCACGCTGCCGTGCTGAACCAGGCCGCCCAGCTGGACCTTGCGGCCGGGGGCGACGTGGGCCTCCTTGGCCTGGGCCGGCGTGTAGAACAGCGAGATGCTGTCGCGCAGGCCGTAGAGGGCCAGGCCCACGGCCAGGGCCAGCACCGGCGCGATGGCCAGCAAGATGGTCAGGCGACGGCGCGCCTTCCGCGATTTGGGCCAGAAACTCATGGCTGGGTAATCTTCTGAGCGGGCGTGTCGGCGGCCTGGCGCAGGGCCGACAGCACCTTGGGCTGATCCTTGAAGCGGGCCGTGGCCGAGGCCAGCGCCGCGTCGCGCTTGGCGCTCTCGCCCAGCACGGCGTAGGCGCGGACCAGGCGGACCCAGCCGTCCGGATCGTCGGGCGATTGGGCCAGACGCGCGGCCAGGCCCTCGACCATGCCGACGATCATGCCCTGGACCTGCGGATTGGCGTCGGCGGCCGGCTGGTCGCTGGGCAGGCGGCCCTGGGCCTCGACCTGGGCGATTTCCCGGCCCAGCGCCGTGCGGCCCGGGTCGTTGGCCGGCAGGCTGGCCGCCAGGGCGCGCCAGTCGGCGAGACCGCCGGCCACGTCGCCGTCGGCGACCTTGCCACGGCCGAGGTAATAGCGGGCGCGGATGTCGTTCGGGGCGACCTTCAGCGCCTCGCCGAAGGCCAGCTTGGCGTCGGCCCCGACCTGGCCCCTGGCTTCCATGACGAAGGTCTCGCCCAGGAGACTCCAGAGATCGCCGCGCTTGGGCGCCAGGCGGACAGCCCTGCGCAGGGCGGCCTCGGCGCCGGGCAGGTCGCCGGCCGCGGCGCGGGCCTTGGCCAGGAACACCAGCGGCTCGGGATCGCTCGGCCGCTCGGCGGCGACGCCTTCCAGCACGGCGGCGATCTTGGCGGGTTCCAGCGTGGCCGGATCGGCGGCCTTCCACTCGGCCACGCGCTTGGCGTAGGGCTGGTCGGCCATTTCCGGCTTGCCCACGGTCACATAGAGGCCGACGGCGGCGACGCAGGCCGCGCCGACGGCGATCACCACCGCCTTGCGGGGACCAGCGCCGTCGCGCGCCCAAGTCTCGGCCTGGTCGGCGGCGGCCAGCAGGCCGCGTCCCGCCTCGGCGCGGGCGGCCTTGAGTTCGGATTCGGCCAGCAGGCCGTCTATGGCCAGGCGCTCGACCTCGGCCAGACGGCGGCGATGCGGTTCAAGCCTGGCCTGGGCGTCGTCGACGGGCCGGGCGCGCGCCGCGCCGCGCAGCACCAGCCCCGCCGTCGCGGCCGACAGCCCCGCCGCGGCGATCCAGAAAGCGATCATGGCCGCGTGGTAGCGTGTTCCCGCGTCCGCCGTTAGTAGGAAAAGTGCGTAAGGGCGGCCGAAAGACCAGGTTTGTCAGGCCGCGATCGCCGCCGCGGCGCGGCGTCGCACGATCTCGGCGGTCTTATGGTCGCGGGTGTAGGCGACGAAGCCGGCGGCGACGTCCAGGTACTTCACGGCCAGCCCCGCGTCGCCGCCGTCGCCCGTGCGGGCGACGTGCAGGACATCCTCGATATAGGGATCGAGGCGGCTGTTCAGCTTTTCCAGGACCTTGTTGCGCGAGCTGCCGTAGCCGGCCTTGTCGGCGCACGCGCGCAGTTCGGCGATGAAGGCCAGCGCCGACTGGGCGCGGCGGATCATCGCCTCGTCCGGTTCGTCGGTCAGCTTGGCCGCGCCCTTGCTGCCCTTCTTGGACATCATCGACAGCGACCGCAGCGGCAGGGCCGCTTCCAGCGTCTTGTCGGCCTGGTCCATGCGCTGCTCGCACGCCTTGGCCATCGCCTGCTTGTGCCGGGCCAGACGCTTGCCCCACGGGCCGTCCTTGGCGACGTCGACCGACTGCTGGAACTCGGCGATCTGCAGCTGGACCCGGTGGGCGGCCTGGGCGGCCGCGCGGCCCGCCCGCTCGCCGTCAGAGAAGTTGAAGGTCTCGACCTGAACGATGGAGGCGTCGATCTCGGCCAGCACGCGCTCGCCGAACGCCTTGACCTCCGACGAGGCCAGGTAGCGATCGCTGGGCCGGTCCATGACCGCCGAGATCACCCGCAGGATGCGCCAGTCGTCCGGCAGGTGCGCCGACAGGATGTCCAGCATCAGAGGACCGGCGTCATCACTGATCCGGCAGGCGTCGCGATAGGCCAGGCGCGCGGCGGCGGCGCGCTCGTCCGACATGCGGCTGACCCATTCCGACAGCTTGGGCAAGCACGAGCGGGTGATGGCCGACAGCTGCAGGCACATGGCCAGCTGCTCAGGGTCGCAGATCGAGCGCACGCTGTCGAAGGCGGCGTTCTCGGGATCGCGCAGGCCAGCGGCGGCGGTCTTGCAGAGTTCGTCGAACACGTCGGGCACGCCCTGTTCGAGATCCCATGGATTGCACTTGGCGGCGGCCTCCTCGACCCGCGAGGGGGCCACGGACCTCAGGGCCCGCCACAGGCGCGGCAGCACCGCCGAAGGGAACTGAACCTGGCCCTCGCGGCGCGTGGCGCACAGCGGCACGATAGGGCCCAGGATGTTGTTGCGGATGAAGCGATGGGCGGTCTCGTCCTCGACCAGGCCGCGCACGGCGGCCAGGGAGCCGGTCGCGCCGGCGCTCGACAGGGCCAGCTCCAGGCTGCGCAGCGCCGCGTCCGGAGCGGTTTCCACCAGCGTCCGGATGATCTGCAATTTGTGCGCGGCGATGGCGGCCATGGTCCCCCGTGTCGGCGCAACCGATTCCGACAGGCGTCAACCATGTTCGGAACGAGGTTAAGGATTTCCGAAATCGTGAAAAATTCACCCGGGCCGCGACCGCGTGTCCCGGTTTGAAAGCCTTTATCCACCAGAAGTTTAGGCCACGGGCATCACGTGCATGGCAGGCCCGCCCCGTAACAATTGAACGCAAGCCGAAGTTAAGCTTGAGCCCGCGGCAGATCCAGGGTCACGCGCAATCCGCCCATCGGCGATTCACCAAGCTGCACCGATCCGCCATAGGCGCGGGTCAATTCATCGACGATCGACAGGCCCAAGCCTGATCCGGGCGCGTTTTCGTCGAGCCGCTGCCCTCGCTTCAGGGCCTGGGCGCGTTCCTCGGGCGGCAGGCCGGGACCGTCGTCGTCGACGGTCAGCAGCATCCGCGCCTCGCCCGACGGCGCGGCCTCGGCGCGGATCCGACCCCGGCACCACTTGCCGGCGTTCTCCATCACGTTGCCGGCCAGTTCCATGAAGTCCTGCTTCTCGCCCTGGAAGCAGAGGTCCTCGGGGCAGCGCCAGTCGATCTCGACACCCTTGTCTTGGAAGATCCGCTCCAGGGTCACGGCCAGCTCGTCCAGGATCGGCTCGACCGGCGTGCGCTCGCCCGAGGTCTGCGAGCGGGCGGCGGCCCGGGCCCGGCGCAGATGGTGGTCGACCTGCTCGCGCATGGTCTGGGCCTGGCGCTCGACCACCTCGGCCAGCTGGCCCGGCTGCTGGGAGGCCTCGGTCAGCATCACCGACAGCGGCGTCTTCAGGGCGTGGGCCAGGTTGCCGACGTGGGTGCGCTGGCGCTCGACGACCTCCTGGTTATGAGCCAGGAGGGCGTTCAGCTCGACCGCCAGCGGCTCCAGCTCCTCCGGATAGACCCCGTCGACCCGCTCGGCCTTGCCCCGGCGCACGGCCGCCACCTCGCGGCGCAGGCGGAACAGCGGCGTGAGGCCGAAACGCACCTGCACCACCGTCGCCAGCACCAGGCCGCCGGCCAGGATCGCCAGGGCGATGGCCGTGACGCCGGCGAAGCGGTCGGCGTCGGCGTCGATCGGCGTGCGGTCCTCGGCGGCCAGGAACACCACCGGGTCGGCATAGCCCGGCAGGCGGGCCAGGATGGCGGCGGCGCGCAGCGGCTTGTCCTGCGGGCCGCGCATGTTGAAGTACTGGGTCTGGCCCGGGGCGGCGTCCAGCCGGTCGATCTGCTTGGACGACAGCATCAGGTCGCTGTCGAACAGCGAGCGAGAGCGCGCGACCGGCCCCATCGATCCGTCGGGCCGCTTGTCCAGGATCACCCAGTAGCGGCCGGAATAGGCGCGCGTGGCGCGGATGTCGGTCAGGAACGGCGCGCGTAGCTGCCCGTCCTCCACCGTCGAGCCGGCATAGAGGTCGTCGGTCAGAACGGCCAGGGACTGGTCGAAGCGCCGGATGGCGGCGCTGCGGAACTGAGCCGTCAGGAACACCCCGGCGATCAGCACGACCAGCAAGTTCCAGATCCCGGCGATCAGGACCAGGCGGCGGACCAGCGAACGGCGGCGCAGGTCCAGCATCAGGCGCTCTGGAAGCTGAAATCCTCGTCCTTCGACAGGCTCAGGACGGGGATTTCAAATACAGCGCAGCAGTAGCCCTCATCCTGAGCTTGTCGAAGGACGAGGGCGGACCCGCGGGCTGTCACGCCGTCTCGCCTTCCAGCGGCGTCAGGCGATAGCCCAGGCCGCGGACGGTCTCGATCCGGTCGGCGCCCAGCTTCTTGCGCAGACGGCCGATGAACACTTCGATGGTGTTGCTGTCGCGGTCGAAGTCCTGGTCGTACAGGTGCTCGACCAGCTCGGTGCGGCCGATCACCCGGCCCTGGTGCATCATCATGTAGTGCAGCAGGCGGTATTCCAGCGAGGTCAGGCGCAGCGGCTCGCCGTTGACGCTGGCGCGGGCGGCGCGGGGGTCCAGGCGCAACGCTCCGCAGGAGAGCGAGGGCGCGGCATGGCCGGCCGAGCGGCGCAGCAGGGCGCGCAGGCGGGCCAGCAGTTCCTCGGTATGGAACGGCTTGGCCAGGTAGTCGTCGGCCCCGGCGTCGAAGCCGGCGACCTTGTCGCTCCAGGCGCCGCGCGCGGTCAGGATCAGCACCGGCGTCGCGACATTGCCGCGGCGCCAGCGCTCCAGCACCGACACGCCGTCCACCTTGGGCAGGCCCAGGTCGAGGATCACCGCGTCATAGGGCTCGGTCTCGCCCAGGAACTGGGCTTCCTCGCCGTCCGGGGCGTGGTCGACGGCATAGCCAGCGTCGCCCAGGGTCAGCTTCAGCTGACGCGACAGGTCGGGATCGTCCTCGACGAGCAGGATACGCATGGAAGACTCCTTAGCCGCCGCTGATGATCTGCCCGGTCCGCGCGTCGACGATGAAGTCGATGCGGCGGCCGTCGGCGGCGGCCCAGCGCACGCGATAGTTCGAGCCTTCCAGGCCGGCGTCCAGCACACGGCCGGGCACGCGGCGGCCGATCATGTCGATCACCCGCGACAGCGGCACCAGCTGACCCGACTGCACGCCGCCTCGGGCCTGGTCCGACTGCGCGCGCCAGTCGGCGCCCAGCGAGTCGGGACCTCGGTCATGACGCTGCGCCCACGCCGCGCCCGGTAGGGCGGCGGCCAGCGCGGCGGCGACGATGATGGCGCGGATCGTTTTCATGCTCTCCGGTCTAACGGGTCGCGGCTGAATGGAGACTGAACGTCCGGGTTATGAACGGGCCGCGACGTTCTGTCACGACCGGACACGCCCGGAACGAACAGGACGGCCAGGTTCCGGCGCGAACGGTCACGTCGCGAACAGGCGGCCGGCTCTCTCGGTCACGCGGCGGCGGCGTCGATGTCGGAAGAGCGGGTGTGAACGACCGCGACCTTCGTCCCCGGGCCGACGTCGGAGACTTTCAACTCGGCCTGCAACTGCGCCGCCAGCGCCTGGATGATGCTCGTGCCGAGGCCCGCCTTGGCGCTCTCGGCGTCCTTGGGCATCCCGACGCCGTTATCGCTGACCGTCAGAGACCAGCTCGACGGCGCGCCGTGATAGGCGACCACGATCTTGCCCTCGCGATGCCCCGGAAAGGCGTGCTTGAGCGCGTTGATCACCAGTTCGGTGACGATCAGGCCCAGACTCACCGAGATGGCGGCGCTGGTCGCGCTGTCATCGGCGTCCACCTCGATCGAGAGCTGGTCGCGGTCGCGGATCATCGACGCGCCCAGGCTTTGGCAGAGCTGTTCGAGATAGGGGCGAAGCGCGACGTCGCCGAGCCTCGAGACCGCCAATTGCTGCTGCACCGAGGCGATGGACATCACCCGGTTGTGGGCGTCCTGCAGATGGACGCGGGTTTCCTCCAACTGCACCTTACGGGCGCTTTGCAGCAGCACGCTGGCGATGATCTGAAGGCTGTTGGCGACGCGATGCTGGACCTCCTGCAGGAGGACGCCTTTCTCGCGCAGCAGCCCGTCCTTTTCGTGCAACAGGGCGTCCCGCAGCTTTTCGGCCGCCCGCGCGTCCGTGAGGTCGAGCACCGCCACCACCAGACGAACGTGGTCGCGGTCCCCATAGTCGAGTTTCTTGACGTTCAGGACCAGGCGCCGCGTTCCCCGGCCGACGCTCTTGAAGTCCATCTCGTAGGCCTGGATGTCGGCGTCGCCCCGCGCCGTGGCGCCGAGCAGGACGCGTAGTTGCGGCACATCCCACGCGCCGTCGCCAAGCGCGAACAGCGGGCGACCGGCCACGCTCGAAGGATCGATCTCGAAGGCCTCGCAGAACGACAGGCTGGCCGCGATCACCGAAAGGTCCCCGTCCAACAGCAACAATGGCGCGCTGGAAGAGCCCACGAGCGCCAGGGCGAGGTTCAGCGTGGCGTCGGGATGGAGCGGGGTGGCGGCAACCATGGTTGGCCGTTCTGAGAACCGGAGGCTCTCGAAACGAGAGTCATACCCGGGCAGAGTGTCCGTGAGGTCAGGCGGCCAGGAACGGGGAGGCCGCCGATCAATGGCGTCACTCTAACACGGATCGCGAGAAGCTTCGCTGGATTCAACAGGAACTCGACCAACGGGCGCCGCAAGGGCGGCCCGCCGTCGGGTCGTCAGAGGCCAGGCTACTTCCGCTTCGGCGTGTAGGGCTTCTGATCCCGCCAGGCCTCCGCGAACTTCTCCAGGTCCGGATCGACCGTCTCCGGCAACGTCACCACCAGCTTGGCCAGCAGGTCGCCGCGCTTGCCCTTGGCGTCGGGCATGCCGCGGCCCTTCAGGCGGAGCGTCTGGCCGCTGTTGCTGCCCTTGGGCACGTTCAGCATCACATTGCCGTCCGGGGTCGGGGCCTCGACCTTGCCGCCCAGCACCGCGTCGGGGATCGAGATCGGCAGGTCCATGACCAGGGCGTCGCCCTCGCGGCGATAGATCGGGTGCGGCTTGATCGAGAGCTCGATCAGCGCGTCGCCCTGGCCGCCGCGGCCGAGGCTGCCCTGGCCCTTCAGACGCAGGGTCTGGCCTTCCTGGGCGCCGGTCGGGATGGTGACGTCGATCGTGCGGCCGTCCGAGAAGGCCACGCGCTTCTTGCCGCCCTTGATGGCGTCTTCCAGGTCGATGTCGAGGCGCGCCTTGATGTCCGCGCCCTTGGACGAGAAGCCTCCGCCGGCCCCGCCGCCGAACGGGCCGCGTCCGCCGGCCTGGGCGCCGCCTTGGCCGAACATGCCGCCGAACAGGTCCGAGAGATCGATCTCCGGTCCCTCGTCACGGTGGAACCCGCCGCGACCGAAGCCGCCGGCGTTGAAGGGGCCGTTGCCAGGCTGGCCGCCGAAGCCCCGCGCGGTTTCGCGACCGTCGGCGTCGATCTGGCCCAGGTCGAACTTCTTGCGCTTCTCGGCGTCGCCGATGATGTCGAACGCGGCGCTGACCGTCTTGAACTTCTCTTCCGCCTTCTTGTCCCCCGGATTGGCGTCCGGATGGTGGGCCTTGGCGAGCTTGCGGAACGCCTTGCGGATCTCGTCCGCGGTCGCGGTGCGGGAAACGCCGAGTTCCTGATAGGGGTCGCGCGCCAAGGAGTGTCCTCTGCAGAAGGGGGCCCAAGAAACGGGGAGGTTGGGTTACCGCCCTCCATCTAGAACGTCCAGCGCGCCGCGCAAGACCCCGTGTGGCTAATTTATCACATAAGTGTCGTCACCGGGACGCCCCAGCCGTAAAGCGACGAGCCTTGGGCGACCTCGATCCGCCCGTCCGCCAAGGGCCCGTCGGCCGTCCGCATGGCGGCGGTGTAGATGAAGGCCGGCCCCAGAACCTCGGCCTCGCGCAGCACGACCGCGCCGTCCAGCACCCGCACCCGATAGCGCTCGGCGCCCTCGCTCAACGGGACGTCGCCCTCCCAGACGTCGCCGCCGAGCCGGGCGCGGCGGATCCAGGCCAGTTGCAGGTCACCGCCGACCCAGCGCTTGCGCAGGTGCGCCGGCGCCAGCGGACGCAGGGCGCGACCGTCCCAGGTCGTCGAGATTTCCGTCATCGCCGGCCCCGAGGGCGGGCCGCCCGCCGGCGCGGCGCGAACGATCAGCGGCGTCCCACGCTCGAAGGCGGCGACGTCCAGCCGGACCGCCGCCGCGTCCAGCAGCACGGCCGGCGCGCCGGCGGGGATCAGGGCTTCGCTCGCCGCGCCGTCGCGCTGGCCGCGCAGCAGGCCCGAGAGCCGCCAGACGTCCGGCGCGACCAGCTCGGCGGCCTGGAAGGCGATCACCTCCCAGTCGCCGGACGGGGCGCGGACGGCCAGGGCGTTGTCGCCGGCCAGCACGGCGGCCAGCGGCGCGGAGGCCAGACTCCGACCTTCCAGCCGCACGGTCAGGCGGCCCGCGCGGTCGAGGCGATGCGGCGAGGCCGGCGGCAGGTCGGACAGCGTCTCGCCCAGGGTCGCCGGGCTGGCGATGCGGGCGCGGAGCTTCAAGGTCTCGACCCCGGCGCCGGCATGAACCTCCAGCGGCCGCCACGGCTCGCTCGCGGCGGCGACCAGCGGCCTCGGATCGTCGGTCAGAGCACCGTCGGCCGGCAGGTCCAGCACGTGGAGCACCGGCGGCGACGGCGGATCGCGCGGCGGGGCCGGCGTCCAATCGACACCGCCGCCCACCCCGATCTCGGCCACGGTCGGAACCAGGGTGGCGCGCGGCCGCTCGTCGAGATCCAGCCGCTGAATACGCCAAGTCGCGCCGTCCAGGCTCAGGCGGTCGCCCGCCTCTAGCCGCAGAGCCGCCGAGGGCGACAGATGCACGATCCGCGAACGCCGCGCCGCCGCGTCGGCGGCCAGCATCCGGCGGGCGACGGCCTCGGCCTCGGAAGCCGCCAGCACGATCGGGGCGTCGGCGTCGCGGGTCCCCTGCCCGGCCTCGCGGCGGACGATCAGCGCTCCGACCTGGTAGTCGCGGGCGGCGTCCAGGAACCGCAGGCGCAGAGCCTCGGCGGCGGGGTCGAGCGCGCGGGTCTGCGTCTCGCGGGGCGCGTCGTCGGGCAGAGCCAGGTCGTCCTCGGCCAACACCCCGACGGCGCGGCCCGCGCGCGCCAGCATCTTCACGTGATCGCCGCGCTCGACCGGATCCAGGGCGAAGGCCTCGGTCAGGGGCGTCAGCGCGTCGCGCAGGCGCATCGGCCGGTCGACGACATAGCCGCCGACGCTCCCGCCCGCCTCGCCCGGATCGATCGCCACGCCGGCCCGCGCGCCCAGGGCCTCGATCAGCTCCGGCAGCGGCGCGATGCCCGCCCGGCCGGTCAGCCAGTGGCCCAGGGTCCAGTTGTCGCCGTCGCTCCAGACGTCGGCGCGCGCCGGGAAGTCGGGGAACGGCCGCGCGTCCCAGCACCAGGCGCTGGCGCTCTCGATCATCGGCCCGCCATAGAGCGGCGAGACGGGATTGGCGGCCGGCTCCTCCAGCCAGGCCAGCACGGTCTCCAGATAGCGCCGCTGGCCGAAGTCGTCGCGCTCGCCGGTCGAGTACGGCGGCAGGCCGCTCTCGGCGCTCTTGGGATCGACGAACAGGTTCGGGGCGTTGGCGCCCTTGTCGACGGCGGGGCAGCCGAACTCGGTCAGGCGGATCGGCTTGGACATCGGGATCCAGGCCGTGGGCGTGGCCGAGCGCACGCCGCCCGGTCGGTCGTGATGCGGGTTGCTCCACCACGACTTGAGGTCCTTGGCCCGCCAGATCCACGGCTCGCCATGGGCGCCGTCGGTGATCGGCGCGCGGACCTGGGCGTCGCGATCGGCCGGGCTGGCATAGTACCAGTCGAAGCTCTCGCCGCCGGTCAGCCCAGCCCGCAGATAGGCCGGGTCGCGCAAGCCCAGGAAGCCGGCGTCCGCGTCGAGATGGGCCTCGCCCTCGCGCCAGTCGGTGACCGGCGGGTACCAGTCGACGCCGACGAAATCGATGTTCGGATCGGCCCACAGCGGGTCGAGGTGGAACACCGCGTGACCGCCGCCCGGCTGGTGGCCGAAATACTCGCTCCAGTCGGCCGCGTAGCCCAGCTTGGTCGTGGGACCGACGACGGCGCGGACCTCGGCGGCCAGGCTCTTCAGCTTGGCGACCGCCGGATAGGTCCCGCCCGCGCCGCGCACCGTGGTCAGGCCGCGCAGCTCCGAGCCGAGGACGAAGCCGTCGACGCCGCCGGCTTGCGCGGCCAGCGACGCCTGATGCAGCACCATCCGCCGCAAGCCCCACTCGCCATCGAAGAAGGCGTTCACCTGGCTGGTCGCCGCCGCCGTCCCGTCGACGCCGGCCTCGCAAGTGATCCGGCCACGCCACGGGTAGGTGGGCGTGTCCATCAGGATGAACGGATAGAGGGTCACCTTCAGGCCGCGCCGCTTCAGCTCGCCGATGGCCTGCAGCACGACCGCGTCGGCCGGCGTGCCGCCATAGGCCGGGGCGCCGGCCTTCAAGGAGATCAGGTGCGCGCCGCCGCGGTCGACGCCCGCCACGCTCCAGGCGATCGGCAGGGTGTCCTTGGCCGCCTGCTCGACGCCGGGACGGATCTCGCACTGGCCGCAGTTCAGGTCGGTCCCGAACCAGGCCACGACCAGGGTCACGTGATCGACGGCGGGCAGCTGGGCCTGCAGCTGGTCCAGCGCCACCACAAGATCCGGACGTCCCTCGGCGTTGTGGACGCTCTCGGACGCCGTGCGGGTCAGGCCCTCGCGACGCAGCACGGCTTGCGTGGCGTAGACGAACTCGCCCGCGCCGGGGATCAGGCAAACGCCCTTCAGCCGGTCTTCCAGCCCGAGGGTCCCGGGGGCGCGCGGCCGGCGGAACACCTCGAACGACAGCTGCGGCGGCCGGTTGCCGAAGGATTCCAGCGGCAGGTCCTCGAACACGACGTAGGCGACACCGCGATAGGCTGGCGCGTCACTCTCGATGGCGGCGATCAGCGGGTCGGGGGCCTGGTCCTCGGTCCCGCGATGCAGGCGCATGGTCACGCCGGTCATGTCCATGACCTTGCCGTCGGCCCAGACCCGGCCCAGGCCATCTATCGGCCCCTCGGCCACGGCGACGGCGAACGACAGGCTGTAGGCGTAGCTGGCGGTCTTCTGCCCCTTGGAGCCGCCGACTCGACCCTCGACCCGCTTCTCGCGGAAGCGGGCGGCCCAGATCACCTGCCCGCCCACCCGCGCGCGGCCGAACACGCACGGCAGCGCCGCGCCCTCGGCCGCGCCGGTCAGGCGCAGCTCGGGAATGCGCGGTCCGACCTGGCGCGTGGGACTCAGAGCGTTGATCGCCGCCTGGTCGACCATCGCGCCCAGCGCCGCGCCGGCCACGGCCCCGATCGGACCGCCGATCGCCGCGCCGACGCTGGAGAGGATGACTTGGGCCATGCGGCCTCCTTCAGTTTGCGGGAAATCTGAACGCCGCCGCCAGGCGCTCGCGCCACCAGCGGCCCAGGACGCTCTCGACGCAGGCCCGGCCCCAGTAGGCGTGGATCATGCGGCCAGGGCCGGACTGGATCGCGCAGTGCTTGGCGACCGCGCCGGGGGCCATTCGGAAGACCAGGACGTCGCCGGGTTCGGGCGCGTCGAGGGGGATGAGCCAGCGGGCGAAGGCCTCGAGCAGCAGTTCTCGGCCGCCGGTCTCGGCCCAGTCCGGGCGATAGGGCGGCGGCGGTTCGGGCTCGGCCCCGTGCAGGGCTCGCCAGACGCCCCGGACCAGGCCGAGACAGTCGCAGCCCGCGCCGAGCGTGGAGGCTTGATGGCGGTAGGGGGTGCCGAGCCAGAGGCGGGCTTGATCGAGGATGGGGCAGGCCCCCTCCACCGCCATTCGGCGGTCCCCCTCCCCCAAGCGGGGGAGGAGAGAACAATCCGAGGCGGTGGTTCTCTCTCCGCCACCCTCCTGGGGGCGGACAGACCTGCGCGGCAGGTCAGGTGGGGGGTAGTGCTGACTCACCGCCTCCCCCCATCGTTCCGCTCGCCCTCGACCGGGTACAGCGTCAGGAAGTCCTCGCCCGGCGCCGTCGGGAAACCTCGGAAATTGACGCCATTCCCGAACGTCCCCACGCACGTCGCCCAGCGCTTGTCGCAGGTCGCGCCGGCCGGCGCGGCGATCCCGCAGCGCGCGTCGCCCAGCCGCGCGTCGCAGAGCCGCGTGAAGGTCCGTCCCGCCACCCGGTCCAGGTCGGCCAGCGGACCGGCCAGGGTCGCCTTGAACGCCTCGCCCTCGCGGCTGACCGCGCTGATCGTCGCCGTCCACAGGCGCGCGACGCGATAGGGCGCGCTCCAGTCGACGCGCAGTTCGGCGACCCGCGCGCCGTCATAGAGCCCCGCCGCCAGGTCGGCCTCGGTGATCCCGGCGTCGTCCAGCACGCCCAGCGCCGCGCCCTGTCCCGGCGCGTAGCCGGCGGCCGCGTCGCGCGCGCCGGGGCTCCAGCCGCCGCTGGCCCGGCAGGGAACGCCGTCGACCACCAGGTCGCGGTCGTGATCGGTGAAGCCCAGCCTCACGCCGTCGCGACGGATCACGATCCAGGCGCGGCACAGGCGGGCCTCGTCCAGGCCCTCGGGAAGGACGCGCATCAGACCCGCACCTCGACCAGGGCGCAGGCGGTGACCCGGCCGGCGGCGAACCCCTCCAGGGTCACGTCCAGTCGGTCGAGATCGAAGCGCACCGGCGTGTCGAACTCGAACCCCGCCGTCACCGCCGCCCCGACGGCCGGGGCCGTGCTCAGGGTGACGAGGCCGGTCGTCGTGTCGACGGTGAACGGCGCGGCCACGCCCGCCACGGCGATCCTGACCGTCCCGGCCACCGGCTTGGCGATCGTCCGCGCGACCGTCCCGTAGGCCTTGGTCAGCTGGAACGCCTTGCGCGTCCCGTCGCCGACGCCGATCGGCTGGTCGCCCGCCGCCGGCTGGGCCGAGGGCGCGCACGACTTGAAGTCGGCGGGATCGCGGAAGCGGAACCCCGCCAGCCGCCCGCCCCGCGCCTCGAAGAAGGCGGTCAGCTCGGCGATCTCGTCCAGCGGCCGGGCGGCGGTGGCGATCAGGTAGCGGCGGCGGCCCCGCGCCCACGGACTGGTCCGGCGCTCGAAGCCGGACGCCAGGGCGACGACCTCGGTGCGCCGCTCGATCCCGCCGGTGCAACCGAACGCCAGGCGCGCGGACAGGCGCGCCTCGTGGAACTCGCTCATGGCGATCCCTCAATTCGTGAAAAGGTTTGCGGAAAATCGGCGCCAAGCGGAGCCATTGGCCGGCCAACGCCATTAAGTCTGCGTCATGACCCGGTTTTCACTTCAAGGACGGGTCGTCGAGCCCTACGTATGGGTCCGAGATTGGAGACCGAAATGGATTGGAAGACCCTGTTCCTGTCGCCTGAGGGCCGCATCGGCCGGCAGTCGTTCTGGATCGGCTGGCTCGTCCTGCTGGGCGTGAACATCGCCGTGGGCTGGCTGCCGCTGGTGGGCCATATCATCGCGCTGGGCACGATCTATTCCAGCGTCTGCATCCACACCAAGCGCCTGCACGACATGGGTCAGACCGGCTGGTGGCAGGTCCTGCCCTGGGTGTTCGGCCCGGTGCTGATCATGGGCTCGGCCCTGTCGATCGGCGTCCTGCCGGCCATCGCGGCGATCACCAACGGCGAGCCGGAACTGTCGGCCCTGACGGCCCTGGGCGGCTTCTTCATCTCGTGCTTCATCGCCTTCGCGGTGTGGCTGGCCTTCACCCTGTGGGTCGGCTGCAGCAGCGGCCAGCCGCGCGAGAACCAGTACGGCCCGGCCCCGACCAACGCCGCGGCGGTGGCGATCTAAAGCCGCCTCGCCCCCAGACTAGCCGCCCGGGCCAAGGCCTGGGCGATCTGGGCGTCGGAGCGGATCAGCCCCGACGCCTCCCCGCTCTGGACATTGACCGTCACCGAGATTCCGCCGCCGCCGGCCGGTTCGATGCTCCCGGCGGAGGCCGGACGGAACACCTCCGGCCCACGCTCGCCAACCAGATAGCTTCCGCCGGGCAGGACCGGCCCGCCGTCGGCGCGCGCTCCCGAGAAGCTCTTGGTCAGCGCCTCGCCGAGACCGCCCCCCTTCAACGCCGCCCCGGCCGCGCCCAGCACGGCGCGCGCCAGCTCCGCCAGCGACACCTGGCCGTCGGAAGCCGCGCGAGCCAGCGACCGAGCCAGGGACGTCCCGGCGCGCGTAAAGGCCTCGTCAATCGAGCGCGCCGTGCGTTCGGCGGGCGCCTTCAGGGCCTCCAGCGAGGCGGCGGCCTCGGCGGCGCGGGCGGGGACGGCGGAGAGGCCGTCGGATTCCAAGCTCATGGGGTCTCCTCGTCGGGATAGCGGGCGATCAGTTCGGTGAGGCCCGAACGGTTCAGGACGGGCGAGGCCGGCGCTTCGGTGAGCGCCCGCCACTCGACCAGCGACAGCCGCCAGAAGGCCTCGGGCGCGACGCCCAGCCGGACGGCCAGCCGCAGCGGCTGCGCCCAGCTCACGCGGACGCGGCCAGGGCGGCGGCCAGGGCGCTGGCGGCTTCCGGGACCGTGGCGCGGGCGGCGACCTCGGCGGGCTCGCCGCCGCCGTCCAGCAGCGCCGCCAGAACGGCGGTCAGGTCGCCCGCGCTCAGCGTGGCGATGCGGTCCGGCAGCTGCGACCAGTCGGAGAGACCGAGCGCCGCCTCGATGCGGGCCAGCGCGCCGAGCGTCAGGCACAAGCGTCGCGGCGCGCCGGCCAGGGTGACCACGACCTCGCCGCGGGCGGTGTTGGGAGGGAGCATTTCCATTTTTCTTCCTGTGCTGTCCCCCTCCACCGCCGTTCGGCGGTCCCCCTCCCCCAAGAGGGGAGGAGAGAACAGGAGCGGCGCCGCTGCTCTCCGCCCCGCTTGGGGGCGGACAGACCTGCGCCAGCAGGTCAGGTGGGGGCCTGTGCCGAGTCAGATCGCCGTGAACGTCACCGCGCCCGCGCTGGCCAGGCTGAGCGCGAACGCCGCCTCGCCGTCGTGCTCGCCGGCATATTCCAGGGCCGCGACGATGAACGGCCCCTCCAGCTGGCCGAAGTCCGGCACCACCAGGCGCCACACGCGCGCCGACTGGTCGAAGAAGCTCGTCCGCACCTGGGCGTCGGAGGCGGCGTCGCGGAACACGCCCGAGCCCGAGACGGCCACCGAGCGCACGCCGGCCCCGGCCAGCAGCTCGCGCCAGCGGCCGGCGCTGTCGCTGTCCGTCGCGTCGATGGTCTTGGCGTTGAGGCTGATGGTGCGGGCGCGCAGGCCCGCGACGGTGACGAAGCTGGACGCCCCGTCGCTGATCTTCAGCAGGATGTCCTTGCCGGCTTGGGCGGCCATGATCGTCTCCTTGTCTTAAAGAAGTTCGGTCACCGCCCGCACGCGGACGATCCCGAGGGTGGTTTCGCGGTCGGCGCCGGCGAAGACGTCGGCATAGGGGACGCGCAGATTGACCAGCCGCCGGCCGCTCAGCGTAGGCTTGGCGTCGTGCAGCGCCAGGCGCACGGCCGCGACCAGGGCCCGCGCCTCTTCCGGTCCGCCGAAACGGCTGGCGCAGGTCAGGGTCAGCAGGTGCTCGATCGCGTCGTTCTCGCCGACCGGACGCCCCTCGGCGCGGGTGACGACGACGCACGGGTAGGTCGGCAGGCGCGGCGGGCTGGCGTGGATCCGCTGGCCGGCCACGGCGGTGACGGCGGGCGCGGCCTTCAGGCTGGCGACGACGGCGTCGATCAGGGGCTTGTCGCTCACAGCCGGGCCTTTCGGTAAGGGGTCAGCCAGGGCTGGGCGAGGGCCAGCGACGGCTGGCCGGCGTCGCCCGGGGACGCGCGATGCTCGTAGGCGTGGGCGACCAGGGTCAGCACCGACAGCCGCAGCGGCGCGGGGCTGGCCGGGGTCAGGACGACGCCCGCGGCGGCCGCGACATGGGCCTCGGCGGCGTCGATCAACAGGGTGAGGACGGCGTCCTCCGACGTGTCGGGCACGCGCAGGAACGCCCTGGCCTCGGCCAGGGTGAGAGATTGGGGCATGGGGGGATTTCCTGAAAATCCTCCCCCCAGCGGGGGAGGTGTCGGCCCGGAGGGACGACGGAGGGGGAAGAGGCGGGCCTTCCAGCACTTCCCCCTCCGTCCGCTACGCGGACACCTCCCCCGTCAGGGGGAGGATTGGGTTACGACGCCGCGAACTTCAGCAGCTTCACGGCGTCGAAGTTCTGCACGCCGCCGCCGACGCGCTTGGTGGTGTAGAACAGCACGTGCGGCTTGGCCGAGTACGGGTCGCGCAGCACCCGCACGCCGGCGCGGTCGACGATCAGGTAGCCCTTCTCGAAGTCGCCGAACGCGATCGGGCAGGTGTTGGCCGCCGCGTCGGGCATGGCCTCGATCTCGGTGACCGGGAAGCCCAGCAGGCTCGCCGACTGCCCCGGCTGCAGGGCCGCGTTCCAGATGTAGTTGCCCTGCGCGTCCTTGAACTTGCGCACGGCGCTGACCGTGCGGCGGTTCATCACGAAGCGGCCGTTCTGGCGGTACTGGGTCTTGGCCGCGTAGATCAGGTCGATCAGCTTGTCGGTCGGGTTGCTGGCCGGCCAGGCGCCGGCGACGCCGGTGGCCAGGTAACCGACCTGACCCCAGGTGTAGCTGGCGTCCGGCGCGGCGGTGTAGGCCAAGAGGCCCTTGGGCTTGTTGACGCCGTCGCCGGTCACGAAGGCCGTGGTCTCCTGGGCGGCGAAGGCGTCCTGCACTTCTTCCGCCAGCCACTCGTCGATGCTGACATAGGCGTCGTCCAGCAGGGCCTGGGTGGCGGCCGGGCTGGCGTAGAGCTCGCCGGCCGGGAAGTCGATGACGTCCAGGGTCGGGGCCGTGGTCTCGGGCCGCGCGGCAGTCTCGGCCACCCAGGCGGCGGCCAGGCCGGTCGGGCTGACCGGCTTGCGGAACGTGCCCGAGCCGATGGTGCGGACCTGGCAGATCTCGCGCATCGGCGAGGTCGCGGCCAGGCGACGCAGGATCAGCCGCTCCAGCTCGGGCGGGGCGACGTAGCCGCCGGCCGTGGCGGTTCCTTCCGACAGGCCCTTGGCTTCGAGCAGCGCGGCGGGCGTTTCGCCGGTCTTTACGTAGCGGTCGAAGGCGGCCTTGCGTTCGTCGATATGCGCCAGCGGCGCATCAGCGGCCAAGGAGGGACGCCGCAGATCGCTCATCAGCCGGTCGAGACGGTCCTGAGCGCGGGCGACGGCGTCGTCGATGCGGCCGACCTTCTCCTCCAGCAGGACGTCGGCCCGCTTGGTCTCGATCGCCGCCAGCCGCTGGTCGTTGGCGGCCTTGAAGCTCTCGAACGCCGAGAGCACGTCAGCCAGCGCCGCGCGGGCCTCGGGCGAGGCCGCGTGTTTGGTTTCCTTCATGGGGATCTCCGGGGTTGATAAAGAATCTGCTCCCCCGCTGGGGGAGCTGTCGGCGAAGCCGACTGAGGGGG
>NZ_JBWKSF010000009.1:0-278224 GCF_059419665.1 Caulobacter sp. GW821-FHT05F04
GAGCTGAAAGACGCTCACGCCCCCCATCCTCACGGGCAAGAACAGCCTGGCGGAGCGGTCAAGCGAGCCGAAACACAAACAAACCTCACGGTCTCCGGGTTCGCCCGGCCGCTCCGTCGCCTCCCCACACGCCTTCAGCGGCCACGCCGCGTGAAGCCGCCAAGCCGTGCCGGCTCAGCACTGGCCCCCACCTGACCTGCTCACGCAGGTCTGTCCGCCCCCAAGCGGGGCGGAGAGGGAGCCACGTCCTCTTCTCTCCTCCCCCTGTTGGGGGAGGGGGACCGGCGAAGCCGGTGGAGGGGGTCAGCGCCACGCATTGACTCCCCCGCCCGCCCCCGTATTTTCCGGCCCGTTCGCGTGACTGGCGTTGAAGGTGGGAAACCACCGGGGAGCGCGGACCTCATATGCCGCGCGCCTGGGCTCCCTTCTGACAACCACAGACCTGGAGTCCGCCGTGCCCGCAGCGCCCGATTATCCGTCCGCCCCCGATCTCGTCGCCCCCAAGCGGGCCCTGCTGTCGGTCTCCGACAAGACCGGCCTGGTCGAGGCCGCCCAGGTCCTCCACGCCGCCGGCGTCGAGCTGGTCTCGACCGGCGGCACCAAGGCCGCGATCGCCGCGGCCGGGATCCCGGTCAAGGACGTCTCGGACCTGACGGGCTTCCCCGAGATGATGGACGGCCGGGTCAAGACCCTGCACCCGGTGGTGCACGGCGGTCTGCTGGGCGTCCGCGACGCCCCCGAGCACGCCAAGGCCATGGCCGACCACGGGATCGGCGGCATCGATATCCTCTATGTGAACCTCTATCCGTTCGAGGCCACGGTCGCGAAGGGCGGCAGCTACGCCGAGTGCGTCGAGAACATCGACATCGGCGGCCCGGCCATGATCCGCTCGGCGGCCAAGAACCACGGCTATGTCGCCGTCTGCACCGACCCGGCCGACCTGGCCGACGTGCTGGAGGCCCTGAAGGCCGGCGGGACGACGCTGGAGCTGCGCCAGCAGCTGGCGGCCCGCGCCTATGCCCGCACGGCGGCCTATGACGCGGCGATCTCGGCCTGGTTCGCCGCCGCGCTGGGCCAGGACTTCCCGGCCCGCAAGGCCATCGCCGGCGAACTTCGCCAGACCATGCGCTATGGCGAGAACCCGCACCAGAAGGCGGCCTTCTACACCTTCCCGAACCCGCGTCCGGGCGTGGCCACGGCCCGCCAGCTGCAGGGCAAGGAGCTCAGCTACAACAACATCAACGACACCGACGCGGCCTTCGAGCTGATCGCCGAGTTCGACCCGGCGGCCGGTCCGGCCGTGGCGATCATCAAGCACGCCAATCCGTGCGGCGTGGCGGTGGGCGCAAGCCAGCGCGAGGCCTATGAGCGGGCCCTGGCCTGCGACCCGACCTCGGCCTTCGGCGGCATCGTGGCGGTGAACTCGCGCCTGACCCGCGAGGCGGCGGAAGCGATGGTCGAGATCTTCACCGAGGTGGTCATCGCCCCCGAGGCCGACGACGACGCCGTCGCCGTGTTCGCGGCCAAGAAGAACCTGCGCCTGCTGGTCACCGGCGGCCTGCCCGACCCGCTGTCGACCGGCGACACGTTCAAGAGCGTGGCCGGCGGCTTCCTGGTGCAGTCCCGCGACGACGCACGGATCACGGCCTCGGACCTGAAGATCGTGACGAAGCGCCAGCCGACGGAAGACGAGATCCGCGACATGCTGTTCGCCTTCACGGTGGGCAAGCACGTCAAGTCCAACGCCATCGTCTACGCCCGCGCCGGCCAGACCCTGGGCGTCGGGGCCGGCCAGATGAACCGCAAGGACTCGGCCCGGATCGCTGCTCTTCGAGCCGCTGACTTTGGCTTGGACCTCCGTGGGTGCGCCTGCGCCTCGGAGGCCTTCTTCCCGTTCGCCGACGGCCTGATCCAGGCGGCGGAAGCCGGGGCGACGGCGATCATCCAGCCGGGCGGCTCGATGCGCGATGGCGAAGTGATCGAGGCGGCCGACAAGCTTGGCCTCACTATGGCCTTCACCGGCGTGCGAGTGTTCCGGCACTGATTGAGGCACGAAACCCTCGCCCGGAGTTTATCCTCGGGCCGACCAAGGTCGGTCCCGGGGGACGGGCTCAGGGTGAGGATTTCTACTGACGCTCAGTAGCCCTCATCCTGAGCTTGTCGAAGGACGGGGGCGGACCACGAGGAGCTATATGAACAGCGCGGATTGGGGGAACAAGGTCGCCAAGCACTCGCGGGTCTTCAAGCCCGCCGGTCCGGGACCGTTTCCGGTGGCGCTGATCCTGCACGGCTGCGGCGGCAAGACGCCGTTCCTCGAGGCCTACGCCCGGGCCGCCGTGGCGGCCGGCTGGGCGGCGGTCGTGGTCGACAGCCTGAAGCCGCGCGGCATGTCCTCGCTGGACGCCAAGCTGTTCGTCTGCACCGGCGTGGCGCTGCGCGGCCTGACCCGCGCGGCCGACGTCTTCGCCATGCTGGCCTGGCTGGAGACTCAAGCCTGGGCGGATCCGGAGCACGTCTTCCTGGCCGGCTGGAGCCATGGCGGCTGGACGATCATGGACAGCTACGCGATCGGCGAGAACGCGGCCCGCGCCACGAAGCTGGCCGACGCCGATCCGGCCCGGCTGCGCCAGCGGGTGCGCGGGGCGCTGCTGGTCTATCCTTACGCCGGCTATCCCTCCCTGACCTCGCGACGGGGCTGGGGAGAGGGGGCGCCGCCGGTCTGGTCGGTGCTGGCCGGCAAGGACGCCGTGGTCGGCTGGAAGCTGCCCGGCAAGGCGCTGGACCGCCTGGCGAGCGACGGTCTGCGCGTGGATCGCGTGATGTTCGACGACGCCACCCACGCCTTCGACGACGACAAGGCCAACGATCCCCGGGCCCGCTATCGGCCCGACCTCTTTCAGGAGATGCAGACCTATTTCGCCAGGGCGCTGACGGCCTGCGGCTGAGCCCGGCGCAGGCGGGTCGGACCGCGATAGAGACGGCGCCAGACCCACTCCAGCGGCCCCATCTCGAACCGGTCCATCCACCAGCGCGACCACAGGATCTGGACGGTCCAGGTCGCCACGGTCAGGGCCGCCAGCACCGGCCGGTCGACCTTGCCGTGCAAAGCCAGGCCCCGGCCGCCATAGAAGATGGAGGTCATGATCAGCGACTGGGTCAGATAGTTGGTGAACGCCATCTGCCCGACCGGCGCCAGGGCCTTGGGGATCGCGCTCCACGAGCCCTTCGACCGGGCGGCGAACACCATCAGGCCGACATAGGCCAGGGTCGTCAGGGGCGCGGTCATCCACTGCACGGCCTGGAAGATCATCGACAGCGGCCGCGGCAGGCCCAGAACGATCTGGGCGACCACCAGGCCGCCGACCGCCGCCGAGGCGGTCAGGCCGACGGCGACCAGGGTGACATAGGTCCGCCTGCTCGCCTCGCCGGTCAGCACCCCCAGCTTGAAGCAGCCCAGGCCGATCATCATCAGGGCCGAAGTCATGACGAAGATGAACGGCTCGCCCTGCAGGTAGCCCAGCCGATCCTTGGCGTTCTGGATCATCGACTGCAGGAACGTCCCGCCGTACTGGAGTTCGGCGGCCCTGGACTTGGCGACGGCCTTGGCGGTCTCCAGCGTGGCCTGGGCCGCATCGTGCTGCATGACAGCGGCGGCGGTCATGCCGGCCGTCATCAGCAGCGAGAACACGACCCAGATGGTGACCCCGGTGCGGATCAGCCTCCGGGGCGCCCAGGACCGGGCCAGCATCACCGCGAAGCCGGCCAGGGCGTAGCTCAGCAGCACGTCGCCGAACCAGATGGCGAAGCCGTGCAGCAGGCCGAAAACGACCATCCAGGCCAGACGCTTGCGCAGGATTGCGCCGCGCTCCTGGTCCGATCGCTCGCCGCCGACCAGGAAGATCGAGACGCCGAACAGCATGGCGAACAGGGTGACGAACTTGCGCTGGAACAGCCATTGGGTGACGGCCCAGACCCCCAGGGTCGCCGGGCCGGTCCCGTGCGGCCAGTTGGCCACCGACTCCGACAGCGGCGGGGCCACCGAGAAGTCCGGCATGTTGCACAGCAGGATGCCCAGCACGCCGAGACCTCTCAGCGAGTCGAGCAGAACGATGCGATCCTTGGTCATGAGCTCCCCCTCGGACGGGAGCCTGACGTGTTCCGCGTCAGCCGACAACCGGGGCGCGTCTGGGGGCGCTGGCCAGAACGAGGGCGCCCAGCGCCATGAACCCCGCCGAGACCACGACGGCGATCCGCTGGTCGCCGGCCAGGCGGGTGCCGACGGCGATGACCAGCGGGGCCAGGAACGCCGTGGCCTTGCCCGACAGCGCATAGAGCCCGAACCACCGCCCGGTCTCGCCGGCCGGGGCCAGCTCGGCCATCCAGGCGCGGAGGCTGGATTGCGCCGGCCCGAAGGTCAGGCCGACGAACAGGCTGAAGACCAGGAACATCCGCTCTGGCGTACTGGAGAACAAAGCCTCATCGGCCTGAGCCGGCGTGACCGGAACGAGGAAGAAGACCGTATCCCGGCCGACCATCCCCACGCCCGTGGCGCCGAACAGGATCACGCCCGTGGCGATCAGCACGGTGGCCTTGGAACCGATCTTCTGGTCGACCCGCCCGCCGATGAACGTCCCGATGCCGGCCGCGACCGACAGCATGATCGCGTAGAGCCCCAGCTGCGTCGTCGTCCAGCCGAACAGGCCCGCCGCCAGCACCCCGCCGAAGGCGATGAAGCTGGAGATGCCGTCGCCCAGCAGCATACGGCCGATCAGGAACTTCAGCATGTGCGGCTGGCGGGGCAGGCCGCGGATCGTCGCCCACAGCTCGGCCAGAGGCTTGTCGCCCGCACCTTCCGATGGCTTGGGGGCGATCAGCATCAGCGGCCAGGCGAAAGCCAGGAACCACACGGCCACCAGCGGTCCGACGATCCGGTCCGGCTCGTGCAGCGCCTTTGACAGGCCCAGCAGCGGAACCTTGGGCAGGGAGAAGCAGAAGAGGACGATGAACAGGGTGATCAGCGCCCCGACATAGGCCAGGGCCCAGGCGGTGCCGGACAGCCGCCCGATCTGGCCCGGCTTGGCAACCACCGGCAGCAGGGCGTTCATCACCGTCACGCCCAGTTCGGCCACGACACTGGCGATGACCAGGCAGGCCAGGATCAGCGGGATGCGGGCCGTCTCGCTGGGCGCGGCCCACCACAGCCCGGCGCTGGCGATGACGAACGGAAAGGCCAGGCCGACCAGCCAGGCGCGCGGATTGCGCCGGGCGTCCAGCGTCGCCCCGAGCAGGGGACTCAGAATGGCGATGGCCAAGCCCGACACCACCCCGGCATAGCCCAGGAGGCTCTGCCCCCGGACGGCGTCGCCAACGAAGCCGGACGCGAAATAGGGCGTGAAGATGAAGGTCGCGATCAGCGCCCAATAGGGTTGCTGGGCCCACTCATAGAGGGTCCAGGCCAAACGCCGACGATCGCCCTGATCCATTCGGAGTCCCTTCTCCACCCCTCCCTCGTAAGGGAGAGGTGGAGGATGAGCCAGCGCTTAAGCGGCGGTCGAGAGTTCGCGCAGGGCGGCGTTGGCGATGGTCAGCTTGGCGAAGGTCCAGCCGCCGCCGGCCTGTTCGATGTCTTCGATCGTCCGCTTGACCGCGCGGGGACGATCGCCGCGCAGGGCGGCCCAGGACGCGATGGCGGACTTGGCCGCGCTCTCGTCCTCGCCGGCCTGAGCGTTGGCGGCGAACTTCAGCACCGATTGGGTGATCGAGGTCTGCTCGGTCAGCATGTCCTCGATCAGGCGACGGACCGCCAGACGCTCGAAGGCGTCCCCGCCCACGAAGGCGCCGGCCGCGCCGCGCAGGCGGTCGAAACCGAAGGCCGCGCCGACCTGATGGTACAGACGGGCGACGTTCTCGACGCTCCAGCTGGAGGCGTTGGCCAGGTCGACGAGATCGGCGGCCGTGGTCAAGGGCTGCAGAGCCGCGACGGACTGGGCCAGGGCTTCGGGCGCGCCGTCGACGATATAGGCCTTCACCCGCTTGGCGACGGTCTTCTGCTCGAACGGCGACAGGATCGCCGGCGCCATGCCGGTCAGCGTCTTCACCGCTGGGCCGTAGGCCTCGACCAGTTGCTGCACGGTCGCCTTGTCGCGGACCGCGCGGCGAGCCAGCCAGAAGCTGAGGCTTCGCAGGGCGTAGGCCAGGGCCTTGTAGAGCGCCGTCTGGCCGTTGGCCGAGGCCTTGTTGTCGAGCGCGTTGACCTGGTCCCACAGGCCGTCGATCCCGAGGATCTCGCGCGCGGCGGTGAAGCCCACGACCACCGCGCCGACATCGGCGACGGCGGCGGCCTTCAGGCGGCTGGCGAAGGTCGGGCCGCACATGTTGACCATCTGGTTGCCGACCACCGTGGCGATGATCTCGCGCTTCAGGCGGTGCTTCTGCATGGCGTCGGCGTACCGGTCCAGCGCCTTGGGGAAGTAGCTTCGCAGGGTGGCCTCGAACCACGGATCGTCCGGCGCCGGGCTGGCGACGATGTCGTCGAACAGGTCCAGCTTGCCATAGGCCAGCAGCACCGCCAGTTCCGGCCGGGTCAGGCCCTTGCCGGCGGCCTTGCGTTCCAGCAGCGCCGTATTGGTCGGCAGGCCCTCGACGCGGCGATCCAGGCGACCGCGCTGCTCGAGATCAACCATGTAGCGGATTTGGGCGTCGACCTCGCTGACGGCGTCGCTTTCCAACAGGGTCAGGGCCAGGGTCTGATCGTAGTTGTGCTCCAGCACGTGATGGCCGACATCGTCGGTCATCGAGGCCAGCAGCGTGTTGCGGCTGTCACGGGTCAGCTCACCGCCCCGCTCCAGGATCCCGGTCAGGATCTTGATGTTGACCTCGTGGTCCGAGCTGTCGACACCCGCCGAGTTGTCGATGGCGTCGGTGTTGATGTGGCCGCCGCTCTGCGCGAACTCGATCCGACCGGCCTGGGTGAGGCCGAGGTTGGCGCCCTCGCCGACCACTTTCACGCGCAGATCCGAACCGTTGATGCGGATGGCGTCGTTGGCCTTGTCGCCGGCGTCGGCGTTGCTCTCGCCCCTGGCCTTCACATAGGTGCCGATGCCGCCGAGATAGAGCAGTTCGGCCTTCGACTTCAGGATCGCGGTCATCAGCTCGGCCGGCGAGACGGCCTCGGCCTTGATCTCGAACAGCTCGCGAACTTCCTTCGACAGCGGGATGCTCTTCAGGCCGCGGGCGAAGACGCCGCCGCCGGCCGAGATCTTCGACTTGTCGTAGTCGTCCCACGACGAGCGCGGCAGCTTGAACATCCGGTCCCGCTCTTCCCACGACACGGCCGGATCCGGGTTCGGGTCGAGGAAGATGTGGCGGTGGTCGAAGGCGGCCAGCAGCTTGGTCTGCTTGGACAGCAGCATGCCGTTGCCGAACACGTCGCCCGACATGTCGCCCACGCCGACCACGGTGAAGGGCTCCGTCTGGATGTCCTTGCCCAGCTCGCGGAAGTGGCGCTTGACCGCTTCCCAGGCGCCGCGGGCGGTGATGCCCATGACCTTGTGGTCATAGCCGACCGAACCGCCGGACGCGAAGGCGTCGCCCAGCCAGAAGCCGTAGCTCTCGGCCACGCCGTTGGCGATGTCGGAGAAGGTGGCCGTGCCCTTGTCGGCGGCGACCACCAGGTAAGGGTCGTGGCCGTCATGCACGACCACCGAGGGCGGCGGCACGACCTGGTTGTCGGCGTCGATATTGTCGGTCAGGTCCAGCAAACCCGACAGGAAGGTCTTGTAGGCGCGGATCGCCTCGGCCTGGATCGCGTCGCGATCGCCGCCGCGCGGCAGGTGCTTGGGATAGAAACCGCCCTTCGAGCCGACCGGCACGATGACCGCGTTCTTGACCTGCTGGGCCTTCACCAGGCCGAGCACCTCGGTGCGGAAGTCGTCGCGGCGATCCGACCAGCGTAGCCCGCCGCGGGCGACGGGGCCAAAGCGCAGGTGCACGCCCTCGACATGCGGGGCCGAGACGTAGATCTCGCGATAGGGCTTGGGGGCTGGCAGGTCTTCCAGCTCGCGCGAGGCGATCTTGAAGCTGATGTAGGGCTTTGGACCCCCGTCGGCCGCCGGCTGATAGAAGTTGGTGCGCTGGATCGCGCCGACCAGGGCGGCCAGACGGCGCAGCACGCGGTCGGCGTCGAGGCTTTCGACGGCCTGCAGGGCCTCGGTGATCTTGCCCTCGACCGCCCTGGCCTGCTCTTCGCGGGTTTTGAGATCGGCGCGAACCGCCGGATCGAACTTGGTCTGGAAGAGATCCAGGATCAGGCGCGCGACGCCCGGGTGATCCGCCAGGGCCCGCTCCTGCACGCCCTGGCTGGGATCCAGGCCCGACTGCTGGCGATAGCGGGCGAGCGCGCGGATCAGGGCCGCCTCGCGCCAGCCGATGCCGAGTTCCAGCACCAGGCGGTTGAAGCCGTCGCTCTCGGCGCGCCCCGTCCAGATGGCGACGAAGGCGGCCTCGAAGGCCTGCTTGATATCGCCGAAGACCAGATGCTCGCCGGCCTCGTCCCGCAGGACGAATTCATGAACCCAGACCGGCTTGCCGTCTGGGGAGACCTTGAAGCCGTCCTCGATCAAGGCCTTGAGGCCCATGTGCTCCAGGATCGGCAGCACGTCGGCCAGCGGCGCGGCGGCGCCCGGGCGATAGAGCTTGAAGCGGAAGGTCACCGCGCTGTCGCCAGCGCGGCGGAAGGCGCGGACCCGGACTGCCTCGTCCTCGGCCAGATCGTCGATGACCTTGATGTCGGCCAGGGCTTCGCCCGCGTCGTACTGGTCGCGATAGCCGGGCGGGAAGGCGCCGGCATAGCGGGCCAGCAGGTGGGCGACGCGTCCCGTGGAGCCCTCGCGAACGGCGGCCTCGAAGCGGTCGTCCCAGGTGCGGGCGGTCTCGGCGATGGCGGCCTCCACGGCGGCCATGTCCGGCTCGGCGTGATCGCCTGGCGTCACGCCCAGAATGTAGTGAACACGGGCCAGCGGGGCGTCGGAGAAGCTCGGATAATAGGCCGACACCCGGCCCCGGAACGCCTCGGCCAGGATGTGGCCGGCCCGGGTGCGGACGCCGGAGTCGTAGCGATCGCGCGGCACGAACATCAGGACCGAGATGAAACGGTCGAAGGGATCGCGGCGGGCGAACAGCTTGACGCGGGGGCGGTCATAAAGGTGCAGCACGCCCATGGCCGTGGCCAGCAACTGGGCCTCGTCGGTCTGGAACAGCTCGTCGCGCGGCCAGGTCTCGAGGATGTTGCGCAGGCGCTTGCCGTTGTGGCTCTCGGGATCCTTTCCGGCGCGCTCCAGGATGTGGCCGACCTTGCGACGGATCAGCGGCACCTCGTGGGCGGGCGTCTCATAGGCCTCGGCGGTGAACAGGCCCACGAAGCGGACCTCGCCCGAGGCCTTGCCGTCGGCGCCGTAGCGGCGGACGCCGACATAGTCGGTGTAGCCGCGGCGGTGGACGCGCGAACGCAGGTTCGACTTGGCCACCACGATCGGGTCGCCGATGTCGATATGGCTGCGGATCTGGGCCGATAGAATGGCCGGCTCGCTGCTCCGGCGCAGGACCGTGCGAGCCTGGTCGCGCAGGACGCCCAGGCTGCCTTCCGGCTGATAGAGGGGCTCCTCGGCCGCATAGCCGCCATCGGCGGTGCGGGGATATTCGTAGAGGCGCGCGCCCAGGAACACGAAGTGGTCACGCTCCAGCCAGTCGAGGAAGGCCAGGTCCTCGGCCTTCTCGTCCGCGGAGACCGGCGCCTTGGCGGCCTTCAGCTCGTCGATCGTGCGGCGCATCAGCCCGCGCATGGCTTCGAAATCCTGCACGGCCAGCTGGACGTCGGCGAGCGCTTCGCGAACGCTTAGCAGCAGGGCCGCCTCGCGGTCCTCGCCGACCGGGGCTAGCCAGATCTGGATCATCGAGCGGCGGACGCCGCCGCAGTCGGCGACGGGGTGGAACAGGGCGCGGACCGAGAAGCCGGCCTCGGTCACCTCGCCCATGATGCTGTCGACCAGGAACGGTCGGTCGGGCTGCACGATCTCGAGCAGATCGGACGGGGGCTCTCCACCCTCGGTGCGGCGCAGGCGGATGACAGGTTCGGAGACGTCCTTGGCGCTTTCGCCGAAACGCCAGAAATCGGCCAGGGCGCGCGCCACATCGGCGACGTCCAGACCGGGCAGTTCTTCAGCCGACCAGTCGTCCTGGGCCTGGGTGGCGAAGCCGCGCGCGGCGGGTGACAGGGACTCGGCCGACACCCCCAGAGCCTGGGCGAAAGCGCTTACTAGCGGACCGATCGGAGCCTCAGCGGAAATGAGGTCTTTTTTTTCACCGATCATTCAATTTCCTCGCGAATTTTTGGCCGGAACCTAGCCCTTTCGGGCGTCACTTCAACCGTTACGTCTGGAAGTGGAAAGAATTCCTGCTGTTTTCGGCCAAATTCGGCTTGAAACGGAAGCGCCGCCGGCGGGGGGGAAGCCGGCGGCGCGGGCCCGCTCCGGGGGGAGAGGCGGGCGTTTTCCGCTTCGATCGCGGCGGCCTTGCCAGCCGGGACCTGCGGGGTGTCCGGGTGGGGGGAGCCGGACAAGGCATAGATAGGAGCCAGCCAGTTTATTTTAAGGGGCGTGTTCATTTCTTTCGCGTCCGCCGCGGCGGAGCGTCGGGCGCCGGCCCGTGACCCCGCCCCGACAGCATTTGCCCGCCCTGCGGGTCGCCGTCCTCGGACAGCAGGATGGCGATCCAGCGCGAGCCCTCGAACTGCGCCAGAATCACCATGGCCGCCACGGTCAATGGCGTGGAGAGGAACATACCCGGCACGCCCCACAGCGCGCCCCAGACCGCCAGCGAGAGCAGGATCACCGTCGGATCCATGTTCAGGCTGTCGCCCTGCATGCGCGGATAGATGACGTTGCCGACCACGAAGAAGATTCCCTGCAGAGCCGCGAATAGGATGATCGCCGGCCACAGGGTGTCGGGGAACTGGACCAGCGCGAACAAGGGGGGCAAGAAGCAGCCGATCGCCCCGCCCAGGATCGGGATGTAGGCGGCCAGGAAGATCAGGAACGCCCAGAAGAAGGCGTTGTCCAAGCGGACCAGCATCATCACTACCCAGGCGGCGGCGGCGATCATCAGGCCGGTGACCGTCTGAATCCAAAGATACTGCTCCACCCCGTCGCGAATGCGCTGGAACATGGTCATGTTCGACTCGCGCTCGGCATGGTGCGGGAACAGGGCGACGATCTTTCGGCTGAAGCCCCGGCGCGAGGCGAGGATGAAGCCGAGATAGATCAGCACCAGCACAGCGCTGGTGCCGAAATTCTTGAACGACTGGGCCACATCGCCGATGTAGCTCTGCAGGTTCAAAAGCTTGGCCAGGTCGGTGATGGTGGGAACGCCATGCAGTTGCAGGCCGGGAAACAGCCTGCCGGCCAGCGGCGTGAACTTGGCGATGATCGCGTTCAGGCTGGCGACATACTCCGAGGAATGGTCGAAGAACGTCTTGCTGTTCACCACGACGATCCAGATCGAGACGCCGAACAACGCCAGGGACAGCACCACCGCGGTCGGCAGAGCCAGCTTGCGCGGGAAGCCCGGCGTGCGCAGGGTCAGCACGCGAGCGAAGCTGTCGATCATCACCGCCAGGAACACGGCCAGGGCCAGGGGGGTCAGGATGTCCTGCATCCACTTCAGCGTCGCGCCGCCGGCGATGACGGCCAGGAAGACCACCGCATTGCGCGTCGTGACCGGCGGCGGAGCGCGGGGCGGGTCAGTGGCCGTCATTTGTAAAATATCTCCAGAGGCGAGCCCGACATTGACCGCGCAGATTGGCGCGGCGCAAGGCCCCGGTTAGGGTCAACGCGTTCGAAGGAGTTTGGTCATGCCGCTGTCGATTGGCGAAAACGAGATCCTAGTCGGTTTGGGCGAAGGCCCGGTGACACAGCGGCTCGATCGCTCCAACCGCCACGGCGTGGTGGCCGGGGCGACCGGCACCGGCAAGACCGTCACCCTGCAGGTTCTGGCGCAGGCCTTCTCCGACGCCGGCGTGCCCGTCTTCGCCGCCGACGTGAAGGGTGACCTCTCCGGCGTGGCCATGCCCGGAACGCCGAACGAGAAGATGCAGGCCCGCGCCGATCAGATGGGCCTCGTGCTCTCGCCGGCCGCGCCGCCGGTGATGTTCTGGGACCTGTTCGGCCAGAAGGGCCACCCGATTCGCACGACCATCTCGGAGATGGGGCCGCTGTTGCTTTCGCGTCTCCTGGAACTGAACGACGTGCAGGAGGGCGTGCTGACCATCGTCTTCCACGTCGCCGACCAGGACGGCCTGCTGCTGCTGGACCTGAAGGACCTTCAGGCGGCGCTGAAATATGTCGCCGACCATGCCGACGAGATCGGCACGCAGTACGGCAATGTCTCGGCCGCCACGGTGGGCGCGATCCAGCGCAAGCTGCTGACCTTGCAGACGCAAGGCGCCGAGCATTTCTTCGGCGAGCCGGCTCTCGATCTCTCCGACATCATGCGCACCGACGCGGCCGGCCGCGGCTACGTCAACCTGCTGGCCGCCGACCGCCTGATCCAGTCGCCCAAGCTCTATTCGACCTTCCTGCTGTGGCTGCTGTCTGAGCTGTTCGAGGTGCTGCCCGAGGTCGGCGATCCGGAAAAGCCCAAGCTGGTGTTCTTCTTCGACGAAGCTCACCTCCTCTTCAACGACGCGCCCAAGCCGCTGCTGGAAAAGATCGAGCAGGTCGTGCGCCTCATTCGTTCCAAGGGCGTCGGGATCTACTTCGTCACCCAGAATCCGGCCGACATTCCCGACGCGGTGCTGGGCCAGTTGGGCGCTCGCGTGCAGCACGCCCTGCGCGCCTATACCCCCGCCGATCAGAAGGGCCTGAGGGCGGCCGCCCAGTCGTTCCGGGTCAATCCCAACTTCGACACCGCCGAGACCATCCAGGCCTTGGGCGTCGGCGAGGCCCTGGTCTCGACCCTCGACGAGAAGGGGGCGCCAAACGTCGTGCAGAAGACCCTGATCCGGCCGCCGGCCTCGCGCCTGGGACCGCTGACGCCGCCGGAGCGCGCGGCCCTCCAGGCCCAAAGCCCCGTGGCCGGAGTCTACGACACCGCCGAGGATCGCGATTCCGCCTACGAGATCCTGCAGGGCCGCGCCAAGAAGGCCCAGCAGGACGCCGACAACGCGCGCGAACAGGCCGAGGAGAACAAGCGCGAGGCCGTCGAGGCCAAGGTCCGCGAGCGCGAGGAAGCCCAGCGGGAGCGCGAGAGCCGACCCCGGACGTCGGGCCGCCAGACCATGACCGAGGCCTTCGCCGTAACCCTGGTCCGCACCGTGGCGTCCACCGCCGGACGTGAGCTGATCCGAGGCCTGCTGGGCGGTCTGGTCGGGGGAACGACTACCCGGCGCCGGCGGCGCTAGAGCTTCGTCGCGGGCGGGGCGCGGTCGCCCAACAGCGCCGCGGCGATCTCGGCCAGTTGGTCGATCTGGAACGGCTTGCGCAGCACCGGCCACGGCAGCTCGGCCGGAGCCGTGTCCATGCGGTCGCCGGCATAGCCGGTGGTGAGCAGCACGGCCATGTCCGGCCGATGGACCGAGACCGATCGCGCCAGGTCCACGCCGCTGACGCCGCCGGGCATGATCACGTCGGACATCAGAAGATCGAACGCCACGCCCTCCGCCAGCGCCTCCAGCGCGGAGTTCCCGTTCTCGGCGGTGGCGACCTCACAACCCAGATCGCGCAGCAGGCCGCCAGCGATCTCGCGCACGGCCGCGTCATCCTCGACCAGCAGCACCCGCACGCCCTTCAGCCGGTCGCGCGCCGGCGGCTGTACCGGGATCCCGGCCGGCGTCGCGGCGTCGTCCGTGGCCGGCAGGTAGAGCGTGACGGTCGTGCCGTGGCCTTCGACGCTGTCGATGGCCACCCCGCCGCCACACTGCCGCAGGAAGCCGTAGACCTGGGCCAGGCCCAGACCCGTACCCTTGCCGACCTCCTTCGTGGTGAAGAACGGCTCGAACACCCGGGCCAGAACCTCGGGCGGCATACCCGCGCCGGTATCGCTGACCGCCACCTGGACATAGTCGCCGGGCGCGGTGTCGGCGACCTCGTCCACGGCCAGAGTCACGGGCGCGACGGCGATGCTGATCTCGCCGCCGAACGCCGTGGCGTCGGCGGCGTTGACCACCAGGTTCAGCAGAGCCGCCTCGAACTGGGCCGCGTCGACCCGCGCGCAGCAGGCGGCCGGGTCACGGCGCAGCGTCAGGGTCACGCCTTCGCCCACCGCCCGGCGCAGCAGCGGCTCGGCCTGGTCGAGCAGCGCCCCGATCTCGACCACCTCCAGCTTCAACTCCTGATTCCGCGAGAAGGCCAGCAACTGGCGGGTCAGGCGTTCGCCGCGCTGACCGGCCGCCAGGGCCGCCTCGGCCAGGCGGGTGACGCGCGGCGTGTCGTCGGGCCTGCGCAGGATCATGTCCAGGCCGCCGACGATCACAGTCAGCAGGTTGTTGAAGTCGTGCGCCACCCCACCGGTCAGCCGGCCGACGGTCTCCAGCCGCTGAGCCTGGGCCAGCGCCGCCTGGGCGCGAGCGGTCTCGGCCATGCTGGCCTGCAGCGCCGCCGTGCGCTCGGCGACCCGATCCTCCAGGTCCTTGCGCGCCTCGACCGTCTCGGTGAAGTCGAAGCAGCTACCGATATAGCCACGATAGACCCCGGCCTCATCGAAGCGCGGCGCGCCGACGCTGTTGATCCAGCGCCAGGCGCCGTCGGCGCGGCGCAGGCGGAAGACGACATTGAAAGGTTCGCGTCGGCTGGCCGCGGCGTTGGCGATCTCGAACCCGGCTTGGCGATCTTCGGGATGCAGGCCCTCCAGCCAGCCGGCGCCCAGTTCGGCCTCAAGGGAGCGTCCGCGAAAGTCGAGCCAGGCCTGGTTGAACCAGTCGGCCCGGCCGTTCTCCGCTGTCGCCCAGATCAGCACCGGCGCCGTATTGGCGACGCCTCGGAACAGCTCCTCGCTGCCGCGCAGCGCCGCCGCCGCGCGGCGCTCCTGGGTCACGTCGCGAAAGGTCACGGCCAGATCCTCGCCCAGCCGCACGCCGCTGGAGCGGATCCAGCGCTCCTCGCCGTCGATGACCCGCCGCACGTCGATGTCGTCGGGGCCGCCGCTCTCCAGCAGGCGCGCCAGGCGATCGACCATGTCGCGGCCAGTCTCGTCGGAAAAGACATCCAAAGCCCGCCTGCCCAGCAGGGTCGAAGTCCCCTTCGGCCTCATGGTCTCGGCCATCGGATTGGCGTAGGTCCAGCGGAAGTCGATCACCCGTCCGGCCTCGCGAACCGGCTCCAGGATCACGAAGGCGTCCAGCGACACCTCCTGCGCCGAACGGAAGCGCGCCTCGGCCGCCAGGCCCGACCGCACGGCCAGACGCAGAGCCTCGACGAGCATCACGATCAGCCCGCCGCACAGCAGAAACATGATCAGCTGGGCCGCTTCGCGGGATTGCGGGGCCCACGCGCCGTCGGGGGTCATCCAGAACCGAAAGGCCGTCAGGGCGCAGACGATAAGGGCCAGAAATCCCGGCCCCAGCCCGCCGACCATCGCCGCGACCATGACCGCGACGAAGAAAGTCGGGAAATAGATCGGAACGCCGAACACGGAGACGGCGGCGAAGCGGGCGACGACGGCCACGCCTACAGCTAGCAGCGCGAAGCCATAGCGCAGTTCGCGCCGATCGGCCGCGGTTACGAACTTGATGGCGGTCCGTCCCAGCACGCGCTCGCCCCGATGTCGGCTCTACGGCCCCGCTTGGGACCGTCTAACGGCTCAGGGCCTAGGAGGGTTCCGGGCGCCGTGCAAAGCGTTCGATGTCCGGCTGATCGGCTCAGGCCGAGCGCTTGGCCTCTCCCGGCGCCTGACCCAGGTCGACGGGACCTTCAAGACGGGCTGGCGCGGCGCCGACCAGGGTCCAGGCCGACAGGGTGTCGATCGGGGCCGGGCGACCGATGGCGTAGCCCTGCAGCTCCGTGCAGTTCTCGCCGCGCAGGAAGATGATCTGCTCTTCGGTCTCGACGCCCTCGGCGACGACCGGGATCTCCAGGCTGCGGCCCAGGCCCAGCACGGCCCGCACGATGACCGTAGCGCGGTCGTGACGGTGGATATTCTCGACGAAGCTCTTGTCGATCTTGATCTTGTCGAACGGGAACGACTGCAGAGTCGACAGCGACGAGAAGCCGGTGCCGAAGTCGTCCATGGCGATCCGCACGCCCAGGGCCTTCAGGCGGCGCAGATTGTCCAGCGCGCGCTGATAGTCCTTGAAGAGCGCGCTCTCGGTGATCTCCAGTTCCAGGCGCGAAGGCGACAGGCCGGTGGCGATCAGCACTTCGTGCACCAGGCTGGGCAGGGCCGGATTGTGCAGCTGGATCGGCGAGAGGTTGACCGCGATGCGCAGCGGCTTCTCCCATGAGGCGGCGTCGGCGCAGGCGCGGCGCAGGACCCAGTCGCCCAGCGCGCCGATCAGACCGTTCTCCTCGGCGACCGGAATGAAATCCAACGGCGGGATCATGCCGCGCGTCGGGTGCTGCCAACGGACCAGGGCCTCGAAGCCGCAGACCTCGCCGTCGGTGGCGCGGGCCAGGGGTTGGTAGTGGACCACCAGTTCATCTTCGGCGATGCCCTGGCGCAGGTCGCGGGCCAGATTGCGGCGCTCGCGGATGGTGTCGTCCATCTCGCGCTTGAAGAAGCGGTAGACGCCTCGGCCGCTTTCCTTGGCGCGGTACAGGGCCATGTCGGCATTGGCCATCAGAGCCTCGGTCGTGCGGCCGTCGTCGGGATAGAGGCTGACGCCCAGGCTGGCGCCGAGCGCCAGCTCCTGGCCGTCATAGACCACAGGGGCCGACAGGAGTTCGAGCAGGCCGCCCGAAAGTTCGGCGGCCGCGGTCGGCTGATCGCCGCCGGCCACCTGGACGATGATGAACTCGTCGCCGCCCAGACGCGCGGCGAACGAAGGGGCCTGGACCGCCGACTGCAGGCGGCGGGCGGTCTCCACCAGGATGGCGTCGCCGGCCAGGTGGCCGTGCTGGTCGTTGGCTTCCTTGAAGTGGTCCAGGTCGATACAGATCACCGACAGGGTCTCGCCGGAAGCCTCGACGCGATCGAGGGCCGCGCCCAGGCGGGCTTGCAGCGAATTGCGGTTTGGCAAACCGGTCAGACCGTCGTGCTCGGCGAGATAGCGGATCTTCTCCTCGGCGGCGCGGCGCTCGCGCAAATCGCGGACGGCCAGGACGGTCAGACCCGAGGTCTCCACGCGGGCGCCATCGTCCATCAGGCGCGAAAAGACCTCGACCGGGATCTCGCGACCGCCGGTGATCGGCTGGATCTTGCCTTCGCGGCGCACGCCCTCGCGGGTCGGACCGGCTTCGTCGAAAGTCAGGATCGAACCGACCAGCGGGCGGCCGACCAGTTCGGGGAGTTCGGCGCCGACCAGCTCGCAGAAGGCGGCGTTGGCGTCGTTGATCTTGCCCGCCTGAACCACGACCAGACCTTCATAAGCGGCGTTGGCCAGGCGGCGAATGCGCTCGAGGGCCGAGCGCGAGGTCTGGGATTCAATGGCGACGGCGCCGAGGCCGCCCAGGATGATCATGGCCGTGATCGACCCGACGGCCAGGGTCAGGAAGCCGCCCGACAGCAGTTGGTCGGGCACCTGGACCCCGGCGTCGGGAATGATGGTGATCGCGGACATGCCGGTGAAGTGCAGAGCGACGATGCCCAGGCACAGCAGGCCGCCGCCGATGGCTTGCTTCTTGACGGTCCGGGCCTGGCCGGCCAGCACCAAGGCGGTCGTCGCGCCGCAGACCCCAAGAATCGCCGAGAGCCCGACGGTGGCGTGTTCCCAGACCAGGTGGCCCTGGGTCACGAAGGCCGACATGCCGGTATAGTGCATGGCCGCGACACCCAGGCCGATCAGGACTCCGCCGGCGAAGTCGTTGGTGGTTGAGCGCTGGGCGGAGGCCACGGCGAAGCCGCTGGCCATGAACACGGCCGCGATCATCAGCGACAGCAAGGTGCCCGTCGGGCTGTAGCCGGTCTTCAGGCCCGGCGTGAAGGCGACCATGGCGATGAAGTGAGTGGCCCAGACACTGGAGCCGGCGACCAGACCGGTCAGCAGCAACCACGCTGCGCGCACGACACCCCGGGCGCCGCGCATCCGCGAATAGAGGCGGAACGTGGTGAAGCAGCCGGCGATGCAGACGAGGCCGGCGACGAGCACCAGGCGCAGGTCGTGTTGCGTCGTCAGACAGGTCAGGAACTTGAGCACGCACGCCCCCCCGAGGGTCACATCCCTCTAGAGCTACAGCGAGAGTTGCAAATAAAGCGTTTCGCGCGAGTTTCCGGCGACATCTGGTCAGAACGGCCGGGCGGCACGGGTCGAATTTGCCCGCTCGATGACCAGCGTTCAGCCGTTCGCTTGAGCCTGATGCCACTTCCAGGCGCTGGACAGGATGGCGTCGAGATCCCGCGACGGGCTCCAGCCCAGCTGCGCGCGGGCCTTGGTGTTATCGCCCACCAGGATCGGGGCGTCGCCTGGGCGTCGCGGCGCCATCTGGACGGCCAGCGGCTTGCCCACGGCGCGGCCGACGCCATCGACCAGCTCGCGCACCGTCGTGCCCGTGCCGGTGCCCAGGTTGTAGGATTCCGACGAGCCGCCCGCCAGCAGACGCTTCAGCGCCGAGACGTGGGCGTCGGCCAGGTCCAGTACGTGGACGTAGTCGCGCACCGCCGTGCCGTCGCGGGTGTCGTAGTCGTCGCCGAAGATCGTGAAGTGCGAGCGTTGGCCCAGGGCGACCTGGATCGCCAGCGGGATGGCGTGGGTTTCCGGCTCGTGCCACTCGCCGATGCGGCCCTCGGGGTCGGCGCCGGCGGCGTTGAAGTAGCGCATCACGGCGCTACGGAAGCCGACATAGCGGTCGTAGTCGGCCAGGGCCTGCTCGACCATCAGCTTGCTGCGTCCATAGGGATTGAGCGGCGCCTGCGGGTGATCCTCGGCCATCGGCAGGGTCACCGGGTCGCCGAAGGTGGCGCAGGTCGAGGAAAACACCAGGGCCTCGACCCCGGCCCGTCGCGCGGCCTCGATTAGGGTGATCGTCCCGCCGACATTGTTGTCGAAGAAGGCGCCAGGGTTCTTGACCGACTCCCCGACCTCGATGCGGGCGGCGAAGTGCAGGACGGCGATCGGCTTGTGCTGGGCGAACACCGCGTCCAGGCGGGCGGCGTCGCGGATGTCGCCGACTTCCAGCGGTCCCCACTGCACGTGCTCGCGGTGGCCGTTGGACAGGTCGTCGAAGACCACGGGTCTGAAGCCCGCCGCCGCCAGGGCCAGGCAGGTGTGCGAGCCGACATATCCGGCGCCGCCGGCCACGAGTACGGTTTGCATCGGAATCTCCACGCCGTCGCTTCTCGCTAGCGATTTTGCATGACGCAGGGAAGGCGCTACCCGGCAAAGGTCATCAAGATGTCACGGGACCGAGCGTTTTGACGGTCGGCGCCGGGGCGGCTTGCCTCGGCGTCGCGATTGCTGGATTAGGCGGGAGCGCCGCGCGAGGCGCTCGTTCGGATCGGGAAGAATCGATGCGCGTAGCGATGATTGGCACGGGTTATGTGGGCCTGGTGTCTGGGGCGTGTTTCGCCGACTTTGGTCACGTGGTGACGTGCATCGACAAGGACCCGAGCAAGATCGAGCGCCTGGAGAAGGGCGAAATCCCGATCTTCGAGCCGGGCCTGGATGACCTGGTGGCCCGCAACGTCCGTGAGGGCCGGCTGTTCTTCACGCTGGACGGCGCGCAGGCCATCAAGGACGCCGACGCGGTGTTCATCGCCGTGGGCACGCCCACCCGTCGCGGCGACGGTCATGCGGATCTCTCCTACGTCTACGCCGCGGCCGAGGAGATCGCCGGCCTGATCGACGGCTTCACGGTGGTGGTCACCAAGTCGACCGTGCCGGTCGGCACCGGCGACGAGGTCGAGGCGATCATCAAGAAGACGCGGCCCGACGCCCAGTTCGCGGTGGTGTCGAACCCTGAGTTCCTGCGCGAGGGCGCGGCGATCGAGGACTTCAAGCGCCCTGATCGCGTGGTGGTCGGCACCGACGATGAGCGCGCCCAGGCGGTGATGCGCGAGCTCTATCGCCCGCTGTCACTGAACGAGACCCCGATCATCTTCACCGGCCGCCGGACCAGCGAGCTGATCAAGTACGCCGCCAACGCCTTCCTGGCGATGAAGATCACCTTCATCAACGAGATGGCCGACCTCTGCGAAGTGGTGGGCGCGGACGTGCAGCAGGTCGCCAAGGGCATCGGCCTGGACAAGCGGATCGGCGGCAAGTTCCTGAACGCCGGCCCCGGCTATGGCGGATCGTGCTTCCCCAAGGACACCATCGCCCTGGTGCGCACGGCCCAGCAGTACGGCGCGCCCGTGCGGCTGATCGAGACCACGGTCGAGGTCAATGACGCCCGCAAGAAGGCCATGGCCGGCAAGGTGGCCAAGGCCATTGGCGCCGAGGACCTGACCGGCAAGACGATCGGCGTGCTGGGCCTGACCTTCAAGCCCAACACCGACGACATGCGCGACGCGCCGAGCCTGGACATCGTCCCGGCCCTGCAGGCCCTGGGCGCCAAGGTGCAGGCGTTCGATCCGGAAGGCGCCAAGGAAGCCGCCCACATGCTCAAGGACGTCGAGTTCAAGTCAGGCGCCTATGAAGCCGCCGAGGGCGCCGACGCGCTGGTGATCATCACCGAGTGGGACCAGTTCCGGGCCCTGGATCTGGACCGCATCAAGCTCCTGATGGCGGCCCCGGTCGTGGTAGACCTGCGCAATGTCTACAAGCCCGCCGAGATGGTCCGGCATGGCTTCACCTACGCTTCCATCGGGCGCGGCTGAGCATGGGCAAGACTCCGATCATCGTCACGGGCGCGGCGGGCTTCGTGGGCTACCACGTGGCCGAGCGCCTGCTGGATCGCGGTGAGACGGTGATCGGCGTCGACGTGTTCAACACCTATTACGATCCGGCGCTGAAGGCGGCCCGGGCCGCGCGGCTGGAAGGCCGCGACGGCTTCACGATGGTCCGCATGGACATCGCCGAGCACGAGGCCTTCGCCGAACTGGTGAAGACCTCGGGCGCCAAGCGGGTCGTCCACCTGGCCGCCCAGGCCGGGGTCCGCTACTCGATCGAGAACCCGTTCGCCTACGAGCGCAGCAACCTGGCCGGCCACCTGTCGGTGCTGGAAGCCTGCCGCCATGCCGGGGCCGAGCACCTGGTCTACGCCTCCTCGTCCAGCGTCTATGGCGACCGGCCGCTGAACGGCGACGGCTTCCGCGAAACCGACCCGGCCGAGACCCCCGTATCGCTGTACGCCGCCACCAAGCGTTCGTGCGAACTGCTGAGCCAGAGCTACGCTCAGCTCTACGGCTTTCCGCAGTCGGGCCTGCGGTTCTTCACCGTCTATGGCCCCTGGGGCCGGCCGGACATGGCCTATTACGGTTTCACCGAGAAGATGCTGAAGGGTGAGACGATCGAGGTCTATGGCGAGGGCAAGATGGCCCGCGACTTCACCTATATCGACGACATCGTCGACGGTATCCTGGGCGTGCTCGACCATCCGCCGGCCCAAGGCGGGCATGAGGTCTACAACATCGGCGACAACGATCCGGTCGGACTGTTGGACATGATCTCGACGCTGGAAGCCGCGCTCGGGATCGAGGCCAAGAAGGTCTTCCTGCCAATGCAGCCCGGCGACGTGCCGGCGACCTTCGCCAATATCGACAAGCTCCAGGCGCTCTGCGGCTACCAACCCAAGGTCAAGCTGGCCGAAGGCTTGGCCAGGTTCGTCCAATGGCGGAGAAGCTACGCCGGCTGAAGCATCGCCCGCCTCGACAGCTGGTGCTCGCGCCAGGAGATGAACAGGGTCGACGCGACCACGATCGCCGCGCCGACGATCACCGCCGGCTTGGGAACCTCGTGGAACAGCAGTAAGCCCGCGCCCACGGCGAAAACCAGCCGGGTATAGTCGATCGGGGCCATGACCGCCGCCTCTCCGGCCTCCATGCCCTTGATGTAGGCGCCTTGGGTCAAGGTGCCGATCACGCCCATGGCGGCCAGCAGACCCAGGTCCGGCAGGGTCGGCCACCGCCAGACGAACAGGGCTGGAGGGATGGCGAACACCAGGCCCAGCACGGCGGCGTAGACCAGCAACACGAACGGGCTGTGGTCGCGGGTCATGACCTTCATGCCGGTGATGGTCAGGGCGAACAGGAAGGCCGAGATCAGGGCGCAGGCCTGGGGCCAGCCGATCCAGGCGGCGGCCCCGCCCGAGCCGGGCCTTAGCATGATCAGCACGCCAGCGAAGCCGACCAGGGCCGCGCCGATCCGCAAGGGTCCGATCGGCTCGCGCAGCACGAAGGCGGCCAGCGGGACAAGCCAGAGCGTCCGCGTGAACGACAGCGCGTTGGCGTCGGCCAGCGGCAGCTTCTGATAGGCGTAGAAGCCCATGATCAGCGCCAGCACTCCGGCGCTGGATCGGAAGATCAGGATGCCCGGCCGGGTCGTCCGGAACGCCGCGCGCCAGTCGCGGGCCATCAGCGGCAGGAGCACAAGCACCCCCGCCAACTGCCGGTAGAAGGTCTGCAGCGCGGCCGGATAGCCGGGTCCCAGGAACTTGATCAGGGTGGTCATCGCCGTAAAGCCGACCGCGGAGGCCAGCATCCACAGCGCGCCGCGCAGGTTCGGCGTGAGGGTCACCCCGCCGCGCCGGAGGCCACCAGCTGGGCGCGCATCGCCTCGGCCTGTTCGGGCGTGATGCCCATGGCCGCCAGGATCGGCGAGGGCGTGTTCTTGTCCCACGCGCTGCGCGGACCGACCGTGATGCCCCCGTCGACGACGATGTGGGTTCCGGTGACGAACTGGGAATCGTCGCTGGCCAGGTAGAGGGCGGCGGCGGCGATGTCCTCGGGCAGGCCCGACTTGGGGATCGGCTGGATCTTGGGACCGATCGAGGCGATCTGGGCGGCCATCTGGTCGGCGACCTCACGCGGCAGACCCATCGAGGCCCCGAAGATCGAGGTGGCGATCAGGCCCGGGCAGATGGCGTTGACCCGGATCTTCAGCGGGGACAGCTCGGCCGCCGCGCATCGGCTCATGTGGATCACCGCCGCCTTGGCCGCCGAATAGGCCAGCGGTCCGAAGCCGGCCTGCAGGCCCGCGATCGAGGCGGTGTTGATGATCGAGCCGCCGCCGCGCTTCAGCATCAGCGGCAGGGCGTGCTTCATGCCGATGGCCGGACCTCGCACCAGAAGGGCGAAGGTCTTGTCCCAGCCCTCCACCGTCAGTTCGGGAACGGCGGCGGGCGTGCCGCCGTGGCCGGCGTTGTTGAACAGGATGTCGAGGCCGCCGAAGCTCTCCTCGGCCATGGCCATGGTCCTGGCCAGATCGTCTTCCAAGGTGACGTCGCAGCGCGAGAAGCGGACGCGGTCGGGGAAACGCTTCTCCAGCATCTCGCCCTTTTCGGCCTGCAGATCGGCGGCGATCACGCTCGCCCCCTCGGCCACGAACAACTCGACCGCGCCGAGCCCGATGCCCGAGCAGCCCCCGGTGACGACGGCGACCTTGCCGTCCAGACGTCCGACCATGGAAATTTCCTCCGCGTCCCCGACCTCTTCGCGGGTCAGTGATCAATGATCATATTCGCGGAGCAAACGGTCGTTGGCTAGGGGTCTTGGACCCGGACGGGAGATGAAATCAGGCCGGGCGGCGAACCAGCGGCTGCAGGCGGCGCCCCAGGTGGCTGGCGGCCAGCCAGATCATGCACGGGATCAGCAGAACGGCCCACGCCAGACCCAGCCCGACCAGGCCCACGCCGGCGACGGCGCGGTGAGCGAAGCCGGAGCGCTCGTTGGCCTCCAGCGTCATGATGCGAATATCCAGACCCATTATCCCCAAGCCCCTCTTTCGAGATCGCCGTAACGGTGATCTCGGCCCCCACAGGCCATATTATCCTAGCGCGCTCCCTCGTTGCGCGCACGCATTTGCTCCCACCGGGCGTTTTCCGCCGCGCGGGTGTCGCTCGCCGCGCGCCTGCCCAGCGCCCGGACCACATCGTGACAGGCCAGGCCGACCAGCGACCAGGGCTCGACGCAGTAGCGCGAGAACAGGCGCTGCGGATCGACCATCAGCCGGAACAACCATTCCATGCCCATCGGGCCCATCCACCGCGGCGCGGCCTTCTGGACGCCGGCTTCGTAGTCGAAGGCGCCGCCCACGGTGAAGGTCGCGGCCGGGCCGTAGGCCTTGTGGTTCTCCAGCGTCCAGATTTCCTGGCGCGGCATGCCCATGCCGACCAGTACGATGTCCGGCGCGTAGTCGCGGATCGCCTCGATCACCGCGTCGTTGGCGGCCGAGCCGGGCTTGACGTCGAAATAGCCATGATGGCTGGCGATCTGGGCGGTCGGATAGTCCCGGTGGATGCGCTCGATGGCCTTCTCGGCCACGCCCGGGGCGCCGCCGACGAAGAAAACCTTCCAGTTCTTCCGCGTGGCCAGGGACCAGAAGTCGTCACGCCAGTCCAGATAGGTGCAGCGGTGGAAGCGCCGGCTGGCCCGGCCCACCAGCCGCGCCCAGAAGATCAGTGGCACGCTGTCGACCTCGATCAGGTCGGCCTGCTTGTAGAACGCGCCGACCTGGTGGTCCTTGCCGATCAGATAGAGGCTGTGAAGGTTGTGGTTGGCGACGATGACGCTCTGGCGTGCTTCCAGCTTGCCGGTGACGAAATGGAACACCTCTTCCGGGCGCACCAGATCCATGACCCCGCCGAGCACGCGCACGCGCTCTTCGGGGCGCCGCGTCAGGCGATAGGGTCGGCGCGGCGCGGCGGGCGCCGCGTCGTTCATTCCGCTCTGTTCCTGGGGGACGAACATCGCCGCAGAGTCTCCTAGTCTTGAGGAGCACTCTGCGGGAATGTCGTGTTTCCTTTGCTAAAAAGGATACTTAGCGCGATTTAACCACGATGGTGTTCACCATTCTAGGCAACCATTCTATTCAACCGTGATCACCACCTTGCCCATGGCCTTGCGGCTGGAGAGGTGGGCGATGGCCTCGCCCGCCCGGGCTAGCGGGAAGCGCTCGGAAACGTAGGGCTTGATCTTGCCCTCGGCATAGAGGCCCATCAGGTCCTTGAGGTTCTGGGCGTGGCCCTTGGGATCGCGCGCCACCGCCGCGCCCCAGAACACCCCGACGATGTCGCAAGACTTCAACAGCGTGAGATTCAACGGGATTTTCGGAATCCCCGACGGGAAGCCGATAACCAGGAAGCGGCCGTTCCAGCCGGCGGCGCGGATCGTCGCCTCCGAATAGTCGCCGCCGACGGCGTCATAGGCGACGTCCCAGCCATTGGGTCCGCAGGCGTCCTTGATCAGGTTGGCTAGCGCCTTCTGGCCGTCCTTGTCGAACGGGCCGCGCGGATAGACGACGCCGCTGTCGGCGCCGTGCTTGATGGCCAGATCGACCTTCTCCTGGCTGGAGGCTGCGGCAATAACACGCGCCCCCGCCGCCTTGCCCAGTTCGACGGCGGCCAGGCCCACGCCCCCGGCGGCCCCCAGAACCAGTAGGGTCTCGCCGGCCTTCAGCGCGCCGCGGTCCTTCAGGGCGTAGTAAGAAGTGCCATAGGTCAGGACGAAGGCGGCGGCCTCGTCGAACGGCATGTTGTCAGGAATGGGGGTGCAGCGCTGCTCTTCCAGGGCCAGCTTCTCGGCGAAACCGCCCCAGCCGGTCGAGGCCAGCACACGGTCGCCGACCTTGAAGCGGGTGACGCCCTCGCCGACCGCGGCGATCACGCCCGACACTTCGCCGCCCGGCGCGAACGGCCGCGTCGGCTTGAACTGGTACTTGTCCTCGATGATCAGGACATCGGGATAGTTGACCCCGCAGGCCTTGACGTCGATCAGCACCTGACCGGGGCCGGCGACAGGATCGGGCAGCTCCTCCAGCACCAGGGTCTCGGGACCGCCGACTTCCTTGCTGAGCACCGCCTTCATATCGCCTCTCCCAGGTTTCTTGATTAAGAGGGCCGGACGCTAGCGCGGGACGCCGGGCCAAGGAAGCAGAATGTCAAACAACCGTTTTAGTCTCGCCCTGCACGGTGGCGCGGGGGCCAAGCGCGGCCACGACTACACCGTCGAGATCGCCCATATGCGCGGCCTGGTCGAGACGGCCCGCGACCGGCTGGCCGCTGGGGCCAGCGCCCTGGACGTCGCGGTCGAGACCGTCGTCGCTCTGGAGGCCAGCGGTCTCTATATCGCCGGCAAGGGCGCATCGCCCAACGCCGATGGCGCGTACGAGCTGGACGCCAGCCTGATGGACGGCCCCACCCTGCGGGCCGGTTCGGTGGCCGCCCTGCAGGGCTTCAAGAGCCCGATCCTGGCCGCCCGAGCGGTGATGGAAGAGACCCCCAACGTGATGCTGGCCGGTCAGGGCGCGATCGACTTCGCCCGCGACCAGGGACTGGAAAGGGTCGAGGATCCGGAAGCCTGGTTCACCCGCGCCGGGGCGTTCGAGGACAATCATCCGCCGGACGCCTTGCCGACCGGCACCGTCGGCTGCGTGGTTCGCGACGCCGAGGGCCGGTTGGCGGCCGCGACCTCGACGGCCGGGGTGTTCGGTAAGCGGCCGGGCCGGGTGGGAGACTCGCCGATCATCGGCGCGGGCGCCTGGGCCGATGGCTATGCGGCGGTCTCCTGCACCGGCCAGGGCGAATATTTCATCCGCACCGCCGTCGCCGCCCAGATCGCCCACAGGGTGCGGTTCGGCGGCGAGAGCCTGCAAAGCGCGGCGCGGGCGGCGATCCAGGGCGTGGCGGACTTGGGCGGCCATGGCGGATTGGTCTGCGTGGATCGGAAAGGCGATATCGCCATGCCGTTCGCGTCGAGCGGCCTGAAGCGGGCGGCGCTGCTGCTGGACGGAACGATCGTCAGCGATGCGTTCTGAAGCCGCAGATAGTTGATGAAATCGTCTTGAACCGCCTCTAGGGGTTGGCCGTCGCCGTCCGACGTCGAACCATAACCTGGGGTCTTCATGCACAGCCGCGCCGGCCTTCGCGCTCTTCCCGAGGATCTGATCGACCTCGACGCGCTGATCAGCGCCTATTTCGAGATCAAGCCCGATGTCGCCAACCCCGCCCAGAAGGTGGTGTTCGGCACCTCGGGTCACCGCGGCTCCAGCCTGGACGGCGGCTTCAATGAGAACCACATCCTGGCCGTCACCCAGGCCGTGGTCGAGCATCGCGCGGCCCAGGGGATCACCGGTCCGATCTTCGTCGGCCGCGACACCCACGGCCTGTCCGAGCCGGCCTTCCGCTCGGTGCTGGAAGTCCTGGCCGGCAACGGCGTCACCGCGCTGATCGACAGCCGCGACGGCTTCACCCCGACCCCGGCGGTCTCGCACGCCATCCTGACGCACAACCGTGAGAACGCGGCGCGGGCCGACGGCCTGCTGCTGACGCCGTCGCACAATCCGCCTCGCGACGGCGGCATCAAGTACAATCCACCGAGCGGCGGCCCGGCCGACAGCGACGCGACCTCGGCCATCGCCGCCCGCGCCAACGACCTGCTGGCCCAGGGCCTGGCGGGCGTGAAGCGCGTCAGCTTCGACGAGGCCCACAAGGCCGCGGGCCGGTATGACTTCCTCGCCCGCTATGTCGACGACCTGCCCAGCGTCATCGACGTGGAGACCATCCGCGCGGCGGGGGTGCGCATCGGCGCCGATCCGCTGGGCGGGGCGGCCGTGGCCTATTGGGGCGAGATCGCCGAACGCCACGGGCTGAACCTGACGGTGGTCAACGCCGCGGTCGATCCGCGCTGGGCGTTCATGCCGCTCGACACCGACGGCAAGATCCGCATGGACTGCTCGTCGTCGTCGGCCATGGCCAACCTGATCGAGATCATGAAGGGCGGCGCGGCCTATGACGTCGCCACCGGCAACGACGCCGACGCCGACCGCCACGGCATCGTCACGCCCGACGGCGGGCTGATGAACCCCAACCACTATCTGGCCGCGGCGATCTCGTACCTGTTCACCCACCGCCCAGGCTGGGGCGCGGACGTCGCTGTCGGCAAGACCCTGGTCTCGTCCTCGATGATCGATCGTGTGGTGGCCGGGCTCGGCCGCCGCCTGCTCGAGGTGCCGGTCGGCTTCAAATATTTCGTGCCCGGCCTGCTGGACGGTTCGGTCGGCTTCGGCGGCGAGGAATCGGCCGGCGCGGCCTTCCTGCGCCACGACGGCTCGGTGTGGACCACCGACAAAGACGGGATCCAGCTGGCCCTGCTGGCCGCCGAGATCCAGGCCAGAACGGGCAAGAGCGCCAGCCAGCTCTATGCCGACCTGACCAAGAAGTACGACGCTCCATCCTACGCCCGCGTAGACGCCCCGGCGACTCGCGAGGAGAAGGCGCGCCTGTCCAAGCTCAGCCCCAGTGACGTCAGCGCCAAGACTCTGGCCGGCGAGCCGATCACCGACATCCTCACCAACGCCCCCGGCAACGGCGAGGCGATCGGCGGCCTGAAGGTTGTGACGCAAAATGCCTGGTTCGCCGCGCGCCCCTCGGGCACCGAGGACGTCTACAAGATCTACGCGGAGTCGTTCCTGGGGCCGGATCACCTGAAGCAGGTCCAGGCCGAGGCGCGTGAGGTGGTGGCCGGGGCGTTGAAGGGCTGACGCAAAGCTGGCCCTTCGCGCCCACACCGCTTATACCGCCCCGCATGTTTGAAGGCCTCTCCCCCCTCGCCCGCGAAGCCCGCTCCTGGCCGTTCGAGCAGGCGCGCGCCACCATCGCCCGCGTCCTGCGCGTGCGCCTTCCCGACCGCGCCGACCAGGAAGCCGCCAAGGCCCTGATCGACGCCGGCAAGACCGACGAGGCGGTGAAAGCCTTTCCGGCCCTCTCCAAGGCCGTGATCTTCGAGACCGGCTATGGTCCATCGGGCCTGCCGCACCTGGGCACCTTCGGCGAGGTGGCGCGCACGACCATGGTGCGCCAGGCCTTCCGCGCGCTGGTCGACGACCACATCCCCACGCGCCTGATCGCCTTCAGCGACGACATGGACGGCCTGCGCAAGGTTCCCGACAACATCGAGAACAAGCAGCCGCTGATCGAGGACCTGGGCAAGCCGCTGACCGTCGTCCGTGACCCCTTCGGCACCCATGACAGCTTCGGCGCCCACAACAACGCCCGCCTGCGCGCGTTCCTGGACGGCTTCGGCTTCGAGTATGAGTTCGTCTCGTCGACCGAGTGCTACAAGAGCGGCCTGTTCGACGCGACGCTGCTGATCGCCCTGGAGCGCTTCGACGCTATCCAGAAGGTCATGCTGCCGACCCTGGGCGAAGAGCGCCGCGCGACCTATTCGCCGTTCCTCCCGGTCAGCCCGACCACCGGCAAGGTGCTGCAGGTTCCGACCCTGGAGCGCAACGTCGAGAAGGGCACGATCGTCTTCGAGGACGAGGACGGCAGCAAGGTCGAGGTCCCGGTCACCGGCGGCCACGTGAAGATGCAGTGGAAGCCCGACTGGGCCATGCGCTGGACCGCTCTAGGCGTCGACTACGAGATGTCGGGCAAGGACCTGATCGACTCGGTCAAGGCCTCGGGCGCGATCTGCAGGGCCCTGGGCGGCGTGCCTCCGGAAGGCTTCAACTACGAGCTCTTCCTGGACGAGAACAACCAGAAGATCTCCAAGTCCAAGGGCAACGGCCTGTCGATGGAGGACTGGCTGCGCTACGGCGCGCCGGAGAGCCTGTCGTACTACATGTTCCAGAGCCCCAAGTCGGCCAAGAAGCTCTATTTCGACGTCATCCCCAAGGCGACCGACGAGTACCTGCAGCAGCTGGACGCCTTCCAGCGCCAGGAGCCGGCCAAGCAGTTGGACAATCCCGTCTGGCACATCCACTCGGGCCGCCCGCCGCAACACGGCTCGCCGGTGTCGTTCAGCCTGATGCTGAATCTGGTTTCGGCCGCCGACGCCTCGACCAAGGAGATCCTCTGGGGCTTCCTGTCGCGCTACATCCCGGGCGCCTCGCCGGAAACCCAGCCGCTGCTGGACCGCCTGGCCGGCTACGCGATCAACTACTACGAGGACTTCGTCAAACCGACGAAGACCTTCCGCGCCCCGACCGACCAGGAGCGCGCCGCGATGCTGGACCTCTTGGCCAAGCTGAAAGCCATGCCAGCCGACGCGCCGGACGCGGAGCTGATCCAGAACGAGGTGTTCGAGGTCGGCAAGACCCACGGCTTCGACCCGCTCCGCGCCTGGTTCCAGGCGCTGTACGAGGTGCTGCTGGGTCAGAGCCAGGGCCCGCGCTTCGGCTCGTTCGCGGCGATCTTCGGCATCGACCGGACGATCGCGCTGATCGAAGAGAAGCTGGGCTAATCCCGCTCCCGCGTCGCGCGGCGTCAACGGCGCTGCTTGCGCGCGCCGGGTGAATCCGCGCACCCTGCGACACCATGTCCTTGAAAATGAACGAAGTCTGAAAACGCGGTTAAGGGTCCGACCACCTTTCGGAGTCTAGGTTCGGACCATCAGAACCAAGATCAGTCATCAAGGTTTAGGACCATGGCTTCGTTCACTCTCCGCCCCGCCGACCGTCAGGAATTCGATTCCCTTCTGGGCGGGATCATCCAGCAGTTCCCCGACGCCCATGTCGAGGCCGCGCACAACGACACCTGGGCGTCGTACCGCCTGGACGTGTCGTGCGAGGATCCCTCGGCCGGTCCGTTGATCGCCTGGCTGCTCGACAGCCACGCCAACTGCCCGCGCACGTAAGCGCGATAGCCGAAAGTGGTCGCCGGTTTCGGCGGCCGTCGCGCGCCAAGCAAAAATGCGACTATAGGGTCGGCCCTACTGGCTGACCCAGACGATCCGCGCGACCCAGGCGACCTCGTCCCGCGAAAGCAGGCGGGGTGCGCCCAAGTGGTCCAGGGCGACAAGTTCGAGGGTTCGGGCCGTCACCCGCCCCAGCTCCCGCACCAGCACCTCGCCAGCGTTCGTCCGCGCCACCACGCGGTCGCCCTTGCGCGGCTCCTGATTAGGCGAGACCAGCAGGCGGTCGCCGTCGCGATAGACCGGCGCGAGCTCGGCGCCCGTCACTTCCAGCGCGAACAGGCCCTCGCCCAGATCCGGGGCGGCGACCTCGTCCCAGCCGGCCCCGACCGGCATACCTGCATCGTCGAAGAACCCGTCCTGCCCGGCCTGGGCCAGGCCGATCAGCGGCGCGCCGCGCGCGCGCCCAAGCATCCCGCTAGGCGTCCGCACCGGCGTGCGTTCGGTCAGGGCCGCGAACTCCGAGAAATTGACCCCCGTCGCTTCCAGCAGCTTGGCCAGGCTCTCGGTGGAGGGCCAGCGCGCGCGGCCATCGGCTTCGGCCGAGCCGCGCTTGGAGCGGTTGAAGCTGGTGGGATCCAGGCCCGCCATGCGGGCCATGGCCGAGGGCGTCATGTCGAAACGCTCGGCCAGGGCGTCGATGGCCCGCCAGATTTCGCCGTGAGAGAGGGTCGCCACTGACGCCTCCTTGAGCGCTGTCTTACCGAGGAAAATACGCCTCGCGAGCTAGGAAAGTAAACCTATCGCTGATCCTTATATTGACGTTTACGTAAGCGTTGACGTCTGCCTGGGATCGGGTTTAGGGTGATCAACGATAACAAAGCGGCCCGGCCGCGGTAGCCAGGCCCTCTTCATTGGGAGGTTTCCATCCATGGCCGACCTGCGACGCCCCGAGCGGACCTTCACGATCCGCCAGCTCTGCAACGAATTCAAAGCCACGCCGCGCGCCCTGCGCTTCTACGAGGACAAGGGCCTGCTGAATCCGGCCCGCGAGGGCCTGAACCGCGTCTATTCCCACAAGGATCGCGTCCGCCTGCAGCTGATCCTGCGCGGCAAGCGCGTGGGTCTGTCGCTGACCGAGATCCGCGAACTGCTCGACCTCTATGACGAGAACGACGAGGGCGCGGCGCAGATGGCCCGCTCGCTGAAGAAGTTCCGTGAACGCGCCAACGCACTGGAGCAACAGCGCGAAGACATCGACAACGCCCTGATCGAGCTGCGCGAAGCCTGCAACCGCCTGGAACGTCGCCTCGCCGAGATCCGACCCGACCTGCTGCCCCGCGCGGCCGACTACGAACAGGTGCTGCGCGCCCGCCTCGACGGTCACGCCGAAGCCATGCTGGGCAAGTAAGACCTTCCGCGACGCCGCCTCCGTGCAAGACGCGCGAGAGACGGCGACCGCACATCCGTTTTTCCTCCCGATCCTAGCCAGGACCGTTTCATGACTTACCAGCCGCCCGTTCGCGACCACGCCTTCATCCTGCGTGACGTGCTCAACATCGATCAGCACGGCGATCTGCCCGGCTTCTCCGACGCGCCTTTCGAGACCGTGGAGCAGATCCTCGAGGCCGCCGCCCAGTTCACCGGCGAAGTCCTGGCCCCGCTGAACACGGTCGGCGACAAGACCGGCTGCAAGCTGGATCCGGCCACCAACCTCGTCACCACCCCGCCGGGCTTCAAGGACGCCTACAAGAAGCTGTGCGAAGGCGGCTGGACCGGCCTGGGCTCGGATCCCGCCTATGGCGGCCAGGGCCTGCCCTACGTCGTCAACCTGGCCTTCAGCGAGATGTCGAGCTCGGCCAACATGGCCTTCTCGATGTATCCGGGCCTGGCCCACGGCGCCTATTCGGCCATCCATACGGGCGGCACCGACGAACAGAAGCAGACCTACCTGCCCAAGATGGTGAGCGGCGAATGGACCGGCACCATGAACCTGACCGAGCCCCACTGCGGCACGGACCTGGGTCTCCTGCGCACCAAGGCGGTCCCGCAGGCGAACGGCAGCTACAAGATCACCGGCCAGAAGATCTGGATCTCGGCCGGCGAGCACGACATGTCGGACAACATCGTCCACCTCGTCCTGGCCCGCATCGAGGGCGCCCCGGCCGGCGTGAAGGGCATCAGCCTGTTCATCGTGCCGAAGTTCTTCCCCAAGGCCGACGGCTCGGTCGGCGAGCGTAACCAGGGCGTCAAGTGCGTCGGCCTGGAAGAGAAGATGGGCATCCACGGCAACGCCACCTGCGTCATGCAGTACGACGACGCCGAGGGCTATCTGATCGGCGAGGAAAACGCCGGCCTGAAGATCATGTTCGTGATGATGAACGAGGCCCGCCTGGGCGTCGGCATGCAGGGCGTGGCCCAGGGCGAGGCCGCCTACCAGGCCGCCGTCGCCTTCGCCAAGGACCGCCTGCAGGGCCGCTCGCTGACGGGTCCGAAGAACGCCGACGGCCCGGCCGATCCGATCATCGTCCACCCGGACGTGCGCCGCATGCTGCTGGAGAGCAAGGCCCTGATCGAGGGCGGTCGCGCCTTCCTGTTCTGGACCGCCCTGCACGGCGACCTCTCGCACGTCCACCCGGACGCGGCGGTGCGCGAGAAGTCGGCCGACTACATGGGCCTGATGACGCCGGTGCTGAAAGGCTATCTGACCGACAAGGGCTTCGAGGTCTGCTCCAACGCGGTGCAGGTGCACGGCGGCAGCGGCTTCACCGAGCACTTCCCGGTCAGCCAGTTCATGCGCGATTGCCGCATCGCCCTGATCTACGAAGGCACCAATGGCGTCCAGGCCCTGGACCTGGTTGGCCGCAAGCTGGCCTCCAAGGGCGGCCGCGCGGTCATGACCTTCTTCCAGGAAATCGACCAGTTCATCGGCGAGAACGACGCCGACGAGAGCCTGAAGCCCTTCATCGAAGCCCTGGCGGGCGTGAAGGCGCAGTTGCAGGACGGCACCATGTGGCTGATGCAGAACGGCCTGCAGAACCCCGACAACGCCGGCGCGGCCTCGACCGACTACATGCACCTCTTCGGCCTGACCGGCCTGGCGTACATGTGGGCGTTGATGGCCAAGGCGGCCAACGCCAAGATCGCGGCCGGCTCGTCCGACCCGTTCTTCACGACCAAGCTGGTCACGGGCCGCTATTTCATCGAACGCATCTTGCCTGACGCCGGGGCACACCTGGCCAAGCTGAAGACCGGTTCGGCGACCCTGATGACGCTGCCCGCGGAGGCCTTCTGATCATGAGCGTGCTCAACGTCGAAAAGCCCGCCTTCATGGCCGAAGAGGACATCGCGATCTTCGAGGACGCGGTGGGCAAGTTCTTCGATGAGCACGCGCCGGAAGCGACGGTCGCGAAATGGCGCAAGAACCATTGCGTCGACCGCGACATGTGGACCAAGGCGGGGGAGGCCGGCTTGCTCGGCCTCTCCACGCCCGATCAGTACGGCGGAGCCGGCGGCGACTATCGCCACGAGGTCGTGCTGATGGACATGCTGGGCCGCAAGGGCGTCGACGGCTTCGGCATCAGCCTGCACAACGCCATCGTCATGCCGTACATCTTTCACTACGGCACGGAAGAGCAGAAGCAGCGCTGGCTGCCCCGCCTGGCCACCGGCGAGTTGGTCGGCGCCATCGCCATGACCGAGCCGGGCGCCGGTTCGGATCTGCAAGGCATCAAGACTTCCGCCAAGCAGGTCGGCAACCAGTACGTCATCAACGGCTCCAAGACCTTCATCACCAATGGCCAGACGGCCAATCTGATCATCGTCGTCGCCAAGACCGACCCGACCGGCGGCGCGCGCGGCACCAGCCTGCTGATCGTCGAGACCGACGGAACCGAAGGCTTCGAGCGCGGCCGTAACCTCGACAAGCTGGGTCACGAGGCCCAGGACACCTCCGAGCTGTTCTTCAACGACGTGAAGGTCCCGACCGAGAACCTGCTGGGAACCGACGAAGGCCAGGGCTTCTTCCAGCTGATGGGCCAGCTGCCGCAGGAACGCCTGAACATCGCCGTGCAGGGCATGGCGACGATCGAGCGCGCGCTGGAGCTGACCATCGCCTACGTCAAGGACCGCAAGGCGTTCGGCAAGGCGATCATCGATTTCCAGAACACCCAGTTCGTCATGGCCGAGTGCAAGACCGAGGCGACCGTGGCCCGTGTCTTCACCAACCATTGCATCGAGCAGCACCTGACCGGCAAGCTGGACGCGGCCACCGCCTCGATGGCCAAGTACTGGGTCTCGGACCTGGAAAACAAGATCGTCGACCGCTGCCTGCAGCTGTTCGGCGGCTACGGCTTCATGAACGAGTATCCGATCGCGCGCATGTACAAGGACAGCCGCATCCAGCGCATCTACGGCGGCACCAACGAGATCATGAAACTCCTGATCGCGAGGACGCTGTGATCGTACTGCCTCTCATCGCGCTGCTGGCCGGCCCCGCCGCGCCGGCTCCCGCTCAAGCCGACGCCCGCTCGGCCGTGGTCTGCGTGCGCGCCGCCCCCGGTCCGCGCCCCCTGACCTTCTCCGGCGAGCTGGTCGGCAAGCGCCCGCAACCTGGCGCCTTCAAGCTGCCGCTGACACCGCCCGGCAAAGACGTCTGCAACACGCTGCTGCGCTCGAAGATCGCCGAGTGGAAGCTGGAGGTCACGACCTCTGGCTTCACCGCCTGCTCGCTGCCGCCGCCCGAGTTCGGCTCGCGCCTCTACTATCGGGCCAAGGCCGGCGCCAGCGGCCTGAAGTGCGAGCCCATCGGCAAGTACCCGATCGGCAACTGGAAACAATAGGGCCGGTCTCCAACACCCCTTCAAAGGTGGGAGCATTTTCCTTCGGAAAACACCCCGGCCGCCGCTTTCAACGACACGAACACCACTTCGCAGGAAGGAGCCATTCCATGGCTGACGCTTACATTTTCGACGCCGTGCGCACCCCGCGCGGCAAGGGCAAGAAGGACGGGTCTCTGCACGAGATCACGTCCCTGTCCCTGGCTTCCCAGGTGCTGGAAGCCCTGCGTGACCGCAACAACCTGGATACCAGCAAGGTCGACGACGTCATCCTGGGCTGCGTCGCCCCCGTCGGCGAGCAGGGCAGCGACATCGCCCGCACCGCCGTCCTGACCGCCGACTACGCCGAAAGCGTCGCCGGCGTGCAGATCAACCGCTTCTGCGCCTCGGGCCTGGAAGCCGTGAACATGGCCGCGGCCAAGGTCGCCTCGGGTGAAGCCCAGATGGCCATCGGCGGCGGTGTCGAGAGCATGAGCCGTGTGCCCATGGGCAGCGACGGCGGCGCCTGGCCGACCGACCCGTCCTCGGCCTTCAAGACCTATTTCGCCCCACAGGGCGTCTCGGCCGACCTGATCGCCTCGCTCTATGGCTTCAGCCGCGACGACGTCGACGCCTACGCCGTCGAGAGCCAGAAGCGCGCCGCCGCCTCGTGGGCCGATGGTCGCTTCAAGAAGTCGGTGATCGGGGTCAAGGACCAGTTGGGCCTGACCATCCTGGATCATGACGAGACCGTGCGCGGCTCGACCACCATGCAGACCCTGGCCTCGTTGAACCCCTCGTTCACGGGCATGGGCGAGATGGCCTTCGACGCCGTGGTCACCCAGCGCTATCCGCAGGTCGAGAAGATCAACCACGTCCACCACGCCGGCAACAGCTCGGGCATCGTCGACGGCGCCGCGGGCGTGCTGATCGGCACCAAGGAAATGGGCGAGGCCCTGGGCCTGAAGGCCCGCGGCCGCATCAAAGGCGCGGCCTCGATCGGCAGCGAACCCTCGATCATGCTGACCGGCCCCTCGCTGGTCACCGAAAAGCTGCTCAAGCGCCTGGGCATGAGCGTCAAGGACATCGACCTCTATGAGCTGAACGAGGCCTTCGCCGCCGTCGTCCTGCGCATGATGCAGGCGCTGGACATCCCGCACGACAAGATGAACGTCAACGGCGGCGCCATCGCCATGGGTCACCCCCTGGGCGCCACCGGCGCGATGCTGATCAGCACCATGCTCGACGAGCTGGAACGCTCGGACAAGGAAACCGCCCTGATCACCCTGTGCGTCGGCGCCGGCATGGGCACCGCCACCGTCATCGAACGCGTCTAAGGCCGAGGAGCTAACACCATGGAAAACTTCAAGATCGAGGTCGATTCCGACGGCGTGGCCCTGGTCACCTTCGACGTGCCCGGCCGCTCGATGAACACCCTGACCGCTTCGGTCATCAAGGAAATCGGCGAGGTGGTCGAGACCATCAAGTCGGACGCGGCCATCAAGGGCGCCGTCATCACCTCGGGCAAGACGACCGGCTTCTGCGCCGGCGCCGACCTCGGTGAGCTCGGTGGTTCGGGCGGCCTGGGCGGCGGCAAGCCGGGCGAAGAGGGCCTGAAAGCCGCCTTCGAGGCCGGCTTCGCGCTGAACAAGGCGTTCCGCGCCCTGGAGACCTGCGGCAAGCCGGTGGCCGCGGCCATCAACGGCCTGGCCATGGGCGGCGGCCTGGAGATCACCCTGGCCTGCCACTATCGCGTGGTCGCCGATAATCCGAAGATCCAGCTGGCCCTGCCGGAAGCCAAGGTCGGCCTGCTGCCGGGCGCCGGCGGCACCCAGCGCCTGCCGCGCCTGATGGGCGTGATGGCCGCCGCGCCGTACCTGCTGGAAGGCAAGTCGATGAAGCCGGCCGAGGCCCTGGCCAACAAGGTCGTGCACGAGGTGGTCCCGGCCGACCAGGTGGTGGAAGCCGCCAAGACCTGGGTCAAGACCAAGGGCGATCCCGTCGCCCCGTGGGACAAGAAGGACTTCAAGCTTCCGGGCGGCGGTCCCTACACTCCGACCGGCAGCCAGGTCTTCGTGATGGGCAACGCCATGCTGCGCAAGCAGACCTACGGCAACTACCCGGCCCAGCTGAACATCATGAAGGCGGTCTATGAGGGCACGCAGGTGCCGTTCGACGCCGCCCTGCGGATCGAGACCCGCTACTTCCTCAAGACCATGATGACGCCCCAGGCCAAGGGCATGATCCGCACCCTGTTCCTCTCCCTGCAGGAGCTGGGCAAGGGTTCGGGCCGTCCGGCCAATGTCCCGCACTATGACGTCAAGAAGGTCGCCGTCCTGGGCGCCGGCATGATGGGCGCGGGCATCGCCTATGTCCAAGCCATGGCCGGCATCGAGAGCGTGCTGATCGACCAGACGCAGGAAGCCGCCGAGAAGGGCAAGTCCTACGCCGAGGGCCTGGTCAAGAAGGCCGTCTCGCGCGGCAAGATGACTCAGGAAAAGGGCGACGCGATCCTGGCCCTGATCACCCCGACCACCGACTACGGCCTGGTCAAGGGCTCGGACCTGGTCGTGGAAGCCGTGTTCGAGAACCGCGACGTCAAGGCTGAAGTGACCAAGAAGGCCGAGGCCGAACTGGCCGACACCGCCATCTTCGGCTCCAACACCTCGACCCTGCCGATCACCGGCCTGGCCAAGGCCTCGGTGCGTCCGGCCTCGTTCATCGGCATCCACTTCTTCTCGCCGGTCGACAAGATGGGCCTGGTCGAGATCATCATGGGCCAGGAGACCAGCCAGGAAGCCCTGGCCAAGTCGATCGACTACGTCCTGAAGATCAAGAAGACCCCGATCGTCGTCAACGACAGCCGCGGCTTCTACACCAGCCGCTGCTTCGGCACCTTCGTGCAGGAAGGCCTGGAAATGATGGCCGAGGGCATCGCCCCCGCCATCATCGACAATGTCGGCCGCGCCACCGGCATGCCGCGCGGTCCGCTGGAGATGAACGACGACGTCGCCCTCGACCTCTCCTACAAGATCGGCGAGCAGACCAAGAAGGACCTCGGCGATAGGTACGAGGAGCGTCCGTTCGCCCCGGTGCTGGAAAAGATGGTCGTCGAACTGGGCCGCCTCGGCCGCAAGAACGGTAAGGGCTTCTACGACTATCCGGAAGGCGGTCAGAAGAAGCTGTGGCCGGGTCTGGCCGAACTGGCGCCGGTGACCATCAAGGACGCCGACGCCAAGCTGATCGAAGAGATCCGCACCCGCCTGCTGTATCGCCAAGCCGTCGAGGCGGCCCGCTGCTTCGAGGAAGGTGTCATCGTCGACCCGCGCGAGGCCGATGTCGGCGCCATCCTGGGCTGGGGCTTCGCGCCCTGGACCGGCGGCCCGATCAGCCTGATCGACGGCGTCGGCGCCAAGGCCTTCGTCGAAACCTGCGACCGCCTGGCCCAGCAGTACGGCAAGCGCTTCGCGCCGCCGGCCCTGCTGCGCGAGATGGCCGAAAAGGGCGAGACCTTCTACGGCCGCTTCGGCGTCAAGGCGAAGGCGGCGGCGTAAAGCTTCCAGCCTCATCGCTGAAACAGGTAAAGGCCCGGTGGAAACATCGGGCCTTTTTCTTGTCCCGTACGGCCACGCTCGCGCCGCATCGCGCGCATACCCATATCCAGCGCCGCAGCGCCTGGAGACATCATGAGTACGGCGATCGCCATCGGAACCTGGCGGCGCCCCTCACGACGGGATCTGCGGCGCAACCTCACGGCCCTGAGCGCGGTTCTGGCCGCTCACATCCTGGTGCTGCTGGCGCTGGTTTCCGGGGCGCGCTGGCTGCCGCAGCTGGTCGAGCCGCCGATCATCGAGGCGCAGCTGCTGGACGCGCCGTCCCGCCCTGTCGATACGTCCACGCCAGCCCCGATCGCGCCGGTCCAAGTCCGGCCAAGCGCCGCCTCGCCCTTGCCGTCCTCGCCCACGATCATTCCGGCCCCGTCCGTGGCGGCCAGGCCCTCCGGCCCGCCAGCCATCGTCGCCCCGCCCGGCTTCACCGCCCGCAAGCTGGTCGAGCAGAGCGATCAGACCCGCGAAAGCCTGCGCGAAAGCCTCGGTTGTCGGCACGAGAAGACCGTCGCCCTGAACCGCGACCAGAAGGCCGCCTGCGCCGAGGCCGACGGCCAGCGCTCGCGCACCGCCCCGATGTACGCCGCCATCGACCCGGACAAGAAAGCCGCCTTCGACGGCGACTGCGCCAAGGACGACGACTGGTGCCTCTACCGCGTCGGCAAGGGGCCCTATCCGGGGATCTTCGCCCTGGGCAAGAAGAAGAAGCGCAAGGGCTGGGACGACTGAGCGGCGCTTACGACTTGCTCACATCCATGCCCAGGGTCGGGCCGATGCCGTCCGGATGGTCGCCAAAATAGTGGCTCCCGCCCCGCTTTTTCGCCAGCGCTTCCAGGCGACCCCGCAGGCTGTCGTCCAGCTGCAAGGTCGGCCCGTCCGCCGGATCCTCGCCCTCATCCAATGGAATCGCCGCCGCGATCACCTGCCTCAACCGCTCCCCGAACCGCTCGTCGTCGGCGCTGCCTTCCTCTGGCGGTGAGTCGAGAAAGCTCATGACTTCCTCAAGGGCGGTATCGTCGTCGACGCGGTTGGGCATGCGGAACTCCTTCGAGACACGAACGAAGCCGTCGTGGCGAGAGTTCCTGATTTCAAAAAGGAAAGAAGAAGTGGTGCCGCCTAGGTGACTCGAACACCTGACCTACGCATTACGAAGTCGTTCTAGGTTTTCTGAAAAGTCTAATAGCTATAACTTCTTAATACTATTTTTGGCAATCCAAACCTTATCGCCCCAGACACTTCCCAATCTCGCCTTAACGCCCGAATCTACTTTACCTGAGTTACGCGCTTTCACGTGGGAAACACGGAAAATGTGACCTGCGCTATACCCACTCAAGGCGCGGCCCAAAGCGGACATCGCCGAGGCCAGAGATGGGTGGGTAGCCGTCATGAGACGGCACAAGCGATCGCAACGCTTTTTGAGCCGCTCGCCCAATCTTGCCAACACGCCGCCGGGCCTGTGAGCCGATGATCAGCGGTTCGGCATCTTCAACGCAGTTGCGGCCGTACTAACCCACTTTCAGACGGAAGCGGCGAGATTTCTGGACAACCTCTCGCGCACCTAATTTTAACGGCCCTATTTCTTCTTCGGGCCGGGCTTTTTGATGGTCAGCGGCTCTTCGAACGGCAGTTTAAGCACTTGATGTGCCACGCGTTCAGAGAGTTCTCTGACCATTTCCGTAAACCTTTCACCCTGCAACACCTCGCCCTCTTTGAAGTATTTATTGAATACTTCGTCAACTGCCCGACCTGTTTCCTTGGTGCGGCCCTTTTCAAAATAGGTGGCCATTGCAGCATCGAGGCGCTTATTTGTAGCACCCATCACATCTTGGTTGTCAGGACTGTCGAACCACTCGAACGAGAGGCTTTCATCCTTGGCGACTTTGTCGCTCCAAGTCGCCGGGTTAGTAGGGTCGGACGCTAGAGCGATTTCAAGGTTCGGAATGGCGCCGGCTTCAACAAGCACAACTCGCCAATACACTACATTGTACAGTCCGAAATAGCCGATAGTGCGCCCCGCATCATTAGTTCCAACATAAATAAAGCTAAAATGCGGCCCATATACTTTAGTGAGGTGACCCAAGATTTCGTCGGGAAGAAAGCGCGCGTCCTCCCTGACGGACGAATCCATAAAATCCTTTCCCCCCTGAAGCACAAACTCCCTGGCGGCGCGGAAACTATCGCCCTTTAGAAGATTCGATCCAACCACCGTTGCAAGCAGCGCCAGGCAAGATTTTGTAATCGAGCGAAATGCATCTTCGCCTCCAAAATGCAGCGAGACTGATATTTCAGGAGCGGGAGCGATGACCCGAGTTGCCTGGACTCCTTCAAATTGTTGCCAGATTTGTTCCTCCGACATTTTCGTGGCTGCGGCAATTTGCGGAACTAATTTGTGCAGGTGCTCAATACTGTTTGCATGAACGTTTACACCAAACCGCCCGTCGCCAAGGTCTTCAATCACGAAGGGCTTTTTCTTCAAATCCACGCTTCCGTCTGGGTTCAGGTCTACAGTTCCTTGGACCGAATCCACTTTCCTGACGCGCGGTGGAGTTTTCCCGTCACCTGACGGCATTTGAAACAGGTTGCGGATTGTCGCGGCCTGCGCCGCGATAGCCTGATCAATTGTACTTCCGAAATGTTCGTTGCACTTGCTGCATGTCGCCTGGCGCGTGGATTTCCGTCCACCGAGCGCATTCAGAAGGATGTGTTCAGGCTTGGTCTTTGGGCCAAGTGTGTTGTCGCAGAAGATGCAGGTTGAAGAGCGAGCTGCGAGCCCCTGTGCCGATACCTCAACCATTTCCACCCCCAGCTAAAATCCCTCATTAGTGGAAAAGAGTTCTCGTTGCAATTTTATCGGTCCCCACACGAGTGACCAATCGCCGCTCGCCGCGCCTCATTGATCGGGCAATGACGGCCGCGAACTGTTAGCGCCGAAGTGCCGCTTCCTCCGGCGACACCACGGCCCGAGACGCCTTCACGCGATACCCTTTCACGTCGTTTTCGTCGGCGCAGGGGGTTAGAGAGCCGGCTTTGGCCGCGCCGATGTCGAGAGCCTTGGTCGTGAACGGGGCGTTCGACATAGTCCAGACGGGTCGGTGAAAGCGGATCATCGGCTCCTTCAGCTTCCGAGCGATCTCCCGCGCTTGCGGACCGGACCCGGTAATCAGCACCTCCACCGCCAAGCGGTCGAGTTCCTCGTGGATGCGCTGGCCCGCGTAATGTCGTCGGCCACTGTCGCTGTCGCGTCGGAAATCGGACAAGCGCTTGGCCATGCCGCCCGACTTATCAGTGCCGGTGCCCACGACCATGATCTGGCCATCGAGCAACAGGCGGAAGAGACCAACCTCGAACCGCAAAGCAGAATGATAGCGCGTTAGACCACCCGAAACCGGCGTCCAACGGCTGTTCCAGTCTTCGAGGGCCAGACCGGCAATCAAAGGGTTGTGTGGGTTATCCATGTGGAGAACTTTCGAAAAAAAATGGCGTGAAGGCCCCGCCCCACGAACCGGCCGAAGCCTGCGCGCGGAGCGGGGTAAGGAGGGTTAGAGGGTCTGCTTGGCGGCCCCGGCCTCGACAGCCTTCAACAGGGTGTCGTTGGCGAGGTGCGAGTACCGCTGGGTGGACTGGACACTGGCGTGACCCAGGACCTTGCCCACGGCGAAGAGATCCACGCCGCTGTTGACCATGAACGAGGCGGCCGAGTGCCGAAGGTCGTGAATCCTCAGCCCAGGCAACCTCGCCACGCGGATCGCCCGCTCCCAACCATGACGGATGGACACGAAGGGCTTCAGGGTCTCCGGGTTCGGGATCAGCCACGGACACCCCTTGAACCGGCTCAGGCTCTGGATGATCTCGATGGCGGCGCCGGAGAGCGGGACGTGGCGTGAGCGGCCGGTTTTACTGGTCGGAATCAACCAGGCCTTTCGACCCAGGTCGACGTGCTGCCATTGGGCGGTCAGCAGCTCATTCACCCGCGCCCCGGTCAGCAGCAGAAGGCCCACGATGTGCTGCAGCTGGGTGTTGTAGGACTCGGCCACAGCCGATCGAAGCCGAGCCGCCTCTTCCGCCGTCAGATACCGCTGGCGGGCGTTGTTCAGCTTCGGCCGGCGAATCCCCTGGGTCGGGTTGCGTTCAGCCCCAGGGACATCCCAGCTCGCGCCCAGAACGAACGATCGACCGAAGATCACGCGGATCTTCTCGACGGTCGCGGGGGCCAGACCCTCTCCGTCCTTGACGCTGAGCCACTTCGCGACGTCCCGGCTGTTGATGTCCGAGAGGCGAACCCTGCCCCACTTCGGCAGGATATGCCGCCGCATATACATCTCGGTGTCCTTGAAGGACCGCTGATGCAGCTTGGCGTCGGCGAGGTGCATTTCGGCCAGCTCGCTGTAGAGCGGGATGGACTTGGCCTTCGCCTTGGCCGCGCCGGGATCACCACCGAGGGTGACTTCAGACTTCAGCCGCTGGGCCTCTTTCCGGGCCGTGGCGAACGAAATGTCCTCGTACCGGCCGATCTTGTACTGCTTCTGTCGGCCGGCGAGATCCTGGTAGCGGAGGTAATAGGTCCGCCCACCGCCTGCACGGCATTCCAGGACGAAGCCGAGGATGGTCGTATCCCACCAATCGGTCTTCTTCTTGCCGGGTTCGCATTCAGCCGTGGCCGCGAACATGTGGTCGAGTTTTGCCTTGGGCATGTTCATTTCCTTCAGGTTGTTTGGGGAATGGGCGCGCGGGAGCGCATCGAGCCGCGAGGGGGTCGCAGCCCGGGTCAGGGGTCACGGGGAGCCCCAGAGGCGGCCAGAGGGGCGCACGTCGGGAGCGGCGATGGGTGGGGTGATCGACAGCCCAGTCCGCGCCCCAGCGGGCCACGGTGGGCGACGCGGCGACGGGGGCGGATCGGGGCAGTTTTGCAGCGCGGCAGTTTCGCACGACGGCTCAGGCCGGCACCGCCAGGACGGGGCGCAACCCTGCGAAACTGAAACGCTGCGAACCTGTCGGCCTAGGGCTCAGGGGCGTCCTGGGTGATCAGGTGATAGATCCGAGCGCCTCGATTGCCCTTTTCCACGTTCCACAGATGCTCACCGGGAGTGTTGCCGGTGTGCTTGTTCAGAACTCGAAGCGCGGCCCGCTCAGACATACCGCACGCCTTGGCTGCGGCTTTCGCCAGCTGCATTTGGCCGCCGCCGCCGCCTTCCTTGATGAGCTTCACGATACACGCCATCAACTGGGGCTCGCTTTCATCATTGTGGTCAGGCCCGTAGTCTTCCAGCTCATCCGGATCAACGAGCTGCACGGAAACCAGCTTCTCTTCGTACACAGGCATGGCAGAACTCGCTGGATCCCCGAAGCACAAAGACAAGCTAAGCCGATATGACATATCGATCGGCGGAAAGCGTGGGACGGTCATCGATCTCCCGCGAATGGGCTTGGTCGATGCTGCCGCTACCGTGGGGCAATGCATCGAGAGATTTAAGCCGCACATAGTCGCCATGTCGGGGATTTGTGCTGGCTTTCCCGACCGCGCTGAGTTGGGTCAACTCCTCGTCTCCGAACTGGCCTTCGAGTACCAGTCAGGCAAATGGACAGCCGACGGCTTCTCGCAAGAGCCTTATCAGGTACCGGTGTCAGAAGAGGTAAGGTCTATCGCCGCCGAACTCCTCGATGACAAACAGCTCCTTTCGCGTCTTGAACACGGCTGGAACTCCGATAGGCCATCCAAAATGAGCCAGCCAAAGCTCTCTACCTTCACGAGTGGTTCAGCTGTAATCGCAAGCGACAAGTATATCGAGCAGGTTGCAACCTACCATAGACGCGTCTCTGGCCTAGACATGGAGATCTATGCGCTACAGAGAGCCGCTCACACAGCGCAGTGCAGCCCTGATTTCATCTGCGCAAAGACCGTCGTTGACCTCGCTGGCGCTGGTAAGAACGACGAACTTCATCCCTACGGCTGCGAGATATCAGCAAGATTTATGGTTGAAGCGCTCAAGAAATACTTCGAGCGGAATTGCTAACTCTCAAATGGGATAAATTTCGAATACCGTTTCATCCGAAATTTGGGCAATGCTCGAATTTTCTCCGGGCATGGCACCTTCTCAATGGATTTCACCCAGGGGGGGGGCAGCCTGGGTGCGCTCAATTGACGGCGAGGCAACACTGCGCCAGGTCGTGATTTAAAATCGCCGCCACAGCCCTGCCAGCGGACACTCCGAAAGGAGCGTGGTAAGCGCGCATCCCTCCCGCTGATGACCTAGCGGCCGCATGGTCGTGAGTCGCGAGCAAGCGCTAGAACGAGTTCATCCGAACCAAAGCCACACCCAGTGGGAACCCACGCGGCGACTAAGGTTTGCGGCCTTTCGGCAGCTTCAAACTTTATGTCCTACTGGAAGGGGTGGTGCCGCCTAGGTGACTCGAACACCTGACCTACGCATTACGAATGCGCCGCTCTACCGGCTGAGCTAAGGCGGCCCACGCACCCCGAAGCAGGGCTTCAGGGCGAAGGGAGCGCCTATTTAGCGGCGCGCGAGCCGCTTGCCAAGCGCCGTCTTGCACCAGAATTGCGACGAGGCGCCGGCCCTCCCCCAAGAGGCCCTTCCGGCGGGTCCGAAATCGGCGGCGCGTCGAAGACGCCGGGATCGTCAGGGACGGGCATCAGGGCGCCGCCGGTCTCGGCCGCGCGAATGAACGGCGTCGACGCCGCGTAGTCGGCATAGGCCGAAGGCAGCTCGGGCAGGTCGTTCATCGTCCGCTCGCGGCGCTCGTGGCGTGGGTGGATCAGCTGGCCGGTCTCGCCATAGCTGCCCACCAGGCGGGCCCAGTCCTCGCGGCGATAGGCGAAGGCGCGGCCCTCGGGGTCGAGGTCGGACCAGTCGGGCTCCTGCGGGGCCTCCACGCCGCGGGCGATCCAGGCGCGAGCCTCGTCGGCCTCGCCGTTGGCGGCGGCGACGCGGGCCATAAGACCGGCGAAACGGGCGGTCGGGGCCTCGGCGTCCAGCAGCCGGGCGGCGGCGCGGGCGGCGATGGGGTCGCCGCCAATCAGGGCGCTCTCGACACGCAGGATGCGGCTCTCGCGCGGCTCGGGCTTCATCGCGGCCAGGGCGGTCAGGCGTTGGGCGCGGACCTTGGGAGTCTCGTTGGTCTTCAGGTCGCGATAGGCTAGCCAAAGCGCCGGGTGCGGCTCGGCCTTCCAGGCGGTCTCGATCAGCTGGCCCGCCTTGGCGACCTTGCCATCGTCGGCCAGCAGGCGGGCGGCCATCACCACGCCGGGTGCGAAGTCGGGCTTCAGTTTCACCGACTGGGTCGCGAAGTCGAGCGCCTGGACGCGGGCCTTGGGCTCGGGGCTGTCTTCCAGGCTGGCGGCCGAAGCGGCCAGGAGCGCGGCGCGGCTGCGATCGGCGACGACCGGCGAGACGATCTTGCGTTCCAAAGCGCCCTGGACGAGATCCAGGGCCGCGGCCCAGTCACCGACCTCCAGCCGGGCTTCCAGCAAGGCGCGCCAGGCCCAGCGGGCGGTGCGCGCCAGGCCGTAGGCGGTCTCGGCGTGACGGAGGGCCGTCGGCCGGTCGCCCTCGGCCTGGGCCGCCTGCATCAGGCCGCGCAGGCCGGCCAGACGCATCTCGGGGAAGCCGAGCATGGCGTTGTAGGCGCTCTTGGCCGCGCCAAGGTCGCCGGCCGCCTCTGCGGCCTGGGCGGCGAGCACGCGGACCAGGGCCGGGGCGTCCTCGGCCAGCTCAGCGGACTTCTGAGCCAGTCGGCGAGCCTCGGAGCCGTCGCCGGCGGCGACCGCCAGGAAGCCGCGCGACAGAGCCTCGATCGCCGACTTGCGCTTGGCCTCCGCGCGAGCGCGGGCGGCCCGGCGCGGCGCCTCGACGATCCAGATCACGCCGCGCCACAGCAGGGTGAACGCCAACGCCGAAAACAGGGTCAGCAGGGCCGCGGCGGCGGCGGTCATCTCGATGCGCCAGCCCATCCAGTCCAGCGCGGCGCGACCCGGCTCGCCGGTCAGGGCCAGGACGGTGACCGCGACGGCGGCGACGAGGAAGAGGGCGAAGGCGACGCGGGTCATGGCAGCCCCTCGGAGCCCGTCCGCGTGACACGAGACAGGCCGGTCAGGGCGTCGGCGCGGATGGCGGCGACGTGGCGGTCGATCTCGATGCGGCGGTTGGCGGCGTTGATCCACGGGGCCAGGACGACGCGGGCTGCGTCGGGCAGCGGGTCCAGCGCCTGGACCGCGCCCTCGACATCGCCGTCGTCGAGCAAGGCCTGGGCGCGGGCCAGCATGGCGTCGGGCGTCGAGCCGGTGGTCGAGCCGACATGGCGGATCGAGACGATGCTGGAGAGGGCGTAGCGGATGCGCGAGAACAGGTCGGCGTCCGGACCGGGATTGCGCGAAGCGCTGGCGGCGCGGCCAGCTAGGGCGCTGAACTGCACGGCCAGGCCGGCGCGGGTCGGCGCGCCCTTGTCGGCCAGCTCGCCGAGCGCCCGCAGGTCGGGCGAGGGCGGCAGCACGCGCTGCAGGCCGGCCAGCTCCTGGCCGAACGGGCGCGAGGTCTCGGTGGCCTCCGCGAGCGCGGAAACCGCCAAGGCGGCGGCCGCCGCGGCGGTCACGCCCTTCTGGCTGTATTCGAGGGCGGCGATTCGGCCGTCCAGGCGCTCAAGATCGGCGGCCGGCGGGGCCACGGCGCTGGTTCCGGCGTCGACCGGCAGGGCCGAGCCCGTGGCGACGCGATCGGCGACCGCGTGCGGGCTCGGCTCGGCCGAGACCTCGCCGTCAGTTGGGGCGGCCTTGGTCTTGAACAGAGTCGGGCCGTAATGCGCGACGCCCGCGCCCAGGGCGATGCAGAGCACGCAGAGGATCAGCCAGATCCAGACGCCGGGTCCCATCACGCGGCGGCGGGCATACAGCGCCGGATCGCTGGGGGCGACGATTTCAGCGGGATCGGGAGCGGCGTTCATGACGTCCATTCGTGCCCCACGCCGCCGCGCTTCGCAACGGCGCGCTTGAGCGCGACAGCCAAAAGTGGCGTCCGGTTTTGGCGACCGTCGCGCTCCCCCTAGGAAATCAGGTCTGTCTGAACTGACAGACCTGTGGCGTTGAGCAGATCCAGCAACGCGGATTCGTCCGGACGCGGCGCGAAGGTCACGGACCCGGGTTCGGCGGCGTCGCGCAGAGGGGCGGCGACGGCCTTGGAGAGACACAGGAATCGCACGGCCGGCGCGGGCCGCTCACGCAGGATCGCCGCCAAGGCGCGGGCCGCGCGGGGCGAGTGCACAAGCACCGCCGCTGGCGCGTCCAGCCGCGCCAGAGTGTCATCGGAAGGGGCGCGCTCCAGCGTCTCGTAGACGGCCACGCCTCTGGCCATCACCCCGTGGCCGCGCAGCATGCCGACGAGATCGCCGGCCGGTTCCTTGGCCCCGGCCCACAGCACCGGTCCGGAAGCCCCGGCGGCGATCAGCGCGCACAGGTCCTCGACATCTCCGTCGGCGCTGGAGACCGACGCGAAGCCCTCGCCCTGCGCCGCCTTGGCCGTGGCCCGACCGACCGCGAACACCGGCAGGCCGCGTTCGTCCGACAGCCGCGCGAAGGCCTCGACCCCGTTGGCGCTGGTGAAGGCAAGCGCCGTAACGTGGGCGAGGTCCAACTCGGCGTCCAGGATTTCGACGGCCAGCAGAGGATCGACGATGGCCTCGAAGCCCAGGTCCCGCACGCGCTCGGCGGTGGCCAGGGCGCCGGGGCGGGCGCGGGTGATCCAGACCGGCGCGCCCGCGTCCACGGCGCTATTCCGGCAGCAGGATGGCGTCGCCGCCCTCGACGCGGACCTGGGCGCCCAGCTCCAGGCCCAGGGCGCGGGCGTCGGCGATATCATCCACACCCGAAAGGGTGGTCTCGCCCTGCCGGCGGAAGCGCTGCGCGCCGTCCGGAGTCAGGGCCTCGACGATCAGGGTCAGGCGTGAACCGTCCAGCACCGCGCGGGCGCCGATGGCCGTGCGACACGAGCCTTCCAGGGCGTAGAGCGCCCCGCGCTCGGCGGCGACGGCGAGCGTAGTTTCGCGGCAGCTGACGGCCTGCAGCCAGGGCGCGTGGGCGTCTTCGAGGCGGGTCTCGATGACCAACGCGCCTTGTCCAGGGGCCGGCGGAGCGGCCTCCGGGTCGAGCCAACTGCGGGTCAGGTGACCCAGGCCCAGGCGGTTCAGGCCCGACTGGGCCAGCAGGATGGCGTCGGCCTCGCCGCGCTCCAGCTTGGCCAGGCGGGTGTCGACATTGCCGCGCAGCATGATGATCTCGAGGTCGGGCCGCACGTGCAACGCCTGGGCCTGACGACGCAAGGACGCGGTGCCCAGGCGCGCGCCCTTGGGCAAGTCCTCCAGCCGCTCGGCGACATGGCTGATGAAGGCGTCGCGCGGATCCTCGCGCTCGGGTGTGGCGGCCAGGATCAGGCCCGGCGGCAGCTCGGCCGGCATGTCCTTCAGCGAATGGACCGCGCAGTCGATGCGACCGTCCAGCAGGGCCTCCTCGATCTCCTTGGTGAATAGCCCCTTGCCGCCGATCTCCATCAGGCGGCGGTCCTGGATGCGGTCGCCGCTGGTGATGATCGGGATCAGCGGAGCGGCGGCCTCGATCTCGGCCTGCGAGGCCCCCTTGGGGACACCCAGCGCGTGCGCGATCCGCGCCTGCATCAGCCCCGACTGGGCCAGGGAGAGCTTGGAGCCACGCGCGCCGATACGGATGGGAGGTTGCCGGGACACGGTCGGAACGTTACCTGCGGAGACAAGATTTCACCTTCGCTGCTACAGGAGCGGCGGGAAGCCCGCAACGAATGACTGTCCTTACGGATTCAACACTCACCATCCTCGGCCTGGAAACCAGCTGCGACGAGACCGCGGCCTCGGTCGTACGGCGCGCGCCGGACGGGACGGTTGAAGTGCTGTCGTCGGTCATCGGCACCCAGTTCGAGCAGCATGCGCCGTTCGGCGGCGTCGTGCCCGAGATCGCCGCCCGCGCCCACGTGGAGTCGATCGACGCCATCGCCGCCGAGGCCATGCGCGCCTCGGGCCTGACCTTCGACCAGTTGGACGGCGTGGCCGCCACGGCCGGTCCAGGCCTGGTCGGCGGGGTGATGGTCGGCCTGGCGTTCGGCAAGGCCGTGTCGCTGGCGCGGGGCGTGCCGCTGGTCGCCGTCAACCACCTGGAAGGCCACGCGGTCTCGGCCCGCCTCGGCGCCGACATCGCCTATCCGTTCCTGCTGCTGCTGGTCTCGGGCGGTCACTGCCAGTTGCTGGAGGTCTCCGGCGTCGGGGCCTGCAAGCGCCTGGGCACCACGATCGACGACGCGGCCGGCGAAGCCTTCGACAAGATCGCCAAGAGCCTGGGCCTGCCCTATCCGGGCGGTCCGGCCCTGGAGAAACTGGCGGTCGGCGGCGACGCGACCCGCTATAGCCTCCCCCGGGCCCTGCTGGGCCGCAAGGACTGCGACTTCTCGTTCTCGGGCCTGAAGACCGCCGCGGCGCGGATCGCCGAGACCCTGACCACCGACGACGAGCGTCGCGACCTGGCCGCCGCCGTCCAAGGCGCCATCGCCCGCCAGCTATCCGAGCGGGTCGACCGGGCGATGAAGCTCTACAGGGATAGCCACGGCGCGGACGACCTGCGTTTCGTCGTCGCCGGCGGCGTGGCCGCCAATGGCGCGGTGCGCGCGGCCCTGCTGGCCGACTGCGAGAAGAACGGCTTTTCCTTCGCCGCGCCGCCGCTGGCCTATTGCACCGACAACGCCGCCATGATCGCCCTGGCGGGGGCCGAGCGGCTGGCCCTGGGGATCTTCGACGACCTCGACGCGGTCGCCCGACCGCGCTGGCCGCTGGACGAGGCCGCGGCGCTGGCCAACCCCGCCAACGCCTACGGACGCAAGGGAGCCAAGGCATGACCTTTAAGCACGTGGGCGTCATCGGCGCCGGCGCCTGGGGCACCGCCCTGGCCCAGGTCTGCGCTCGCGCCGGTCTGCAGGTCACCCTGCAGGCCCGCGAGCCCGAGGTCGTGACGGCCGTCAATGGGCGCCACGAGAACGCGGTGTTCCTGCCCGGCGTCGGGCTGGAGCCTGGGATCACGGCCGTGACGGACCTGGCCGCCCTCGCCGACTGCGACCTGATCCTGGCCGTGGCCCCGGCCCAGCACCTGCGCGCCGCGCTGGCGGCCTTCGCCCCGCATCGTCAGGCCGGCGCGCCGATCGTGCTGTGCGCCAAAGGCGTCGAGCAGGGCACGCTGAAACTGATGACGGAGGTCGCCGCCGAGGCCCTGCCGGGCGCGCCGATCGCGGTGCTGTCGGGGCCCAGCTTCGCCGGCGAGGTGGCCCGCAACCTTCCGGCCGCCGTCACCCTGGCCTGCGCGGACGAAGCCCTGGGCCGCGCCATCGCCGAGGCCATCGCCACCCCGACCTTCCGTCCCTATACGGCCAGCGATCTGATCGGCGCCGAGGCGGGCGGGGCGGTCAAGAACGTGTTGGCCATCGCCTGCGGCGTGGTCGAGGGCAAGGGTCTGGGCCGCAACGCCCACGCCTCGGTGATCACCCGGGGTTTCGCCGAACTGACCCGCCTGGCTGTGGCCCTGGGGGCAAAGCCGGAGACGCTGTCGGGTCTCTGCGGCCTGGGTGACCTCGTTTTGACCTGCTCCAGCCCGCAGTCGCGCAATATGAGCGTCGGCCTGGCGCTGGGCCGGGGCCTGACCCTGGAGCAGGCCCTGGCCGGCAAGGTATCCGTGGCCGAAGGCGTCGCCTCGGCCCCCGCCGTCCGCGCCCTGGCCCGCAAGGTCGGGGTCGAGGTTCCGATCTGCGAGGCCGTCGCCGCCATCCTGGACGGCGAGATCGAGGTCGACGCCGCCATCGCGCGCCTGCTGTCTCGCCCCCTGAAGTCTGAAATTTAAGAGCTATCAGAAACCTAAAAAGGACCGCCGCATGGCCCTCTTCGTCATCTACTGCAAGGATAAGCCCGGCGCGCTGGAGACGCGCATGGCCACTCGCCCGACCCATCTGGACTATCTGAACGGCGCGGGCCTGGTAAAGGCCGCCGGCCCGCTGCTGGATGACGCCGGCGCCCCGATCGGCTCGATGCTGATCGTCGAGGCGCAGGATCGCGCCGCCGCGCAGGCGTTCGTCGACAACGACCCCTACACCCTGGCCGGTATCTTCGAGAGCGTCGAGATCCAGGCCTGGCGCGTCGGCGTCGGCTCGCTCGGCTAGCTTGCGCGCCGACCCGGACAACCCCGCACGCCCGGCCGCCGGCACGGTGCTCTGCGCGCTGGACGAGATCGCCTCGCCCGGCGCGAAGGGCTTCCGCTGGCGCGAGGGCGACGCGATGTTCGCCGGGTTCGTGGTCCGCAAGGACGAACGGGTGGTCGGCTATCTGGACAGCTGCCCGCACGCCGGCTGGCCGCTGGCCGGCTTCGCCGGCCGCTACCTGACCCGCGAGAACGACCTGATCCTGTGCGCGGGTCACGCGGCCCTGTTCAAGATCGAGGACGGGACCTGCGTGGCGGGCCCCTGCCCCGGCGACAAGCTGTTCCCCTGGCCGGTCGAGGTCCGCGACGGCCAGATCGTCGTCGCTTAAGACCTTTCCGGTACGGTCTCGCCAACGATCGCGAGGAACCGGACCATGGCCGCCGCCGACATGCACTTCGACGCCGAGACGGTCACCCACCGCGCCGGTCTCGCCAAGCTGCGCTCGCAGACCAAGATCAATCCGCGCCTAGCCTCGAACCTGGCCAAGTGCGGCTTCAAGAGCCTCGACACCCACAAGGGCTTCTCGACCTCCGTCCTGCCCCAGATGCTGGAGCGGAATGAACAGTTCGACCTGATCTACGTCGGCGGCATGATGGTGCTGGACGACTACTGGCACGACATCAGCGAGATCGGCGGACCGGGCGTGAAGCAGGCCGTCGATCAGTTCCACGCCGCCTTCGGCCGCTATTTCGAGGTCGCGGCCGTCTATCGTCAGGTCGCCCTGGTCAAGACCGCCGAAATCCCGCGCTAGATATCGCCGGTACGCGACACTATGTCGCCGGCTCGATACGGCCAAGGTTAAGGGCCGTTAGATAACTATCCCCGCATCCTGCCCCGCGAATTTGCGATGCGTCGCGGGAGATACCGATATGGCGTCCTTGGGTCAGAAGGTCATAGGAGCGGCCGCCGGCGCTGCGCTGCTGTGCGCGGCCACCGCCGGCACGGGCCTTTGGGTGGCGATGAGCCTCGACTCTGCCCTCACCCGCTCCGAGACCTCGGCCAAGATCCTGCGGCTGCACATGCATGCCGACATGATGCACGACGCTCTGCGCGCTGACGTCATGGGCGGGATCATGTCCTCCGACCCTGCCCTGGGCGTCGATATCAAGGCCGTCCAAGCGGATCTCGCCGAGCACATCCAGGCTTTCGAGAGCGACATCGCCGCGAGCGGCCAGTTGGCCCGCGATCCGGCGATCAAGGCCGCCCTCGCGGATGTCGAGGGGCCGTTGGCGACCTACATCGCCTCGGCCGACGCGATCGTCGGTCGAGCCGACACCGATGCGGCCGGCGCGCGCGCCGGGCTGCCCGGCTTCTCCCGGCAGTTCTCCGCCCTCGAGACCAAGATGGAAGAGGCCTCGACCAAGATCGAGACCGCCGCCATCCGCGACGCCAAGGCCGCCAAGACGATAGGCCTGCTGGGCCAGGTGGTGATGGGCGCGCTGCTGCTGGTCGCCGCCGCCTTCGCCGCCATCCTGATGATCGCCGCCCAGAGGGGCCTGGTCGCGCCGCTGGTCGAAATCACCCGCGCCCTGCGCCGCCTGGCGGCCGGCGACCTGTCGGTGGTGTTGCCCGAAAAGCGCAGCCAGGACGAGATCGGCCAGATGGCAGAGGCTCTCCAGACCTTCCACGACACCGTCGAGGCCCGCCGCAAGGAGCTGGAAGCCGCCGACGTCCGCGATGCCCTGGAGATCGAGCGCGCCGAAGCCGAAACGCGCCGCGACGAGGCCGAAGCCACTCAGAAGGCCGTGGTCGAGAGCCTGGCCGGCGCGTTGAGGTCGATGTCGGAGGGCGACCTGACGCAACGCCTGGAGCGTCCGTTCCCGGCCGGTTACGAGCGGCTGCGCGTCGACTTCAACATCGCCATCGAGAAGCTGTCGGGCGTGATCGCGGCGTCCCTGGAGGCTACCAGCATGATCCACGGCGGCGCGCGCGAGATCACGGACGCGGCCGACGATCTGTCCCGCCGCACCGAGCAACAGGCCGCCAGCCTGGAAGAGACGGCCGCCGCCCTGGACGAGATCACCTCGACCGTACGCCAGACCGCCGAGGGCGCCGACCGCGCCCGCGCCGTGGTCCAGCGCGCCCGGGACGCGGCCGGGGCCAGCGGCGACATCGTCGACCAGGCCGTCGGGGCCATGGGCGCGATCGAGAAGTCCTCCAGCCAGATCGGCCGGATCATCGGGGTGATCGACGAAATCGCCTTCCAGACCAACCTGCTGGCCCTGAACGCCGGGGTCGAGGCGGCCCGCGCGGGCGAGGCTGGCCGCGGCTTCGCGGTCGTGGCGCAAGAGGTGCGGGCCCTGGCCCAACGCTCGGCCGACGCCGCCAAGGAGATCAAAAGCCTGATCGCCGCCAGCGCCGCCGAGGTCGACCAGGGCGTTGACTTCGTCGGCAAGGCCGGCGAGGCCCTGCGCGCCATCGCCGCCGAGGTCGAGCAGATTGACGGCCTGGTTCGCGCCATGGCCGCCTCGGCCCAGGAACAAGCCCGGGGCCTGGCCGAGGTCAATGTGGCCGTGAACCAGATGGATCAGGTGACCCAGCAGAACGCGGCCATGGTGGAAGAGACGACGGCGGCGAGCCATGCGCTGGCGCAGGAGGCCACGCGCCTGGCCCAGCGGATGGGCGAGCTGCGGATCGCGGGTGAGACGGCGCCGCGGCGGGCGGCTTAGGCCGGCGAGTCGGCCGCCCAGTCTCCCGACTTGCCGCCGGTCTTTTCGAGCAGTCGCACGGCCTCGATGACCATGCCCTTCTCGGCCGCCTTCAGCATGTCGTAGATCGTCAGGCAGGCCACCGACGCCGCCGTCAGGGCCTCCATCTCGACGCCCGTCGGTCCCGTTGTCTTGACCCGCGCCGTCACCGACAGTCCGCCCTCTGCCGGCTCGACCTCAACCACCACCTTCGACAGCGCCAGCGGGTGGCACAACGGGATCAGGTCCGAGGTCTTCTTCGCGGCCATCACCCCGGCCAGTTCGGCCACCGCGCGGACGTCGCCCTTGCGGCCCGAACCCGACACCGCCAGAGCCAGGGTCTCCGCACGCATCCGCACGAAGCCGGTCGCCACCGCCTCGCGCGCCGTCGCCGGCTTGTCGGAAACGTCGACCATGCGCGCCCGGCCTTGCTCGTCGATGTGGGTAAGCTTGCTCACGGCCGCGGCGGCCTCACTGTTCCAGCAGTCGAGGCATCAGCTCGACCATGTTGCAAGGCTTGTGGCGGCTATCGAGCTGGGCGCTGATCACCTTGTCCCAGCCGTCGCGCACCGCGCCGTTGCTGCCCGGCAGACAGAAGACGAAGACGCCGTCGATCAGCCCGGCGGTGGCTCGCGACTGCAGGGTCGACAGGCCCACCGAGGCGTAGCTGACCAGGTGGAAGATCACCGAGAAGCCGTCGATCTTCTTGTCGAACAGCGGCTCAAGCGCCTGGGGGGTGACGTCGCGTCCGGTCAGGCCGGTGCCACCCGTGGTGACGATGGCGTCGACGGCCTTGGCGTCGATCCAGTCGCGAACCTGCTGGCGAATCTGCTCGACGTCGTCGCGGACCACCGCCCGGCCGCCCAGGTCGTGGCCGGCGGCCTTGACGCGGTCGACCAGGATCTGACCCGAGGTGTCGCTCTCCTCGTCGCGGGTGTCGGAGATGGTCAGCACGGCCACGCGGACCGGCTTGAATGGAAGGTCCGGCTTGATCCCGCCGCCCGGCTTCAGCGCTTCGGTCATTCCGTCTCTCCTATCCGTCCCAACGTTCGGCGTCGGTCCTATCGCGGTCCGTCGGCTCGATCCAGCGCGCGCCGTCCGGGCCATGCTCCTTCTTCCAGAAGGGCGCGCGGCTCTTCAGATAGTCCATCAGGAAGTCGCAGGCCTCGAAGGCCTCCCGCCGGTGGCCGGCGGCCGTGGCGACGAAGACGATGGCCTCGCCCGGCGCGATGCGTCCCGTACGATGGACGATGTGGACGTCCTGCAGCTTGAACCGCTTGATCGCGTCCTTCGCGATCTCGCCGATCGCCGCGTCGGTGAAGCCCGGATAGGCCTCCAGTTCCAGCGCGGCCGCCGCGCCCTGCTCGGCGCGGGCCAGGCCGACGAAGGTGGCCACCGCGCCGGTCTCCTGGCGGTCCGCGCAAAAGGCGGTGACGAGCGCGCCGGGTTCGAATGGCTGGTCGGCCAAGGTGATCGTGGGCGTGACGCTCATCCGCCGCTCATGGGGGGCAGGAAGGCCACCTCGGTCGCGACGGTCAGCACGCTCTCGCCGCGCACGATGGCCTTGTCGACGGCGACCTGGACGCCGGGACCGGAGAGAGCCTCGCCCAGCTCGGGGTCAGTGGCCGAAAGCGTCGCGCGCAAGCTAGCCAGATCGCCGGCCTCGACCACGCGCTCGCGCCAGCCGGCCTGGTCGGCCAGGCGTCCAAACAGCAGCACCCGCGCCATCGTCTAACCGCCCGTTTGGGACATGTGGCGCGCCACGGCGGGACGGGCGATCTGGAAGTCGTGGCCCTTGGGCTTGGACCCGATCGCCGCGAAAATCGCCGAGCGCAGTTCCGCGTCCGTCGCGCCGCCCCGAATCACCGCGCGCAGGTCGCTGGCGTCGTCGCGGCCCAGGCAGGTGTGCAGGGTGCCGGTGCAGGTCAGGCGCACCCGGTTGCAGGTGTCGCAGAAGTGGTTGCTGAGCGGCGTGATCAGGCCCAACCGCCCGCCGGTTTCGGCCACCTGGACATAGCGAGCCGGACCGCCGGTGGTGTGATGAATGTCCTCCAGCGTCCAGAAGGAGGACAGATCGCGGCGCACATCCTGCAGCGACAGATACTGGCCGGTGCGGTCCTGATCGACCTCGCCCATCGGCATGGTCTCGATCAGGGTGATGTCGCAGCCGCGCGCGTGAGCCCACTGGATCAGGCTGGGCAGCTCGGCGGCGTTGTCGGCCTTCAGGGCCACGGCGTTGATCTTCACCGCGATCCCGGCCGCCAGGGCCGCATCGACACCGGCGATCACCCGGTCGAGGTCCCCGCCCCTGGTCAGGGTGCGGAAGAGGTCGGGCTTCAGCGTATCCATCGAGACGTTGATCCGGCGCACCCCATGACGCGCGAGGTCGGCGGCGTAGCCTTCCAGCTGGGTGCCGTTGGTGGTCAGGGTCAGCTCGTCCAGCGCTCCGCTGCGCAGGTGGCGCGACAGGCCGGCGACCAGGGTCATGAAGCCCTTGCGCACCAGCGGCTCGCCGCCGGTGAGCCGCAGCTTGCGCACCCCCAGGCCGACGAAGGTCGAGGCCAGTCGATCAAGCTCCTCAAGCGTCAGCACTTCGGCCTTCGGCAGGAAGGTCATATGCTCGGACATGCAATAGAGGCAGCGCAGGTCGCAGCGATCGGTGACCGAGACGCGCAGATAGGTGACGGCCCGCCCGAACCCGTCGATCAAGACCGGGCTCGGCGAGGGGGCGGGCGCGTGAACCGCTTGCGCGGGACTGTCGTCATAAGGCGTCATGTCTGTCTGTAAGAATAGGCGCTGGAGCCCATGACGCAAAGCGATACGAACGGATTGGAGGCCGTCGTGCTGGCGGCCGGCCGCGGCGTACGCTTTGGCGGCGGCAAATTACTGGCCATGCTGGAAGACGCGCCGCTGGTGGCCCACGCCCTGCGCACCGCCTTGCTGTCGCCCGTGCGGCGGGTGTTCGTGGCCGTCGCCGATCCGGCTGTGCGCGCGGCGGTCGAGACGACGGCCCGGCGGCTCAAGGCTTCGGAGCGGCTGGTGATGGTTCAGGTCGAGGACGCGGACGAGGGCATGGGCGCTTCGCTGAGGGCGGCGGTGTCGGCCCTGCCCGACGACACGGCGGGCGTCTTCGTGTTCCTGGGCGACATGCCGGCCGTCGATCCGGCCACGCCGGCGCTGCTGGCCCGGTCCCTGAAGAGCCCGTACGACATCGTCGCGCCCGCGCATCTGGGCCGTCGCGGCCATCCGGTGCTGTTCGGCGCGACCTGGCTGCCGGCCCTGCGGGCGCTGTCCGGAGACGAAGGCGCCCGCGCCCTCCTGGAGAACGCGGGCGCCCGGTTGGCGCGGATTCCCGTGCAGGACCCGGGGATCCACCTCGACGTGGATCGACCCGAGGACCTTGCCCGCGCCTTCGAAGGCCGCTGACGCCGGGGCCCTCCCCCGAGGCCCGGCCACGACCTTCGCCCGTTAGGTTCAGTGCAGCGGCTCCTCCTCGCCGATGACGATACGCTTGACCTCCGCGATCAGCCGCAGGGCGGCCGCGCAGTCGCCGCGCTCCTGCAGGGCGGCCAGCCTGGGCAGCAGCACCCGCAGGATCCGGCGATGGTCGGCATTGACGCCGACCAGGTTGCGCTTGAACTCGGCGGTGTCCTCGGCGTCGGCGATCGCGTCGAGGTCAGGATCGAACTGCTCCCTCATCGCCCCGTCCCCGGGCGCGCACGGTCAGCACGGTGGCGACGACCATGACCGCGAGGAGCAGGTAGCCCAGCACATTGTAAGCGCTCTGCCAGTAGAACCGGTGGAAATGCGCCGGGTAGGCGACAAACGGCGTCAACACCTGCAGGAAGCTCAGAGCGACGATCACGGTGCTCCACAATCGCCGCCACCGCAGCGAGATCCAGGTCAAGGCAAGCGTGGCGTTCAGGTCGACGACGATCACGGGCATGTTCCAGCCCTGCCACCAGTGGCTGACCAGCGGCGTGATGCTCCAGAAGAAGATGCTGACCGCCGCCGTCGCCTTGAGCGGTCGGTCGCCCAGCCAGAAGGCCACGCCGCAGATCGCCCACATGAGGACGTAGGTGACTGACGCGAGATATTCGAACAAACGCTGATCCCGAAGAGCACCACGCCCCGTGGTCGCGGAGGGCCGATGATCTGGCGCTAGACCGTTTCATGCAAAGGAAATCCTGTCGCGCGGCGCCGGCCGCGCGTTGGGGACGCTGGGATTTCGGAGAGACGACCGGACAGGCGCCTAGCTGTAGTGCGGCGCCATGATCCGTTCGACCGCCTTGATGAACTGGTGCAGCCCGATGGTGGTCACCGCCAGCAACACCGCGGTCACGGCCGTCACCACGAGGATCAGGCCGAGCCACTGGACGGTGGTCAACTCATGGCGCCAATCCCGCCCATTGGCCCGCCCATTGACCCGCCGAGCGGCCGGTCGTCCGTCAGGAACGCCGTCGCCGCCAGGACCCTCAACAAGGTCCGCGAAGACGGCTCGCCAGTCGCCTGGGCCTTGCGCAGCGCCGACACCGTCTCCGGCACCAGGGCGCCTCGCTCCGGCGTGACCGCCAGCAAGGTCAGGCACGCCTCCAGCGACACCCAGCTGGCCACGAAGCCGGTCGTGTTCGCCGCGTGTCGAGGGGTTAGAAAACTCAGGTCTTGGTCGTGCATCGCCGCTCCCTGCCTCTCGCTCAGAAGGCGGCAGGCCGGCAAGCGCTGCCAGACTGTCTGGCTGCTTACGGTAGTCATTGCCGGGGTCGCCGCCCTCCCAGGCCACGAAGGCCAGGGCGGCGTCGCGGCGGCTCAGGCCCGACAGGCGGCGACGGGCGCTGAGCACGTGCATCTCGACGGTCTTGGGCGACAGGCCCAGCGCGCGGGCGATCTCCTTGGACTGGAGATGGCCCGCGACCAACCGCAGGATTTCCCGCTCGCGCGGGGTAAGCTTTTCGAACGCGGTACTGACGCCCTGAACCATGCGCCTAGGATGGGCGGCCCAATTGTTCCCGTCTAGCGAGCGAAACGGGTAATTGCAGTGGGTCAGGTTTCCGAGCGCACGAACGGCAAGCGGGTGGTCGCCGTCTTGTTCAGGGCGAACAGGGCGTTGGCCACAGCCGGACCGATCACCGGCGTGCCAGGCTCGCCGACCCCGCTGGGCGGATTGCCGGACGGCACGATGTTGGTCTCGACCATCGGCGCCTCGTTGATGCGCAGCACGCGATAGCGGTCAAAATTGGTCTGGTCGACCTGACCGTCGGTCAGGGTGACCTCGCCGAACAGCGCCGCCGAGAGGCCGTAGCAGGTCCCGCCCTCCATCTGCGCCGCGATCTGGTCGGGCGAGACGGCGACGCCGCAATCGATGGCGGTGACCACGCGGCCGACGCGTGGAACCCCGTCCTCCAGCTTGACCTCGGCCACCTGAGCGACGACCGAGCCGAAGCTCTCATGCACCGCCACGCCACGAGTCCATCCGACCGTCGGGGCCGAGGCCTTCTCGACGGCCAGGTTCAGGGCCGCCAGATGCCGGTCGGCCCCGGCCTTGGTGTAGAGCGCCCGGCGGTACTCGATCGGGTCCTTGCCGGCCTTGGCGGCCAGCTGGTCGATCGTGTGCTCCATGACGAAAGCGGTGTGGGTCGCGCCCACCGAGCGCCACCACAGCACCGGCACCCCGACATCGGGCAGCGCCACCTGGGCGTCGACGATCGGGGTGGCCTTCAGGTACGGCGAGCCGGCCGTGCCCTCGATCGCCGTCTGGTCGGGGCCTTTGCCGCCCATCGGCGAGCCCTTCATGATCGACTGGCTGACGATCCGATGGCGCCAGGCGGCCGGATAGCCGTCCTTGTCCAGCTGAACCTTGACGGCGTGGATGGTCAGCGGCCGGAAATAGCCGGCCCGCATGTCGTCCTCGCGGGTCCAGACCAGCTTCACCGGCCGGCCCTTGCCGACCTTCTTGGCGATGTGGACGCACTCGGCCACGTAGTCGGACTGGAAGTTGGCGCGCCGGCCGAACGAGCCGCCGGCGAACAGGGTCTCGATCTCGACCGAGCCCGGCAGGCAGCCGACGATCTTGGCGGCGGCCAGTTGGTCCAGAGTCTGCCCCTGCGAGCCGAAGGTCAGCTTGACCTTGCTGCCGTCCACGGCCGCGACGCAGTTCATCGGCTCCATGGTCGCGTGGGCCAGGTAGGGGAACTCGTAGGTGGTCTCGAACACTCTGTCGCCCTTGGCGGACGCGAGCGCCGTGGCGTCGCCGCGCTGGTCGAAGGCTTCCCACTTGGTCTCGGTATTCTTGCCGGCCGCGACGTCCTTGAAGAGCTGGGCGATGGCGGCCGAGCCGCGCTTCTCGGCCTTGTCCTCGTCCCACTCGAGCTTCAGCGCCTCGCGGCCCATGCGGGCGGCGTAGGTGGTCTGGGCCACCACCGCCACGCCGGTCGGAATCTCGAAGACGTCGACCACGCCCGGCACCTTCTTGGCGTCGACGGCGTCCAAGCTCTTCACCTTAGCGCCGAAGCGCGGGGCGTGGGCGACCACCGCCGTCAACATGTCGGGCAGGCGGACGTCCTGGGTGTATCGGGCCGTGCCGTCGCTCTTGATCTGGGCGTCCTTGCGGCGCACCCGGTCGGTGCCGATCAGGGTGAAGGTCTTGGGGTCCTTCAGCCTGACGTCGGCCGGGGGCGGAACCTTGGCGGCGTCTGCCAGCAGCTCGCCGAAGCTGGCGGTCTTGCCGGAGGTATGGGTGAGGACGCTGTCCTTGACCGTGATCTCGCCGACCGCGACGTTCCATTTGTTGGCGGCGGCCTGGACGAACATGGCCCGTGCGCCGGCGCCGGCCTTGCGCAGCTGGTCCCACGAGTTGGAGATCGCCGACGAACCGCCGGTCAGCTGCGCGCCCAGGGCGCCGTTGGCGTAGAGCTTGGCGTTGGCCGGGGCCTGCTCGACCTGGACCTTGGTCCAGTCGGCGTCCAGCTCTTCGGCGACGATGGCCGCGAGACCGGCGTGATTGCCCTGACCGAACTCGACATGCTTGGAGATCACCGTCACCACGCCATCGGGCGCGATCTTGATAAAAGGCCCGAAGGCCCCGACCTCGACCTTGGAGCCGGCGCTCATGATGTCGGCCGGCGAGCAGCCGACCAGCAGCGTTCCGCCGACCAGGGCCGAGGCGACGACCACGTCGCGGCGGCTCGGCTGGGCCTGGGCGAGGTCCTTGGGGTTGACGGGCGCGTTCATCGGCCGGCTCCGCGATTGGTCGCGCCCGAGGCGGCCACGATGGCCTCGTCGATGTCGGCGTGCTTATCACCCTGCGGCGGGCCGAAGTCGGCCGCGTCCTTGATCGCCGCGCGGATGCGCTGATAGGCGCCGCAGCGGCAGATGTTCCCGGCCATGGCGTTGTCGATGTCCTCGTCGGAGGGCTTGGGCTTCTGGGCCAGCAGAGCGCAGGCCGACATGATCTGGCCCGACTGGCAGTAGCCGCACTGCGGCACGTCGTGGCGCACCCAGGCCTGTTGCACCGGATGCTGGCCGCCCAGGCCCTCGATAGTGGTGATCTTGGCGGCTCCGACGGCCGCGATCGGCGTGACGCACGAGCGGATCGGCTGGCCGTCGAGGTGAACGGTGCAAGCCCCGCACTGGGCCATGCCGCAGCCGAACTTGGTGCCCGTCATGCCCAGTTCGTCGCGCAGAACCCACAGCAGCGGGGTCTCCGGCGCGGCCTGGATCGCGGTCGGCTTGCCATTGATATCGAGCGTCACGGCCATGCGTCTTCGTCTCCAACGATAAGGTCTCGCCGATATCGAAACCTAACACCGTTCACTCCGGGCTTGACCAGGGGATTTCGCCAGGGGTGTTCGGGCGGAGAACGCACGACATTGTAAAAACGCTTCCGCGGATGCGAAGGCGGGCGGGCGCCGTCTTCGAAACCCGCTATGCTTTGGCCGCACCGTGTGGAGATCTTCGTCTTGCGCCGCGTCCTCGTTTCCTTCGCCGTCCTCGCCGTCACCCTGGCCGGCTGCGCCACCGTGGCCCCGATGGACTCCACGGACGCGCCGATCCGCTACAGCTGCAAGGCTGGCAAGCGGTTCACCAGCGCCTACGCCTTGCACGGCAAGACGGTGGTGGTCACCGCCGGCGGCGCGACCAAGACCCTGAAGCTGGCCCGCTCGGCGTCCGGCGCGCGCTACGCGGCCGGCGAAGCCGAGCTGTGGGGCAAGGGCGCGGACGCCATGCTCAAGGGTTTCCCCGGCGGTCCTTACGCCGATTGCCGCTCGCAATAGTTCCGAGGTTCCCGTTGGATTCCTTCCCCGCCTATTTCCCCCTGGCCGGCCGCAAGGTGGTGATCGCCGGTTCGGGCGACGCCGCCGACGCCAAGGCCCGCCTGTTCGAGGGCTCGCCCGCCACGGTGATCCGCCTGGACGGCCATGAGGCCTATCTCCCCGGGTCCTACACCGGCGCGATCCTGGCCTTCGTCGCCAGCCAGGACGAGGTGTTCGTCCAGGCCGCCGCCGGCGCGGCGCGGGCGGCGCGGGTTCTGGTCAATGTCGTCGACCGGCCCGAACTCTGCGACTTCAACACCCCCGCCGTGATCGACCGCGGCGAGGTGGTGGCCGCGGTCGGCACCGGCGGTTCGGCCCCGGTGCTGGCGACCATGCTGCGCAATGACATCGAGGCCCAGGTCCCCGAGGGCATGGGCCGGGTCGCCGCCCTGCTGCGGAAGTTCCAGAGCGAGGTGCGCGGGGCGCTGCCGGCCCTGCACGAGCGCCGGGCCTTCCTGCGCGACGCGGTGCTGGGCGAGGCGGCCCAGGCCGCCCGCGACGGCGACATGGAAAAGGCCGGCCAGCTGTTCCGCGAGGCCCTGGCCAAGGGCTCGGCCCGCAAGGGCGTTGTGCGCTTCATCGCCGGCAAGGGCCCGGCCGACCTGCTGACCTTGCGCGCCAGCCGGGCCCTGGGCGCGGCCGACGTGCTCGTGCTGGACGGCGACGCCGAACCGGAGGTCGTCAGGATGGCCCGCCGCGACGTCGAGCGGCTGGACCCGTCGCAGGCCGGCGCCGATCACCTGGTGCAGCTGGCGCGCGAAGGCCGTCAGATCGTCCGGCTGATCACTCACGCCATCGACCCGGCCCTGGTCCACGCCCTGACCCAGGCCGGCGTCGCGGTCGAGGTGCTGCCGTCCGCTTCGGAGTAGGCGCCTCAGCCTAGTCGAGCGACCGCCCTTTGGTCTCCGGCAGCAGGAAGGCCGTGGTCAGCACGCTGATCAGGGTGAAGGCGATCGGATACCAGAGGCCAGCATAGATGTTGCCCACCGCCGTGACGATGGCGAAGGCGAAGAACGGCACGAAGCCGCCCACCCAGCCCGTGCCGATGTGGTAGGGCAGCGACAGGGCCGTATAGCGGACGCGCGTCGGAAACAGCTCGACCAGACAGGCCGCCAGCGGGCCGAACAGGGCCGTCGCCCCGATCACGAAGACGAACAGCACGCCCAGCATCAGCGGCTTGTTCATCCGCGCCGGATCGGCCTTGGCCGGATAGCCGGCCTCGGCCAGGGCGGCCTTGATCCGGGTCTCGACGCCGGTCTTTACCGCCTTCACCTCGGCCTTGGGCAGGCCCTTGGCGCTCCTGGAGACGATCTCGGCGCCGCCGATCTTCATCACCGCCACGGAGCCGGCGGGGGCCTTCTGGTTGGCGTAGGAGACGCCCGCATTGGCCAGGGCGCTCTTGATGATGTCGCACGAGCTGACGAAGGCGGTCTTGCCGACCGGATCGAACTGCAGCGAACAGTCCTTGGGATCGGCCACGACCACGACAGGCGATTTCGCCGAGGCCTCGGCCAGGGCCGGGTTGGCGGCCCTTTCCAGCAGGTGGAACCCGGGGAAATAGAACAGCAGGGCCAAGGTCATGCCGCCCAGCATCACCGGCTTGCGGCCGATCCGGTCCGACAGCCAGCCGAAGACGACATAGAACACCGCGCTGATCGCCGTGGCGGTCATCATCACGCCGTTGATCGTCGCGGCGTCGACCTTCAGGAACTTCTCCATGAAGGTCTGGACGTAGAAAAAGCTGGTGTACCAGACCGCCCCCTGCGCGCACATCATCGACAGGAAGGCCAGGATAACGAGCTTCAGGTTCTTCCACTGGCCGAACGCCTCGGCATAGGGCGCCTTGGAGGCTTGCCCCTCTTCCTTCATGGCGGCGAAGGCGGGGCTCTCGGTCAGCTTCATGCGCATCCAGACCGACACGCCCAGGAGACCAATCGAAACCGCGAAGGGAATGCGCCAGCCCCAGGCGTCGAAGGCTTCCACGCCGACGGCGGCGCGCGCGCCCATGATCACCAGCAAGGCCCCGAACAGGCCGAAGGCGGCCGAGGTCTGCACCCACGAGGTCGACCAGCCGCGCTGGTTCGGCGGCGAGTGCTCGGCGACATAGATCGCCGCCCCGCCGTATTCGCCGCCCAGCGCGAAGCCCTGCACGCAACGCATCAGGATCAGCAGGATCGGCGAGATAATGCCGGCCTGCTGATAGGTCGGCAGGAAGGCGATGGCGAAGGTCGCGCCGCCCATCAGCAGCACCGTGGCCAGGAACGCGCCCTTGCGGCCGGCCTGATCGCCGATCTTGCCGAACACCAGGGCGCCGAGCGGCCGGAAGGCGAAGCCGACCCCGAACAGGGCGAGCGCCGCGATATAGCCGGCGGTGTCGTTGAGCCCCGCGAAGAAGGTCTTGGAAATGACCTGGGTCAGGCTGCCGAAGATGAAGAAGTCGTACCATTCGAAGGCCGTGCCGGCCGACGAGGCCGCCACCACAGTGCGCATCGAGGCGCGTTCCCGATCGGCTTCGGCCATCTTTGTTCCCCCGTATTTTGACCCTGCTTAGCGTGGTTCAGGGCCCGGCGAAAAGGGGGCGGGGAAAGGGCTTCGGAAACGGAGGTTAGGCGACCGCGCCCCTGCTGTCGTCGCCCGCCTGCGACAGGCGGAGGATTTCGGCGACCAGGGCGGCCGGCGCGATGGGCTTGGCGGCGACCCCGTCCATCCCGGCGGCGCGGTAGGCGGCGCGCTGGTGGGCCATGACATTGGCGGTCAGAGCGATGATCGGCGCGCGCGCCGCGGCCCCCGGCAGGGCTCGGATGCGGCGGGCCGCCTCCAAGCCATCCATGCCCGGCATCTGGACGTCCATCAGGATCAGGTCGAAGGCGCCGATCCGCGCGGCCTCGACACCCGCCGCGCCGTCGTCGGCGACGCTGACCCGGGCGCCCAACTGCTCGAGGATCCGGCAAGCGACCAATTGGTTGGTCGGGTTGTCCTCGACCACCAGGACCTTGAGCCCCGCCAGCAGGTCGTCGGCCGCCGCCTCGATGGCGGCTGGCGCGGCGGCCGGCGGGCCGGCGATGGCCAGGGTGAAGGTCGAGCCCTCGCCCGGCGTCGAGCGGAACGACACCTCGCCCCCCAGCATCTGGGCCAGCTTGCGGGTGATGGCCAGGCCAAGACCCGAGCCGCCGAAGCGGCGGGTGGTGCTGGCGTCGGCCTGCTGGAAACGTTCGAACAGGCTGGCCTGCGCCTCCAGCGGCACGCCGATGCCGGTGTCGATCACATCGAAGACCAGGCGCTGGCCCTCCGCCGTCATGACCTTGCGGGCCCGGACGGTCACCGAGCCCTTCAGGGTGAACTTCACCGCGTTGCCGATCAGGTTGAACAGGGCCTGGCGGACGCGGGTCGGGTCGGTCTCTATCCAGCCCAGATCGTCGGCGAGATCGAGCTCCAGTCGCAAGCCCTTGTGCGAAGCCTGGCCGGCCAGCAGCCGGGCCACGCCCCGGGTCAGCTCGCGCGGATCGACCGGCTCCCGGTTCAGATCCAGGCGCCCGGCCTCGATGCGGGAGATGTCGATCACGTCGTCCAGCAAGGTCGACAGCATCTGGCCGGCGGCCAAGGCCTCTCGCAAGAGATCGGCGCTATCGCCGGCCGGCAGCTCGCGGCGGAGCACGTGCATGACCCCCAGCACCCCGTTCATCGGCGTGCGAATCTCGTGGCTCATATTGGCCAGAAACTGGGCCTTGGCCTCGTTGGCGGCCTGGGCGGCGCGCTCGGCGGCCACCAGGGCCAGCTCGGCCTTCTTCTTCTCGTCGATGTCGAGTACGAGGCCTACCGCCTTGCGGGCGATGCCGCGGGCGTCGCGGCGCACGTCGTGAAAGATCCGCACCCAGCGCGTCTCGCCGCCGGGCGACAGCACGCGCACGTCATATTCCTGGGTTCCGCCGAGATCGTCGCGCCACCACTCGGCGGCGGCCTTGTAGACGTGGGCGCGATCCTCGGGGTGGACCATCGGTAAGATGGCCTCGCGAACATCGTCATAGACGACTCGGCGCCCCATGATGCGGTGGAACTCCGGCGAGCCCCAAAAGCTCTCGGCCTCATGGTCGATCTCGTAGACGCCGGCCCGCGCCGCGCCCAGGGCGACCTTCAGGCGGCGGGCGTTGATCCGCGCCTCGCGCCGCGCCGCCGTCAGGGCGGTGATATCGTCCATATAGGTGATGACGCCGACGATCTCGCCGGCCGCGTCCAGCCAAGGCCGGGCCTCCCACCGAAAGGCGCGCTCCACGCCCTCGGCGTCGAACAGGCGGTCCTCGCGGCGGGTGACCACTTCACCGGACAGGGCTCGGGCGACCCCGGCCACGAAGCGGCGGCGCCCGCCATTGGTCAGTTCGGACAGGGTCTTGCCGATGACCTTGGCCTCGGTGGACCGGAAGATCTCCAGGAATCGCGGGCTGACCAGCCGCAGGCGCATGTCCAGGTCGTAGACGGCGACCGCGAACGGAGCGTCCTCGACCAGGCGGCGGGCCCGGCGCTCGCTCCAGATGGCCTTGTCGCGGCTGCGCGCCACGTCGGTGATGTTCTGGGTGATGCCCTTCAAGGCGAACAGCGCGCCACGCCGGTCGGCGGCCCGATAGGTGCTGCGGAAGGTCTCCCACCGGCCGTCGGCGCCGCGCAGGCGGAACTCGATCGCGCCGCCTTCGCCGGTGCGAGCGGCGTGGCCGAAGGCCTCGCGCACCGTCTCGCGCTGGTTGTCGGGCAGGCGGGCCAGAAACAGATCCGCCGTGGCCACGTCGGCCGGCGATAGGCCCAGCAGCGCCAGCACGTCGGGCGACCAGTCGATGCGCTCGCCCTCGGGCTCGTAGCTCCAGATCCCGACGCCGGCCTCCTCGGCGAGGATCTGATGCGTGCGGCGCGCCGACTCCAGTCCGGCCCGGACCGCCACCTCGGCCGAAATGTCGTGCATCAGTCCGATCAGCTCACCGTTCGGACCCAACCGCGAACGGCCCTGCACCCAGATCGTACGGCCGTCCTTGCAGCGGATCTTCAGTTCGTTGATCGTCTCGCCGGTCGCGCGCAGGCGAGAGCCGCTCTCGATCAGCTCGGCCTGGCTGTCGGGATGGGCGAACTTCAGAGTGGGCTGACCGATCAGCTCCTCGGGGGTCCAGCCCGTTAGCGCCGTCCAAGCGCAGTTGACGCTGACGAAGCGGCCCTCGGGCGAGACCACGGCGAAGAGATCGCTGGCGTTCTCGAACAGCCAGCGCGCGGCCTCGGCCTCGCCAAACGGCGATGGCGCGTCCGCGACCCCTTCGTTATCTCGCCCCTGGGACATCAGGTCTCCGCCAAGTTGGGCGGATCGTGGGACGCAACCGTAAACTTATGGTTCGCAAGGAGGACCCGCGTTCCGCGAACACGCTATTTCAATCGATTTTCACACCTCGGCCCATTGGCGCAACAGGTTGTGATAGACGCCGGTCAGCGACAGGACGCCCTCGTCGCCGGCCTCGACCTTGCGGGCCAGGCGCTGGATCGCGACGTCCATCTCCAGCAGCATCGTGCGCTTGGCGTCGTCGCGGACCAGGCTCTGGATCCAGAAGAAGCTGGCTGTGCGCCTACCGCGCGTCACCGCGGTGACATGGTGCAAGCTGGAACTGGGATAGAGGATCATGTCCCCGGCCGAGAGCTTGACGACGTGATCGCCATAGAGATCGTTCACGACCAGCTCGCCGCCGTCGTAGTTCTCCGGCTCCTCCAGGAAGAGGGTCGCCGACAGGTCGGTGCGCAGGCGCCGGCCGCTGACCGGGTCGCGACGGATGGCGTTGTCGACATGATCCCTGAAGCCCATGCCCTCGCCGTAGCGATTGAACATCGGCGGCAGGATGAACTGCGGCAGGGCGGCCGAGACGAACAGCGGATTGGCCTCCAGCGCCTGGAGGATCGCCTCGCCGACCCTGAGGGCGGCCTCACAGTCCTGCGGCAGCTGCTCATTGGTCTTGGCCCGCGCGGCCTGGAAGCCCGAGGTCAGATTGCCGTCCACCCACGGACCGGCGTCCAGGATCGCCCGGCACTCGGCGACCTGGGCCTTGGTCAGCACCTCGGGAATCTGCAGCATCATGGGGACGTCCTTGTTGCGACTCGTTCCTACCACGCCGCGCCGCGTCTTGTTTGATCCGGATCAGACCGAAACCAAATCGCCCCGCCCGGCCATGGAGAGGCCGGACGGGGCGCGGAGGCAAGGTTTCAAACCTTTCCTCCCGGGGCCAGAACCCGTGACGCCGTCACGCTGTTCAGGGGAGACCTAGTACTTCACGTTGACGGTCAGGATCGCCTGGCGGCCCGGCGCCGGATCGGCGTGGTGCACGCCATTGGTGCGGGCGATGTAGCGTTCATCCGTCAAGTTCTGGATGTTCAGCTGCAGGTCGACCTTCGGGTTGATGCTCCACGAGGCGAAGGCGTCATAGCGCGTGTAGGATGGCGCATAGATGCGGTTCGTACCGCCGCCGGCCCCGCCCTGGTTGCCGCCGAAGCTGGTCGACACGTAGTAGGCGCCGCCGCCCAGGGCGATCTGGCGGGTGATCTTGTACGTCGTGAAGGTCGAGAAGGTATGCTTGGGCGTATTGGCCAGCGGGTCGCCCTGGTTGACGCTGGTATAGGCGCCGCGGACCAGCTCGCTGTCCATGTAGGTATAGCCGCCGAACACCTGCCACTTGGGGGTGACGTTGCCCGAGAAGCCGAGTTCGAAGCCCTTCACCTCGACCTCGCCGACCTGGGCGTAGGTGTTGGCGTCGATCAGGATCTGGGCGTTCTTGCGGGTGGTCTTGAAGGCCGCCGCCGACAGCGCCAGCGTGTCGTGGAACACATTGGCCTTGGCGCCCAGTTCGAAGCTCTCGCTGTCTTCCGGCTCCAGCTGCACCGTGGCCAGGTTGCCCGTGCCGGTCGAGGTGTTGCTGTTCTGGTCGCCGCCCGAAATGCCCGGAGGCGTCGAGGAGGTGCCGTACGAGACATACAGGCTGGAACTGGTCGTCGGCTTGTAGACCAGGCCGACCTGGTAGTTGGTGAAGTCCCACGAGCCGCCGCGCGGCGTGTAGGTCACGGAGGTGACGACGCCGTTGGCGCTGGTCGAGGACGCGTCAACGCCACGGCTCTCGTAGCTGTCGTGGCGCAGACCCAGGTTCAGCAGGACCTTGTCGCCGAGCTTGATGGTGTCGAAGCCGTAGATCGCGGCCGTCTTGGTCAGGTTGCGCGTGAGCGGCCCCTTGTTCAGCGTGCCGACCCAGACGTCGTTGGCGTTGGGCTTGTAGACGAGCGTGCAGTCCCCGCCGCCGACGCTGGTCAGGGCCGTCGCGGCGATCACGAAGCCGGTCGGGCAGGCCGAGGTCGTCGTACCGTAAGGCAGGTAGGCGGCGTTGCGGTTTTCCTCGCGGCTCAACTCGATGCCGACATCGAAGCTGTGTTCCAGGCCGGCGAAGACCTTCTTGCCGTGCAGGTCGGTGACCGCGGCGACCGTCTCGGTCGGGTTCCAGCGGCTCTTGGTCCCCCGCTTCATCCACCACTGGCCCTGAACGAACTGGGCCGCGCCGCCGTCGCCGGGGTTGGTGACCAGATAGTCGTTCACGCTCTTCGAATAGCGGACCACCTGCCGGACGTTCAGGTCGTCATCGATCTTGTGGTCGATGGCGAAGGTGGCGATGTCCGACCTGGTCTTCTGGAAGTCGCGGCTCTTGATGCCGTAAAAGCTGCGACGGTCGACGTTAAGGATGCCCGAGGCCGTACGCGGCTCGGTCGTCTTGGTCATCAACGGGATGCCGTAGTCGGGCGTCTGGTTGGTGTCGAGGTGGTAGTAGGCGATGGTGATCTGGGTGTCGCCATTGAGGCCGATGGCCAGCGAGGGCGCGACGCCCCAACGGTCGAAATCGACGGCCTTGCGGCCCGGCGTATTGCCTTGCGTGCCCAGCACGTTCAGGCGCACCGCGACGCTGTCGTTGATCGCGTAGTTCAGGTCGGCGGTGGCGCGGACATAGGCGTCCGTGCCCATGCCGACCGAGCCGCGCGCGAAGGTGTCGGCCTTCGGGGTCTTGGACGACAGGTTGATGCTGCCGCCGCCCGAGCCACGGCCGCTATAGGCGCTGTCCGGACCTTTCACGACCTCGACCTGCTCGAGGTTGAAGATCTCGCGGGTCTGGCCGCCGCTGTCGCGGACGCCGTCGACGAAGATGTTGTTGGCCGAGCTGGAGCCCCGGATGAACGGACGGTCGGCCAGCGGCTGACCGCCTTCGCCGGCGCCGAAGGTGATGCCCGGCGAGGTGCGCAGGATGTCCTGCAGCGAGGTGGCGGCGGTCTGCTCGATGATTCGCGACGGAATGACCGTCACCGACTTGGGGGTGTCGACCAGCGGCGCGGTGAACTTGCTCGACGAGGGGTCGGCGACGCGGCGAGCGTCGATCTTGACGGTCGAGACCTCGGTCCTGTCTTCGTCAGCCGTTGGCGAGGCGACAGCCGGCGCGGTCGCGATGGCGGCGGCCGCCTCGCCGGCAGCGGCGGCGTGGGCCCAGCCGAGACCCGCCAAGCCGGCGACGGCGGCGGCGCCCAGGGCGCGACGAGGCCGGCTGACAACGCCGGCGGAGTTCAAATTACGCATGATCGTCCCTATTCCCCGAGGGCTCGCCGTGAGAGCCCCTCCTGAAATTGCGAGGCGTTCTTATCGATCCTGCGATGCAGTCGCAATGATAATCGTTCTCAATCACGGCAAACGTGGCGAGATGCGGGCGTCCTGGCCGCGCGGGCCATCGAGACGCGCCCCCCGGGGTGTCGCCAAAGGGCTTCTTGACGTCGGCGCCGGCGCGGGTCCCTATCCGCGCCGCTGTTCCGGAGTTCATGATGAAGACCGCCCTCGCCACCGCTTTCGCCGTCCTGACGCTTGCGACCGGCGTCCAGGCCTCCGACCTGAAGGCCTGCGCGGTCCCGCCCGTCGTGACCCCCGCCCCGGCCGAGACGCCTCCGGCCGACGAGATCCACGCCAACGTGCCGATCGCCGCCTATCTGCTGGCGCTGTTCTGGTCGCCCGAGGCTTGCCGCGCCGGCATTCCGGAGTCGGACAAGGTCATCCAGTGCCAGAACAACCGCTTCGGCTTCACGGTGCACGGCTTGTGGCCGAACGGGCCGGACAAGGTCCACCCGCGCTACTGCAGGCCTAGCCCACCGATGAGCCCGGCGACGGTGAAAGCCAATCTCTGCATGACCCCGTCGCCCTGGCTGCTGCAGCACGAGTGGCAGGCGCACGGCACGTGCAACTGGGACAGCCCCGAGGCCTATTTCAAGAAGGCCCAGAAGGTCCGTAAGGGCCTGAACGTCCCCGACCTGACGCCCGTCGGCGAGACCATGACCGCCGGCCAGATCCGCGACGCCTTTCTCAAGCGCAACAAGGGCATGACCCGCGAGGGTCTCAATGTCCGCGTCAAGGACGGCCGCCTGACCGAGGTCTGGGTCTGCCTGGACCTGAAGTTCAAGCCCGCCGCCTGCCGAGGCGGCAACGGCGCGCCGGACGCCTTGCCGGTGCGGGTGACGCCGCGGGGCTAGAGCCTGCCCCGTTCAGATAGAGCCGCCTAACGGGACAGGCTCTAGGCCAGCGCCTCGATCTCCGCGTCGGTCAGGTCGCCCGGCACCACGGTGACGGGCAGCTTCCGCCCCGCGAAGCCGACGCCTTCCTTGGCGATGGCCGAGATCAGGGGGCCGGGGCCCCGGCCGGCCGTGGAGGTCGCCAGGATCAGGATCTTGATGGCCGGGTCGGCGGCGATGACCTGCTTCAGCGCCGTGCGGACGCCGTCGGCGTGCTTGATGATGAACTCGGGCGGCAAGCCGGTGGCGGCGACCACCTGGCCAGCGAGGCTCTGCAGCAGGGCCTCGGCCTCCTCGCGCTCCTGGCGTTCGATCTCTTCGCGCACGCCGCTCCAGTGCTCGAACTCGGCGGGCGAGATCACCTTCAGCAGCGCCACGTGACCGCCGGTCGAGCGGGCGCGGCGGCAGGCGTATTTCAGCGCCGCCGCGAACTCCGGAGAGTCGTCGGCGACGACCAGGAACTTGCGGCGGCTGCCCAAGGCGTTGGATGAAGCGGCGTCGGTCATCGCGCGAGATGACGCCGCTTCAATCCGAACCTCAAGCCCCCCAGAAGCCGACCAGCTTCTTGGTCTCGGCGATCACCGGATCGGCGACGGCTCGGGCCCGCTCGGCGCCGTCCCGGAGGATGGCGTCGATCTGGCCTGGGTCGCCGGTCAGCTCGCGCATGCGCGCGCCGATCGGGCCCATCACCTCGACCGCCAGTTCGGCCAGGGCCGGCTTGAACGTGCCGAAACCCTTGCCGCCATATTCGCCGATCACCTGCTCGCGGGTCTGGCTCGAGAGGGCCGCGAAAATGTCGACCAGGTTCTTGGCTTCCGGACGCTCCTTCAGGCCCTCGACGGTTTCCGGCAGCGGCTCCGGATCGGTCTTGGCCTTGCGGATCTTGGCGGCGATGGTGTCGGCGTCGTCCATGAGATTGATGCGCGAGGCGTCGGACGGGTCGGACTTGCTCATCTTGGCCGAGCCGTCGCGCAGGCTCATCACCCGCGTCGCCGGTCCCTCGATCACCGGCTCGGTGATCGGGAAGAAGCCCGGCGCGCCGAAGTCGTTGTTGAACTTCTGGGCGATGTCGCGGGTCAGCTCCAGGTGCTGCTTCTGGTCCTCGCCGACCGGCACGTGCGTGGCCTTGTAGAGCAGGATATCGGCCGCCTGCAGCACCGGATAGGTGTAGAGGCCCACCGAGCTGCGTTCCTTGTGCTTGCCGCTCTTTTCCTTGAACTGGGTCATGCGGTCGAGCCAGCCGAGGCGGGCGACGCAGTTGAAGATCCAGGCCAGCTCGGCATGGGCCGGCACGGCCGACTGTGGGAAGATCGTCGCCTTTCGCGGATCCAGGCCGGCGGCGATGTAGGCGCAGGCGATCTCGCGGGTCTGGGCGGCCAGAACGGCCGGATCCTGCCAGACGGTGATGGCGTGCATGTCGGCGACGAAGATGAAGGGCTTCTCGTCCTGGATATCGACGAAGCGCTTCAGGGCGCCGAGATAGTTGCCCAGATGCAGGGCCCCGGAGGCCTGGATCCCGGACAGGATGCGTTTGGGGCCCGCATAGACGACGGGGGCTTGATCGGTCATGGCTTCAGCCTTGGCTGCGGAATTCGAAGGATGTGGCTAGGGCGCGGTCGCGCGCTCGCGCCGAAGCGCGAGGATCGAGATCAGAAAGAGCCGCGCCATCGCGGCGCGAGGGGACCGATCGGAGCCATGCCCCGCTGGTTAGCCTCCTCGCGGGCATGGATCAAGCCTTGCCACGTCGCAGCACCGCCTTCAGTTCGGCCGGCTTGACCCCGCCGAATAGGAACAGCAGCGGCGGATAGACCGCCACGCCGGCCAGGCAGGTCAGGGCCAGGGCGAACTCCTTGGCGCCGATCGCATGGCCGGTCAGGCCCAGACCCCGCAACGGCGCCTCGATCAGGTCGCGATAATGCGAGGCGGCGGCCAGCAACAGGCCCATGCCCAGGCTGGCGGCCAGGATCCGGAGCAAGCGCGACCAGGTCTGCGGCGACGGGCCATATTCCTTCTTGGCCGACAGGCCCCAGGCCATCTGGCCGACATTGATCCACGAGGCGATGGCCGTGGCCGCCGCGATGCCCTTGACCCCGACCAGCTGGAACAGGACCACGCCGAAGGCGATGTTCACCGCCACCGAAATCAGGGCGTAGCGCATCGGGCTCCTGGTGTCGCCACGCGCGAAGAAGGCCCGCGAATAGAGCTGCTGCAGCACGAAGGCCGGGGTGCCCAGGCCGTAGAAGAACAGGGCCGCCGCCGTCTGGCTGGCGTCGAAGGCGGTGAACTGGCCGCGTGTGTAGAGGCCGTCCGACAGGAAGCCGGGCATGGCGATCAGGGCCGCCGCGGCCGGCAGGGTCAGGGCCATGGCCAGGGTGATCCCCTGGTCCATGGCGCTCTGGGCGTCCGCGCGGTCGCCCGAGTGGACGGCCCGCGACAGGCGCGGCAGCAGGGCCACGCCGATGGCCACGCCCACCAGGCCCAGCGGCAGCTGATAGAGGCGATCGGCCGTCGCCAGCCAGGTGCGGCCGCCGGGCACATGGCTGGCCAGGTTGCCGGAAATGAAGATGTTGACCTGGGTGGCGCTGGCCGCCAGGGCGCCGGGGATGGCCTTGCCGATCAGCTCGCGCACCTCGGGCGTCAGGCGCGGCAGCCGCCAGTGGACCTTGGCGCCGGATTTGTTGACGCCCCAGGTCAGCAAGGCGGCTTGCGCGACACCGGCGACCACGACGCCGATCGAGCCCCAGCGGGCCGCGTCGATCGCGGTGCTCTGCGGCAGGATGAAGGCCAGGGTGCAGAGGTTCAGCAGGATCGGCGCGCCGGCCGACAGGATGAAGCGGTCGCGGGCGTTCAGCACCCCCGACAGGTGGGCCACGATCGCCATGCAGGGCAGGTAGGGCATGGTGATCTGGGTCAGCAGCACCGCCAGCTTGTACTTCTCGGTGCCCCAGCCGAAGCCCGGGCTGATCAGCATCATCAGCCACGGCATGGCCAGCTGGCAGACGACGGTGATGAGGATGGTCGAGGCCGCCAGGGTGGCCATGGCGTCGGCGGCCAGGATGTCGGCCTTCTCCTCGCCGTCGCGCTGCAGCGACTTGGCGTAGGCCGGCACGAAGGCCGCCGCGAAGGCGCCTTCGGCGAAGAACCGACGGAACAGGTTCGGGAACGCCAGGGCGGCGTTATAGGCGTCGGCGGCCGGGGTGGCGCTGGCCCCCATCCGGTACGAGACGGCCAGATCGCGCGCGAAACCCATGAACCGGCTGACCAGGGTCAGGCCGGAATAGATCGCCGACGACTTGAGCAGCCCCCCCGTCTTGGGCGCGGGGGGCGGCGTATCGGCTGAGGCGGGGGGAACGGCGTCGGTCACCAACGGCTTCTGGGGTTTCGGGCGAGGGGCGTCAAGGGCGGCGCTGCCCCCCCTCCACCGGCTCCGCCGGTCCCCCTCCCCCAACAGGGGGAGGAGAGAAGGGGACGTGGCTCCCTCTCCGCCCCGCTTGGGGGCGGACAGACCTGCGCGAGCAGGTCAGGTGGGGGCCAGTGCTGAGTCAGACGCACGTCCGCCGCTTCACGCGGCGGGGCCGCTGAAGGCGTATGGGGAGGCGACGGAGCGGCCGGGCGAACCCGGAGACCGTGAGGTTTGTTGTGTTTCGGCTCGGACGACCGCTCCGCCAGGCTGTTCTTGCCCGTGAGGATGGGGGGCGTGAGCGTCTTTCAGCTCGGGACCCCACTAGCCCCCGGACGGGCGCGGACCAAGTCGATCGGCTACATCCGTCTCGACCCCGACGATCCACGATAGGCGGCTTGTACGATCACCGCCCTGTCGCTCCACTGAGGGTTTGATCCCAACGATCCAGTCACCCGTACGCGCTCCTAAAGAGTAAGCCGCACGACCTGACGACACCGCCGGGAACCGCCAGCGGCCCCGCTCAACCTACCCCCGCCGCCGTATTGGGCCGGATCCAAACGCCCTCCCCCGCGACGGGGACAGCTCTGAGTATCGCGGCGGATTCAACGCGGATCATTCAGGGGCGTGAAAAAGTGGGAAGTCGTTGATTTCGTGGGGTTCGGCGCCGCGAACGCCGGGGATACAGACCCCTCAATCCCCACAAACAACCGTCATTCCCGCCCTTGTGGCGGGAACCCCTGGTTCAGCTGACACGTGAGAGGCCTTGGCGGGCTTGCCCGCCACACCGCCGCCCTTGCGGCGGACGGAGGGGTTCCCGCCACAAGGGCGTGTGTTGACCGGTACCGACAGTTGATATCGGCGGCGATTTAGGGTCCGCCTTCGGCCGTGTTGCGCCATGAACGGACTCTGCGGTCGCTCCGGGAAGGCGAGATCCAGCCATGCTGACGAACGGGCAAATGCAACGTCTAGCTAGATGCCAGGCGACCTCTGAACACGCTTACTGGCGCAAATAGTGCGCCGACGAACTGGTCTCGGGCATGAAGACCGTCAGCCCGCGCACTTTGCCCCAGGCGTCGCGATGGAATTCAAAGGTGAAGGCGTAGAGGCCCGACTGGGCGAACCTGGCCGGCCCCAGCGGCGCCAGCGGCATTGGCCTGTCCTGACCGGCCGGCGTGATCGCGACGGTGTCGTCGGTGACGCCCACCTGCAGGGTGTCGTACTCGAAATTGTCAGCCAGGGCCCGGCGCAGATCGACGGGCGTGGCGGGGTCGAGCCGATAACGGCCGGCGAAATCCGGCGACGGCGGCGCGCGCAGGGCGACGGCGCGTAGCGGCGGGCGCGCGCCCTGCCCGATCGCGTCGGACAGAGCGTTGCGGACCTCGGCGATCAAGGCCGGGCCATTGCTGCCATTGGTCAGGATCACGAAGCCGTCTCCGGTCTCGAGATAGCCTTCCATGAGGGCGCGGTAGCTCTCGTTGGCGCCCAGGTGGAAGAAGTACCGCCCCAGACCGGCGCCGCCAAGCCGCGGTCCCAGACCGAAGGGGCTGGGCGCGACCTCGGTCATCATCGCCGTCGCCAGAGGCTGGGGCAGGAAGTCGCCGCGTCCCTGGTAGCTCCTGACCAGGCCGCCGACGAACTGGCCCAAGTCGTTCGCGCTGGTCCACAGACCGGACGCGCCGGCCTCGGCGAAGCTCTCCCAACCGCGCGGCAGGGCGGTCGGCGCACCCTGGGCGTCGTGGGCCTTGGCGATATTGCCGCGCGCCGCAGACAGTGGGCTCTCAAACGTGCTGCGCTTCATGCCCAGCGCCGCGAACACCCGGGCCTGAGCCAGCGTTCCGAGGGTCTGCCCCGTCGCATCCTCGATCACGGCCTGCTCGACGGTGATCCCGCCACCCGAATAGTCGTTGAGAGCGCCCGGCGACTGCTTGAACCGCACGGCCTCGTTCTTGGCCGGCTTCTCCCCGTTCAGCACCTGGACCAGGGTCGGCAACGGCTCGGCGGGCTGGTAGTCGGCGAAGCCGTGCACGCCCAGGCCCGAGGTATGCGACATCAGCATGCGCAGGCTGACGCGCGGATCGGGGACCTCGGCCGAGGCTGGAAGCTTCCAGCGCTTCAGGTAGTCGTCGACGTCGCGGTCCAGATCCAGCCGACCGTCCGCGACCAGTCGCAGCGTGGTCGCCGCTGTCACCACCTTGCTGATCGATCCCACCGAGAACAGTGTGTCGCCGTCGACCTTGTCCTGACTCCCGGCTTCGCGAACACCGTAGCCGACCGCACGCACGACCTCGCCGTCCCGGAGTATGGCGATGGCTACTCCTGGCACCTTGTAGTGAGCCATGCGCTCTGTCAGCGACCAACCTGGCGCCGTCTGGCCCGCCGCGATCACGTCGGGACGCAGGCCGTGGCCAAGAGCCGCCAGCGGATCGGAGTTCGCCGCCCATGCTGGCGTCGCGATCGCCACGACCAGGGCCATGCCTAACAGAAGACGGCTCATCGATCGCGCTCCACATCACTATCAGTGCGACCTTGGATCATCCCGCTGTCGCCGCGAAGTTAAACCGCCGTAACGATGGCGGAGCCTCAAACAGCCCCGCTGCGCTGCCAAGCCATGCTCGCTCCGGCGAGCGGGAGCGGGAGCGGATGATCCGCTGCACGCGAGGTTTTCGTCTTCTGTTGCGCTAACGAGAGCTCCGGCGTTCCGCCTAAACCCCTCGGCCGGGATTTCCGCTACCGGGTTACTCTCGTCGTTTCAGGGCGGGAATGACGGGATGTCTTTAGGATCTGTGAGAAAGCCCTTCCGCCCCGGAAGAGCGCCCGCCTTACATCTCACGGCGAGACGATCGCAGGGCTGTCCAGGTCACTCCGCCGACACCGCTCTCCGAGCGGCCGCGCGCGGCGGCGAAGCCGTCCTTGACTGACCTGGACAGCCCTGCACGCTGCAGCCTCCAAGAGATTTAAGGATCGCAGCGACCAAGGTCGGGCTTCGCCCCTAGTCAGACCTCGGCGATGCTCGCCTAAGCGAGCACCTTCGCCAGGATCGCCCCGAAGATAATGGCGCCGAGCAGCAGGAGGACCAAAGGCCCGTGGGGGTGTGACACATTGATTGTCCAACCCATCATGGGAATACGCTTCGGCACGATAAGCCGTGGGTCGTCAGGGCCATGGTACAGTCCGAAACCGTCGTACCACCCATTCATCTCGACATCTCCGAACGGCCAGAGTTTGCCAGACCGACCGGCGACTTTCCACCCTCTCAGGCGATCAGCATGTCGGCTCCCGGCCCAGGCGATCACCGACCAACCTCACCCCAGCGGGTATTCCCGTTCCAGCCGGTAGGCCGAGCCTTCGCTGGTCTGCCAGCTGGAATAGAGGCCGAAGCGATCCACCGTGAAAGCCGGCGAGCGCAGCAGGTTGTTGGCCTGGATCCAGGCCCCGACCTCGGCGACCGAGGCGCGCTTCAGATAGGCCAGGGTGACGTGGGGGGTGTAGAGGCGGCTCTCGGGCTTGAGCCCCACCGATCGGGCGGCGCTCTCATTGGCCTTCTGCAGGCGACGCAGCGGCGTGCTGTCCTCGACCCCCGCCCAGACAGCATGGATGTCCGCGCCCTCGCCGAAGCAGCCGGCGCGGGTCAGTTCCAGGTCGAAGGCCGGCGCGGCGATCTCCGCCAAGGCCTCGTCCAGCTCGGCCGCCACCGGCTCCTGCACGTCGCCGATGAACTTCAGCGTGATGTGGAACGCCTCCAGCGGCCGCCAGCGCGCGCCCTCGATCCCGTGCTGGCGCGAGAGCAGCCCCTGGCCGATCTCCGGCGGTATGGCGATGGCGGTGAACAGGCGGATCATCCGGGGAGAACGTCTACGGGCAGGGATTGGGCTGGCGGGCGTGGATGTCGTTGACGGCCTTTTCCAGCTCGTCGGTCCAGGCCAGGTCGAAGGCGTCGATGTCGGTTTTCAGCTGGGCCATCGAGGTGGCGCCGATGATCGTGGCGGTCACGAACGGGCGCGCGTCGCAGAACTTCAGCGCCAGCTGGGCCGGGTCCAGCCCGTTGGCCTTGGCCAGCGCGACATAGGCGCGGAACGCCTCCACCGCGCCCGGACCCTCATAGCGCTGCATGCGGTTGTAGAGCGCCTTGCGCGAACCCTCGGGCAGGCCGCCGTCCAGGTACTTGCCGGTCAGCTGGCCCTGGGCCAGGGGCGAATAGGCCAGCAGGCCGACCTGTTCGCGCATGGCGATCTCGGCCAGGCCGAACTCGAAGGTGCGGTTGGCCAGATGATAGGCGTTCTGGATCGAGGCGATGCGGGGAAGGCCCTTGGTGTCGCTCTCGGCCAGGAACTTCATGACGCCCCAGGGGAACTCGTTCGAGACGCCGACATGGCGGATCGAGCCCTTCTTCACGTGGGCGTCCAGCGCCTCGAGGATGTCGCCGAACGCTTCGAAATCCTGGTCGTAGTCGCGGTAGGACTGGCCGCCGAACACCCGCACTTTGCGGTCGGGCCAGTGCAGCTGGTAGAGATCGAGATAGTCGGTCTTCAGGCGGCGCAGCGAGCCTTCGACGGCCTCGTCGATCTGGGCCTTGGTCTGGCGGGTGGTCGCGCCGTCCTTGCGCATCCACGACAAGCCGCCGAAGGCCGCGCCCTGGCCGGCGACCTTGGACGCCAGCACGATCTCGTGGCGCTTGCCGGTCTTTTCCAGCCACGTGCCGATATACCGCTCGGTGCGGCCCTGGGTCTCCGGATTGGGAGGGCTGGAATACATTTCGGCCGTGTCCCAGAAGTTGACGCCGCGCGACAGCGCGTAGTCCATCTGTTCGTGAGCCTCGGCCTCGGTGTTCTGCGAGCCCCAGGTCATGGTGCCCAGGCAGCAGCGCGAGACCGACACGTCGGTGCGGCCGAGCTTGACGTACTCCATGGGCCAGCCCCTCTTTCGCCCTATTGGGCAAGCTTTGTCAGGCAAGCGTTCTAAGGGCTGTCATCGCGTCACCGCAAGACGCGTCGATGGCCGCGTCAGGGAACCGGCCCCTTCACGAACGCATACCATGAACACTTTCGTGAGGGGATTGCGCGACCGGTCGCGACACCCGATATTCGTCTAGCGTCCACCGTGGACGCTCTAGCTCAAGGGCTTACTTCGATGAACGACTTCAACCGCGGCTACGCGCGCTCGATCCCGGCGGATCGCGCCGACATGTCGGTTGACGCCGGCCTGCGTACTTTCATGCTCGGCGTCTACAACAAGGTGGCGCTGGGCCTCCTGCTGTCGGCCGGCCTGGCCTTCCTGACCAGCGCCTATACGCCGGTCGCCAGCCAGCTGTATGTGCTGACCCCGGACGGCCGCCTGGCCGGCTTCACCATGCTGGGCACCATCGTCCGCTTCGCGCCGCTGGCCATGATGCTGGTGGCCATGTTCGCCATGAAGAACCCGACGGCGCGTTCGTCGGGCATTCTCTACTGGGCCCTGGTCGCGTCGATCGGCGCGGGCGCGGGCGTGTGGCTGCTGGCCTATACCGGCGCCTCGGTGGCCTCGACCTTCCTGATCACCGCCATCGCCTTCGGCGGTCTGAGCCTGGTGGGTTACACCACCAAGAAGGACCTGACCGGTCTCGGCAGCTTCCTGATCATGGGCCTGATCGGCCTGGTGCTGGCTTCGCTGGTCCAGATGTTCCTGCACCTGCCGGGCCTGAGCTTCATCATCAGCGTCCTGGGCGTGCTGATCTTCGCGGGCCTGATCGCCTACGACACCCAGCGCCTGAAGATGACCTACTACCAGCTGGGCGGCGAGCAGCAGTCGATGGCCGTGGCCACCAACTATGGCGCGCTGAACCTCTATCTGAACTTCATCAACCTCTTCCAATTCCTGCTCAGCATCCTGGGCAGCCGTCGCTAAGACGGCCACCGGTCCGACCGAAGGGGCGGACCGGAGACTGGAAAGAACCGAGGTCGAAACCACGAAGCCCCGGCGGGAAACCGCCGGGGCTTTTTCTTTGCGTGCATCGCGCCCACAGTGTCGGGGATGGAGACGACCATGATCCGAACCCTCGTCCTGACCGCCGCACTGCTGTTCGCCGTCGGGGCCCACGCCGAGACGACGCTCCCGGCCTATCCGCCGGTCGCCAAGACCCCGAACCTCTCCACGCCCCTGAACCTCAAGCCCGTCGGTCCGGTGGAGCTGCGCTACGCCCAGGCGCGGCCGCCCTTGCCGCGCGGCGTGGCCCGGACGGCGATCGAGCGGCGCGAGGGCGGAGTCTCGGGCGGGATCGGGGTGCTGTGCGGCATCCAGCCCAGCGCCGACACCAGCGGCGTCGGCGCGGCCCGCGGCTACGACAACGAGGGCCGCTTCGTCGGCGCCAAGCTGGGTTTCTCGTTTTAGCGGTCAGTCGACGACCGAGAACTTGCCCTTCTCGAACACCCGCAGCACCTGGGCCAGTTCGTGGCCGCGCTTGAGGATCTGGCCGCCCTGGCCCTGCACAGCCCAGGCGCCCTGCTTGCGGGCCAGGGCCGGACGCTTCTCGACCCGATAGAGCGGCGCTTCGGCCGTATGGCGGAAGATCGAGAACACGGCGTGGTCGGAGAGGCCGGCGATGCCGTAGTCGCGCCACTCGCCGGCCGCCACCATGCGGCCGTAGAGGCGCATCAGCTGGTCCAGCTCACGTCGTTCGAAGAAGACAACGCCGCCGACGGGCGCGGATTGGGATTCCAAGGCCATCGGCGGAATCTAATCCCAAATCGGACGATTGGAACAGCCTGGCGCCACGAAACCCCGGCCTTCGTGTCACGCCGGTCACGCCCGGCCAAAAAGACACGCCACGGCCATGCTGCGCCCCGATATGACCTTATTTCGGTCGTTCGCCCGCCTGTTTGCGGGTCGATAAAGTGATTGTCGGCTGATCGGACACCCTGTGGTCCAGGATCCTGAACAGCCCCCCCAGCCCCCCAGATCGCGGGCCGGTCAGCCGACAAACTCTATATCCCCTCCCCCAAATGAGCCCGCGCGGATCCCCCTACCGCGCGGGCTTTTTTGCGCGTGCGCCTCATCCATGACGTGTCTCATCCATGACACAGCCCGCCCAGAAACGACCTTTGTTTGGTCCAGTCCTCGCCTGTTTGGGCGGCGATAAGGGATGTGTCGACGAAGAGCGGACCGGGTTCCTGTCCAGCCCCCCCAGCCCGCCCGGTCACGAGACGCTTCTCGTCGGCATGCAAAGGAACCCGCGTGGCCCGTCCCCTCCGGCCACGCGGGTTTTCTTTTGACGGGCTCCTGAAGTTCAGAGACCTCAGCGCTCGGGGGTGGTGGTTTCCAGCACGCCCAGGATACGGCCGCCCTTGGCGCCCTGCACCAGGATCACGCTCTCCAGACCGTCGTCGGTCGAGGCCGGCAGGCGATAAAGCTTGGGCCGGCCTGCCCAGGGACCCAGCTTGACCAGTTCGCGCACCACGTTGCGGTGAACCAGGGTCTGGCCCTTGTTATCGCCGCGCTTGACGGCGATGTCCTGCTCGCGCGGGTCGTAGCGCACCAGCCAGACCTCGGCCCCGCCGCGCGGCGCAGGACCCGAACCGACCGCGACGCGCGTCTTGCCGACGAACTGCATGTCCGGCGGATCGCCGGCCGAACGTTTGGCGGTCTTGACCAGATCCTCGATCGCCTCGGCCTTGGTCCCGGACGCCTGGACGCGGCCGCCGACCACCATCTGGGGCGTGGGCACGTCGCGCAGGGCGAACTTCTTGGCGTAGGCGCGCTGGCGCTCGGCGAAGCTCGGCTTGGCGAAGGTGTCCTTCCAGCCGAGATAGTCCCAGTAGTCGACCGAATAGGTCAGGGCCAGGACGCCGTCCTGCTTGGAAAGATCCGCCGCCAGCTGGTTGGCCTTGCCGCAGGACGAGCAGCCCTGGGCCGTGAACAGCTCGACCACCACCGGCGGCTTGGCGGCCCACGCGGCGGGCCCCCAAGACAGGGAGATGGCGACGCCGGACAGGGCCAGGGCGAGCAGGGAGAGGGCGGCCTTACGCATTGCGGGTCACTTAAGCCAAGAACGCCCGAGATAGCCGTTCACGAGGCCGTGAATAGCGTCGGTCATGGGGAGAAAAGGTGGAGACATCGTTGTCACGCGCTCCTCCAACGAAAACGGCCGACCCCCGAGGGAGCCGGCCGCCTTTTTCGTGCGCCTGAACGCTTCGCTTAGCTAGCCGACTTGGCCAGGTTGCGCAGCACGTAGTTCAGCACGCCGCCGTTCTTGAAGTACTCGAGCTCGGTCGGCGTATCGATGCGGCAGCGAACCGGGAAGCGGGCGATGCGGCCGTCGGTCGGGCGATAGAGCTCGACGATCAGCTGCTTGCGCGGCGCCAGGTCCGTGAGGCCGCGGATCGAGACGATCTCCTCGCCGGTCAGCTCCAGCTTCTGCCAGCCGTCCTGGACGAACTGCAGCGGCAGCACGCCCATGCCGACCAGGTTCGAGCGGTGGATGCGCTCGAAGCTTTCGCAGATCACCGCGCGGACGCCCAGGAGCTTGGTGCCCTTGGCGGCCCAGTCGCGCGACGAGCCGGTGCCGTATTCCTTGCCGCCGAACACGACCGCCGGACGACCTTCGGCCTGGTACTTCATGGCCGCGTCGTAGATCGGCATCACTTCACCGGTCGGGAAGTGCTTGGTCACGCCGCCTTCGATCTCCGGGGTGATCTTGTTGCGGATGCGGATGTTGGCGAACGTGCCGCGCATCATGACCTGGTGGTTGCCGCGGCGGGCGCCGTAGCCGTTGAAGTCCACCGGCTGGACGCCGTGGTCGATCAGGTACTGACCGGCCGGGCTGCTGGTCTTGATCGAACCGGCCGGGCTGATGTGGTCGGTGGTGATCGAGTCGCCGAACACGGCCAGAATGCGGGCTTCCACGATGTCGGTGACCGGAGTGGGGGTCATCGAGATGTTGGGGAAGTACGGCGGGTTCTGGACGTAGGTCGAGTCGCCTTCCCAGGCGTAGGTCTGGCCGCCGGTCACCTTGATGCCCTGCCAGTTCTTGTCGCCCTTGAAGACGTCGCCGTAACGGGTGGCGAACATCTTCTCGTTGATGGCCTTGCGCTGCAGGGTCGCGATGTCTTCGTTCGAAGGCCAGATGTCCTTCAGGAAGACGTCGTTGCCCTTCTTGTCCTGGCCGATCGGCTGGGTGGCCAGGTCGATCTTCATCGTGCCGGCCAGGGCGTAGGCCACCACCAGCGGCGGCGAGGCCAGGTAGTTGGCGCGGACGTCCGGGTTCACGCGGCCTTCGAAGTTGCGGTTGCCCGACAGCACCGAGCAAGCGACTAGGTCGTTGTCGTTGATCGTCTTGCTGATGGCTTCCGGCAGCGGGCCGGAATTGCCGATGCAGGTGGTGCAGCCATAACCCACGAGGTTGAAGCCGAGAGCATCGAGGTGCTTGGTCAGACCGGCCTTGGCCAGATAGTCTGTGACGACTTGCGAGCCGGGGGCCAGCGAGGTCTTCACCCACGGCTTGACCTTCAGGCCCTTGGCCACCGCGTTCTTGGCCACCAGGCCGGCGGCGATCAGAACCGAGGGGTTGGACGTGTTGGTGCACGAGGTGATGGCGGCGATGACCACGTCGCCGTGGCCGACGTCGAAGTTCTCGCCTTCCACCGGGGCGCGCAGGTCAGGCTGATCGGCCTTGCCGAACTCGCCGACCAGCGACTCCTGGAACTTGTACGAGGCCTCGGCCAGCAGGACGCGGTCCTGCGGACGCTTCGGGCCGGCCAGCGACGGCTGGACGCTCGAGAGGTCGAGTTCCAAGGTGTCGGTGAAGGTCGGCTCGGGCGTGCCCGGCTCCCACCACAGACCCTGTTCCTTGGCGTAGGCCTCGACCAGGGCGACGCGCTCGGGCGTGCGGCCGGTGCCTTTCAGATAGGCCACGGTCGAGGCCGAGATCGGGAAGAAGCCGCAGGTGGCGCCGTATTCCGGGGCCATGTTGGCGATCGTCGCCTGGTCTTCCAGGGTCAGGTTGGCCAGGGCGTCGCCGTAGAATTCGACGAACTTGCCGACCACGCCCTTCTTGCGCAGCATCTGGGTGACGGTCAGCACCAGGTCGGTCGCGGTCGCGCCTTCCGGCATGGCGCCGGTCAGCTTGAAGCCGATGACTTCCGGAATCAGCATCGGGATCGGCTGGCCCAGCATCGCGGCCTCGGCCTCGATGCCGCCCACGCCCCAGCCCAGCACGGCCAGGCCGTTGACCATGGTCGTGTGGCTGTCGGTGCCGACGACGGTGTCGGGATAGGCGACTTCATCGCCGTCCACTTCGTTGGTCCACACGGTCTGGGCCAGGTATTCGAGGTTCACCTGGTGGCAGATGCCGGTGCCGGGCGGCACGACGCGGAAGTTGTTGAACGCCGACGAACCCCAGCGCAGGAAGCGGTAGCGCTCGATGTTGCGCTCGTACTCGCGCTTGACGTTGTCGTCATAGGCCTTCGGGTTGCCGAAGTTGTCGACCATCACCGAGTGGTCGATGACCAGGTCGACCGGGTTCAGCGGGTTGATCTTGACCGGGTTGGCGCCCAGGGCGACCATGGCGTCGCGCATGGCGGCCAGGTCGACGACGGCGGGAACACCGGTGAAGTCCTGCATCAGCACGCGGGCCGGACGGAAGCTGATCTCGTGCTCGACCGAGCCCTTGTTCTGCAGCCAGGCGGCGACGGCCTTCAGGTCGTCTTCCGACACCGAAACGCTGTCTTCGTTGCGAAGCAGGTTCTCCAGCAGCACCTTCATCGACACCGGCAGCGACGAAGTTCCGGTCAGACCGGCTTCCTCGGCGGCGCGAAGGCTGTAATAGACGTAGGACTTATTGCCGACCTTCAGTTCGCGGCGGGCTTTCAGGCTGTCAACAGACGCCATTCTCGAGGATCCTTCTCTGTCCACGGCCGCCCGAAAACCGCTCCCGGGATCACGCGCTGATCGGAAGGGACACACAGGTTCCGCCTCCGCGCCGCGTACCACCCAAAACGACTGGAGGGGGACGACCGCGCGCTTATTAGCGCCGCCGTCGTCGAACGTCCATGTCGCGCACGGGGTCTTGACGTGTTGAGAGTTGTTCTCATTAAGGAACTGGCGATCACGCGGGGCGAGCGCACGCTGTTTTCGCGCCTGGATCTGACGCTGCGCGCCGGCGAGGCGGCGGTGCTGATGGGCCGCAACGGGGCCGGCAAGACCAGCCTTTTGCGGGCCGTGGCGGGCCTGCTGCGCCCCGCCGAAGGAACGATCGCCTTCGAGAGCGAGACCGGACCGATCGAGGCCGACACCGCACGGGCCGAGCACCTGCACCTGCTGGGCCACCAGGACGGGCTGAAGTCCAGCCGGACAGCCTGGGAGGAGCTGCGCTTCCAGACGCTGTGGACCGGCGGAACCGAGGATAACGCCCGGGCGGCGGCCAAGCGCTTCGACCTCAATCGCCTGCTGGACCTGGAAGTCCGCCGCCTGTCGGCCGGCCAGCGCCGTCGCCTGGCCCTGGCGCGACTGGCGGCCAGTCCGCGGGCGCTATGGCTGCTGGACGAGCCGATGGCCCCGCTGGACGCGGGCCAGCGCGCGGCGTTCGGCCAGGTGATGGCCGAGCACCTGGCCGCTGGCGGCATGATCTTGGCCTCGGTGCACGATCCGCTGCCGATCCCGACCCGGTCGGTGCCCATTGGCATGGAAGGAGCCGGGCGATGAAAGGCTTCGGCATCCTCCTGCGGCGGGAACTGGCCCTGGCCTGGGGCAAGGGCGGCGGGCCGCTGCTGGCCCTGACCTTCTACGCCTGCGTCGTGGTGCTGCTGCCGATGGCCTCGGGCCGCGCGCCCGAGCGCCTGGCCGCCATCGCGCCCGGGATCGCCTGGCTGGCCCTGGCCCTGGCGGCGCTGCTGTCGCTGGAGCGCCTGTTCGAACGCGACTACGAGGATGGGACCCTGGACCTGCTGGCCCTGGGCCCCGCGCCCTTGGAGGCCGTCGCGGTCGCCAAGTGCCTGGCCCAGTGGCTGGCCACCGGCGCGCCGCTCGCGCTCGCCGCGCCGATCGCGGCGCTGATGCTGGGCGCGGATCTCAAGGTCATGCCGCTGCTGGTGCTGTGCGCCCTGGCCGGCGGCCTGGCCTTCGCCTTCCTCGGCGGTCTCGGCGCGGCGCTAGCCCTGGGCAGCAAGCGCGGCGGCCTGCTGGTGGCGGTGATCGTCCTGCCGCTGTTCGCCCCGCCGGTGATCTTCGGAGCCGGGGCGCTGGACGGCTATTCGGCCGGCCTGCCGTGGACGGGCGGACTGCTGCTGCTGCTGGCCTACTGCGTCGGCGCGATCGCCCTGTCGCCGCTGGCCATGGGCGCGGCCTGCCGCAACGCGCTGGACTGAGCCGCCCATATCAAGGGGTTGGCGCCACCGTCGCCTGGATGTCGCCCAGCGCGGCTTTCTTCTCCCCCAGCACCACCGCCAGAGAACCGCCGATGATCAGCAGGCCGCCAGCGAACAGCGCCGCGGTCAGGTGGTCGCCGAACAGCAGCACGCCGCAGCAGGCGCCGATCAGCGGCTCGATATTGATGAACACCCCGGCGCTGGCCGCGCCGACCCGGGCCGCGCCGTACTGCCAGGCGGCGGTGGCCAGCAGGGTGGCCAGCACGCCCTGGGCCAGGATCGCGGCCCAGACGGGCGCGCTCAGGGTCAGTTTCGGCGGGCCGTGCATGACGAAGGCAATCGGCAGGACGGTCGCGGCCGCGATGATGATCGACACCGCCGGGATGGCCATGGCGTTCGGGGCCTTCGGGGCGCGGCGCAAGGTCAGCAGCCAGGCCAGGAACAGGAACAGCGCGCCCAGCGACAACGCCACGCCCAACGGCGAGCTGGCCCCATCCGGCTTGCCGGCGATCAGGGCCGCGCCCAGGGTCGCCGCGGCCACGCCAGCCCATGACATTCGCGAAACCGTCTCGCCCAGGATCTTGGCGCTGACCGCGATCAGGGCCGGCATGGCGCCGACCAGCAGGGCCGCGACCGTGACGCTGACATGGGCCAGACCCTCGAACTGGACCATGAAGGCCACGCCGTAGAGTACGCCCGCCAGCAGCACGACCGGCGACTTGAACAGGGCCCGGACCTCGGGCGAGCGCAGAGCGAACGGCGCGGCGGCCAGGGCGGCGACCACGAAGCGCAGCAGCACCATATGGGCCGCGTCCATCTCGGTCAGGATCAACTTGCCGGTTGGAAAGCCCAGGCCCCAGCACAGTCCCGCCAGCGCCAGGGCGACGAAAGCGATCGACTTCATGAAAAGACTCCGGGCCGGAAACGCGGGCAGACCGGCGCGGACGCACGGCGGGACCGGCGTCCTCTAGATCACGACGATCCCGGAACTGGCAGCTGACATAAAGCACGCCCGCTTGAGCGCAAGCACGGAACCTTTTGCGGACTTCGTCAAACATGGAACATTGTTCATGTTTTCTGACATTTTCGCGCCATATCCCGATGGCCAAGCTCTCGCCATCATACGACAGGGAGCTCACAACCATGCGTAAAACCCTTACCCGCCTGGCGTTTGCAGGGGCTGCCGCAACCCTTATCGCCGGCGCGGCCCTGGCCCAGGTTCCGCCGCCCCCGGCCCCGCCCGCCCCCCCGCCGCCGCCGGAAGCGCCCCTGCCCCCCATGCCCCCGATGGACATGATGATGGCGATGGGTCCGGACATGATGTTCATGCGCCAGGACCGCCACGCCGACCCGGAAAAGCGCGCCCAGCGCCTGCGCGACATCCTGCAGCTGCGCGGCGACCAGGACGGCGCCCTGAAGGCCTATGTCGAGGCCACCACGCCGAAGATCGTCATCGAGAAGCGCGAAGTCTCCAAGGACGACAAGAAGGACGGCGACTCCAAGCGTGACGGAGGCGAATGGGCCGAGCGCAAGCCGCTGACCACCCTGGAGCGCCTGGACCGCATGACCAAGGCCGCCGACGCCATGAAGACGCGCGCGGAAGCCACCCGCGCCTTCTACACGACCCTGACTCCGGCCCAGCAGAAGACCTTCGACATCCTGGGCATGGGCGAGGGCGAAGGCGACCAGCGCGTCTTCGTACGTCGCTTCGAAACCCGCGGCCCGATGATCAAAAGCGACGACCGTAAGGTCGTCATCCAGCGCAAGGTCGGCTGACCCCGACCGAGCACGAAGGCGCGTCGGGCCTGCAACCGACGCGCCTTCTCCTCTTCAGTAGCGATACGACCATTGCCCGCGCTCTCGCCGCGCTCTAAGCAGCCCTCATGGACGCGCGCCACACGTTCGATTTCCTGACCAACCCCGAGCGGTTCATGGCCTTCTCGCGGTGGGCCGCGCCGTGGCTCGGCGCGCTGTCGGCCCTCGCCGGGATCGCCGGCCTGGTCATGACCTTCCTGGTCCCCGAGGACTATCAGCAAGGCGACACGGTGCGGATGATGTTCATCCACATTCCGGCCGCCTCGCTGGCCATCTTCATCTATGTCTGTCTGGGCGCGGCCAGTTTCCTGGCCCTGGTTTTCCGCCAGGCCCTGGCCGACCTCGCCGCCCAGGCCTGCGCCCCGATCGGCGCGGCCTATACGGCCCTGGCCCTGATCACCGGCTCGCTGTGGGGCAAGCCGATGTGGGGCGCCTGGTGGGTGTGGGACGCGCGTCTGACCTCGGTGCTGGTGCTGTTGCTGTTCTATCTCGGCTACATGGCCCTGCGCGGCGCCCTGGAAGATGAGCAGAAGGCCGCCCGCGCCGCCGCGATCCTCGCTTTGGTCGGCCTGATCAACCTGCCGATCGTCAAGTTCTCGGTCGAGTGGTGGAACACCCTGCACCAGGGCTCCTCGACCTTCATGGCCAAGGACGGCGACGGCCTGCCGGCCATCTACGCCTGGCCGGCCGTCCTGATGGGCCTGGCCTATCTCGGCGGCTTCGGCGCGCTGTGGCTGGTCCGCATCCGCGGCCTGGTGTGGCGGCGCAAGGCCCGGAGCCTGGCCATGAAGCTGGCGGAGGGCGCGCGATGAGCTTCGACTTCGACGCCGGCAAGTACGCCGTCTATCTGTGGCCCGCCTTCGCCATCTCGGCGGCGGCTTTCGCCTGGATGATCGCCGACAGCCTGCTGACGACCCGCCGGTGGAAGCGCGAGGCCGAACGCCTGCAGGCCGAGTTGAACGAGGTCGGCCAAGAAAGTGTCGGGCCGTGAGGCGCTGGCTGGCCTTCGCGCCGCTGATCATCCTGATCGCCCTCGCGGCCCTGTTCGCGGGTTTCGCCCTGAAGCGTGATCCGCACGTCCAGCCGCACGCCCTGGTCGGCAAGCCGATGCCGGCCCTGTCCCTGCCCGAACTGGACAGCGGCCGCCCGGCCCCGATCCGGGCCACAACGGACGGCCCGATCCTGGTCAACTTCTTCGCCTCGTGGTGCGCCCCCTGCGAGGTCGAGCACCCGCAGTTGATGGCCCTCAAGGCCCAGGGCGTGAAGGTGGTCGGCATCGCCTACAAGGACGCCCCGGCCAACACCCAGGCCTTCCTGACCCGCCTGGGCGATCCCTTCGCCGAGCGGCTGGTCGACCGCGACGGCCGCGCGGGCCTGGAGTTCGGCGTCACCGGCGTGCCGGAGACCTATCTGGTGAGCTCGGACGGCACGATCCTGGCCAAGCACACCGGCCCGCTGACGCCCGACGCTGCCGAGGACCTGCTGAAGAAAGCCCGCTAGACCGCGCCCTTCCCGAAGGAAGGACGCGGCCCTGGACATCGATCTCAGCCTTGGATGAAGGCCAGAAGGTCCCTGTTGATCGTCTCGGCCTGCGTGGTCGCCATGCCGTGCGGGAAGCCCGGATAGGTGATCAGCTGACCGTTCTTCAGCAGCTTGATCGCCTGGCGGGCCGAGGCGTCGATCGGCACGACCTGATCGTCCTCGCCATGCAGCACCAGCACCGGCACGTCGATGACCTTCAGATCCTCGGTGAAGTCGGTCTCGGAGAAGGCCGCCACACAGTCGTACAGCGCCTTGACGCCGGCCATCATGCCCTGGCGCCACCAGTTGTCGATCACGCCTTCCGAGACCTTCGCGCCCTCGCGGTTGAAGCCGTAGAACGGGCCGGCGGCGACGTCGCGGAAGAACTGGGCGCGGTTATAGGCCGTGCCATTGCGGAAGCCGTCGAACACCTCCAGCGGCAGGCCGCCCGGATTGGCCTCGGTCTTCAGCATCAGCGGCGTCACGGCGCCGACCAGCACGGCCTTGGCGACACGGCCGGGCTCGGCGCGGGCCACGTAGTGGGCGACCTCGCCGCCGCCGGTCGAGTGACCGATGTGGATGGCGTTCTTCAGGTCCAGATGCTTGGCCAGCGCGATGACGTCGGCGGCGTAGGTGTCCATCTCGTTGCCGGTGTCGGTCTGGCTGGACCGGCCGTGGCCGCGACGGTCATGGGCGATGACGCGATAGCCCTTGGCCAGGAAGAACATCATCTGGGCGTCCCAGTCGTCCGACGACAGCGGCCAGCCATGGTGGAAGACGATCGGCTGGGCGCTCTTCGAACCCCAGTCCTTGAAGAAGATCTGGGCGCCGTCGCTGGTGATGAAATAGCCGCTGCTCATGTCCGTTTTCCCTCTGGCTGGGAGGCCGTCTGGCCCGTCCCGTTGTTCCGATGAGGAGAGAATGAACGCGGACGATTATCGCGGATATAGAAACTATGGAAATCCATTGTTTCCAATTTTGAACTTTATCCGCCGACGCCCTTGAGCACCCAGTCGTAGCGCTGGGCCGGCTGGTAACCGACGATCGGGCTGGCGCGGACGATTTCCCGCAGGTTCTCGTCGAGATCGCGCATGACGACGTCGATCAGAGAACTGCGGGCCACCCGGATGGCCTCATCCTTGGGCGCGGTCCGGGCGCAGGCCGGACAGCGCGCGGCAAAACCATCGCCCTCTCGCACGACCTGGACATCGACGCGGCACGCTCCGCACTGCACGACATGGTCGGCCATCGCTCGCCTCCTGTTCCGCAACCCAGAATGGAACAAAGAGAGAACAATGAAAAGCCAAAACGCAAAAACGGGCGGCCCCTTTCGGAACCGCCCGCCTGATAGCGTCCGGAATGGAGGCTGAAGAGGCTTACGCTTCTTCGGCCGCCGCTTCCTTCTTGGACAGGTCTTCGCCAGTTTCCTGATCGACGACCTTCATCGACAGCTTGGTCTTGCCGCGATCGTCGAAGCCCAGGAGCTTCACCTTGACGATCTGGCCTTCCTTCAGCACGTCCGACGGCTTGGCGACGCGTTCGTTGCTGATCTGGCTGACGTGGACGAGGCCGTCCTTGGCGCCGAAGAAGTTCACGAAGGCGCCGAAATCGACGACCTTCACGACCTTGCCGTCGTAGATCTTGCCCACTTCGGCTTCGTCGGTGATCGACTTGATCCAGTCGATCGCGGCCTTGATCTTGGCGCCGTCCGAGGCCGAGACCTTCACGGTGCCTTCGTCGTTGATGTCGACCTTGGCGCCGGTGGTGGCGACAATCTCGCGGATCACCTTGCCGCCGGTGCCGATCACTTCACGGATCTTGTCGGTCGGGATGGTGATGGTCTCGATCTTCGGCGCGAAGTCGCCCACGTCGGCGCGCGGCGCGTCCATGGCCTTGTTCATTTCACCGAGGATGTGAGCGCGGCCTTCGTGAGCCTGGGCCAGGGCCTGCTTCATGATCTCCGGGGTGATGCCGGCGATCTTGATGTCCATCTGCAGCGAGGTCAGGCCTTCGCTGGTGCCGGCGACCTTGAAGTCCATATCGCCCAGGTGATCTTCGTCACCCAGGATGTCCGACAGAACCGCGAAGCCGTCCTTTTCCAGGATCAGGCCCATGGCGATGCCCGAGACCGGACGGATCAGCGGAACGCCGGCGTCCATCATGGCCAGCGACGAACCGCAGACCGTGGCCATCGAGGACGAGCCGTTCGACTCGGTGATCTCCGAGACCAGGCGGATCGTGTAGGGGAAGTCTTCCTTGCTCGGCAGCATCGGGCGCAGGGCGCGCCAGGCCAGCTTGCCGTGGCCGATTTCGCGGCGGCCCGGGCTGCCCATACGGCCGGTTTCACCGACGCTGTAGGGGGGGAAGTTGTAGTGCAGCAGGAAGGATTCCTTGTAGGTGCCTTCCAGGGCGTCGATGAACTGCTCGTCGTCGCCGGTGCCCAGGGTGGCGACCACGATCGCCTGGGTCTCGCCGCGGGTGAACAGGGCCGAGCCGTGGGTGCGCGGCAGGATGCCGACTTCGCCCAGGATCGGACGGACGGTGCGGACGTCACGGCCGTCGATGCGCAGGCCGGTGTCCAGGATGCCGCGACGGACGACGTCGGCTTCCAGTTCCTTGAAGATCGCGCCCAGCTTCTGCGGGTCGTAGCCGGCCGGATTGGTGTCCGACTTGCCCAGGGCCTCGATGGCCTTCTTCTTGGCGGCGCCGATCGCTTCGTAGCGGTCCTGCTTCTTGGTGATCTTGTAGCCGGCGGCGATGTCGGCGCCGACAATGCCCTTCATCTCGGCCTTGATCGCGTCGGTGTCTTCCGGCTCGAACGCGAAGGGCTCCTTGGCGGCGTGCTCGGCCAGGTCGATGATCGCGTCGATCACCGTCTGCATTTCCTTGTGGGCGAAGTTGACGCCGCCCAGCACGATCTCTTCCGAAAGCTCCTGGATCTCGCTTTCGACCATCATCACCGCTTCGGTGGTGCCGGCGACCACGAGGTCCATCTTGCTGTCCTTCAGCTCGTCGAGCGTCGGGTTCAGCACGTATTGGTCATTGATCCAGCCAACGCGGGCCGCGCCGATCGGGCCCATGAACGGGGCGCCCGACAGGACCAGGGCGGCCGAGGCGGCCACCATGCCCAGGATGTCGGGATCGTTCTCGAGGTCGTGCTGCAGCACGGTGACGACGACCTGGACTTCGTTCTTGAAGCCCTTGACGAACAGCGGGCGGATCGGACGGTCGATCAGGCGGGAGACCAGGGTCTCCTTTTCCGACGGACGGCCTTCGCGCTTGAAGAAGCCGCCCGGGATCTTGCCGGCCGCGAAGGTCTTTTCCTGATAGTTGACCGTCAGCGGGAAGAAGTCCTGACCGGGCTTCTGGCTCTTGGCGAACACGGCGGTGGCCAGGACGACGGTTTCGCCCATGGTGGCCAGAACGGCGCCGTCGGCTTGACGGGCGATGCGACCGGTTTCGAGGACCAGCGTCTTGCCGCCCCACTCGATCGTCTTGCGCTTGATATCGAACATTTTTGCTTCTTTCGGTTCCGAAGGACCCATTTCCTTCAGGACGGACAGGGGCGGGCGGCCGAAGGGCGGTCCCGAGATTTCCTCATCCAGTTCGACAGACGTCCGAAGACGGTGATCTCCGGCTTACGTGTTCGGATCACGCATGGCGGACCCGCGGCAACCTTTCGTTTCGGCCTGTCTCGAAACGAAGGCTTGGACTTTTTCGCGTGACGGGCGCCGAAACCGGAAACCACTTTCGGCAAACCGTTTTCGACCGGCACGCTTCAGAAAAACGTTCGGCCGCTCTACGAAAGCAGAGCGGCCGAATTGTGCCTTAGCGACGCAGACCCAGCTTTTCGATCAGGGCCTGATAGCGACCGGCGTCGGACTTCTTCAGGTGGTCGAGAAGCCGGCGACGCTGGGAAACCAGCTTCAGCAGGCCACGACGGCTGTGGTTGTCCTTCTTGTGCGTCTTGAAGTGCTCGGTCAGGTTCGAGATGCGTTCCGAGAGGATCGCGACCTGGACTTCAGCGCTGCCGGTGTCGCCAGTGGTGCGGGCGTGTTCGGCGATAAGAGCGGCTTTGCGCTCGATGGTGATCGACATCGGGTTGTCTCCGCTCAGGTGAGTTGGAAGACCCGCACCGGATTGAGCTTCCCGGCGCGCATCTCGCACAGGGCCACCAACCTGTCGCCGGACATGGCGGAAACGGTGCGATCGCCGGGCGTGAGCTCGGCTTTCAGCGTTTCAACCTGCCTCGGAAGCAGGACGATGGCGCGTCCCTGTGCAAGCCGGAAGGCGTCTTCGTCGGTCACGGCCAACGCCGGGATGTCGTCCAGCGCGGTCTCGACCGGAAGCAATGCCTCCGACAGCCGGGCCTCATAGCTCAAATTCTCAAGGGTTTCCAGCGATATCGCGGTCGCCTCGGCGAAGTCGCCCACCCGCGTCCGGCGCAGCTCGGCCACGTGACCGCAGGTTCCCAGCGCCTTGGCCAGGTCCCGGACCACGGCCCGGACATAGGTGCCCTTGCCGCATTCCATCTCCAGCGTGACGTGGTCGGCGTCGGCCTGCTCGACAACCTTGAGGTCGAAAATGTTGACCTTGCGGGTCGGCAGCTCGAACTCGACGCCGTCACGCGCCAGGTCATAGGCGCGCTCGCCGTCGACCTTGATGGCCGAGAAGTTCGGCGGGACCTGGTCGACCTCGCCGATGAAGGCCGGAAGGGCGGCTTCGACCTGCTCGCGGGTCGGCCGCACGTCGGAGGTTCCGGTCGTCTCGCCCTCGCGGTCCAGGGTCGTGGTGTCGCGGCCCCAGGCGATGGTGAAGCGATAGGCCTTGTCGGCGTCCATCAGGAACGGGACGGTCTTGGTCGCCTCGCCCAGGGCGATGGGCAAGATCCCCGTGGCCAGCGGGTCCAGCGTGCCGGCATGGCCGCCCTTCTGGGCGTTGAACGCCCGGCGCACCCGGCTGACGGCCGTGGTCGAGGTCAGGTCGTAGGGCTTGTCCAGGCAGATCCAGCCCGAGACGGCGTCACCCTTCTTGCGGCGAGCCATGCCTAGTGCTCGTCCCCATGGCCCTGATCGTCTTCGCCGGCGACGTCCGCGAGGGTGCGCACGTCCTGCTGCACGCGCGGGTCGTCGAACAGGCGGTCCATGTAGGCGGCGGCGCCGAAGCTCTCGTCGTGGATGAACTTCAGGTCCGGCGTGAACTTCATGTCGATCACCTTGCCCAGGCGCCCACGCAGGAAGCTGGCCCCCCGGTTCAGGGCCTTCATGACCTCTTTGATGTCCTCGTCCCCGCGGCCAACCTCGCCCTTCAAGCCGGCGCCGAGGGGTTCGACGAAGCAGACGGCGTGGCGCAGATCGGGGCTCATCCGCACCTCCGACACCGTGAACGAGACGTTGACCAGCACCGGATCGGCCAGGCCTTCCTCGCGGAAGACATCGACCAAGGCATGGCGGATCAGTTCGCCGGCGCGGAGCTGGCGTTGCGAAGGGCCCGTCGGGGAGGCCTTCTTGGTTTCGGCCTTCTTGGGGCCCGAGAGGCGCTTCATGGCGCGGAATCCTTGTGGCCCGGCCGGCGGATCGAACGCCGGTGCGCGGGGAAAATCGGAGGCGGGTGTCTAGGCGCGTAAGCGGCGGAAGTCCAGCCCCGCCCCCTTCCCTAGGCGCCAACCCGATCCTTGAAGAACGCGATCACCTTGTCCCGCGCCTTCATCGAGCCGCTGTCCGGGACCGAGCGGTGCAGGTGCAGGGTCAGCACCGAGTGCGGGGCCATGGGCACGCCCGGCGCGGCGTCCGCGTCATCCAGCTCGACCACCTCGACCTTGTCGCCGAACTCGGCCTTCAGGCGCGCGATGCGGGCGTCGGGCACCAGCTTGTCGGCGGAAAAGCGCAGGGCCAGCAGCGACAGGTCCTCGTCCTTGAACCGCCGCTTGGCGCAGGCCAGCTCCGAGGCCGAGCAGTCCAGGCCGCCTTTGTCCTTCAACGGCAGGGAGGGTTGGGACAGCACGGGGGCCACCACGGCCGGTTCGGTCATCATCGCCAGGGCGAAGCCACCGGTGAAACACATGCCGACCGCGCCGACGCCCTTGCCGCCGCAGTCCTCGTGCGCCTGGCGGGCCAGGGCCCGCAGCCAGTCGACGATCGGACTGGAGCGGCCGTCCTTCCAGACGCTGAACTCGCGCCGCACGCAGATGTTCTTGAGGATCACCCCGATCGCATAGCCGCGCGTGACTTGCTTGGCGGGCTTGCCGAACAGGCTGGGGCAATAGGCGGTCAGGCCCGAGGCGGCCAGGTCGCGGGCGAAGGCCAGCACGCCCGGATGCAGGCCCGGCACCTCGTGGATGACGATCACCGCCGGCCCGGAGCCGATCTTGTAGACTTCGCGCGTCCAGCGCCCGTCGTCGAACTCGAAGCGCTCGAATCCCGACAGCCCGTCGTCAGCCATGCCCGCCCCCTCTTTGTTTCGAGAAGGCTAGAGCATTTTCCGACGAAGTGGATACCGGTTCGGCGTCGGAAAATGCGTCAAAGCAAAAGGCTCCCGGTCAGGATCAGAAGGCCATCGCCCGCTTCCAGGCGGGCCGCGGCCTGCCCGGCTCGGGACGTTCGGAGAGATCGCCCGGCTCAAGCAGCAGGCGGATCTCGATCTCGGCCGAACCGTCCGCCGGCGCGGGACAACGGCGCACCCAGGCGGCGGCGTCCTCGCGCGAGGCGACATCGAAGACCCAAAAGCCGGCCAGGGTTCGACCTTCAGCGGAGGCGTCGGCTTCCATCCGCGCGCCGCGGGCCGACAGCCTCGCCCGGTCCGCCACGCCGGCCCTGACGAGTTCGGCGTCATAGTTCCGCATGGCCTGGCCCAGTTCCGGCCCGACGTCGGTTTCGACCTTCAGCAACACCATGAACCGCATCGCGCGTCTCCCGCCGGGAAATCGCCGGCCTCATCCTAAAGACGCGCCAGCCCCTGTTGTTGCGACATGCGGCGGCTAAATTCTTGAACGATCGCCTAGTTGGTTGTGTCGGGATGCTGGGGATTGTCGGTCCAGTCCGACATCGGGTCCGGTCCATCGCGGCCGCGCGGCAGGCGCCACTCGCCGCGATACGAGAAATCCAGCGTGCCGCAGAGCCGCGCCTTCCCCTCCGCCTTCGGATCGTCGCCGAACGCCTGGATCCGCAGGTCGCGGCGCAAGGCGATGGTGCTGAACGACAGCCACAGCCGCGTCGAGCCGGGGCAGAAGGCGCGGACATAGATCTTGCCTTGGGCCGCCGTGGCATCGACCTCGTAGAGCGAGGCGTCGGCGTCGACGCCCTCCATGCCCGAGAGGCCGCCTGGACCCAGATCCTTCTGGCGGCCGTCCTTCAGCCGCGCCTCGGCCGGCACGCCGGTGGCCAGCACCTTGATCGGCCGGCTGGCGCCCATGAAGCCCTGGTTGAAGAGGATGGTCACGCCAGCGCCGGTCAGCCGCTTGGCGTCGGCCGAGATCGGGTCGTACGAGAACAGCCGGGTTTCGGCCCGGGCGGCGGTGGCCGACAGCAAGGCTAGGGCGACGCCCCCCCAGACGACTGGCTTCATCGTTTCAGATGCAGGTTCGCGGCCTCGGCGTCGAAGCTCGTCAGGCGCCAGGTCGCCCCCTCTTGAGTGAAGGTCAGCAGGCAGGGGCCGTCCTTCTTGGCCGCGCAGACCCGGCCGTCGCCGACGGGGCGTAGCGCGCCGGCGATCGCCACCCGGCCCGGGATCGGCCGATCGGGCGTGTAGCCATAGTAGTTGGCGGCCGCGTGGAAGGTCTCGGGCCGGATCAGCGCCTCGCCGGCCGCGTCGGCCAACGGGCCCGCCGCCAGGGCGGCCAGGGCCATGACCCCGCTGCTCTGCCCGCCGCGCTGACGCGCCTCTTCCATCAGCCGCGTCTCGATCTGGGCCTTCAGCGCCCGGCGATCGACATGCGCCTCGAACGTCGCCCGGTCGTTGTCGCGGATGGCGACCAGCAGGTCGTGCACGTCGCCGCCGGCGTCGAGACGATTCACGGTCGCGCAGGCCGCGAGCGATGCGGCGACGGCGGTGAGAGCGAGGAGGGCCTTGATACGCATGCGAAAGGGGTAGCGCCGGATTGGGGCGATTTCCAGTCTCGCTTCGAGTCCCCAAGCAATACCCGGACAAAGACAAAGGGCGCGGACCTCGCGATCCGCGCCCTTCGAATTTTCGATCTCGCGATCAGCCCTAGTCGAGCTGGCGCTTGATTTCTTCGACGGTGAAGCACTCGATGGTGTCGCCGACCTTGATGTCCTGGAAGCCGGCGAACAGCATGCCGCACTCCTGACCGGACGGGACCTCGTTGACCTCGTCCTTGAAGCGCTTGAGCGTCGCCAGGGTGCCCAGTTCCAGAACGACGATGTCGTTGCGGATGATCCGGACCTTGGCGCCCTTGCGGACCACGCCCTCGGTGACCCGGCAGCCGGCGACCTTGCCGATCTTCGAGATGTCGAAGGCCTGCAGGACCTCGGCGTTGCCGAGGAAGGTTTCGCGCTGGATCGGGGCCAGCATGCCCGAGAGCACGCCTTTGATGTCGTCCAGCAGGTCGTAGATGATCGCGTAGTAGCGGATCTCGACCCCTTCGCGTTCGGCCAGGGCCCGCGCCTGGGCCGAGGCCCGGACGTTGAAGCCGATGACCGGCGCGCCGGCGCCCTTGGCCAGCATGACGTCGCTTTCGCTGATCGCGCCGGCGCCCGACAGGATGATCCGCGCGCGGACCTCGTCGGTCGACATCTTGTCCAGCGAACCGATGATCGCTTCGGCCGAACCCTGCACGTCGGCCTTGATGACCAGCGGCAGTTCCTTCAGCTTCTTGTCCTGCAGCTTGGCCATCATGTCGGCCATCGAGGCGCCGGCGCCCACGGGGGCCATCGACTTCTCGCGCTTCTGGCGGATGCGGTACTCGGTCAGTTCACGGGCGCGGGCTTCGTTCTCGACCACGGCGAAGGCTTCGCCGGGCGAGGGGACGCCGTCCAGACCCAGGATCTCGACCGGGGTGGCGGGCCCTGCTTCGGTCAGCTGCTCGTTGCGCTCGTTCAGCAGGGCGCGAACCCGGCCGAACTGGGCGCCGGCGACGACGATGTCGCCGCGCTTCAGCGTCCCGCGATTGACCAGCACGGTCGAAACCGCGCCGCGACCCTTGTCCAGCTTGGCCTCGATCACCACGCCGTCGGCGGTGCGGTCGGGGTTGGCCTTCAGGTCCAGCACTTCGGCCTGCAGCAGGATGGCGTCGAGCAGCTCGTCGAGACCCGTGCGCGCCTTGGCCGAGACCTCGATGATCTGGGTGTCGCCACCCAGGCTTTCGACGACGATCTCGTGCTGCAGCAGCTCATTGACCACGCGGGTCGGATCCGAGCCCGGCTTGTCCATCTTGTTGACGGCGACGATGATCGGCACGGTGGCGGCCTTGGCGTGTTTGATCGCCTCGATCGTCTGCGGCATCACGCCGTCGTCACCCGCCACCACCAGCACGACGATGTCGGTGATGTTGGCGCCACGGGCGCGCATCGCCGAGAAGGCGGCGTGGCCGGGCGTGTCGAGGAACGTCACGCGCTGACCGTCCTTCAGGCGAACCTGATAGGCGCCGATGTGCTGGGTGATGCCGCCGTGTTCGCCGGCCGCCACGTCCGTGGAGCGCAGAGCGTCCAGAAGCGACGTCTTGCCGTGGTCGACGTGACCCATGATCGTGACGACCGGGGGGCGCGGCTCCAGGTGATCGTCGATGTCCTCGGCGCCGATGAAGCCTTCTTCGACGTCGGCTTCCGACACGCGGCGCACGGTGTGACCGAATTCGGTCGCCACCAGCTCGGCGGTGTCGTTGTCGATGACGTCGTTGATCTTCAGCATCACGCCCTGACGCATCAGGAACTTGATGATCTCGACGCCGCGCACGGCCATCCGGTTGGACAGCTCCTGCACGGTGATGACGTCGGGAATGACGACTTCACGCGCGACGCGGGTCTGTTCGGCGACGCCGCCGCGACGCTTTTCCTTTTCACGTTCGCGGGCCCGGCGAACCGAGGCCAGCGAGCGCATGCGGTCGGCGGAATCCCCATCACCGGCCACGGCCTGGATGGTCAGACGGCCTTCGCGGCGCTGCGGAGCGCCCTTGACGCGCGAGACGGCCTTGTTGGGCGCGTTGGCGGCCTTGCGGCGATCATCGTCGTCGTCCGGACGGCGGCTGACTTCGCCGCCGGGACGCGGGGCCGAACGCATGGCGCGTTGGATTTCCGGCGTGGCCGGAGCCTGAGCCGGCACGCCCGGACGCGGACCGCGCGGCGGGCCGCCGGGACCCGTGCGGGCGCCGGGCGCCGGGCGCGGGGCCAGGGCCGAATAGCGGACGGTCTGCTGCGGGCGGTCGCCTTGCGGACGATCACCCTGCGGGCGGTCGCCACGATAGCCGCCGCGGTCGCCCTGCGGACGATCGCCGTCGGGACGCGGACCGCGCGGGCGGTCGCCTTCCGGACGCGGGGCGCGTTGACCGAAGTTGGCGCCGGCGTCGGGGCGCGGGGCGCGCTGGTTGAACGGACGGTCGCCTTGCGGGGCCGGACGATAGGTCGTCGTGCTCGGACGATCGTCGCGACGCTCGCGGCTAGGCTCGTAGGTGCGGGTCTGGCCAGCGGGAGCCGCCGGGCGGGGCCCGTCGTGACGCGGACCTTCATGACGGGGCGCGTCCTGGCGCGGAGCCTCGGCGCGCGGCGCCGCCGGAGCCTGGGCCACGGGACGCTGAACCGGCGCGGCCGGTGGCGGCGTCACCGGTGCGGCGGGCGCGACCGGAGCCGGCGCCGGAGCCGGTGCTTGAGCGGCGGGCGCTTGAACCGGCGGCGCGGCGGCGGCGCGTTCGGCCGCGGCTTTAGCGGCGGCTTCGCGCTGAGCGGCTTCCTGAGCGGCGCGGGCGCGGGCCTCGGCGGCGGCCTGGTCGGCCGCCTGACGCGCTTGGTTTTCGCGCGCGGCGTCGACGACGCGCTGGCGAGCGCGCAGTTCTTCCTGCGAGAGACCACCGGCCGAACCGCCGCCCGACGGGGCGTGGCCGCCGCCTTGCGATGACTGCTGGCGCGGCGGCGGCGCGTCATGGCGACGCTCAGCCGAAGACGGCGCGGCGAGATTGCCCGTCGCGGACGCGTGCGGACGCGTGCGCTTGGTTTCGACCACCACCGTCTTGGTCCGGCCGTGGCTGAAGCTTTGCTTCACGACCCCGGCGCTCACCGAGCCCTGGCGGGGCTTCAGGGTGATGGGGGCTCGTCCGCCGGGTCGGCCGTTTTCGTTCTCGTCGCTCATGCGCTCGCTTGTACTTCCGCCAGGCGGTACCTGGCTAAAAAACCGCATTTTCCATGTGAGAAAGGGGCCTGGACGTACCTGCCGAGGCAAGCGCGTTTCCCGACCCTTCACTCACGAACGCGACCCGAATAGCCGCGCCCAACGTCTAAGATTCTAGAGCTTTTCCATCGCACTGAAGCGGATCCAGTGGGATGCAAAAGCTCTAGAGCCTGTCCCGGCCGGCTGACCGACCAGGGCGAACAGGCCCGCCCTCTTAGTCCAGTGACCTTCTCATCCGCCGAGGGCGGGAAGGCCGCTAGCCGTCCTCACGTCCGTTCGCCGACCATTCGGGAGGCAAAAGCGGGCGGAAACCTGACAAACGCTCGACATCCAATGTCCAACGTTCGGCGCCGCGCCCGGCGAGGAGTGCGGTGTGTATCACATTCTCCCCGCCCAAGGCCAAACTCAATTCATCCGAATTGAAGGCGCCCAGCAAACGAGGCGGCGTGGGGGCCTTTCGGGCGGCGTTAAGTATCTTGCGGCGACCATCGGCGGCCGCGTCGGACGCCTCGATCAGCCAGGCCACCTTGCCCGTTCCCAGGGCGGCGACCACCTTTTCGTATCCCGAGATAATGCTTCCAGCCTTGCGCGCAAGGCCCAGGCTGTCCAGCAGCCGGCGAACCAGCAAGGCCTCGACCTGGTCGGCGAGATCCGCCGGAACCGTCAGCTTGGTCTTGGCCGCGCGCGAGAACAGACCCTTCTTGGCCGCGGTGGCGATCGAGTCCCGGTCGGCGCCGACCCAGATACCTCGGCCCGGCAACTTTCTCGCCACGTCGGGCGTGACCGTCCCGTCCGGCCCCGCCACGAAGCGGACCAGGCGCGCTTCGTCCGTCGCCTCGCCCAGGACGATGTCCTTGCGCAGACGATTGGCCTCGGCGTGGGTTTTGGGGTCGGTCTCGGTCATCTTGTCTTTTGCTTGGAGCGAGGCGAACGCCGCGCTCCGGAATGGCGAACGGCCCCGCGGATCGCTCCGCGAGGCCGTCGTTTCACGCTCCGAAGGGCTTAGGCCTCTTCTTCGGAGACGGCTTCTTCGGTCGCGGGGGCCTCGGCGACGGCTTCGCCTTCGCCTTCAGCTTCGGCCTCATACTCGGCTTCCGCTTCGTATTCCGGTTCCGGCGGCGCTTCGACCCAACCCATGGCGACGCGGGCGCGCATGATCAGGGCCTCGGCGTCTTCCGGCGACAGGTTGAAGCTTTCCAGGATGCCCGGCTCGCGCACGCGCTCGCCGTTCTTGGTCTCGAACCAGCCGCGCATGTCGTCCGGCACCAGACCCGCGAGGTCTTCCACCGTCTTCACGTCGCCTTCGCCCAGGGCCACGGCCATGGCCAGGGTCACGCCCTCGACGGCCAGGAGTTCGTCCTGCACGCCCAGTTCCAGGCGCTTGGCGTCCAGGGCGGCGGCTTCCTTGTCGAGGAATTCGCGAGCGCGGGCCTGCAGCTCCTCCGCGGTTTCCTCGTCGAAGCCCTCGATCGAGGCGATCTCGTGCGGTTCGACGAACGCCACGTCTTCCACCGCGGCGAAGCCTTCGGTGACCAGCAGCTGGGCGATGACCTCGTCGACGTCCAGCGCTTCCTGGAACAGGGTCGTGCGCTCGGCGAACTCGCGCTGACGGCGCTCGCTCTCCTGGCTCTCGGTCATGATGTCGATCTGCCAGCCGGTCAGTTGCGAGGCCAGGCGGACGTTCTGGCCGCGGCGGCCGATGGCCAGCGACAGCTGCTCGTCCGGCACCACGACTTCGACGCGCTCGTCTTCCTCGTCCATGACGACCTTGGAGACTTCGGCCGGGGCCAGGGCGTTGACGATGAAGGTGGCCTCGTCTTCCGACCACTGGATGATGTCGATCTTCTCGCCCTGCAGCTCGGCCACGACCGCCTGCACGCGCGAGCCGCGCATGCCGACGCAGGCGCCGACGGGGTCGATCGAGCTGTCGTTGGAAATGACGGCCATCTTGGCGCGCGACCCCGGGTCGCGGGCCACGGCGCGGATCTCGATGACGCCGTCATAGACTTCCGGCACTTCCTGCGCGAACAGCTTGGCCATGAAGCCGCCGTGCGCGCGGCTCAGCATGATCTGCGGGCCCTTGGTCTCGCGACGGACGTCGTAGATGTAGGCGCGGATGCGGTCGCCGACGTTGAAGTTCTCGCGCGGGATCGACTGGTCGCGGCGCATGATGCCTTCGCCGCGGCCCAGGTCGACGATGACATTGCCGTATTCGACGCGCTTGACGCTGCCGTTGACGATCTCGCCGACGCGATCCTTGTACTCTTCGTGCTGACGCTCGCGCTCGGCTTCGCGGACCTTATGCATGACGACCTGGCGGGCCATCTGGGTCTGGACGCGGCCGATCTCGAACGGCGGCAGAACTTCTTCGTAGATCTTGCCGACCTCAGCGTCGCGCCAGGTGCGCTTTGCGATCGACAGCTGCATCTTGCCGATCTCGCCTTCCAGCTCGGCGTCGTCGGGCACAACCTCGATCACGCGCTTCTGCGTCATTTCGCCCGTGCGCGGGTCGATCTTGACGCGGATGTCGTGCTCGGCGCCGTAGCGGGCGCGGGCGGCCTTCTGCAGAGCGTCCTCGATGGCCTCGATGACGACTTCCTTCTCGATGCTCTTTTCACGCGCGACCGCGTCGGCGATCTGCAGGAGTTCGAGCCGGTTGGCGGAGATGCCGATGGCCATGGTCAGTCCTCTTCACTTTCGGACAGGTCGTCGTTGTCGGATTGAATGCGGGCGGCGCGCTGCTTCGCGCCCCGCTCCATCAGGGTGTCGGTCATGACGAGCTTGGCGTCGATGATCCAGGCGAAGGGGAAGTAGACGGTGACGTCGTCTTCGCCCTCGATGTTCAGGCCGACCTGGTCGTCTTCGATCCCGGCCAGCTCGCCCTTGAAGCGCTTGCGGCCCTCGGCCACGCGGTCGAGTTCGATGCGGGCCTCGAGGCCGGCATAGTCGGCGAAATCCTTCAGGCGGGTCAGCGGCCGGTCGATGCCGGGGCTGGAGACCTCCAGCGTATATTCGCCGGCGATCGGGTCGGCGGCGTCGAGGATTTCGGAGATCCCGCGCGACAGCTTCGCGCAGTCCTCGACGTTCATGTCGCCGCCGCTGCCGTCTTCCTGCAGCGGATGTTCGGCCATGATCTGCAGGCGACGCTGCTCGGCGCCGCCCATCAGGCGCAGCCGGACGATCTCGTAGCCAAGGGTTTCGGCCACGGGATCGAGCATGTCGATCAGATCACGGTCTTCCTGCGTCTTGCCGCGCACGTTCTTCTCAACTCGATACGGCTGGCGGGAAAACTCCCGTTCAGCCAAACAAAAAGCGGCAGCCTTTCGGCCGCCGCTCGAAAGCGCCATCTAGCGCTAACGGACGATGTAGGACGCTTTATAGGCGAATTGAAAAACCTTGTCGACTCCATCGGCGTACGCCCCTTCCGCGCCGCAGCAATTTTAGGAAGAGCCTGTCCATTTTGGATGCCTGCATCCAAAATGGATAAACAGGCTCGTTTTAAAAAAGTAGAGCGTGATGGCCGCCAAAACCGCTCACACTTTTGGCTATCACGCTCTATAAGCCAGCCCGCGCAGGCCGCCTCCCCGCGGACCTCATAAGACGAAGAGTCACAATGGACCTCTCCAAGATCCCCACCGGGGCCAATCCGCCTTACGACCTCAACGCCATCATCGAGATCCCGCAGGGCGGCGAGCCGGTGAAGTATGAGATCGACAAGGAAAGCGGCGCCCTGATGGTCGACCGCTTCCTGCACACCGCGATGTTCTATCCGGCCAACTACGGCTTCATCCCGCACACCCTGGCCGACGACGGCGACCCGGCCGACATCATGGTCGTGGGCCCGACCCCGGTGGTGCCGGGCGCGATCATCCGCTGCCGCCCGATCGGCACCCTGATGATGGTCGACGAAGCCGGTTCAGACGAGAAGATCCTGGCCGTGCCGGTCGACAAGCTGCACCCGTTCTATACCGGCGTGTCCAGCTGGCGCGACCTGCCGACCATCCTGACCGAGCAGATCGCCCACTTCTTCCAGCACTACAAGGATCTGGAAAAGGGCAAGTCGACCAAGATCAGCGGCTGGGCGGACATCGAGGAAACCGCCGACATCATCCGCACGGCGATCAAGCGCTACAACGAAACCTACTAGGCCAGACGATGACGCCCCTCCCCCTCGTGGGGAGGGAAGGTCAGCGCCTATGCCCTGACGAAGTCCAGAAACACCGGGGCGCAGTCGCCCAGCTTCTTTTCCTCGTAGCGCGTGGTCACGTGGTCGGCCGGGATCGCGTTGCGGTCGGCGTCCGGGTCGGCGAAGCGGAAGTTCGGATCGGCCAGGACCCGCTCGGTGGTCCACTCGCCGTAGTCGGCCCAGTCGGTGGCGAAGCGCAGGGCCGCGCCCGGCTTCATGACGCGCGCCAGCTTGGCCACGAACTCCGGCTGGATCAGACGGCGCTTGTTGTGGCGCGCCTTGTGCCAGGGGTCGGGGAACATGATGAACACGCGATCGAGGCAAGCGTCGGGCAGCCAGTCGACCACGTCGCGAGCGTCGCCCTCATGAATGCGCACGTTCTTCAGCGCCTGCTCTTCCACATGGCGTACGGCGCTGGCCACGCCGTTGACGAACGGCTCGGCCCCGATGACCAGGGTCTCGGGAACCCGGCCGGCCTGGGCGGCCATGTGCTCGCCGCCGCCGAAGCCGATCTCCAGCCACACGGCCTTGGCGTCGGGCATCAGGTCCAGGGGCTGGAACGGGCCCTGCGGCACGGCGATTTCGGGCAGCAGGGTGTCGAGCAGAGCCTGCTGGCGCGGCTTCACCGGGCGCGCCTTGATGCGACCGAACGAGCGCAGCGGTCCGTGGGGAATGGGAGCGGAAGTCATGGGCGGCGTCTTAGAGCTTTGAAAGCGAAATGAAAACGGGCTCCGACCCGGATGGATCGGAGCCCGTTTCGCGAGGGGTCGAAGGTGAGGCTTACGCCAGGCCCTTCAGTTCGCCCACGAGGTCGGTCTTCTCCCACGAGAAGCCGCCTTCGTTGTCCGGCGTGCGGCCGAAGTGGCCGTAGGCGGCGGTGCGGGCGTAGATCGGGCGGTTCAGCTGCAGGTGTTCGCGGATGGCGCGCGGGGTAGCGCCGCCGATCAGCTGCGGCAGAACCTTTTCCAGCACCGCCGGATCCACCTTGCCGGTGCCGTGCAGGTCGACGTGGAACGAGACGGGGTGGGCCACGCCGATCGCATAGGCGATCTGGATGGTGCAGCGGTCGGCCAGGCCCGAGGCCACGACGTTCTTGGCCAGGTAACGGCAGGCATAGGCCGCCGAGCGGTCGACCTTGGTCGGATCCTTGCCCGAGAACGCGCCGCCGCCGTGCGGGGCCGCGCCGCCGTAGGTGTCGACGATGATCTTGCGGCCGGTGACGCCGGCGTCGCCGTCGGGGCCGCCGATCTCGAAGCGACCGGTCGGGTTGACCAGCCACTGGGTCTTCTTGGTGATCAGGCCGTCCGGGAAGACCGGCAGGATGTGCGGCTTGATCAGGTCCAGCACGCGCTTGGAGGTCGCGGCCTTGCCGTCGATCTTCTTCTTGTGCTGGTGGCTCACGACGATCGAGACGACGCGCACGGGGCGGCCATTGCCGTCATATTCCAGGGTCACCTGGCTCTTGGCGTCCGGCTCCAGCGCCGAGAGCTCGCCGCTGTGACGCAGCTCGGCCAGGCGCTTCAGCACATTGTGGCTGTACTGCAGGGTGGCCGGCATCAGTTCCGGGGTCTCGGTGCTGGCGTAGCCGAACATGATGCCCTGGTCGCCGGCGCCCTCGTCCTTCTTCTCGGTGGCGTCCACGCCCTGGGCGATGTGCGCCGACTGGCCGTGCAGGAAGTTCGAGTACTTCGCCTTCTGCCAGTGGAAGCCCTTCTGCTCGTAGCCGATATCCTTGATCGCCGCGCGAACCTTGGGCTCGAGCGAGGCGAGGATGTCCTTGGTCAGCTGCTTGTTGGCCTTCTTGTCGCCATCCGGCTTGCCGGCGCGGACCTCGCCGGCCAGGACGATGCGGTTGGTCGTCACCAGGGTCTCGCAGGCGACGCGCGCCTCGGGATCGACGGTCAGGAAGGCGTCGACAACGGTGTCGCTGATACGGTCGGCGACCTTGTCGGGGTGACCTTCAGAGACGCTCTCGCTGGTGAAGATGTAGGACGAACGGCTCAAGAGACAGCTCCGGTCATGAAATTCCGCGCAGGCGGACAGGCGCCCGGTACGGCGTCAGTTAGACCGGAACCATATAAAGATATGTTTATGCGATCAAGCGGCGCTTGAGAGACTTACGACTCGTCGTCGCCGGGTTCCTCTTCCTCGGCCATCGAGCGAACCAGCTCCAGGATCCGCCGGCGCACCTTCGGCTTGGTGATCCGAGGGAACAGGCTGGCCAGTTCCAGGCCCTCGGGCGTCATCAGGAAATCGTGGACGAACACCTCGCCGCCCTCGGCCACGCCCTCGCTGGCGGTATCGGCCAGGCCCTCGAAGAAATAGGCCACCGACGACTGCAGGCTCTTGGCGATTTCATAGAGCTTGCTGGCGCTGACCCGGTTGGCGCCGCGCTCGTACTTCTGGATCTGCTGGAAGGTCAGACCCAGGTGCTCGGCCAGTCGTTCCTGGCTGACGCCCAGAATCTTCCGGCGCATGCGGATACGCGCCCCGACGTGCAGGTCGATGGGGTTGGGGTGGCGCTCGGTGTGCGGCAGGTCGCTCATACCCACGCTTGATAGCTGAAATTGCGGTTTTAATTCAGCCTAAGTCTTACAGGCGCGCAATAGAGGAAAAGGACTTACCTGCTCGCGGGCGAACTGACGCAACCGCAGATATCAGTAGAAGCGCAAGAAACGCGAGATTTCCGAAGTTGTCGAAGGGTGTAACCTCACCCATCCCCGGTATTTGCGCATCGACGACGCCGCTTTTGCCTAAATCAAGCCGGGCCCCCGGGATGATTCGACCATGCGCGTCGATGACAGCGCTTACTCCGGTGGGCGTGGCGCGCAGGATCGGCTTGGCGCTCTCGATGGCGCGATAGCTGGCCAGATTGAGGTGCTGCAAAGGGCCGGACGTCACGCCGAACCAGGCGTCGTTCGACACATTGATCAAAACCCGGACGTTCGGATCGTGCTTGGCCAAGCCCGGAAACAGGCTCTCGTAGCAGATCAGCGGCTGGACCAGCAGGTCGGGCGCGATGCGAAGAGGGGCCGGGCGCGGACCCGTGGCGAAGCTGTCGCCCAGATGCGTCAGGCTCTTGAAGCCGATGAGGGTGAGGAACTTCTCCGCCGGCAGGTATTCGCCGAACGGCACCAGCCGATGCTTGTCATAGATCCCGACCACCGCGAGATCCGTGGCCGTGCGGCGCAGGGCGATCAGGCTATTATAATAGACTGGCGCCTGGACCGGCCCTTCGTAACGATAACCGCCGATCAGCAGCAGCTGCCCAGGCTGGAGACTGTCGACGATCGCCTGGCGGACCCAGGTCCCCGGCGCGAGATAATCGTTGGTCGCCGCCGGCAAGGCGCCCTCGGGCCAGATCACGATGTCCGCGGGCCTGTCCTTGTACGGCGCCGCGGTCAGCGAGACGTAGGACTGTACGATCCGCGAGAAGCGCTCGGCGTCCCACTTGGCGTCCTGCTGAATGTCGGCCTGGACGATCCGCACGGTGGTCGGCGGGCCGTCGACCAGCGGCCGCGACTGGACCACCGCCCCATAGGCGTAGAGCGCGACGAGGCCGGCGGCGGCCGAGCCCAGCGCGATCTTCCCGGCCCTGCCCTCGCGCCAGGACACTATGGAGACGGCGGGGGCGGCGGCGATGGCCAGGGTGATCCAGGTCAGGCCGTAGGCGCCGACCAGGGCGGCGGCCTGGGACGGGAAGGATCCCGCCCGCCAGGTCTCGCCCGGCAGGTTCCAGGGAAAGCCGGTCAGGACATGGCCGCGCATCCATTCCAGCGCCGCGAAGGCGCCGGCGAAGGTCAGGACCCGCCAGGCGCCGGCCGGCCGAACCCAGCGGTAGAGCAGCGCCGCCAGGCCCCAGAACAGCGCCAGGCCCGAGGCCATGGCCGCCACGGCGAAGGGGGCCATCCAGCCCTGGTTGGCGGCGTCGACCATGAAGGCCTCGGCGATCCACCAGGTGCTCAGGCCGAAATACCCCACCCCGGCCAGCCAACCGCGCCAGAAGGCCGAGCGCAGCGGCTTGGCCGGATTGGCGTCGTCCAGAAGATGAAGAAGAACGGCATAGCCCAGCAGCCCCGGCAGCACGCCGAACGGCGGATGGGCCAGGGCGGCGGCAAGGCCGGCGATCAACGCCAGAAGCGGGGCGCTCCAGGCCTTCGCGCGGAAGTCCGTCCACGCGGTCACGAGGCTCCAAGGCCCTCGGAAACGGTCTCGGCCAGCGCTGCCTGCGGTGACGAACCGCCGCGCACACGCACCCGGCGCACCCGGCGCGGATCGGCCTCGACCACCTCGAACTCGTAGCCGTCCGGATGGGCGATGACCTCGCCCCGCTGCGGCACGCGGCCGGCCAGGGCCACGACCAGGCCGGCGACCGTGTCGATGTCCTCTTCCATGTCCGAGGGGGCCAGCTCGCGGCCGAGGGCGGCCTCCAGTTCTTCCAGCGGCGCGCGGGCGTCGGCGTCGAAAACCCCGCCTGGCCGCGCCACGATCGCGACGGCGGCCGCGTCATCGTGCTCGTCGTCGATCTCGCCGACCACCGCCTCGATCAGGTCTTCCATCGAGACCAGACCGTCGGTGCCGCCGAACTCGTCGATGACCAGGGCCATGTGGATACGGCTGGTGCGCATGCGGAGCAGGAGATCGGCGGCCTTCATCGAAGCGGGCACGTACAACGCGTCACGGCGCAGCTTGTTCAGCACCAGATCGCCCGCCGCCGGCCGTCTGGCCTCGTCGGAGAGCAGGCGGAAGATGTCCTTGACGTGGACGACGCCGACGGGATCGTCGAGGGTCTCGCGATAGATCGGCATCCGCGAGTGCTCGGCCTCGGCGAACTGGGCGACGACCGTCTCGAACGGCGTCGAGAGCTCGACCGAGACGATGTCGGCGCGCGGAGTCATGACGTCGGCGACCCGCAAGGTCTGGAAGGCCTCGGCCTGGTCGACGATGTCGATGACGCCGGTCGCGGCCGGGGGTTCGGGCGGCCGCGAGGGCTCGCCGCCGGTCAGCTGTCGGCGCATACGCCGGAAAAACGCCCGCACGCCCCGGCTCCTGCGAGCCGGACCGGCGGGCTGTTGACTAGGCTCGTCGCTGGGCATGGCCCCTGTCAGCGCCCCTCTTCATCACCGGCATAAGGATCCGGAACGTCCAGACCCGCCAGAATTTCGCGCTCGAACGACTCCATGGCCTCGGCCTCTTCGTCGTCCTCGTGGTCATATCCTAGGAGATGAAGCACGCCATGCGCCACCAGATGTTGCAGGTGGTGGGCGAGAGGCTTGCCCTGCTCGGCCGCTTCACGGGCGCAGACGCCATAAGCCAGGGCGATGTCGCCGATCTGACCCTCGGGGTTGGCTTCCGGATTTTGCGGCGAGGGGAAGGACAGGACGTTGGTCGCGTAGTCCTTCTGGCGGAAGTCGCGGTTCAGGGCCTGGACGCTGTCGTCGTCTGTCAGCAGGATCACGATCCCCTGGCCTTCGATGTCCTCGTGCGCGTCCAGCACGGCCTGGGCCGCGCGCCAGACCAGAGCCTCGGTATCCGCCTCGGCCCGGGTCCAGGCCTCGTCTTCGATCTCGATGTCGACGGTGATGGTCATCTAAAGGGGCGTACTCACTTACCGGGGCGTGCTTTGGGCCGCGTCGGCGTCATAGGCCTTGACGATCCGCTCGACGAGCGGATGGCGGACGACGTCGGCCGAGGTGAAGCGCGACACCGACACGCCCTCGACCCCCTCGAGGATCGAGACGGCATGGGCCAGACCCGAATCCCGCGGGTTCAGAAGATCGACCTGGGTCGGATCGCCGGTCACCACCATGCGCGCGCCTTCGCCCAGGCGGGTCAGGACCATCTTCATCTGCAGGCGCGAACAGTTCTGGGCCTCGTCGACGATGACGAAGGCGTGCGCCAGCGTGCGGCCGCGCATGAAAGCGATCGGGGCGACCTCGATCTCCAGCTTTTCCCGACGCCGACGCAGCTGATCGGCCCCCATGATGTCGGTCAGAGCCTCCCAGACCGGCGCCATGTAAGGATCGACCTTCTCGTTCAGGTCGCCCGGCAGGAAGCCCAGCTTCTCGCCGGCCTCGACGGCGGGACGGGTGACGATCAGGCGATCGACCTCGCCGCGCATCAGCATGCCCGCCCCATGGGCCACGGCCAGGAAGGTCTTGCCGGTGCCGGCGGGACCGAGGCCAAAGCTCAGCGGATGGCTGGCCATGGCCTCCATGTAGCGGGCCTGGCCCTTGGTCTTGGGCGAGACATTGCCCTTGCGCACCGCGCGGGGCGAGGCCTGGCCGCCAGTCTCGTGAGCCTGGCCGATGGCGATGCGCACGTCGGCCTCGACCACCTCCTCGCCGGCGTCGGCGCGGGCGGCCAGGGTCTGCAGCACCCGCTTGGCGCCGGTGCGTCCCCGCGCGTCGCCGGTAAGGGTGACGCCGCCGCCCGGGGTCTCGATCAGCACCTTGAAGGCGTCTTCGATCAGGGCGGCGTGACGGCCGGACGGGCCGGTAACGGCGACGACGGCGTCATCGGACAGCGGCAGGAACTCAGGGGTGCGGCTCAAGCGGTCTCCCAAATGGGCTGGATAGTGTCGGGTTGGGCTTCCAGGACGCCGCCCAAGCTCATCTTGGCGGCGCTCTCGATGCGGACGGGCGCGATCGTCCCGATCAGGCTTTCGGGGCCCTCGGCGTGGACGGCCTGCAGATATGGGCTGCGCCCCACGATCTGGCCAGGGTGGCGGCCCGACTTCTCGAACAGCACCGGCATCACCTTGCCGACCTGGCTGGTGTTGAAGGCGCGCTGCTGCTCGTCCAGCAGCTGGTTCAGACGCTCCAGGCGCTCGGCCTTGACCGCTTCGTCGACCTGGCCGGGCATCGCCGAGGCCGGCGTCCCCGGACGGCGCGAATACTTGAACGAGAAGGCGCTGGCGAAGCCGACCTCACGGACCAGCTCCAGGGTCTTCTCGAAATCGCCGTCGCGCTCGCCGGGGAAGCCGACGATGAAGTCGCCGCTCATGGCGATGTCCGGTCGCGCCGCGCGGATCTTCTCGATCAGCTTCACATAGCTCTCGGCCGTATGATCGCGGTTCATGGCCTTGAGGATCTTGTCCGAGCCCGCCTGCACGGGCAGGTGGAGGTAGGGCATCAGCTCGGGCAGCTCGCCGTGGGCCTCGATCAGGTCCTCGCCCATGTCCCGCGGGTGGCTGGTGGTGTAGCGGATGCGGTCCAGGCCATCGATCCTGGCCAGTTGGCGGACCAGCTTGGCCAGGGTCGAGCCGTCGCCGTCATAGGCGTTGACGTTCTGGCCCAGCAGGGTGACTTCGCGCACGCCCTTTCCGGCCAATTGCTTGGCTTCCTCGACGATGTCGTTGACCGGCCGCGACCATTCGCCGCCGCGCGTATAGGGCACCACGCAGAAGGTGCAGAACTTGTCGCAGCCTTCCTGCACGGTGAGGAACGCGGTCACGCCCGTGACGTGGCGCTCGGCCGGCAGGGCGTCGAACTTCTCGTCGGCGGCGAAATCGGCGGCCAGGCGCTCGCCGGTCGCCCGGTGGGCGCGGGCGATCAGCTCGGGCAGCTGGTGATAGGCCTGCGGCCCCACCACCAGATCGACCGCCTTCTGCCTTTGCATAATCTGAACGCCCTCGGCCTGGGCGACACAACCGGCCACGGCGATGGTCATGCGACCGCCGCTCTCGGCCTTCCGGTCCTTCATCTGCTTGATGTAGCCGAGCTCGGAATAGACCTTCTCGGTCGCCTTCTCGCGGATGTGGCAGGTGTTCAGCACCACCAGGTCCGCGCCTTCCGGGTCATCGACCACGCCATAGCCCAGCGGGCGCAAGACATCGGCCATGCGCTCGCTGTCGTAGACGTTCATCTGACAGCCGTAGGTCTTGATATAGAGGCGCTTTTGCGGGGTCTCGCTCATGCGCGAGGTTATGGGGTCACGCGGCCCCTGGCGCAAGTTCGCCAGGGCCACACCCTCGCCGGATCAATCCTCCAGCGGAACGCCGTAAAGCTCCAGCCGGTGGTCGATCAGCTTGTAGCCCAGCTTGCGGGCGATGGCGTTCTGCAGGGCCTCGATCTCCTCGTCCACGAATTCGACGACCTTGCCGGTCTTCATGTCGATCAGGTGGTCGTGGTGGTGATCGGGCGTCTCTTCGTAGCGCGAGCGACCGTCACGGAAGTCGTGGCGCTCGATGATGCCGCTTTCCTCGAACAGGCGGACCGTACGGTAGACCGTGGCGATCGAGATGTGCGGGTCGATGGCGTGGGCCCGGCGGTGCAGTTCCTCGACGTCCGGGTGGTCGTCGGCCGACGACAGCACGCGCGCGATCACGCGGCGCTGGTCCGTCATGCGCATGCCCTTTTCGATACAGGCCTTTTCGAGTCGATCCACGGCGGAACCTCCGTCTGAGTCGCGGCAAGATAGGCGGTCGGCCCTTAAGTGTTAAGCGCCCGCCGCATGACAAGCGCGTCCTTGGCCCCATCCGGGTGGGGATAATAGCCCTTGCGCAGGCCGACCTTGGCGAAACCGGTCGTCTGGTAGAGGGCGATGGCCGCCAGATTGTCCGTGGCGACCTCCAGGAACATCGCCTCGGCCCCCGTCTCGGCGGCGATTCCGGCGGCGATTTCCACCAGCGCCGCGCCCCAGCCACGGCGGCGGGCAGCCGGATCGACGGCGATGGTCAGGATCTCGGCCTCTCCGGCGATCGAGCGGCACAGGATGAAGCCCTTGGCCTCGGCGGGGTCGCCAGCCTCGCCCAGAACGGCGAAGACGCCGGGGGATTTCAAAAGGTCGTCGAACTCCGGCGCCGTCCAGGGCCGGTCGAAGGCCTTGTCGTGGAGATCGGCGAGATCGAAAGCGGCCTCGGAGCCGACGGGACGCAGGTTCATGATTGGGCGGCCGGCAAGGTCGCGTAGGGCGCGCGCAGATAGAGCGGCCGGGGCGAATGGCTCGGCGTGGGCTTGGCGGCGGCCAGGCGCGCGACGGCGACGGGATCCGGCGCGGCCAGGGGCAGCACGGTGACGCCGCTCAGCGTGTCGGCCAGCAGCGGCGCGCCGGAACCGACCAGGGTCGCGGGGCCGCCGGAATAGAGCTCGGCCAGGCGCGCGGCGGCCTCGCCGAGGCTCAGGGCGTCCGGCGCCATCAGCGAGGCGCCGTCGGCGAACACCTGGATGTAGACCTGGCTCATCCGCGCATCGATGACGGCGGCGACGAAGCCCTTGTGGCCGAACGCCAGGCTCTCCAGCGTGTTGACGCCGACACACGGGATCGACAGCGCCGTGGCCAGGCCCTTGGCGAAGGCCAGGCCCACGCGCAGTCCGGTGAACGAGCCGGGGCCGACCGTCACGCCGATGCGGGTGAGATCCGCGAAGGCCACGCCGGCCTCGGCGGCCGCCTCGCGCGCCAGGACGCCGATCCGCTCCTGATGGCCGCGGGTCATGGGCTCGCTTCGGGCGGCCAGCACGCGCTCGCCGTCCAGCACGGCGACCGAGCTGGCGCCGAGACAGGTGTCGATCGACAGGATCATGGATCAGCCGGCGCCGACGACCGCGCCTTCGGCCGGACGCCAGATGAACGCATTCAGCTGGCCCTTGGCCTTCAGGGTCGCCTCGGGCGGCACGGCCTTGCCGGTGTAGCCGGGGATGCCGAACACGTAGGAGACGTTCGGGGCCTCGGGACGGACGCAGATCGTCTGGTTGATCTCGCGGCCTTCGCCGGCCCGGCACTGGTCGACGGTGAAGCCGAGGCCGGCCCACTTGGCCAGGAGCTGCTCGTCCTTGGGGCCCCGTGCATCGCCGGCGTCGACCAGGACATAGGCGATCTCGGCTTCGTCGTTCTTGCCGATCTCGGCCAAGGGCGTGTTGTCCTGCTCGACAGTGATGATCGGCTGGGCCGGGCCTTCGCCGAAGTGCATGAAGGCCTGCTCGACCTTGGCCTTGGGGAACAGCACCTTCAACGTGGCCAGATCGAAGGCGACCGAGCCGTTGATCGGACCGACACCGTCGTTGCTGACTTTCAGCGGGCCGCCGGCATAGGGCGCGATGGCGACACGCACGGGGGCTTTCGCGCCAGTCTCGGCGGCGGGCGTCGCGCCAGGAGCGGGCTGAGTCTCGTCCTTCTTGGCCGGCCCGCAGGCGGCGAGCAGCACGAGCGGCAGGGCGAGGAGGGTGTGGCGGAGGGTCATGACCCTCTTCTAGCGAATGTTCGCAACACGCACAAAATGCTTGTCATCCCGGCCGCAGCAAAGCGGAGAACCGGGACCCAGGGGTAGCCGCACCGCGCCGGCTCCTGGGTCCCGGACAGCCTCTGCGAGGCTTCCGGGATGACAAGGCTGGGTGCGTTACAGAATCTTCGCCGCCTCGTCGAAGGCGAGACGCGGATTGCGCGGGAACAGGCCCTCGTCCGTGCCGTGGCCGATCGAGACGATGAAGTTGCTCTTGATGTTGGTGCCCGCGAAGAACTCGGCGTCGACGCCGGCGTTGTCGAAGCCGGACATCGGACCGGCGTCCAGGCCAAGGGCTCTCGCGCCCAGGATCAGATAGCCGCCCTGCAGCGAGCTATTGCGCAGCGCGCCCCACTCACGGGCCGTCATGTCGCTGAACCAGTCCTTGGCGCCCGGGGCGTGCGGGAACAGCTTCGGCAGGGTTTCCGGGAAATCGAGGTCGTAGCCGACGATCACCGTCACCGGCGCCTGCAGGATTTTTGGCGCGTTCGAGCCCGACGCGAGCTTGGCCAGGCGCTCCTTGGCTTCCGGCGAGGTCAGGAAATAGAAGCGGGCCGGGCTGGCGTTGGCGGCCGTCGGGCCGAACTTCACCAGTTCGTACAGCGCGTGCAGCGTCTCTTCCGGCAGGGGGGTCGGGTCCCAGCCGTTGCGGGTGCGGGCTTCGGTGAACAGCTGGGCGAGCGCGCCGTCTTCGAGCTTGGCCATGATCAATCCTTCGGGAGGCTATCTGTAACTCTATGGGTTACGATATAGCCGCCCGCGCGACAGGATCAAGCCCGCGCCCTCAGAGCGTCTGCTCGACCCGGGTCACTTCCGGCACATAGTGCTTGAGCATGTTCTCGACGCCGGCCTTCAGGGTCGCCGACGAGGACGGGCAGCCCGAGCAGGCGCCGCGCATGTGCAGCCAGACCACGCCGGTCTGCGGCTCGAAGCGCGAGAAGACGATGTCGCCGCCGTCCTGGGCCACGGCGGGACGGATGCGGGTGTCGAGCAGTTCCTTGATCTCGGCGACGATCTGCGAGGTCTCCTCGTCATAGACGCCGTCCTCGTCGTGGCCGCCACCTCCATGGGCGTTGGCGCTCTGGTCGAGCAGGACCGGCCGACCGCTGGTGAAGTGGTCCATGATGGCCGCCAGGATCGGCGCCTTCAGGTGCGGCCACTGGGCGTCCTCGCCCTTGGTCACGGTCAGGAAATCGGGACCGAAGAACACCCGCGTCACGTCGCCCAGGTCGAACAAGGCCTTGGCCAACGGCGAGGCGTCGCCCTCTTCCGGGGTGCGGAATTCTCGCGCGCCCCCGCCCGAAGTATTTGAGCCCAGCACTTCGCGGCCGGGCAGGAACTTCAGGACCTCGGGGTTCGGGGTGGTTTCGGTCTGAATGAACATGACTCTGAAATGGACCTCGCGAGGTCGTGACGCAAGACCGGCCGCCGCGTTCACAAGACCGTAGACCGGCGAATTTTAAAAGTGACACAGGCGTCATTTTCTGGCGGTATGGCGGAATAACAATGGTCCGCGGGAGGATCCTGAAGATGAGCGATGGTTCGGTTGACCTGAAGGAAGCCGCGCGGGCTGAAGCCTACGCGATGCCCCTGGAAGACATCCACGTGGCCAGCCCGGCCCTGTTCCAGGCCGACGCCATGTGGCCCTATTTCGAGCGGCTGCGGAAGGAGGACCCCGTCCACTATTCCAAGGGCGACGAGGAGACCGGCCCCTACTGGTCGATCACCCGCTACAACGACATCATGACCGTCGACACGACCCATCAGGTCTTCTCGTCGGACGCGCACCTGGGCGGCATCACCATCCGCGACTTCGACGAGGACTTCGTCCTGCCGATGTTCATCGCCATGGACCAGCCCAAGCACGACATCCAGCGCAAGACGGTCAGCCCGATCGTCTCGCCGCAAAACCTGGGCCGGCTGGAAGGCGTCATCCGCGAACGGGTCTGCCAGATCCTCGACAACCTGCCGATCGACGAGCCGTTCGACTGGGTCGACAAGGTCTCGATCGAGCTGACCACCCAGATGCTGGCCACTCTGTTCGACTTCCCCTGGGAAGAGCGCCGCAAGCTGACCCGCTGGTCGGACGTGGCCACCGCCTCGCCCGAGAGCGGCATCATCGAGAGCGAGGACGCCCGCCGCGCTGAGCTGCTGGAGTGCCTGGGCTACTTCACCAATCTGTGGAACGAGCGGGTCAACCAGACCGAGCCGGGCAACGACCTGATCTCGATGCTGGCTCACGGCGAGGCCACCCGCGACATGCCGCCGATGGAGTATCTGGGCAACGTCATCCTGCTGATCGTCGGCGGCAACGACACGACCCGCAACTCGCTGACCGGCGGTCTCTACGCCCTGTCCAAGAATCCGCAGGAAGAGGCCAAGCTGCGCGCCGACCCCAGCCTGATCCCGAACATGGTCTCGGAGATCATTCGCTGGCAGACCCCGCTCGCCCACATGCGCCGCACGGCGCTGGAGGACTACGAGCTGGGCGGCAAGACCATCAAGAAGGGCGACAAGGTCGTCATGTGGTACGTCTCGGGCAACCGCGACGACACGGTGATCGAGAACGCCGACGCCTTCATCATCGACCGGCCCAGCGCCCGCCGTCACCTGTCGTTCGGCTTCGGCATCCACCGCTGCGTCGGCAATCGCCTGGCCGAGATGCAGCTGAAGATCGTCTGGGAAGAGATCCTCAAGCGCTTCCCCCGGATCGAGGTGCTGGAAGAGCCCAAGCGAGTCTATTCGACCTTCGTGAAGGGCTACGAGCGGATGATGGTGCGGATCCCGGAGCGGCTTTAGCAGGCCGCCGCGCACCTAAGGCCTGTCCCGTTTAGCGGAACCGCCTAACGGGACGAAAGTCTATAGAATCAAATATCTATATCCCTTTAGCTTTAGGTGACGCCACCTGAAGCTAAAGGGCTCCAGGCGCTATTTCACGCAGGTTTTGGGCGACACGGCCTGACGCTCCAGGCCCGCCAGCATGGCCAGCGCCTCGGCCTTGACGACCGGATGCAAGGCGCCGCGCCCCTCCGCAACCTGGTAGTCGCAATCGAGAAGCTCGAACGGCGGCTTCTCGTCGGTCGCATGCCGCTCCACCAGCATCCGGTCGGCGGAGGTCCAGACCGAACTCACGTCGGTCACCAGGGTCTGGCGGTCGGGCGACCGGATCCAGGTCTCGCCCTTGCCGCCGACCGAGATCTGGTAGCCGTTCGGCAGGACCTGCCTGCTGGGCATCATCGAGCCGACCATCGAGGCGATGAACAGCCCGACCACGACCAGGACGATCAGGAAGATTATCTTCTGCCGGCTCACGGGGTCTCCAGACGTCAAGTCTCGCGCGAGGGTGCGCTCTCAGGTCGCGGAGCTATCGCGTTAACGCGGCGTTGACCATACTCGCCGAACCTCCGTTAACCATGTTACAGTTCGCGTCATGAGCAACGTTCGCCCGGCCGGCTGGCCGTCCGTCCCGTCGAAGCCCGCTTCCGCCCCCGCTACGGGTCCGGCCGCTCAGACGCGCGCGGCCTTCTTCCAGCAGGCCCTGGGCGACGCGACCCCGACCCGTCCGGCCGTCGCGCCGTCGACCGTGCAGATGCAGACCATGGCCCAGCCGCAACAGCGCCAGGCGCCGCAGAAGCCGTTCGTGCAGCCGGACGCCCAGCCCACGAGGATCCTGCGCCCCGGCTCGCTGCTGAATATCGTGGTCTAGCCCAGAGAGGCTCAGGCCGCCTTCTTCGCGGCCTTGTCCTTCTTGGGCTTCTTGTCCTTCTTGGGTTTTTCGGCCTTCGGCTTCTTGGCCTTGGGCTCCGGTTCGGCCGGGTGCAGCTCGGCGCCGGCCATGTCGGACAGCAGGTCGAGGAAGCCCTCGCGCTTGCCGGGCTTCAGCAGGGCCAGGATACGCGCGTCGGCCATGCCGACCATCGGACGGATGGCCTCCAGGGCCTCGCGGCCGGCGTCAGTCAGGCGGACGCTGTTGGCGCGGGCGTCCTCACTGGAGCGCTGGCGCTCCAGGTGGCCCTTGGTGATCATGCGGGCGACCATGTCGGCCAGGGTCGAGCGGTCGATGCCGGTGGCGCGGACCAGGGCCGTCTGGGTGACGCCCTCGTTCTCGGCCACGGCGGCCAGCACGGCGAACTGGCGCTGGGTGACCCCCGCCTCGCCGCACTCCTCGGCGTAGATGTCGAGCGCCAGTTGCAGGACCCGGTGAAGCAGGTGGCTGGGCGAGCGCTCCAGGAGACCCCCGACCGTCTTTTCGCCCTTGCTCTTGGCCATGCTCGCGCCCCCGTTTCCGCAGGCCGTGCTCGGCCGACGGACGAAAGGTAGCACCTTTACACGTCGATTTGACGACAACGGTCCGTGGACGGTGGAAACGGCGCCTCTAGAAACCGGCGTCCGGCGGCTCGACCGCGGCCGGCTCGTCGCCCTTGGCCATGTGTTTCATCATGAACGGCACCTGGGTGGCGACGAACACAAGCGCCAAAGGCAAGAGACCGAGGCGGAACTTCACCCAGGTTTCAGTATCCTGAGTGTTGCGGACGATCTCGTTCAACAGAGCCACGACGCCGAAATAGCCGCCGTAGCGCAGGGTCAGGGTGCGCCAGGCCGCGTCGGACAGGTGCAGGGCCTCGCCCATGATCAGCTTCAGCGGCTGGCGGCCGGTGAAGACGCCGCCGAACAGGAAGCCGGCCAGGGCCAGGTTGATCACCGTGACCTTGATCTTCACGAACACGTCGGAATGGAAGATCAGGCCCAGCGCGCCGAAAATCAGCGCCATGCCGCCGAAGAACAGCGGCAGCAGGGCCAGGCGCCGTTCGACCGCGAAACCGATGGCCAGGGCCGCGGCCGAGGCGGCGACCAGCACCCAGGTCGCCTTCTGGAAATCCTTGGTGACGAAATAGGCGACGCCGAAGGCGATGGCCGCGCCGTAGTCGACGACCGTCCGGACCCAGCCGTTGCTCTTCTTCGGAGTCTCTGCGGACGCTTCGCTCACGGATCAGTCCTTCAGGCCGACGAGGGAGCGCGAAAAGGCGCGGGCGTCGAACGGTTGCAGGTCTTCCACGCCCTCGCCGACGCCGATCAGCTTGATCGGGCTGTCGGAAGCGCGCGCCACCGGCACCAGCACCCCGCCGCGCGCGGTGCCGTCCAGCTTGGTCATGACAATCCCGGACACGCCAACCTGGTTGCCGAAGATCTTCTCCTGGGCCAGGGCGTTGCGGCCCACGGTGGCGTCGAGCACCAGCAGGGTCTCGTGCGGATAGTCGGGATCGACCTTCTTCACGACACGGATGACCTTGAGCAGCTCGTCCATCAGGCCCTGCTTGTTCTGCAGGCGGCCGGCCGTGTCGATCAGCACCACGTCGTAGTGCTCGGCCTTGGCCCGCTCGACGGCCTCATAGGCCAGGGCGGCTGCGTCCGAGCCGGTGGGCTTGGACATGAAGTCGGCTCCGGCGCGGTCGGCCCAGACCTTCAGCTGCTCGACGGCGGCGGCGCGGAAGGTGTCGCCGGCGGCGATCAGGACGCGGGCGCCCTTCTCGGTCAGGTCGGCGGCGATCTTGCCCAGGGTGGTGGTCTTGCCCGAACCATTGACGCCGATGAACAGCACCACATAGGGGCGCGGACCGCTCAGCGGGTCAAAGTCGCCCTGCCGATCGGCCAGTTCGGCGGCGATCAACTCGGCCAGGGCCTCCTTGACCTCGTCGTCGGTCGACGACTTGCCGAAGCGCGCCTTGCCGAAGGCTTCGGTGATGCGGGCGGCGATCTGCGGACCGAGATCGGCCTCGATCAGCATCTCTTCCAGCGCGTCCAGCTGTTCCTGATCCAAGGGCTTCTTGGTGAAGACCCCGGTGACCTGGTCCGTCATCTGCTGGGACGACCGGGTCAGGCCGGAGGTCAGGCGCTGGAACCAGCCTTTTTTCTGTTCGGGCTTCTCGCTCATCCGCGCTCCTTTAGGGGAACGGGCGAAAGTGTAAATCGGAGATTACCGGCGCGAGGTTAGCGCGGTCGCGCAACGCGTGCGAAGAAAGGGCATGGACTTGCAACTTGACCCACTGGGCGCGGCGCTTTTCTGGCTCGACTACGCCGCCGTAGCCGTTTTCGGGGCAACGGGCGCCCTCGCGGCCGCCCGACGCAAGCATGACATCATCACCTTCGGATTCTTCGCCGCCATCACCGGCGTGGGCGGCGGCACCCTGCGCGACCTGCTGATCGGCGCGCCGGTCTTCTGGGTGCAGCGGCCGGGCTACATCATCGCCTGCCTGGCCGCCGCCACGGTGGTCTGGCTGCTGGGCAAACGCGGATGGCGGTTCCGCGCCCTCCTCTGGCTCGACGCCCTGGGCATGGCCGCCTACGCCGTGGTCGGCACCGCCAAGGCCCTGGGCCTGGGCGTCCACCCGTTCAGCGCCGTGGTCATGGGCGTGCTGACCACCGCCTTCGGCGGCGTGATCCGCGACGTCCTGGCCGAGGAGCCGAACCTGCTGCTACGCCGCGAGATCTACATCACCGCGGCGCTGCTGGGGGCGAGCGTCTTCGCGGTCCTGAAACTGCTGGGCGCGCCGTTCTGGCCGGCGGGGATCACGGGGTTCGTCGCCGCGTTCGGGTTGCGGGCCTGCGCGATCAAGTTCGGCTGGAGCCTGCCGGGCTTCGCGGGAGAAGAAGAGGCCCGCGACGCCTGACCTCTGGCGGCCTCGACCGCCTTGAGCAAGACCTGAAGCAGGATGTCCCTACCTCTTCGGAGTCAGCCTGAAGGTGACCTTGTAGCCGTTGTGATCGGACAGCACCGGCTCGTCCGCGCCATCGAAGGTGGCCTCGACCGCCCTGGGAGTGACCTCGACCGCATCGCCGCCCAGGAAGCCGATCAGGTCCTGGGTGTTCAGCCACGGCGCCTCGCCGGTGTAAGAGATCTGGGTGTCGCAGGCGCCCGGGTTCTCGTGGCACCACCGGCTGACCACCATGAACGGGTAGTCGCTCATCATTTTGTCGAAGCGATCGGGCGAGCGGCGGACATTGAAGTCGCCGCCGACGATCAGCGGCGCGCCGGGCGTACGGCTGGCCTGCAGGAACCGGCCCAGCTCCTGGGTCTGCAGGGCGTGGGCCTCGTTGTAGCGCTTGCGCGGCACCTTCGAAGCCCCGTGCGAATTCATGTGGGTGTCGGCGATCTCGACCGAGGTCGGCAGGCCGGCGACCTGGATCGAGACCAGCATCACCCCCTTGTTGGCCAGGCAGTCCAGGCCCGCGCAGTAACGGTAGGCGTGCGACTTGACCCAGTCGATCGGATGGTTGGACAGCACCCACAGGCCGCTGGAGCCCCACTTGCCCCAGCCCTCGCCCTGGCGGCGATACTTCACGCGCCGGTAGTCGGTCTTCTCGCTCTTCAGGTAGTTTTCGTCGCGCTGGCCTTTGCGCGGCCCCCGCGCGACGTACGGATAGCCGCTCTCGTCGATCAGATCCCAGGTCTCGTCGCGAAAGCCCTCCTGGATCAGGACGACGTCCGGCTCCTTGCCCTTGGCGCGCATGGCGGCCAGCTCGTGGCCAATCTGCTTCAGCGCCGTCCCGCGACCCTTGCGGACCAGCGAGGGCAGGCCCTCGATATTGTAGGTCATGACGCTGAGGGTCACGGGCTTGGGCTCGTCGGCGCGCGCCGGCGCGGCCGTCAGCAGGCAAAGCGCCAGAAGGGCCCAGGCTGACCGGATCAGTTTGCACGCTCCGCTATGACGTGAGCCCCGTCATGGCCGGTGATCGTGAAGGTTACAATCTCGCCCAGCGGCGCGGCGCCGGTGAAGCGGATCTCGGTGAAGTCGTCGGCGCGGGCGACGCCTTCCCGTTCGACCAAGCCCGGCAAGGTCCGACCGATCTGGCGTTGCAGGTGGCGCTCCAGACCGCGTTGGCCGGCTTCGCGCAGGCGCTTGGCGCGCGCCTTGATCAGCGGGCCCTTCACCGGCGGCATCCGCGCGGCCGGGGTGCCGGGGCGGGCGCTGTAGGGGAAGACGTGCAGGAAGGCCAGACCCGCCTCCTCGACCAGGTCCAGCGTGTTCTGGAACGCCTCTTCGGTCTCGGTGGGAAAGCCGGCGATCAGGTCGGCGCCGAAGGCGGTGTCCGGACGCACGCGGCGCACCTCGGCCACCAGCTTCAGCGCGTCCTCGCGGCTGTGGCGGCGCTTCATGCGCTTGAGGATCATATTGTCGCCCGCCTGCAAGCTGAGGTGCAGGTACGGCATCAGACGCGGCTCGGTCTCGAGCAGCTTGAACAGGTCCGGATCGATCTCGGCCGCGTCGATCGACGAGAGCCGAAGCCTGGGCAGGTCCGGGACCATGCGCAGGATGCGGCCGACCAGCTGGCCCAGGGTCGGCTGGCCCGGCAGATCCGCGCCCCACGAGGTGACGTCGACGCCAGTCAGCACCACCTCGCGATAACCCTCGGCCGCCAGCTTGCGGACCTGCTCGACGACCTCGCCGGCCGGCGCCGAGCGCGAATTGCCGCGACCATAGGGGATGATGCAGAAGGTGCAGCGGTGGTCGCAGCCGTTCTGGACCTCGACATAGGCCCGGGCGCGATCCTTGAGGCCGTCGATCAGGTGACCGGCGGTCTCCTTGACCGACATGATGTCGTTGACCCGCACCCGGGCGGTCGTGTCCGTCATCGCGCCCGGCGCGGCCTTTTCGGCGTTGCCTAGCACAAGATCGACCTCAGGCATGGCGGCGAAGGCGGCCGGATCGACCTGGGCGGCGCAGCCGGTGACGATGATCCGCGCGTCCGGCCGCTCGCGGCGCGCCTTGCGGATCGCCTGACGGGCCTGGCGCACGGCCTCGTTGGTCACGGCGCAGGTGTTGAACACCACCGCGTCGGACAGACCGTCGGCGGCGGCGCGGGCTCGCATGGCCTCGCTCTCATAGGCGTTCAGGCGGCAGCCGAAGGTGACGACGTCGACGCCGTCCGGGCCCGACATGGTCGTGGCCGGACCGCCCTCCTCGCCCGCTTCCGGCCTGGGCTTCGGCGTCGCCTTGATGACGGTGTAGCTGGCCATGACCTCAGGCCGCGACCGTCTCCGGCAGCTTGCCGGCATAGTCCATGGTGATCGGGCCGGTCATGATCACGTGACCGTCACTCTCGCGCCATTCGATGACCAGCGAACCGGTCTCGAACTGGACGCGAGCCTTGCGGTCGGTCAGGCCGCGACGCACCGCGGCGACCTGGGCCGCGCAGGCGCCGGTGCCGCAGGCGGCGGTCAGGCCCGCGCCGCGCTCCCAGACCTTAAGCTGGATGTGATCGCGCGCGGCGATGTGAGCGAAGCCGACATTGACGCCTTCCGGGAACAGCGGGTGATGCTCGACCAGGCTGCCCGTACCCGTGGCGAAGGCGTCGCTGACCGGGGCGTCGACGAAGAACACCACGTGCGGATTGCCCATCGAGACGCAGACCGGCGTATGCACCAGCGGCGCGTCGATCGGACCGACCTGCAGTTCGACCCGCTCGGTGTTCATCTCTTCGGACAGCGGGATCTGCGTCCAGTCCAGGCCCGGGACGCCCATGTCGACCGTCACCAGCTTCTCGCCCGCCGCGACGCCAGAGAGGCGGCCCGCCACGGTGTCGAACGCCACGGCGTCCTTGCCGGACGACTGCATCAAGAGCCACGCCACGCAGCGCGTGCCGTTGCCGCAGGCGCCGGTCTCCTCGCCATCCGAATTCCAGAAGCGCACATAGGCCGACGCGCCCGGCGCCTTCGGCGGATCGATGGCGATGACCTGATCGCAGCCCACGCCGCCGTCCCCGCGTTTGGCGATCGCGCGGATCTCCTCGGGGGTCGGTTCAAAGGACTGGGTCTGGGTCTCGATGACGACGAAGTCGTTGCCCAGCCCGTTCATCTTCAGGAAGGTGCGGCTCATAGCCGGGCTATATAGTGGAAAGCAGAGCGAAATGCACCGCGACGAACAGGACCACGCCGGCCTTCGCCTGCGCGCGCGATTGCGGGCCCTCTATCACGGCGCCTCGCCGACGGCGGTGCGGTTCCGCTACGGGATCATCCTGATCGACCTGGCGATCATCGCCTTCTTCATCGCCGCCCCGCTGATGCAGCGGCACGGCCTGACCTTCTATCTGATCGACTACGGGGTGGCGGCCTTCCTGGCGCTGGACCTTGTCGCGCGCGCCATCGCCCATGGGGACATCAGGTCCTGGCTGAAGAAGCCCATCACCTGGCTGGACCTGTTCGTGCTGGCCACCCTGCTGTTCCCGGCCTGGCTGTTCAACTTCGGCTTCCTGCGGGTGCTGCGCCTGTGGACCCTGATCCACAGCGAGTTCTTCTGGCGCACGGTCGGACGGCGCTACGACGACACCCGGATCGAGGACATCACCCGGGCGGCCAGCTCGCTGGTCACCTTCGTCTTCGTGGTCACGGGCTTCGTCTATTCCAGCTTCGCCGGCCGCCACGAGGGGATCGGCGGCTATGTCGACGCCCTCTATTTCACCGTCACCAGCCTGACGACCACCGGCTATGGCGACGTCACCCTGCCCGGCGTGTGGGGCAAGCTGCTGTCGATGGCGGTGATGCTGGGCGGGGTGTCGCTGTTCATCGGCCTGATCCAGTCGATCCTGCGGCCGCACAAGGTCGTCTATCAGTGCCACGCCTGCGGCCTGCGCCGGCACGATCCGGACGCCGTCCACTGCAAGGCCTGCGGCGTTCTGCTGAACATTCCGGACGACGGGGCGTGATCGGCTCGGCCTAGCTCTGGCGCGGGGGAAATTTTCCGATACCGTCCCGCGCCATGACCCTGCTCCGCACCTGCTCGGCGATCGCCTTGGCCTTCGCCCTCGCCGCTCCCGCCCTCGCCCAGGACGCCGATCCGCACCTGGCGCTGGAGGCGGTGGAAAGCCCCGACTCCCTGGCCTGGGTGAAGACCCAGAACGACAAGACCCTGCCGGTCCTGTCGGGCGACAAGCGGTTCGCTGGCCTGCAGGACCAGGCCCTGAAGATCCTGTCGACCAAGGACCGGATCGCCATGCCGACCTTCATCGGCAAGACGGTGTTCAACTTCTGGCAGGACGAGACCCACGTGCGCGGCGTCTGGCGGCGCACCAGCCTGGAGTCCTACAAGACCGCCGCCCCGCAGTGGGAAACGGTCATCGACCTGGACGCCCTGGCCAAGGCCGAGGGCAAGAACTGGATCTGGAAGGGCGCCGACTGTCGTCCCAAGACCCACGACCGATGCCTGGTGAATCTGTCCAACGGCGGCAAGGACGCCGTCACGGTCCGCGAATTCGACCTGACGACCAAGAGCTTCGTCGACCCCGGCGCGGGCGGTTTCGTGCTGCCCGAGAGCAAGCAGTCGATCGAGTGGCTGGACCCCGACACCCTGATCCTGACGCGCGACTGGGGTGGAGGCACGACCACGAAGAGCGGCTACGGCTTCGTCATCAAGACGCTGAAGCGGGGCCAGACCCTCGATCAGGCCGTCGAGGTCTTCCGCGGCCAGAAGTCCGACGTCTCGGCCGGGCCGAACGTGCTGCACGACGCCGCCGGCAATCGGATCGTCCTATTGACCCGCGCCACCGACTTCTTTCACGACGAGACCTATATCTGGGACGGCAAGGACGCCAAGCGTCTGCCGATCCCGGAAAAGGTCGGCGTGCGCGGCCTTATCGACGGCAAGCTCGTCCTGAAGATCGAGGAGCCGTGGACCGTCACCATCGGCGCGCACCCCTACACCTATCCAGCCGGTTCGATCGTCGCGGCCTCGACCAAGTTCTTGACCAAGGCAAAGGACCCCGAGATCGTCATCAGCAATGACTGCGATCCCTGCCAGCTCCTGGCCCCGGGTCCGCGCCAGTCGATCGACCAACTCACCGTCACCGACAACCGCGTCGTCGCCGTGGTCTACGACAACGTCCGGGGCAGCCTGGTCAGCCTGCGGCTGCGCGGTGAATTCGGCGTCACCTCCCAGGCCCTGCCGGTGATCGACAACGCCTCTGTGGCCCTGGTCTCGCACTCGGACGAGGGCGACGAAGTTTTCTACACCAACGAAGGCTTCCTCACCCCGACCGAGCTGAAGCTGGCCGACGCCACCGGGACCACCGCCCAGACGATCAAGGCCCTGCCCGCCCAGTTCGAGACCAAGGACCTGGTGGTCGAGCAGAAGTCGGCGACCTCGAAGGATGGCACGGCCATCCCCTACTTCCTGGTCCACAAGAAGGGCTGGAAGCTGGACGGCCAGAACCCGACCCTCCTGCACGCCTATGGCGGCTTCAATCTTTCCAAGCTGCCGGTCTACGACCCGCTGATCGGCAAGCTGTGGCTGGAACGCGGCGGCGCCTACGCCGTGGCCAATATCCGCGGCGGCGGCGAGTTCGGACCGGCCTGGCACGAGGCGGCGCTGAAGGCCAACCGCCAGCGGGCCTATGACGACTATTTCGCGGTCGCTGAGACGCTGATCGCCGACAAGGCGACCACGCCGCGCCACCTGGGCGCCTATGGCCGCTCGAACGGCGGCCTGCTGATGGGCGTGGCCCTGACCGAGCGTCCGGACCTGTGGAACGCGGTGGTGGTCGAGAGCCCCCTGCTGGACATGATCCGCTACACCTACCTGCCCGCCGGCGCCTCGTGGATCGGCGAGTATGGCGACCCGGCCATCCCCGCCGAGCGCGCCTGGATCGAGAAATACAGCCCGTACCAGAACCTGAAGGCGGGCGTGAAATACCCGCTGGCCTACATCACCACCTCGACCAAGGACGACCGCGTCCACCCCGGCCACGCCCGCAAGTTCGCCGCCAGGATGGACGATCTGGGCGTCGACCACCTCTATTTCGAGAACACCGACGGCGGCCACGCCAATGGCGCCGACCCCAAGAACAACGCCCGCCGCTGGGCGCTGCACTACACCTACCTGTCGCGCCAGCTGATGGATCACTAAGTGGGTAAGCTGCTGACCGTTCTCATGGCCTCCACGAGTTTGATGACCATAACCCCCGCGATCGCCGCCGAAGCCGACAAGCCCAAGGCCGCCGAAGAAGCCCGCACCCCGCTGACCGAGCTGGGCAAGAACGATCCCTATCTCTGGATGGAGGAGATCGAGGGCGCGCGCGCCATGGACTGGGCCAAGGCCCAGAACGCCAGGACGCTGCCGGTGCTGCAGGGCGACAAGCGCTATGCGGACCTGGAGGCCAAGGCCCTGGCGATCCTGAACGCCAAGGACCGCGTGCCGGGGGTCTCGTTCGCTGGCGACGGCTCCCTGCGCAACTTCTGGCAGGACGCCGATCACGTGCGCGGCGTCTGGCGCGAGACCAGCCTGGAGAGCTACCGCACCGCCGATCCGGCCTGGGAAACGATCCTCGACATCGACGCCCTGTCCAAGGCCGAAGGCGCCAACTGGGTGTTCAAGGGCGCATCCTGCCTGCCGCCCGAGGACACGCGGTGCCTCGTGACGCTGTCGGACGGCGGCAAGGACGCCGTGACGGTCCGGGAGTTCGACACCGCCATGAAGAGCTTTGTGTCGGGCGGCTTCGTCCTGCCCGAGGGCAAGCAGAACTACACCTGGCTCGACAAGGACACCCTGCTGGTCGGCCGGGAGTGGAAGCCGGGCGAGCTGACCAAGTCCGGCTATGCCTATGTCTTGAAGACCCTGAAGCGCGGCCAGACCCTGGACCAGGCAGTCGAGGTGTTCCGGGGCGTCGACACCGACGTCTCGGTCAATCCGTTCGTTCTGCGCGACGCCGACGGCAAGGCCGTGGCGGTGATGGCCGGCCGAGGCGTGACCTTCTTCGAGGCCGAAACCTATCTGCTCGAGGGCGACAAGCCCGTGAAGCTGGACCTGCCGCTGAAGAGCTCGGTCCAGGGCTATGTCGCCGGTCAGATGATCGTGCTGATGGAGCAGGACTGGAAGGGCTTCAAGACCGGCGACCTGGTCAGCTTCGACCTGGCCAGACTGAAGGCCGCGCCGGACCGGGCCGTGGCGACGCTGGTGTTGCGCCCGACGGCCCGCCAATCGGTCGAACAGGTGACCACCACCCGCACCAAGCTGGTCGTGGGTCTGCTGGATAACGTCAAGGGCGCGGCGCTCGTGTTGACCCACGGCCCGAAGGGCTGGACCTCACAGGCCCTGGACCTGCCGGCCAACAGCGCCATCGGCCTGGGCTCGACCGCCGAGAAGGACGAGCGCCTGTTCGTCACCGTCACCGGCTACCTGGCTCCGACCACCTACTGGCTGGCCGACGCCGGCTCGCTGAAACTGGAGCAGGTCAAGGCCTCGCCGGCGCGCTTCGACGCCTCGACCCACGTGGTCGAGCAGTTCGAGGCGACCAGCACCGACGGCGCCAAGATTCCCTACTTCGTCGTGCGGCCCAAGGGCCTCAAGTACGACGGCCAGGCCCCCACCCTGCTCTACGCCTATGGCGGCTTCCAGGTGCCGCTGACCCCGGGCTATTCGGGCGTGATGGGCAAGCTGTGGCTGGAGCGCGGCGGCACGTACGTCGTCGCCAACATCCGGGGCGGCGGCGAATTCGGCCCGGCCTGGCACGAGGCCGGCCTGAAGGCCAACCGCCAGAAGGTCTATGACGACTTCTTCGCCGTGTCCCAGGACCTGATCACGCGGAAGATCACCTCGCCGCGCCGCCTGGGCATCATGGGCGGCAGCAACGGCGGCCTGCTGATGGGCGTGGCCCTGACCCAGCGGCCCGAACTCTACAACGCCATCGTCGTTCAGGTGCCGCTGTTCGACATGATCCGTTACAGCCAGATCGGGGCCGGCGCCTCGTGGGTGGGCGAATATGGCGACCCGGCCATCCCGTCCGAGCGGGCGGTGATCGCCAAGTACGATCCCTACTCCAACCTCAAGGCCGGCCAGAAGTACCCCGAGGTGTTCATCGAGACCTCGACCAAGGACGATCGTGTCCATCCGGCCCACGCCCGCAAGGCGGCCGCAAGGCTCGAGGAACTGGGCTATCCGGTGCTCTATTACGAGAACATCGACGGCGGGCACGCGGCCAGCGCCAACCTGGCCGAGACGGCCCGTCGCCAGGCTCTGGAATATGTCTATCTCAGCCGCAAGCTGATGGATTGAGCAAAACGGCGCGGCGTTTCGGATAACGCCGCGCCGTCAACCCAAACGAAAGTTATCGACGCCAAGATGCGCTCCGACAAAGCTGCCGGACCCGTCACAGTGCCCATCCAAGTCGTCAAAGCCCTGGACCTTTCCCCCGCCGATATCGCGCGGTGGATGGAGCTGCAGCGCAGCCAGGCGCGGCTGGACTCGCCGTTCCTGTCGCCGCACTGGGCCCTATCGGTCGCCCGCGCCCAGAGCGACAAGGGCGAGGACGTCAAGGTCGCGATCGTGCGCGGCGCCGAGGGCGAGGCTCTGGCCTTCCTGCCGGCCCGCATCCGTCACGGCGTGGCCATGCCGGCCGGCGCTCCGATGTGCGACTATCAGGCCTTGGTCTCTGCCCCGGGCGTCGCGGTCAATCCGCGCGACCTGCTAACCGCCCTGCACGCCTCGCGCATCGACTTCTGTCACATGCTGGCCGATGACGAGACCCTGGCCCGCCACGGGCGTGGGCAGGCGGACTCCTGGATCATCGAACTGCCAGACGGCTACGAGGCCTACGCCGCCGAGCGCAAGGCCGCCAATGTCGGCGTACTCAAGGACATCGACAAAAAGCGCCGCAAGGCCGAGCGCGAGGTCGGGCCCTCGCGCTACACGGCCATGTCGGAAAGCCGCGGCGACTTCGACCAGCTGATCGCCTGGAAGCGAGCTCAGCTGCTGGCCACCGGCCAGACCGACCTCTTCAAGACGCCCTGGGTCAATAACCTCGTCGAGGCGCTGTTCCAGAACCGCGCCCCCCACTTCGGCGGCGGGCTCTACACCCTGCATCTGGGAGACCAGCTGGCGGCCGTGCACCTGCACCTGCGCGGTGAGCACACGCTCCACGGCTGGCTGATCGCCTATAATCCAGAGCTCGAGCGCTATTCGCCTGGCATGCTGCTGTTTCAGGACATCCTGAAGAGCATGGACGGCACGGACTATTCGCGCCTGGACCTCGGCACCGGCGACTACCGGTTCAAGCGTGAGCTGTCCAACGCCCGTCAGACGGTGGTGTTCGGCTTCCTGGGCTCGCCCTCGCTGCCGACCCTGGTCCGCCACGCCGCCTACGGCATGCGCAGCGTCGCCGAATCCCTGCCGCTGGGCCGGATCTCCGAAATCCCCGGCAAAGCCATGCGCCGCATCGACCTGCTGCGCGGCCTGCACTGATCCTTGGCGGATCCCTAGTGGAGAGCGTTGATCCGCATGGCCCGCGGATCAACCGAACCGGCCGCCCAGGCGCGAGTCCAACCGTATTTCAGCTCGCCCTCGCGGAAGGCGAAGCGGTCCAGGTGCTTGGCCACCACGTCCTCCAGCCGGGCCAGGCCTTCGAGGTCGGCGGCCTCGACGGTGATGTCGAGGCCATCGGGATGAGCAACCATCCGGCAGGTTCCCAACGGCAGCGGGAACAGGGCCGAGGTCTCGTCATAGGCGACCTCGAACTTGTGGCTCCAGTGCTTGGCCAGCTGGGTCATGTAACGGGCCGCCTTGTCGGTGGCGACGCGAGCGTGGCTTTCCATGCCGTCCCTCCTTCCGGTTAGATGGTCTCGATGACCGCCGCGGCGTCGTCCATCGCCTTGGCGATGGCCGCGATCTGCTCGGCGCTCAGCTGGCCGCCGTGCAGCTTGAGCCGCAGCGCGGTCTTGAGGTTCTCGCGAGCCCGCATGATCTGCGGCGAGAAGGCGGCACTGGCGGACGCGGCCTCGGCCATGCGCTCGAACAGCGAGCGGACGGGGGCGTCGTTGCTGGCCAGGAACGCCTCGCCTTCCGGCGTGATCGTGTAGAGCTTCTTGCCGCCGCCGGCGTCGCTGGCGGTGACGTAGCCCAACTCTTCCAGCAGGGTCAGGGTCGGATAGACCACGCCGGGGCTGGGCGTATAGGCGCCGCCGGCCGCGGTCTCGATGGCCTTGATCAGCTCGTAGCCATGGCTGGGCTTCTCGGCGATCAGCTTGAGAACCACGAAGCGCAGGTCGCCATGATCGAAGAACCGGCCCATACGGCCGCCGCGACCGCGCGGGCCGCCATGATGACCGGCGGGGCCGCCGTGGAAGCCGAAGGGATGACGGCCGTGATGCTCGTCGGCGTGGCCGCGCCAGTGACCGCGGTGATGGTGATGTCGTCCAAACATTGTGTTTTTAGATCCTATTTCGTTATATCGGATTTATAGATATATCGGATTGCGGCTGGGTCAAGAGCTGTTTTCGATATATCTGATTATGTCGAAGAACGCGGCGGCGCGGCGGCGCCCTTTTCGCGGCCCGCCGCTTCAAGTCAGGGCGATTTGAAGCAAGGCCGACCCAACGTGGCCGAAATACAACGTAATCAGTCTTGATACGGATTGCGGCGTGAATACATGCCGGCGTGTAGACGCAGGAGCACGGGCTTGAACGACCAGGATAACGGCCTCCGCCGCAGGGCGACCGGTCGGCGTATCGCCGCCATGGGGCTTGCTGCGGCCGCCAGCCTGGCGACGTTCTCGACGGCCCTCGCTCGGGAACAGGGCGTCAAGGGCCAGTCGGTCGGCACCACCGCGAACGTCGAGGCGGCCAACGATCCGCTGGAAGGCTTCAATCGCGGCGCCTTCAAGCTGGGCATGGGCCTGGATCACGTGATCCTGGCGCCGATCGCCCACGGCTACATGGCGGTTACGCCCCGCGTGGTCCGCAACCGGGTCAGCTCGGCCGTCTATAATCTGGGCGAGCCGAACACCGTCATGAACATGGTGTTGCAAGGAAAGCCCAAGCGCGCCATGCGTTCGACCACCCGCTTCGTGGTCAATTCAACCTTCGGCGTCCTGGGCCTGTTCGACGTCGCCGCCAAGATGAACCTGCCGCGTCGCGACGCCGACTTCGGCCAGACCTTCGGCAAATGGGGCGCCAAGCCCGGGGCCTATCTCTATGTGCCGCTGATGGGTCCGCTGAATGTCCGCGACGGCGTCGGCCGCGCGCTCGACTTCGTCACCGACCCCGTCTCGCTGTATGTCGGCGGCCTCTCCACCGACTTCGGCAAGGCCCGTGCGGGCGTGACCATCGTTGATCTGCGCTCGAACACCGACCCGGCGTTCCAGGCCTTGAAGGACGCCGCCGACCCCTATGTCACCACCCGTTCGGCCTATACCCAGTATCGCGAGGCCTTCGTCCGCGACGCCACGGGCGACGCCGAGGTGCTGCCCGACTTCGACGCGCCGCCTCCGGAAGCTCCGCCTCAGGACGCTTCACCCGCGACGCCCAAACCATGACCGGTAAGACCATGACCAACACCACCTCCACCCGGCGCGGCGCCAACGCCGCGCTTTTGGCGTTCTTCGGGGCCGTCGCGATCGGCGGCTCGGCCCTGGCCCAGAACAGCGCGCGCGACGCCGGCGCCGAGGCCTTCGTCCAGGCCAAGGCCCAGCGCGTGATCACCGTGCTGGCCAACAAGAGCATGAGCGACGCCCAGAAGACCCAGGTCTTCCACCAGGCGGTGGACGAGTTGGCCGACGTGCCGCGCATCACCAACTTCGTTCTGGGCAAGTACGCCCGCACCATCACGCCTGAGCAGCGCGCGCGCTTCACGCCGGTGTTCCGCACCTATGCCGAGAACGTCTATCAGAGCCGTATCGACGACTATCGCGGCGAGCAGCTGAAGGTGGTCGGCTCGGTGGTCAACAAGCCGGGCGACGTGACGGTCAAGACCGTGATCTCGGGCGGCCAGATCACCCAGCCCCTGCCGGTCTCCTGGCGCGTGCTGGGCGGCGGCCAGACCTGGAAGGTCGTCGACGTCCAGTTCAAGGGGATCTGGCTGGCCATCACCCAGCAGCAGGACTTCGTCTCGACGATCGACAACGCCGGCGGCAACATCGACGTGCTGATCAATCAACTCCAGAAGGGCGGCGCGGCGCCTTCTGGCCGTCGCAAGTAGCGACGGGACGACACGTTAAGGACCAAGGGGATTTGGCATTGCGCGAACAATGGGCCGAGACAGCCATGGGCGTCGTCGTCCTCGCCCTGGCGGCGGGGTTTCTGACCTATTCGCTGAGCGTGGGCGGCGTCCACATGAAGCGCGGAAACTATGAGATCAACGCCAAGTTCGGCGAGGCCGGTTCGCTGGCCCCGGGCGCGGCGGTGAGCGTGGCCGGCGTCAAGGTCGGCACGGTCTCGCAGATCACGCTGGAGCCGAAGACCTTCCTGGCCGTGGCCAAGCTGAGCATCGATCCGACCGTCAAGCTGCCGTCGGACTCGACCGCCAAGATCACCAGCGACAGCCTGCTGGGCGGCGCGCACGTCTCGATCGCGCCGGGCGCGGCCATGGACGACATCAAGCCGGGCGGCCAGATCGAGAACACGCAAGGCGCCGTGGACATCTTCGGCCTGATCGGCTCGGTGATCCGTCCGCAGGGTGGTTCGGATGCGGCGGCCTCGTCGGACGCACCCGCGCCGGACGCCTCGCAGCCCGCCGCGAGCTACTGACATGGCCGCGGCCGAGGCGGCCCGGCAGGTCGCCCCTCGTTCTCTTGCCAGCCCCGTCCGGGCTCTGGGTCGCTCGACACTGGCCGCCGTGCGCATGGTCGGGTCGGTCGGCGTCTTCGCCGTGCGCGGCGTCGCCGCCGCCCTGACCCCGCCCTGGTTCCTCGGCCAGCTGTGGCGCCAGTTCGTGGCCATCGGCTTCTTCTCGCTGCCGGTGGTGGGCCTGACCGCCATCTTCACCGGCGCGGCCCTGGCCCTGAACATCTTCACCGGCGGCGGACGCTTCAACGCCGAGCAGGTGATGCCGCAGATCGTTGCCCTGGGGATCACCCGCGAGCTGGGCCCGGTTCTGGCGGCGCTGATGCTGGCTGGCCGGGTCTCGGCCGCCATCGCCGCCGAGATCGGCGCCATGCGGGCGACCGAGCAGATCGACGCCATGCGCACCCTGTCGACCGACCCGTTCCGCTATCTGGTCGGCCCGCGCCTGCTGGCCGGCGTCCTGATGACGCCGCTGCTGACCGCGGTGGCCGACACCATCGGCGTCGCCGGCGGCTGGCTGGTCGCCACGCGGGTGCTGGACTTCAGCTCGGCCGTCTACATCCGCAACACCATCGACTTCCTGCAGAGCTGGGACATCGTCTCGGGCCTGATCAAGGCCGCGGTGTTCGGGTTCATCGTGGCGCTGATGGGCTGCTACCACGGCTACAACGCCAAGGGCGGGGCGCGGGGCGTCGGCCGGGCCACCACCCACGCGGTGGTCTCGTCGGCGATCCTGATCTTCGGCTCCGACTACCTCCTGACCACCCTCTTCACCCACGCCTCATGACCGACGTGACCCCGAAACTCGCCTGGAAGGGCGTCACCAAGCGCTTCGAGGGCCGCGCGGTCCTCGACGGCCTCGACCTGTCGGTCGCGCCAGGCCGGTCGCTGGTCATCATCGGCGGCTCCGGCCAGGGCAAGTCGGTGACGATCAAGACCGCGCTCGGCCTGATGCGCCCGGACGCCGGCAAGATCGAGCTGGACGGCAAGAACACCGTCACCCTGTCGGAGGGCGCCCGCCGCAAGCTGTTCTCCCGCGTCGGCGTGCTGTTCCAGGGCGCGGCCCTGTTCGACAGCCTGACCGTCTGGGAAAACGTCGCCTTCCGCCTGATCAACGCCGACGGCGCGCCGCGCAAGGAGGCCAGGGAAAGGGCGATCGAAGCCCTTGAGCAGGTGCGTCTGTCTCCCGACGTCGCCGACCGCTTCCCGTCCGAGCTGTCGGGCGGCATGCAGAAGCGCGCCGGTCTGGCCCGCGCCGTCGTCGCCCAACCCGAGATCCTGTTCTTCGACGAACCGACCACCGGCCTGGACCCCATCACGGCGGCGGCGATCAACGAGCTGATCTCCCACCAGGTGCGGCGCCTGGGTTCGACCGCCGTGTCGATCACTCACGACCTGGCCTCGGCCCAGACCATCGGCGACGAGATCGCCATGCTGCATGGCGGCAAGATCATCTGGCGCGGGCCGGCCGCCGAGCTGCGCACGACCGACAATCCATATGTCCGCCAGTTCGTCGAAGGCCGCGCCGAGGGTCCGATCTCGCACGCGGTCTAGTGTCCCGATTCCGAAGTTCGCAAGCGTTTGTGGCAAGCTCCGACGAACTTCGGAATCGATAAGGACACTAGTAAGTTTATGTTTCTAGTGTGCTTTTTTGGATTTGAAGTTCGCTCAGAGCCTGATCCAAGTACGGGCGAACTTCAAATCCAGCACACTAGGATGTCGCGCGCCGCCAGGCCGGCGGCGCGTTAAGCTTCGGTTTCTCGCAAGGTCTCGGCCAGCAGCCGCCCTTCGACGCCACGGCTGGAGCCTGCCCGCCAGGCCACCACGATCTCGCGGCTGGGATGCTCGGTCGCCAGGGGACGGATCGTCAGCGCGGTCTTGTCGGTTAGGCCCGCGTGCACCGCCATAGCCGGCAGGAACGAGACGCCCAGGCCCGAGCCGATCATCTGCACCAGGGTCGGCAGCGACGTGGCGGCGAAGGTCTCGTCGTCGCCGACGCCGCGCGGCGGCTCCAGGCCGCAGGCGGCCAGGGCATGGTCGCGCAGGCAGTGGCCATCTTCCAGCAGGATCAGGTCGTCGCCACGCAGGCTGTCGGGATCGACCCGGGTCGAGGCGGCCATCGGGTGGTTGGCGGGCGCGGCGGCCAGCAGCTCGTCGTCCTCGACATGCGCCCAGTCCAGGCCGGACATGTCGTAGGGCAGGGCGATCAGCGCCGCGTCCAGCGCCCCGCTCTTCAGGGCCGCGATCAGCCGCTGAGTCAGGTCCTCACGCAGGAACAGCTTCAGCTTCGGGAACCTGTCGCGCAGGACGGGCAGGGCGCGCGGCAGCAGGTACGGAGCCACGGTCGGGATCACGCCCAGGCGGAAACGACCGGCCAAAGGCTGGCCGGCCCCGCGCGCGGCCTGCACCAGGTCCTCGGCCCGCGCGAGGATATCCTCGGCTCGCCGCACCGCCTCCTGGCCGGCGGCGGTCAGGATCACGCCCGAGCGCGCGCGATCGACCACCGGCGCGCCCAGGATCTTTTCCAGTTCCTGGATGCCGGCCGACAGGGTGGGTTGGGTGACATAGGCGCTCTCGGCGGCCCGGCTGAACGAGCCGTGCTCCGAGAGGAGTTTCAGATACTGCAGCTGGCGAAGGGTCGGGAGAAGCATGGCCTGGATATAGGCGTGATCTATCGGAAAGCCAAAAACTATCGATTGGCTATCTGACCGGTCAGCGCATACCTCTGTCTCACGGTGAAGTTCCGGCGTGTCTCCCCCCCACCGACGCCGGGCCCCAACCCGTTGAACCCGGTCCGCCCGCGTCTCCCCCTCCCAGCGGCGCGGACCGGGACGAACCTTTCCCGCGATGCTAAGCCCGCTCCAGATCTCACGGAGCGTCCCCATGTCGATCGAGGCCCTACGCGCCCAGCTGCCCGACTACGCCAAGGATATCGGGACCAATCTGGGCGCCCTGGCCGGCGAGACCGTGCTGAGCGACCAGGCGCGCTGGGGTTGCTTCGTCGCCAGCGCCTGCGCGGTCGGCGAGCCAGAGACCCTGAAGGCGATCACCATCGCCGCGCATGAGGCCGGCTTCTCGTCCGAGGCCTTCACCGCGGCCAAGACCGCCGCGGCGATGATGGCCATGACCAACGTCTATTTTCGCGCCGTTCACCTGATGAAAGCGCCCGAATACGGTGCGTTGGCCTCGCGTCTGCGGATGAACCGCCTGACCCATTCCGGCGTGACGGCGGTCGATTACGAACTCTGGTGTATCGCCGTGTCGGCGATCAACGGTTGCGGCGCCTGCCTCGAAAGCCATGAGACGGAACTGCGGAAGCGCGGCGTGGAGCCCGTCCAGGTCCAGGCCGCCTTGCGCATCGCCGCCGTGGTTCACGCGGTCGGCCGGGTACTGGCGGTCGAAACGGCGGATCGTCCCCAGTTTTCGGGCTTCTGAGGCCCGTGCGCGACGCCAGGTCGCGGCGTCCGCCCCTCGACATTCACCTTGCCAATAAACTAGGTTGTTAACCTCTGGGTAAGAGATTCGCGGCGTTCGCAAGGCGGCCTTTCAGGTCGCGATGGGGTCGCACGGGGTGAAGGTGGGCGATATGAGACTGCTGTCGAAGAATCCTCGCGATAACAAGAACGCCAAGCCGGCCGTTCTGGGTGAAGAGGCCCGGGTCGAGGCCGTGCAGCATCAGATCGAATCCACCCAGGCCATCGGCCAGCGCTACGAGACCATTCACGGCGGTCTCGACAGCATCGGCCGCGTGATGGAGCACCTGAAAGCCATCGAGCCGCTGATCGCCGAGATCCGTGGTCCGGTCGCCCAGGAGTTCGAAGCCCGCCGCGCCGAACACGCCGAGCTGATCGCCCTACGCGCCAATTACGAGCACGCCCAGCGCCAGGTCACCCAGATCCAGGCCGAGGAACGCGAGGTCAGCGCCCGCCTGGCCGCCGCCGAAACCGCTCTTGGAGAGTCCGACGCCCGCCGCCAGACCCAGGACGCCGCGCTGGAAGACAACGCCCTCGAAATCGACCGCCTGCGCAACGCCCTGCTGCAGTCGGATCTGAAGGTCTCCAGCCTCGACGCCAGCCTGCGCGACTCCACCGCCCGCATCGAGCACCTGGTGCAGGACGTCGAGGGCCTGCGCCTTCAGGCCCAGGACATCGACACCCGCCGCGGCGACGCCGAGGCGGCGCTCGCCCGCGCCAACCAGGACAACGCCCTGCTGGGCGACGAAGTCGCGACCCTGAAGAAGCGCGTCGACCAGGCCGGCCTGGACGTCGCCCGCCTGTCGCGCATCGAAACCGACCTCGAAGCCCAGCTGGCCGGCGAACGCGCCCGCGTGCAGGCGATCGAGAACGCCCTTTCGGCCCACCAGACCGACAGCGGTCGCACCATCCGCAACCTGGAAAGCCAGGTCGAGGCGGCCCGCGCCGAGATCTCGGCCCTGCAGACCCGCCTGGAGACCGCCACCGGCCGCGCCGACAAGCTGGAAGAGATGAACGGCCAGATCTCGGCCCGTCTCGCCGAATCTTCCGCGCACCAGAAGGCGGTCGAGCGCCGCGCCGGCGACCTCAACGTCGCCCTGGAACGCGCCCTGGAACGCATCCGCACGCTGGAGGAGGATTCCGAAGGCCTGCGTCAGCGCCACGCCGGTGTCGACACCGCCCGCGCCACGGCGATCGAGCGCGCCGACCAGCTGGCCAAGAGCGCCGTCGCCCAGGAAAAGGCTATGAGGCGCGCCGAGGAACGGGCTCAGCAACTGCGCTCGCGCCTCGACGGCATGCAGGAAGCCCAGGACCAGCTCCGTCGCGAACACGAGGACAAGGTCGCCGAACTCCAGGCCACGATCGAGCGCCTCACCTCGGAAGCCGCCCTGGCCGAAGGCGCCCTGGAGGCGGCCCGCCGCGACCGATCGCGCCTGCAGATGGCCCTGCTGGGCGCCTCGGACGACAGCATGGCGGAAAGCGCCTGAGCCTCGAAGCCCTGAAAGACTAAAGCCCGCCGACCGACCGGTCCGGCGGGCTTTTTCTTGCCTACTTCGCCTCCGCCGCCGCCTTCAGCCCGGCCACCTGCTGGGCGAGCACCCCGTCGACGGGCGCGGCGATCTTGTCGAGCCCGCCCTTGAAATAGCCGCCGACATCGTAGGTGACGGTCACCGTCGTCTGGCCGTCCTTCTCGGCGAGCAGGAAGGTCAGGGCCCCGCTGGCGCCGGAGCTCTGCAGCGGACCGAGCGCGCCGACCAGCACCAGCTTCGTCCCAGGCGCGGCGTTGACCGTGGTCATGTGCAGCACCGAGCCGCCGTTCGGCAGCCGCTCGCAGAAGCAACCGCCCGAGGCCGCGCCCAGCGACAGGTTGGCGGCCGAGCCCGACCAGGTGTGGGCCGAGGCCCACCATTCCGCAGGCTGCACCAGCGTCGCCCAGACGGCGCTGGCTGGCGCGGCGATCACGACCTGATGCCGGACCTCGAATCCGCTGGGCTGGGCGTCCGCGACCTCGGCCCGCGCCGAACCGGCGGCCAGCAGCGCCAGGGCGGCGGCGGCGATCATCGTCTTCATGTGAGGTCCCTCCCCGCCCGAGGTTGAGGGCAGGGGCGGGCAGGCGTCAACGATCCCCTACTCGATGGGCGAACTCACCGTCGCGCCGCCAGCCTTCAGCCGGTCCAGCACGCCGTTGGCCGGCAGCAGGAAGCCGAGATCGACCACCGCCACCGTGACGCCGGGACGCTTCAGCGCGTCGGTCATGGCGTCCGTCGTCTGGTCGACACCCTTCTCCAGCAGGGCTGCCCCCCCCGGCGCGCGCAGCAGACAGCGCTGGGCGCCGCTGGCGCGGTAGCGGGCGCGCACCGAGCCGAGGTCGCCCTCCGCCCAATCCTGGCCGATCGTGGTGGAATGGGCCCCATCATAGGCGATCTCGTCCAGCGCCACCCGCAGGCAGTAGAGCTGGTCCTCGGGCGAAAGCTTCGAGACGATCGAGGTCACCGCGCTCATCCGGTACTGCCCGACCGACTTGACCTTCAGCTTGCGGGCCTTGGCCATGCGCTCGACCGTGCTGACCGGCTTGGCTTCGGAGAGACCCGCCGCCTGGCGGAAATCCGAAAGCAGCAGGAAGCCGGCCACGCCCGGCTTCCAGTTCTTGTACTCGCCCGCTCCCTTGCGGGCCTGGTTGCGGGACTCCACGAAGCGCGCCTTCAGGTCGGGCGGTAGCTGGTCTTCCAGGTTCTTGCCCATCGGCTGGCGCAGACCGCCGCCGAAGCTGAGGATGAAACCCGCCGCCTGGGTGACGCCGACCGCCGCCTGAGGCGGGACCAGCACCAGGCTGGCCTTGTCCAAGGCCCTGTTCAGGCGCGGGCTTTCCCATTTCAGCTGATGGGGCAGGGGCGCGGCCGAGCCGAGGATATAGAGCTTGGCCCCGTCCTTCTCGACCAGCCAGATCGCCGGCCCCTTGGGCTTGGCCACCACGGTCAGTTCGGCGACCACCGCGCTCTCGTCCTGAGCCGGGGCCTGGCCGAGCTCGACCACGGGCGGAGAAGGCGCGGTCTGGGCGAGGGCAGGGGTGGCGAGGGCCAAGCAAAGGGCCAGAGGTACGAGCTTGGACGCAGCCATAGATACTCCTTCAGCCCCCGAGCCCATTTAGCCCTTCTCCCGTGGCGGGAGAAGGGCGTGGGTCAGGCGCCTAAGCCCCTGCCGGGACCGGGAAGCCGCGCTTGCGCATCAGGGCCCCGATCTTGACGTCGCGGCCGCGGAAGGCGCGGAACTGGTCGACAGGGTCGACCGCGTTGCCCTTCGACATGATCGTCTCGTAGAGGCGCTTGGCGGTCGGCTTGTCATAGAAGCCGCCGGGCGCCTGCTCGAAGGCCTCGGCGACGTCGGCGGTCAGGGTGTCGGCCCACAGGTAGCTGTAGTAGCCGGCCGAATAGCCGTCGCTCGAGAACACATGGCCGAACTGCGGGGTGCGGTGACGCATGACGATCTCGTGCGGCATGTTCAGCTTGGCCAGCTCCTCGCGCTCGAACTTGTCCGGATCGATGTCGACGTCGCCGGCCAGGTGCAGCTTCATGTCGATCAGGGCGCTGGACAGGTACTCGGTCGTACCGAAGCCCTCGCCGAACTTGCCGGCGGCCTCGATCTTGTCGACCAGGGCCTGCGGAATCGGCTTGCCGGTCTGGTAGTGCAGGGCGAACTGGTTCAGCACCTGCGGCGTCGGCAGCCAGTGCTCGTTCAGCTGGCTGGGGAACTCGACATAGTCGCGCGCCACGTTGGTGCCCGACACCGACGGATAGGTCGCGTTGGCGTTCAGGCCGTGCAGGGCGTGGCCGAATTCGTGGAACAGGGTGGTGGCGTCGTCCCAAGAGATCAGCAGCGGCTCGCCAGGCTTGCCCTTGATGAAGTTGGAGTTGTTGGAGACGATCGTGGTGACCTCGCCCTTGAACCGCTCCTGGGTGCGGTAGGCGTTCATCCAGGCGCCCGAACGCTTGCCCGGGCGGGCATAGGGGTCGAAGTACCACAGGCCCACATGCTTGCCGGCGCGGGTCACCTCATAGACGGTGATGTCCTCGTGGTAGACGGGGACGCCTTCCAGCTTCTTGAACTGGAAGCCGTAGAGCTGGCCCGAGGCCCAGAACATGCCCTCGCGCAGCTTGTCCAGCTGCAGGTACGGCTTCACCTCGTTCATATCGAGGGCGTACTTCGCCAGGCGGACCTTCTCGGCGTAGTACCGGTAGTCCCAGGGCTCCAGCTTGAAACCGCCCCCTTCCTTGTCGATGATCGCCTGCATGTCGGCCACGTCGATGGCGACCTGGGCGATGGCCGGGGTCCACACCGCCTCCATCAGCGCCATGGCGTTCTCGGGCGTCTTGGCCATGGCGTTCTCGAGGCGCCAGTGGGCGTGGGTCTTGTAGCCCAGCAGCTTGGCGCGCTCGACGCGCAGCTTCAGGATCTTGCTGATGATGGCGTTGTTGTCGGTCGCGCCGCCGTTGTCGCCGCGATTGACGAACGCCCGCCAGACCTTCTCGCGGGCCGCGCGGACCGGCGAGGCGGCCAGGAACGGGTCGACGCTGGAGCGGGTGTTGACGACGACGAACTTGCCCGGGAGCTTGCGCGCGGCGGCGTTCGAGGCGGCGGCGTCCTTCAGCCCCTGGGGCAGGCCGGCGAGATCGGCGTCGGAAAGCTCGATCCAGGTGCTTTCATCGGCCAGCAGGTTCTGGCTGAACTTGGTGTAGAGGCCGGCCAGCTCGGTGTTGATCGCGCCGACCCGGGCCTTGGCCTCGGGCGACAGCTTGGCGCCGGCGCGCACGAAGTTGGTGTAGTAGATCCACAGCACGCGCTGCTGTTCCGGCGTCAGCTTGGCCTTGTCCGGCGAATTGTAGACCGCCTCGATGCGGGCGAAGAGCGCGGCGTTCTGGTTGACCTTGTCGCCGTGGGCCGAGAGTTTCGGATCCATCTCCTCCTCGACCTTCTGGAACTCGGGCGTGCTCATGGTCGAGCCCCAGACGCCGTAGTAGGTCGAGACGTCGTTCAGCATCCGGCCGGCGTCTTCCAGCGCGCCGATGGTGTTGTCGAAAGTCGGCGCGGCCTTGTTGGCCGTGATCGCGTCGATCTCGGCCAGGTTCTTGGCCATGGCCGTTTCCAGGGCCGGCTTGAAGTCGGCGACCTTGACCTTGTCGAAAGCCGGCACGCCGCCATAGGGGCCGACCCACTTCTGGGTCATGGGGTTCGCGCCTTGGGCCATGGACAAACTCGGATTGAGGGCGACGACCGCGCCGGTGGCGGCGGCCGAGGCCAGGAATGTACGACGTTGCACGGAGTGTCTCCGGTGAAGATTTGGCAGCGACCCTAACAAGGTTCCGGGGCGTGTCACATGACAGGCGCGTAACCTTTCAGGAACCGCGCCCAGTCCGTGGACGACGCCCGCTTTGGCGGCTACAGCTTGGCCCATGATCGGCGTCTTCGACTCCGGCGTGGGCGGCCTTACGGTCCACCGCGCCCTCGTGCAGCGTCTGCCCCAGGCGGACTTCACCTATCTGGCCGACCAGGCCCATGCGCCCTATGGCGTGCGCACCGGCGAGGACATCGTCGAGCTGACCAAGGCCGGCTGCATCCGCCTGTTCGACCGCGGCGCCAGCCTGGTGGTCCTGGCCTGCAACACCGCCTCGGCCATCGCCCTGCGCCGCCTGCAGCAGACCTGGCTTCCGGGCTACCGCAAGGACATCGGCCGGCCGGTCAACATCCTGGGCATCATCGTGCCGACCATTGAGAAGGCCACCGGCCTGCCGTGGGAGCACGAGGCCGAGCGGCGCGGCGAGAAGGTCGAGCAGTTGGACATCCTGGGGGTCTTCGCCACCCAGGCCACGGTCCGCTCGCGCGTCTACGAAATCGAGATCGACAAGCGCAAACAGGACCTGGCGGTGTTCTCCGAGGCCTGCCCGGAGCTCGTGCCTCTGATCGAGGGCGACGCCTCGGTGGTCGAGCTGGCCAAGGCGGTCGAGAGTCACGTCGAGGCCCTGAAGACCCGCATCGGCCGCTATCCGCACCGCGTGGTGCTGGGCTGCACCCACTACGAGATCATCGCCGACCTGTTCCGCGCCGCCCTGCCGGCCGGCACGCCGCTGATCCAGCAGCCCGAAGCCACCGCCGACGCGCTGGAGCTCTATCTGCAGCGCCATCCGGACTATGCCACGGGAACCAAGGGCGGGCGGGTGTTCCTGACCACCGGAACGCCGGGACCGCAGAACGGACTGGTTCAAGGGTTCTGGGGCGGACCGGTCACGTTCGAGGCGGCCTGAGCCTTGCCCGAATAGCGCCCTGCGTCCTGGCGCATCCGCGACGTTGTGAATCATGTCCTGACGAACGCCGTAAACGCCTCTTAACGCTCTTCGGGCACAACATCGCGGTTCGACCCATTCTGAGGGTCAGACGGCGAAGTTGAGTTCGGAGACTTTCATGGCGCGAGCCGCGCGGCGATCCACGACGGAGCTCCTCTGGGATGCGATCCGTTACGGCTGGGTCCAGCCCTGGACCGCCCGGTTCCGGGGCGGGATCATCACCGTGATCGGGGCCGTCCTGCTGCTGGCCATCGCCACCTACAACGCCACCGACCCCAGCCTGAACGCCGCCACCGGCGAACCCGCCCGCAACGCCCTGGGCGCGCCCGGCGCGGCGATCGCCGACCTGCTGATGCAGTCGTTGGGCCTGTCCGGCTGGGGCGTGGCCCTGTTCATGCTCGTTTTCGGCGTCACCCGCGTGGCCCAGGCCGACCCGGACGCCGAGCGCAAGGATCTGCGCCAGCGCGCCCTTGTCGGCGCCCTGGGCCTGCTGGCGCTCTCCGCCACCCTCGCGGCTCCGCCGCCGCCGGCGATCTGGCAGCTGGAGAAGGGCCTGGGCGGCTTCTGGGGCGACGCCCTGCTGCACATGGTGGCCGGCGTCCTGCGCTTCGCCCACATTCCCGGCGCGACGATCGTCGCCGCCATCCTGTTCGCCGTCGCGGCCATCGTCGCCCTGGGCTTCGCCATTGGCGTGCGCGAGGTTGATCCCGACGCCATCCACACCGCCGTCAGCAACGCCCTGCAGCCGCGCGTCCGCGCCGAGCCGGAACCGATACCGGAGCCAGCCCCCAAGCCGGCCCGCGCCAAGAGGGAGAAGGCCGAGGCCCCGCCCCAGCGCGAGCGGCCGGGCCGCCTGCCGCCGATTGACGCCGATGACGACGAGGCCGTGGTCGCCGCCGCGCCGACCCCGGTGTCGCAGCGCGCGACGGAGCGCGCCTACACCCCGCCGCCGCAGGACGACGAGGACGCCTTCGAGGACTCGCTGGACGCCCGCCCGATGGCGATCGCCAAGCCCAAGACCGTACCCAAGGAATCGGGTCGCGAGGCGCGCGAGCAGCAGAAGGCCTTCGACTTCGACGACGAGGCGGGCTTCCAGCTGCCGGAGCTGGCGATGCTGGCCAAGTCCAAGCCACGCTCGTCGGAAGTCGACGCCGCCGCCCTGCGCCAGAACGCCCGCCTGCTGGAAAGCGTGCTGGCCGAGTTCGGGGTGAAGGGCCAGATCGACCAGATCCGTCCCGGCCCCGTGGTCACCATGTACGAGCTGGTGCCGGCGCCGGGCGTCAAGACCGCCCGTGTCGTGGCCCTGGCCGACGACATCGCCCGCTCGATGAGCGTGATCTCCTGCCGCGTGGCCGTGGCCCAAGGCCGCAACGCCATCGGCATCGAGATGCCGAACTCCAAGCGCGAGACCGTGTATCTGCGCGACCTGCTCTCGAGCGCCGACTACGAGAAAGCCAGCCAGATCCTGCCCATGGCCCTGGGCGAGACCATCGGCGGCGAACCCTATATCGCCGACCTGGCCAAGATGCCCCACCTGCTGATCGCCGGCACCACCGGCTCGGGCAAGTCGGTCGGCGTCAACGCCATGATCCTGTCGATCCTGTACAAGCTGCCGCCCGACAAGTGCCGCTTCATCATGATCGACCCGAAGATGCTGGAACTGTCGGTCTATGACGGCATCCCGCACCTGCTGGCGCCCGTCGTGACCGATCCGAAGAAGGCCGTCGTGGCCCTCAAATGGACCGTGCGCGAGATGGAGGACCGCTATCGCCGCATGTCGAAGATCGGCGTGCGCAACATCGGCGGCTATAACGAGAAGGCCAACGAGGCGCTGGACAAGGGCGAGCACTTCGAGCGCACCGTCCAGACCGGCTTCGACGACGCCGGCCGGCCGATCTACGAGACCGAGCAGATCCGTCCCGAGGCCATGCCCTATCTGGTCGTGGTCATCGACGAGGTCGCCGACCTGATGATGGTGGCCGGCAAGGACATCGAAGGGGCCGTGCAGCGCCTGGCCCAGATGGCCCGCGCCGCCGGCATCCACCTGATCATGGCCACCCAGCGCCCCTCGGTCGACGTCATCACCGGCACCATCAAGGCCAACTTCCCGACCCGGATCAGCTTCCAGGTCACCTCAAAGATCGACGCCCGCACCATCCTGGGCGAGCAGGGCGCCGAACAGCTGCTGGGCCAGGGCGACATGCTCTATATGGCCGGCGGCGGCCGTATCACCCGCCTGCACGGCCCGTTCGTCTCGGACGGCGAAGTCGAGCAGGTCGCCAAGTTCCTGCGCGACCAGGGCATCCCGCAATATCTGGAAGAAGTCACCGCCGGCGGCGACGAGGAACAGGAAGAAGCCATCGAGGGCGCGTTCGCCGGCGAGGGCGGGTCCAACGACCTCTACGACCACGCCGTGGCCGTGGTCACCCGCGACCGCAAGGCCTCGACCAGCTACATCCAGCGCCGCCTGCAGATCGGCTACAACCGCGCCGCCTCGCTGATGGAGCGGATGGAAAAGGAAGGCGTCGTCGGCGCCGCCAACCATGCGGGCAAGCGCGAGATCCTGGCCCCGCCGCCACCGCCGATGTAATTTCTACTCCGCTCTCCCCGGCGAAAGCCGGGGTCCAGATCGAACCCAGAGTGCCCTTCGTCGACCCTCGGCGGAGGGCGCTTCAACATCTGACGCTCAGGATGAATCTGGGCCCCGGCTTTCGCCGGGGAGAGCGGGATGAGGGGAAACCTTGGCCGTTTGGACGCGTTCCCAGCATCCCAACCTGAACGGCGCTTCATCGGGGCGCCGGAAAATGGCCTCGCGGCGGCCTTCGCGCGGGCCAAGGTTGAGGCTAAGGAGATCGCATGACCACTCGCCGTATTCTTCTGGCGGCCGGCCTGGCCGCCGCCATCGCTTCTCCGGTTCTGGCTCAGGACGCCAAGCCGGTCCCGGCCGCCTTGACCACCGAACAGAAGGCCCTGCTGGACAAGGCCACCGCCTATATCCAGGGCCTGGGCTCGGCCAAGGGCCGCTTCGTGCAGACCGACGCGCGCGGGACCCAGACGCAGGGCGCCTTCTATATGCAGCGCCCGGGCAAGGCGCGGTTCGCCTATGACCCGCCCGCGGGCCTGCTGGTCGTCAGCAACGGCAATAATGTCAACATCTTCGACAGCCGGCTGAAGACCTATGAGAGCTATCCGCTCAGCAAGACTCCGCTGAACCTGCTGCTGGCCCGCGAGGTGCGCCTGGATCGCGGCGTGACCATCACCGACATTCGCCCGCTGGCCGACGGCTTCACCATCGTCGCCCAGGACGCCAAGCGCCAGGCGCTGGGCCGCATCTCGATGGACTTCTCCAATGCGCCCGTGGGCCTGATGGGCTGGACGGTCACCGACATCAAGGGCGGTCAGATCCGCGTGCGCCTGATCGATTTCGCCGAGACCTCGGACCTCGATCCCAAGCTCTTCGTGCTGACCGACCCCCGTCGCAAGGTCGGCAAACCCTAGCGCCGCCGAAATGTGACATTCTCACAACAGGCAAGAATCAACCTGATCCAGGGTTGACTTAAAGTTTTGAAGTGGCATATTTAACACGCATGGCGATGAGCGACCGACCCGCTCTTCGCAAACCGTGCCGGATCCTATCCCCTCCCGGCGGCGGCATGAGAGACTAGACTTTCGCCCCAACGCCCCTGCGTTGGGGCGTTTTTCTTTTCAGGCGTCGGCAAACCCCCTAAAGCCAAGCCATGCGCCTCCGTATCGCCACCTGGAACGTCAATTCCGTCCGCCTCCGCGCTGAACAGGCCGCCCGCTTCGTCGACGAGCAGGCGCCGGATGTCCTGTGCATGCAGGAGATCAAGTGCCAGGAGGGCGAGTTCCCGCGCGAGGCCTTCGAAGCCATGGGCCTGAAGCACCTCAAGATCGCGGGCCAGAAGGGCTGGCATGGCGTGGCCATCGCCTCGCGCCTGCCGTTCGAGGATGTCCCGACCCTGATGAACTGCCGCGAGGGTCACGCCCGCTGCGTCGCGGTCAAGGTGGCCGGCGTCGACATCCAGAACTTCTACATCCCGGCCGGCGGCGATACGCCCGACCGCATCGGCAATCCGAAGTTCGACCACAAGCTGGACTTCTACGAGACCCTGACCGCCGCCCTGAAGAAGCGCGATCCCAAAGCGCCGCTGATCGTCACCGGCGACCTCAACATCGCACCGGGCGAGAACGACGTCTGGAGCCACCGCCAGATGCTCAAGGTGGTCAGCCACACCCCGGGCGAGCTCGAGGCCTTTGACGCGATGATGAAGTCGATGGACCTGCTGGACCTGCCGCGCCTGGCGACGCCGGAGCCGGAAAAACTGTTCTCCTGGTGGAGCTATCGCGCGGCCGACTTCCGCAAGTCCAACCGCGGCCTGCGCCTGGACCACATCCTGGCCAGCCCCGGCCTGCGCGACGCGGCGATCGTGGACGGCAAGGTCTCCTCGCGGGTCCACGACACCGTCCGGGAGTGGGAGCGACCCAGCGACCATGCCCCGGTGACGGCGGATTTGCGGCTGTAAAGCTGTCGTCGCGGTCCCGACCTAGCCAAAAGTACTATTTCCCGATTTGAGTACACTTTACCCAAATCCGGGAAATGATACCGGTAACTTTCTTGTTGAGGACGAAACCAAGACAAGTTGTCGCAGCTGCGAGAGCCTAGCGACCATCTTTGCTTAACTGCTTTGAGCGCCCGATGACCCTTGGTTAACTTGGTCAATCCTCTCCAGGGGGACGGTGTGCGAAAATTCCGCGATTTCTCGATCATGGCCAGGTTGCGACTGGTTATCCTGCTCACGGGATTGGGCCTCGCGGTGGCGATCGGCCTGGGCCTGGTGAAGCTGGGCGCGACCATGCACGCCGACATCGCCGAAAAGACCCGAAGCCAGGTCGAGACCGCCAGTTCGATCGTCGCGCACTACGCAGCCGAGGCCCGGACCGGGCGCATAACCCGCGCCCAGGCCCAGACCGCCGCCCGGGAGGCCGTGTCGGCGCTGCGCTATGGCGACCAGGAATATTTCTGGATCACCGACCTCGACACGCGAATGGTGCTGCACCCGTTCAAGCCAGCGCTGAATGGCAAGGATGTGTCCAACCTGCGCGATCCGAATGGCAAGGCGCTGTTCGCGGCGATGACCGAGGTGGCCAAGACCAAGGGCGAAGGCTTCGTCGACTACCAGTGGCCCAAGCCCGGCCACCAGGCGCCCCAGCCCAAGATCTCCTACGTCAAGCTGCTGCCGGCGTGGGGCTGGGTCATCGGTTCGGGCGTCTATGTCGATGACATTGAGGCCGCCGTGAACAAGGCCGCGCTGGAGCTCACGGCCGTGGGCCTGGTTCTCCTTCTGGCCATGGCCGCGCTGGCCAGCCTGCTGGGCGGAACCATCTCGCGCCCGGTCAAGGCCCTCACGCTGCGAATGACCGCCCTGGCCCGCAACGACAAGGAAAGCCCGGTGCCGTTCGTCGATCGCTCGAATGAGGTCGGCCAGATGGCGCAGGCCCTGGAAGTCTTCCGCGAGGCCGCGGTGGAGAAGGACCGGCTGGAATCGGAAGCCGCGCTGCAACGGGCGGCCGCCGAGACCGCTCGCCACGAACGCGAGGCCGAGAACCTCGCGGCGGCGAGGATCCAGGAGCGCGTGGTGGCCGATGTCACCGCCGTCGCCGCCCGCCTGGCCGACGGAGACCTGACGATCCGGCTGGCCGCCGACTTCCCCGCGCAATACGCCGTGCTGCGCGAGAACTTGAACGCCGCCCTGGACCAGTTGGCCGACGCCATGAAGGTGGTGCAGGACAATTCCGCCGGCATCAGCAGCAGCGCCGACGAGATCGCCTCGGCGTCCAACGACATGTCGCGGCGCACCGAGCAGCAGGCCGCGACCCTGGAGGAGACCGCCGCGGCGCTGGGTGAGCTGACCGACGCGGTGAGCCGCTCGGCCAAGGGCGCGGGCCAAGCCCGCGCCGCCGTGGCCCTGACCCAGAAGCAGGCCGAATACAGCGGCGGCGTGGCCGAACGGGCGATCGCCTCGATGAGCGAAATCGAGAACTCCTCGCAACAGATCCATCAGATCATCGGCGTCATCGACGAGATCGCCTTCCAGACCAACCTGCTGGCCCTGAACGCCGGCGTTGAGGCCGCCCGCGCCGGTGAAGCCGGCAGAGGCTTCGCGGTCGTCGCCCAGGAAGTCCGCGCCCTGGCCCAGCGCTCGGCGGATTCCGCCCGCGAGATCAAGAGCCTGATCGGTTCGACCACGGCCCAGATCGCCGAGGGGGTCGACCAGGTGCGCGTCATGGGCGCCGCCCTGGGCGACATCGTCTCCAAGGTCGCCGAGATCGACACCGTCGTCCGAGAGATCGCCGACCTGACCCAGGAACAGTCCCACGGCCTGGGCCAGATCAACATGGCCATGGGCCAGATCGACCAGACGACGCAACAGAACGCCGCCATGGTCGAGGAATCGACGGCCGCGGTGCACTCGCTGCGCAACGAGACCGTCGAGCTGGTGCGGCTGATGGGTCGTTTCCGCCTGGGCGAACAAGTCGGGCGCGCCGCCGGACGGGCCGGGCCCGCTCTGCGGGCGGCCGGCTAACGCAGGGCCGCGCCATGTTCCGCGACCGCGCCGCCCTGGCCGCGATGCTGGCGATGCTTGCCGTCCCGTCCCTGGCCCGGGCCGCCGATCCCCAGTTGGAGGCCCGGGTGCGCGAACTCGAAAGCGCCCTCGCCGACCTCAAGGCCCAGATGGCGGCCCGGGACGCCCAGGCCGCGCCGCCAGCTATCGTTCCAGCCGCTAGGCCGCCGTCCGGTCCGACGGCTACGGACCGGCTCGAGCTGCGTTTCGGCGGCTATGTGAAGCTGGACGCCATGGCCACCCGGTTCCAGCGCGCCGATCCGGCGCTGGGCGATCCGATTCGCGACTTCTATTCGCCCGGGGCGATCCCTGTCGCCGGGGCGGGAGAGGGCGCGAAGGTCGATTTCAACGCCCGCCAGACCCGTCTCTGGGCGAGCGCCAGCCGCCGACTGGGCGGTCACGATATCCAGGCCAGGATCGAGGGCGACTTCCAGACCCTGCCGGGCGGCGGCGACGCGCGCACCACCAATCCGTCGACCTTCGCGCTGCGCCGGGCCTATGTGTCGGTCGACGGCTGGTTGTTTGGCCAGGACTGGTCGACGTTCCAGAACATCGCGGTCCTGCCGGAAACCGCCGACTATCTCGGCCCGAGCGAGGGCCTCGTCTTCGTCCGTCAGGCGCAGATCCGGCGCACGCGGGGACCGCTGACCCTGGCCCTGGAAAATCCCGAGACGACGGTCACGCCCGCCGGCGGCGGCGCCCGCCTCGTGGCCGATGACAATCGCCTGCCCGACCTGGTGGTTCGCCTCGACGGTCGCCGTCCGTGGGGAGACTGGTCGCTTGCCGCCCTGGGCCGCCGGCTCTCGGTCGACCAGGGCGGGCTTCGCGACGCCGCTTTCGGCTGGGGCCTCTCGGCCGCGGCGCGCGTGAAGGTCGGCGGGCGAGACGATATCCGGCTGATGCTGACGCGCGGTCGAGGGATCGGACGCTATGTCGGTCTGAACTTCGCCAACGACGTCGCCGCGGACGGCGCCGGAGCCATCCGGCCGGTCGGCGTCACGGCCGGGTTCGTCGCCTACCGCCATCTGTGGAGCCCGGCCTTGCGGTCTAGCCTGTTCTATTCGACCCAGGCCGTCGACAATCCGGCCGCCTCGGGCCTGAACGTCAATCGTCGGGCCGAAAGTCTGCACGGCAACCTGATCTGGACGCCCGTGGCGGGCTTCGACGTGGGGATCGAGTACATGAAGGGCCGGCGGGTTCTGGAAAGCGGGACCGACGGCGCGCTCGACCGGGTCCAGGCGTTCGCCAAGTACGGCTTCTAGAGACGCGCGGTCCTAACCCTCGGCCGCGACGATGCCCTGCTTGATCCAGAGCGCCGAGTCCTTGAGGTTCTTGCGGATCCAGGCGGCGTGGACCTCGCGTTCGGCGTCGGTCGAGCGGGGCGCCAGCGGACGCGGCCGGGCGCCGTACGAGCCCTGGATCGCGGCCGAGACCGACAGGGTCTCGACGTGGGTCAGTTCCAGGGCGCGTTCCTTGCCGCCCTGCAGTTCCAGATAGACTTCGGCCAGCAGGTGCGAGTCGATCAGCGCCCCGTGCTTGTCGCGGCTGTCCAGGCTGATCTTGAACCGCTTACACAGCGCGTCGAGCGAGTTGTACATGCCCGGAAAGCGCTTCTTGGCCATGGCCAGGGTGTCGATCCAGCGCTCCTCATGGATCGGCGCGCGACCGCACTTCTCCAGTTCGAAATTGACGAACGAGCGGTCGAAGGCGGCGTTGTGGGCGACCACGACGCTGTCGCCGACGAAGTCGATGAACCTGTCGGCGATCTCGTGGAACTTCGGCTTGCCGGTCAGGAAGGCCGACGACAGGCCGTGGACCTTCTCGGCCTCGGCCGGCATGTCGCGCAACGGGTCGCAATATTCATGAAACGAGCGGCCGGTCGGCATGAAGTCGACCACCTCGATGCAGCCGATTTCGACCAGGCGGTCGCCCGTCTTCGGATCGAAGCCGGTGGTTTCGGTGTCGAGGATGATTTCCCGGGCCATGATCCTTCAATGCCGCCGTTCGTGGCGAGCTTCAAGCGGGGCCGGGACTTCTCAACAGAGTCAGAAGGTCGCGGACCTGGGCGTGGGCGTGCTCCACGCCCTGACTGGTATCGATCACGAAGTCGGCGCGGGCGCGTTTTTCGGCGTCCGGTGTCTGGCGGGCCAGAATCGCCTCGAACTTCTCCGGCGTCATTTCGGGACGGGCCAGCACACGCTGCCGCTGGATCTCGGCGGGCGCCGAGACGACCACCACCTTGTCGACCTTCTTCTCGCCACCGGTCTCGAACAGCAGGGGGATGTCCAGCACCACGATCTCGTGGCCCTCGGCCTGGGCTTTCTCGAAGAAACCGATGCGATGAGCGCCGACCAGCGGGTGGACGATCGCCTCCAGCTTGGCCAGGGCCTCGGAATTGCCGACCACCTGGGCGCTGAGCTTGGCCCGGTCGATCGCGCCGTCGACGACGACGCCGGGGAAGGCCTCTCCCACCGGCCCGACCGCCGCGCCGCCGCTGGCGTAGAGCGCGTGGACGGCGGCGTCAGAGTCGTAGACGGGCACGCCCTCGGCCTGGAACAGGGCCGAGGTCGTCGACTTGCCCATGCCGATGGAGCCCGTGAGACCCAGGATCAACATGTCAGGCCTCTCCGAGAAGGCGCAGCAACAGGCCGCGCGCGTCGACTTCGGCTGGCGGCGCCACGCCATACATCCGCTCGAAGCTTGGGACGGCCTGGCGCAGCAGCATTTCCAGGCCATCGACGGTGCGGCGACCGGCGGCCTGGGCGCGACGGAGAAATTCGGTTCGCAGCGGCTTGTAGACCATGTCCATGATCACCGCCGTCTCCGGCGTCAGGGCTAGATCCGCCGCCGGGCCTTCGCCGCCGCCCAGGCCGAGCGAGGTGGCGTTGATGACGAGGCCCGCATCGGCCAGCAGGACCGGAAGGTCCGGCTCGCCGGCCGCCACGACCTTTTCGCCAAAGGCGTCGGCCAGCTCTTGAGCCCTCTCGACGGTGCGGTTGACGATCCGGACCGTGGGCGCGCCGGCCAGCAGCAGGGCGGCGGTCGCGCCACGCGCCGCGCCGCCGGCGCCAAGGATCACGACCGGCGCGGCCGAGACGGCGAAGCCTGGCGCCTGCTCGGCGAGCGCGCCCAACAGGCCAGGCCCGTCGGTGTTGTCGGCATGGATCGAGCCGTCGGCCTCGAAGATCAGCAGGTTCGCCGCGCCCGCCATCCTGGCGAGGTCGCTGGCGTGGTCGGCGACCGCGAGCGCGCGTTCCTTGAACGGGATGGTGACGTTGAGCCCCCGGATGGCGCCGCCTCGGAAGCCGTTCACGAAGGTCTCGAAATTGTCCACGCCGGGCGCGAACGGAACATAGGCCGCGTCGAGCCCCGCCGCCTGGATCCAGGCATTGTGGATCAGCGGGCTCATCGAATGCTTGATCGGCGCGCCGCAGACGCCGCCGACGATGGCGGCTCCCGAGATCCCCGAAGCCCGTTGGGAGGTCATGCGGCCAGGGCTCCGTGAAGACGCAGAAAGTCCAGAAGCCCGATCAACGGCAGGCCCAGTATGGTGAAATAGTCGCCGTCGACGGCGTCGAACAGCTGCACGCCTTCGCTCTCCAGCTCGTAGCAGCCGACCGACCACAGCAGGGCTTCGCCGCGACGCTCGATATAGGCGTCGAGCCAGGCCTCGCTGAACGGCCGCACCGACAGCTTGGCGCTCTCGACGATCCGCCAGATCGGCTGGCCGTCGCGGGCCACGACCACGGCCGAGTGCAGCTTATGGCTTGTCCCGCGGAGTTCCAGCAGGCGTTCGCGGGCTTCTTCCAGGGAATTGGCCTTGTCGATCAGCCGGCCCTTGAGGTCGAGCGTCTGGTCGGCGCCGATCACCAGGCCCGAGCGTCTGGTCGAGACCTTGACCGCCTTCATCTCCGCGAGCGCGTCGGCGATGTCGCGCGGCGTGACGTCTTCGGCCAGCAGACCGGCCTTGGCCGCGTCCTCGTCGACGCCGGGGCTGAACGCCTCGAAGGCGACGCCGGCGTTCTTCAGGATCATCTGTCGCGCCGAACTCTTGGACGCGAGCGTTACGGGGGTCATCTCAGGACCTCGACCTTGCCGCGGCCGCCCGACAAGAGGTTGATGACCGCCGCCGCCGTCTCCTCGACCGAGCGACGGGTGATGTCGATGACCGGCCAGTTCATCCGCTCGAACAGGCGGCGGGCGGCGATGATCTCCTGGCGAACGGCGTCGCCGTCGACATAGTCACTCTCGCGGTTTTCCTTGAGGGAGAGCAGGCGGTTTCGGCGGATCTGGATCAGGCGATCGGGCGAGGTGATCAGGCCGACGATCAGGGTGTTCTTAAGCTCGAACAGATCCTGCGGCGGCGGCCGGCCCGGGACCAGCGGCACATTGGCGGCGCGCACGCCACGGTGGGCCAGATAGATGCAGGTCGGGGTCTTGGAGGTCCGTGACACGCCGACCAGAATGACATCGGCCTGGGTCAGGTCCTGGCCGCCCTGGCCGTCATCGTGGGCGATGGCGTAGTCCAGCGCCTCGATACGGTCGAAATAGTCGTTTGTCAGCGCGTGCTGGGCCCCGACCCGGGTCGAGATCCGCGCGCCCAGATAGCGGGACATAGCGCTGATCACCGGATCCAGCGCGGCGATGCAGGGCATCTCCAGCTTGCGGCAGCCTTCTTCCAGCGCCGCCCGCAGGCCCGGATCGACGATGGTGTGCATCACCACGCCAGGCGCGCCGCCGATCTCCTCGAGCGCCCGATCCAGCTGCCGCGTGGAGCGAACCAGCGCGTAGATATGTTCGATGGGCAGGATGTCGGTGAAGCGAGCACAGACCGCGCGCGCCATGGCGTTCAGAGTCTCGCCGGTGGAATCGGACACCAGGTGGATATGGAAGTAGGTGGCGAAGCGCGGTGGCAGCCGTTCCGCTTCCCCCCGAGCCAGACTCTCCTGTGGATCATCCGTTAACGGTTGCTTAACCACTTGTCCTGCCTCTGGGGACGCCCGGGCGCCGAATGGCCCAAGAGACGTCGTGTCATAGCGCCGCTGTGATCAACGGTCGCATTGCCCGCGTACCATCCCCAGGCTCGCTCCGCATCCCCCGATAAGTGAATCCCAACTGTCCAAGGCTCGGGACAGAGTCTCGCGAAGGGTCTTTCTCCCGCCTCGGCGTGTTAAGAATTCATTAAGCCTTCAAGGCGCTTACGGGTCTGTCCACATGATTAACAGATCCTTAACCCCATGTGGGAAGGGCTGGGGGTAACGAGGGATCGGCTGTGCGAGTCACTCGCCCGTCAGGCGTTTTCCCCACTATGCAGTTGCCCTCCCACCCCCTCTTTCAAACTTAATTTCTTATTAAGATATGAGAGGAAGGTCTTAGGAGCCTTACGGGCTTGAGCCTGGACGCTCGCCGGGCTTTAACCCGTTCCATGACGTCTCCGACCCAACGCCCTGAAAATGGGACCCCGAAGTTTCTCTCCGCGCTGTCCGGCGAGAAGCACGCGAATCCTCCGATCTGGTTCATGCGTCAGGCGGGACGGTATCTGCCGGAGTACCGCGCGGTGCGCGCCACGGCTCCGGACTTCATCAGTTTCTGCTTCGATCCGGAGAAGGCGGCGGAAGTCACCCTGCAGCCGATGCGCCGGTTTCCCTACGACGCCTCGATCGTGTTCGCCGATATCCTGCTGATCCCGGGCGCTCTGGGCCAGAAGGTCTGGTTCGAGGCCGGCGAAGGCCCGAAGCTGGGTGAGATGCCGTCGATCGAGTCCATGGCCGAAAGGGCCGGGAATGCGGGCGAGGCCCTCAAGCTCGTCGGGGAGACGCTGACGAGGGTTCGCTCAGAGCTCGATCCGTCCAAGGCCCTGATCGGCTTCGCCGGCGCGCCCTGGACGGTGGCGACCTACATGATCGAAGGCGGCTCCAGCGATCGCAGCGGCGCGCGGACCTACGCCTATCAGAACCCTGAAAAGCTGGACGCCCTGATCCAGGTGCTGGTCGACTCGACGGTCGACTATCTGGCCATGCAGGTCGACGCCGGGGCCCAGGCCCTGAAGCTGTTCGAGAGCTGGGCCGAGGGCCTGTCCGAGCCGCTGTTCGATCGGCTGGTCACCCAGCCGCACATCCGGATCATCGAGGGCTTGCGGGCGCGCGGCGTGACCGTGCCGATCATCGGCTTCCCGCGTGGCGCCGGAACGCTGGTCGAGGACTACGCGGCCAAGGTTCCGGTGCAGGGCGTGGCGCTCGACACCTCGGCCTCGGCCAAGCTGGGTCAAGCGATCCAGAAGACCAAGACCATCCAGGGGGCGCTTGATCCGCTGCTGCTGCGGGCCGGTGGCGATGCGCTGCTGCGTCGCGTCGACCAGTTGCTGGAACAGTGGAACCAGGGTCCCTACATCTTCAATCTGGGACACGGCATCCTGCCCGACACGCCGATCGCCAATGTCGAGTTGGTGCTGGAGCGGGTGACTGGCCACAAGGTTGGCGGATGACCCGCAAGCTCGCCGTCGTCCTGTTCAATCTCGGCGGGCCGGACGGTCCGCGCGCGGTGCGGCCGTTTCTGTTCAACCTGTTCCGAGACCCGGCCATCATTGGCTTGCCGGCCATCGCCCGCTATCCGCTGGCGGCGCTGATCTCGACCAGCCGTGAAAAGATGGCCAAGGCCAACTACGCGATCATGGGCGGCGGCTCGCCGTTGCTGCCGGAGACGGAGAAGCAGGCCAGCGCGCTAGAGTCCGAACTGGCCAGGAGCTTGCCGGGCGTCGAGGCCAAGTGCTTCATCGCCATGCGTTATTGGAACCCGCTGACGGCTGAGACCGCCAGGCAGGTGAAGGCCTTCGCGCCGGACGAGATCGTGCTGCTGCCGCTCTATCCGCAATATTCGGAGACCACGACCGGCTCGTCGCTGAAGGCCTGGGCGAAGAGCTATTCGGGTCCCGGACGTCAGACCACGGTCTGCTGCTATCCGAACGAGGCCAGGCTCGTCGAAGCGCATGCCCGCTTGATCCGGGAGACGTGGGAGAAGGCCGGTTCGCCGGCGAATGTCCGCCTGCTGTTCTCGGCCCATGGCCTGCCGGAGAAGGTCATCCTGGGCGGCGACCCCTACCAGAAGCAGATCGAGGCCACGGCCGCCGCGGTGGCGGCCAGGCTGCCGGCGGGCCTGGATTGGACCGTCAGCTATCAGAGCCGGGTGGGGCCGATGAAGTGGATCGGCCCTTCGACCGACGACGAGATCCGCCGCGCGGGCGCCGAAGGCAAGGGCTTGATCATCACCCCGATCGCCTTCGTCTCCGAGCACGTCGAGACCCTGGTCGAACTGGACCACGAATACGCCGAGCTGGCGACGGCGGTCGGCGTCGCGCCCTATATCCGCGTACCGGCCCTGGGCGTCGCGCCGGAGTTCATAGCCAGCCTGGCCGGAATGGTCCGTCAGGCCCTCGCCAGCAATGGCGTCGTTCCCGGCGGCGACTGGCGCTGCGGCGCGTTCAACTGTCCGTGCAAAGAGGCGGCCTCGGCATGACCGATTTCCTGGTGGCGCACTTCAACGTCGTGCGGGGCCTGCACATCCTGTCGGTCATCGCCTTCATGGCCGGGATGCTCTACCTGCCGCGCCTGTTCGTCTATCACAGCAAGGCGACGCCGGGCTCGGAGATGCACGAGACCTTCACGGTCATGGAGCGGCGTCTGCTACGCGGCATCATCAATCCGGCCTCGATCGCCACGGCGCTGTTCGGTCTTGGTCTGATCCTGGCCGACGCCCAGATCCGCGGCTGGAGTTTCCTGGTCGAGCCTTGGATGGCGACCAAGCTGGTGGCCCTCGTCGGGCTCTACGGCTTCCACGGTTTTCTGTCGGCCTCGCGCAAGAAGTTCGAGAAGGGCGAATATCCCCGGTCCGAAAAGTTCTGGCGGGCGACCAACGAGATCCCGTTCGTGCTGGCGATCGTCATCGTCCTGTCGGTGACGACCAAGTTCCTGAACCACTGAGTCCGGCCGGCGGCTTGACCGCCGGTTCGCCGCGTGGTTTGCATCCAGGGAAGTTCGGATTTTCCGAACTCCTTCTCTACGGACCGGCGCCCGTCCTGGCGCGCCCCGCGAGCGATCCGCTCCAAGGTCCGTCCCCCGAACGATCCGCGTCATCGTCAATCGACGCGCTCGCCTGGTCCGTCCGCATGGGCGGACCGGTGTGACCATCGAAGTCTTACCGGCCGGACTCCGTCTTGGGGTCCGCGCCCACTCTTGAGTCTTGTCATGACCGAAGAAACCGAAAACGAAATTCTCGCCTCGGATGGTGGGACCGCCGAAGAGGCGACCCCCGAAGAGAGCTCCGTCGATATCGATACGACGGTGGAGGCCGCGTCCGCCGACGCGGAAGCCGAGGCCGAAGGCGAAGACGATGGCTCCGGGATCGCCGAAGCCGTCGCCGCCCTGGGCCTGAAGTCCATGTCCCTGCAGGAGCTGAAGGAGAAATCCCCGGCCGACCTGCTGGCGTTCGCCGAGACCTTCGAGGTCGAGAACGCCAACTCCATGCGCAAGCAGGACATGATGTTCGCCATTCTGAAGACCCTCGCCGAAGAAGGCGTGGAGATCTCGGGCTCGGGCACCATGGAAGTGGTGCAGGACGGCTTCGGCTTCCTGCGCTCGCCGGAAGCCAACTACCTGCCGGGCCCGGACGACATCTACGTCTCGCCCTCACAGATCCGCAAGTATGGCCTGCGCACCGGCGACAGCGTCGACGGCGCCATCCGCTCGCCGCGCGAAGGTGAGCGCTACTTCGCGCTGACCAGTGTGGCGAAGATCAATTTCGAAGCGCCTGACAACGTCAAGCACAAGATCCACTTCGATAACCTGACGCCGCTCTATCCCGACGAGCGCCTGAACATGGAACTGCCCGATCCGACCATCAAGGATCGCTCGGGCCGCGTCATCGACATCGTCGCTCCGCTCGGCAAGGGCCAGCGCTGCCTGATCGTCGCCCCGCCGCGCGTGGGTAAGACGGTCATGCTGCAGAACATCGCCAAGTCGATCGAGACCAACCACCCCGAGTGCTACCTGATCGTCCTGCTGATCGACGAGCGCCCGGAAGAAGTCACCGACATGCAGCGCACGGTGAAGGGCGAGGTCATCGCCTCGACCTTCGACGAGCCGGCGACGCGCCACGTGCAGGTGGCCGAGATGGTCATCGAGAAGGCCAAGCGCCTGGTCGAGCACAAGCGCGACGTCGTCATCCTGCTGGACTCGGTCACGCGTCTGGGCCGCGCCTACAACACCACCGTCCCGTCGTCGGGCAAGGTGCTGACCGGCGGTGTCGACGCCAACGCCCTGCAGCGCCCCAAGCGCTTCTTCGGCGCGGCGCGCAACGTGGAGGAGGGCGGTTCGCTGTCGATCATCGCCACGGCCCTGATCGACACCGGCAGCCGCATGGACGAAGTCATCTTCGAAGAGTTCAAGGGCACCGGTAACTCGGAAATCGTCCTGGATCGCAAGGTCGCCGACAAGCGCATCTTCCCGGCCATCGACGTGCTCAAGTCCGGCACCCGCAAGGAAGAACTCATCACGCCGCGCGACCAGCTGCAGAAGACGTATGTGCTGCGCCGCATCCTCAACCCGATGGGCGCATCGGACGCGATCGAGTTCCTGCTCGACAAGCTGCGTCAGTCGAAGACCAACGGCGACTTCTTCCAGTCGATGAACACCTGAGTCCAAACGGACTCACATTTTGGCTTTTGGCCGATACGAGAAAGGCCCCGGTGCTACCCGGGGCCTTTTTTATTGGGCCCTACTGGTTTGGTCGGGCCGGGTTCGGCCCTACGGAATGAGCACGGTGGCACCGGTCGTACGGTGACCTTCGAGCGCTTCATGCGCCGCGCGGGCCTCGGCCAGCGGGAAGGTCTGGCCGATGTCGATCTTCACCGCGCCGGAGCCGAGGACGGCGAACAGCGCCTGGGCGCTCTCATCCAGTTCCTGGGTCGTGGCGATGTAGTCGAACAGGCGCGGGCGGGTGACGTACAGCGACTTGCCTGACAGCTCCAGCGGCGCGAAGGCCGGGACCGGGCCAGAGGCGTTGCCGAAGGTGACCAGCATCCCGCGCCTGGCCAGGCTCTTGAAGCTGGCGTCCCAGGTGTCCTTGCCGACTCCGTCATAGACGACCGCCACGCCCTTTCCGCCGGTGATCTCGGCGACCCGGGCGGCGACATCCTCGTGGCGATAGTCGACGACATGGTCCGCGCCAAGCTGGCGGGCGAGGGCCAGCTTGGCCTCGCCGCCAGCCGTGGCGATCACCGTCGCGCCCAGGGCCTTGCACCACTGGACCAGGATCTGGCCGACGCCGCCGGCGGCCGCGTGGACGAGGACAAGGTCGCCAGGTTTCACGTGGAAACATCGCCGCACCAGAAACTCGGCGGTCATGCCCTTGAGCAGGACGGCGGCGGCGGTCTCCGGGCTGACGCCCTCCGGAACCTTCACCGCGCGCTCGGCCGGAACGACCGCCGCTTCGGCATAGGCCCCCAGGGTTCCGTTGTAGGCGACGCGGTCCCCGACCTGGAACCGGGTGACGCCGTCGCCGATAGCCTCGACCATTCCGGCCGCCTCGAGACCGATCACCGCCGGCATCTTCAGCGGGTAGAGGCCTGAACGGTGGTAGGTATCGATGTAGTTCAGGCCCACGGCTTGGTGACGCACGAGGATCTGTCCGGCGGCAGGCGAGGGGACGGGAAGCTCCACGGCTTCCAGAACCTCCGGACCGCCGGTGCGAACAGCTTGGATCGCGAGCACTAGCCCAGCGCCTTCTGGAAGAAGGTGAGGCTGCGGCCATTGGCCTTGGCCGCGTCAGCCGCATCGTAGTGGGCGCCGCCCTCGCGGGCGAAGGCATGGTCGCGGCCGGCGTAGGTGTGCAGCTCGATCTGCGGGTGATCCTTCAGGGCGCTCAGGATCAGTTGCTGGGCTTCCGGCGGGACGAACTGGTCCTTCTCGGCGATGTGCATCAGCAGCGGATGGGTCAGCTTCTCGGCCTCGTTCACGTGCTTCTCGATGCCGACGCCGTAGTAGGAGACGCTGGCGTCGACGTCCGTGCGGGTCGCGGTCAGGAAGGCCAGCAGGCCGCCCAGGCAGTAGCCGACCGCGCCGACCTTACCGTTGACGCCCGGCAGTTCGCGGGCCTTGGTGATGGTGGCGGCGATGTCGCCGATACCAGCGTCCACGTCGAACGCGTTGAACAGCTCGAACGCCCGCTTCCACTCGGCTTCGGACTGGTCGGTGATGTCGATGCCGGGCTCGATCCGCCAGAACAGGTCGGGCACGATCGCGACATAGCCCTGAGCGGCCAGGCCGTCGGCGATGTCGCGCATCACCTTGTTGACGCCGAAGATCTCCTGGATCACGACGATGGCCGGCGCGCTCTCGGCCTTGGGCCGGGCGACATAGGCCGAGAAGTCGCCATCGGGCGTGGTGATCGTGAGGGTCTCACTCATCGCGGGTCTCCGTCCTTACTGTGTCCCAAGTCAGACCGATGTGACTTTCGACCAAAGCGCTCTAACCTGAGCCGACGGGCCTTGGCCCATAACAATATCGTGCCCTACCCGAAGGGAACCTCCGCATGAAGATGACCATCGAGATCGACTGCACCCCTGTCGAAGCCAGAAGCTTCCTGGGCCTGCCCGACGTCAGCACCCTGAACGAGCATCTGGTGAAGGAGATGCAGAACCGCATGGACGCCAACATGGCCATGCTGGCGCCCGAGGAGCTGATGAAGAACTGGATGGCGTTCGGCACCGGCGCCCAGGAGCAGTTCCGCAAACTGATGACGGCGGCGGCGGGCGCGGCGGCCGGCAAGCGCGACTAAGCCATGACGGATACGATTTTCGCGCCCGCCACCGCGGCGGGACGCGCGGCCGTGGCCGTCGTGCGGGTCTCGGGTCCCGCGACCTTGTCGGTGGTCGAGGCGTTGACCGGCCACCCGCCCAAGGCGCGGATGGCGGCGCTGCGTACCCTGCGTCACGGTGGGGTGGATCTGGACGAGGCTCTCGTCCTGCGCTTCGAGGGACCGGCCAGCTATACCGGTGAGGACAGCGCCGAGTTTCACGTGCACGGCGGTCGCGCCGTGGTCGAGGCGCTGCTGTCGGCGCTATCGGACCTGGGTCTGCGCCTGGCTGAGCCCGGGGAGTTCACTCGTCGGGCTTTCGAGAATGGCAAGCTCGATTTGACCCAGGCCGAGGGCGTCGCTGACCTGATCGACGCCGAAACCGAGGCTCAGCGCAAGCAGGCGCTCGGCCAGGTCGGCGGGGCGCTGGGTCAGCGCTATGACCGCTGGCGTGATTTACTGATCCAGTCTCTGGCCATGCTGGAAGCGGCCGTCGACTTCCCGGATGAGGATTTGCCGGAAGCGGTGGCTGAACGTGCGCGCCCGGGACTGCGCACCCTCAGCGCCGAGCTCGACACAGCGCTGGCCGATGTCTCCCGTGGGCGGCGGGTGCGAGACGGCTTCCGCATCGCGCTGGTCGGCGCGCCGAACGCCGGGAAGAGCACATTGCTGAACGGGCTTGTCGAGCGAGAAGCGGCGATCGTGACGGACACACCGGGTACGACCCGGGACGTCATCGAGGTTCCTCTGGTTCTCGCCGGCTACAAGGTTCTGGTCGCCGACACGGCAGGTCTTCGCGAGACGAGCGACGCCATCGAAGCTGAGGGCGTCCGCCGCGCGCGAGCCTGGGCTGAAGAAGCTGACCTAAGGCTTTGGGTCGTCGATGGGTTTCACGTGAAACATACGGTGAAGCTTCAAGAGGCGGTTCGGCCTGGGGACTGGCTGATATTGAACAAGGCCGATATCGCCCAGGGTTCGGCGCTCGATGAGGCGGCCGCGCGCTGGGCGGGGGAGGGGCTGAGAGTCGTTCGTCTGTCCGCGCGCTCGGCGGCCGCGGTGAGCGAAGTTCGAGAGGCGCTATCCGCGCACGTCGCCGAGGCCCTTTCCGGCGCCGAGTTCCCCGCCGCCACCCGCTTGCGTCACGCGGAACGTCTCAGGGAGGCCCAAGACCATCTCCTCAGGGCTCTGTCCGAAGTCGGTCTGGAGGTCGAACTGGCCGCTGAAGACGTGCGGCTTGCCGCCCGCGCGCTGGAGAAGATCACGGGGCGCGTCGATCCGGAGGACGTGCTCGGTCGCGTCTTTTCGACCTTCTGCATCGGCAAATGATGTTCCACGTGAAACATCCCCTATATTATCCACAGCGCGCTCACAGCTGGGGCGGGGGTGTTTCACGTGGAACGCCGCTGAGTCACATCGACCGCCTCGCCTGATTGGCGTATAGATCGAGTCCAACGCCCCCGCAGTATCCCGGGGGCGTTCGCATTGAGGCGAGTCCGTTGTCCAACACCTGGGATGTCATTGTCATCGGCGGCGGTCACGCCGGCTGCGAGGCGGCGGCCGCCTCGGCGCGCGCCGGCGCGCGCACCCTGCTGCTGACCCACAAGCTGGAAACCATCGGCGAGATGTCCTGCAACCCGGCTATCGGGGGCTTGGGCAAGGGGCATCTCGTGCGTGAGATCGACGCCCTGGACGGCGTCATGGGCCGCATGGCCGACAAGGGCGGCATCCAGTTCAGGATGCTGAACCGTTCCAAGGGGCCGGCCGTTCGCGGTCCGCGCGCCCAGATCGACCGCAAGCTCTATCGCGAAGCGATGCAGGCGGAACTGGCCGCCACGAAAAACCTCGACATCATCGCCGCCGCCGCCGAGGACCTGATCGTCGAGGAGGGTAAGGTCGCTGGCGCGATCGACGGGGAAGGGCGGTCATACCGCGCCCCGCGGGTCATCCTGACCACTGGCACCTTTCTGAAGGGCGTCATTCATCTGGGTGAAACCCGCATCCCGGCCGGCCGCGTCGGCGACCAACCGGCGATCGGCCTGTCGGATCGACTTTATGGGCTGGGCTTCCAGATGGGTCGCTTGAAGACCGGCACGCCCGCGCGCCTGGACGGTTCGACCATCGCCTGGGATCGCCTGGAGATGCAGCCCGGCGACGACGAACCCGTGCCATTCTCGTTCCTGAACGATCGGATCGAGACCCCGCAGATCGCCTGTGGCATCACCTTCACGACCGCCGAGACCCACCAGATCATCGCCGACCGACTGAGCGAGTCGCTGGTCTATGGCGGTCGCGCCACCGGGATCGGCCCGCGCTATTGCCCGTCGATCGAGGATAAGGTCGTCCGCTTCGCCGACAAGACCAGCCACCAGGTGTTCCTCGAGCCGGAAGGCCTGGACGACACCACGGTCTATCCGAACGGTATCTCGACCTCGGTCTCGGAAGAGACCCAACTGCTGTTCCTGCGCACCATCCCCGGCCTGGAGGCCGTGGAGGTCAAGCGTTACGGCTATGCGATTGAGTATGACTATGTCGATCCGCGCGAGCTGTACGCCACGCTGGAGACCAAGCGCTTGCCGGGTCTCTACCTGGCCGGCCAGATCAACGGCACCACCGGCTATGAAGAGGCGGGGGCCCAGGGCTTGGTCGCAGGCCTGAACGCGGCCCTGGCCGTACAGGGCAGGGAGCCGGCCGTCTTCGCGCGCGACGAGGCCTATATCGGCGTGATGATCGACGACCTGGTCACCCGGGGCGTCACCGAGCCGTATCGGATGTTCACCAGCCGGGCGGAGTTCCGTCTGACCTTGCGCGCCGACAACGCCGACCAGCGCCTGACCGATCGCGGGATCGCGCTGGGCGTGGTCGGTGAGCGCCGCGCCGCCGCCTGGGGCGAGAAGAAGGCGCGTCTTGAAACGGCCCGAGCCTTTGCCCGCTCGGTCAGCCTGACGCCGAACGAAGCCGTGAAGGCCGGCTTCAAGGTCAATAGCGACGGGGTGCGCCGCGACCTGTTCGCCATGCTGGCCTATCCGGAGGTGACGCTGGACGACCTCGGCGCCGTATGGCCGGAGGTTTTCACGTGGAACACCGACGTCCGCGAGCAGATCGAGATCGAGGCCGCCTATGCCGGCTATCTCGACCGCCAGCGCGCCGACGCCGAGTCGCTGCGCAAGGACGAGGATCTGCGCCTGCCCGCCGATCTGGACTATGCCGACATCGGCAGCCTGTCGAACGAGGTCCGCGAAAAGCTGACCCGCGTGCGTCCGCTGACCCTGGGCCAGGCGGCCCGCATCGAGGGCGTCACTCCCGGCGCGTTGACCGCGCTGCTAGCCCATGTGAGGCGCAGCCGTGCAGCCTGAAGCCATGATTGCTGAACCTCCGGTGCTGGACGCGGCTGGTTACCAAGCCCTTACCGGCGTGTCCGACGCCCAGATGGCCGATCTGACGCGCTTCCAGAACCTGCTGGCGGAATGGAACGCGGTCATGAACCTTGTCGGGCCGTTGACCATCGCCACCTACTGGACCCGCCATGCGCTGGACAGCTCGCAGCTGTTGGCCCTGGCGCCGGGGGCGCGGACCTGGGCCGACCTCGGAGCCGGCGCCGGTCTGCCCGGGGTCGTGCTGGCCATACTGCTAAAGGGCCAGGATGGGGCCAAGGTCCATCTGGTGGAGAGCATGGCCAAGCGTTGCCGCTTCCTCGAGGTCGCGGCCAAGGCGCTGGATCTGCCCGTCGAGATCCACAATGTCCGGGCCGAAGAGCTGAAGCTGAAAGTCGATGTGGTCACTGCCCGCGCCTGCGCGCCGATGACCAGGCTGCTGGGCTTCGCCGAGCCCTATCTCTATCGCGGCGCGACCGGTCTGTTCCTCAAGGGTCAGGATGTCGCGACCGAGCTGACGGAGGCCCGCAAGGCCTGGTCGTTCGCCAGCGAGCTGCTCCCCAGTCAAAGCGACCCTCGCGGCCGCATCGTTCAAGTGAAGAGGCTTTCCCGTGCCCGCTAATCCTCTCCGCGTCTTCGCCATCGCCAACCAGAAGGGCGGCGTCGGCAAGACCACGACGGCTATCAACCTGGGCACCGCCCTCGCGGCTTGCGGCGAGCGCGTGCTGCTGATCGACGCCGATCCGCAGGGCAACTGCTCGACGGGCCTGGGCATCACCCGCATCCAGCGCCGGACCACGCTCTATGACGTGCTGATGGGCGAGTCGCCGGTGATCGACGCCGCGGTGAAGACCGAGCTGCCTGGCCTGGACGTCATACCGGCCGACGCCGACCTGTCGGGCATCGAGATCGAACTGGGTCAGACCGCCCGACGGTCGTACCGTCTGCGCGACGCGTTGGAGACGGTCCGCGCCAACGGGCCCTACACCTATGTGCTGATCGACTGCCCGCCGTCGCTGAACGTGCTGACCGTTAACGCCATGACCGCCGCCGACGCGGTGTTCGTGCCGCTGCAGTGCGAGTTCTTCGCGCTGGAGGGCCTGACCCAGCTGATGCGGACCATCGAGCGCATCCGGGGCAGCCTCAATCCGCGCCTGGAGATCCAGGGCGTGGTGCTGACCATGTACGACCGCCGCAACAGCTTGTCCGAGCAGGTGGCGCGCGACGTCCGCGACTATTTCGGCGACAAGGTCTATGACGCGGTCATCCCGCGTAACGTCCGGGTCTCGGAGGCGCCGTCATTCGGTAAGCCCGTGCTGTTGTATGACCTGAAATGCGCCGGCAGCCAGGCCTACTTGAAGCTGGCCCGAGAGGTGATCAGCCGCGAGCGCGACCGCCAGGTCCAGGCTGCCTAAGCCTTTTTCGAATATTGATCCGAACTAGAACGAGAAGAAGATGGAGTCAGTGGTGGCTGAGGCGAGTGGTTCCGAAGGGCGTCGTGGTCTGGGGCGGGGGCTTTCCGCCCTGCTGGGCGAGGTCGAGAACGCGCCGGCCCAGGCGCCGGGCGATAACGCTCCCGGCTCGCGCGAAGCGCCGATCGAGATTCTGAAGCGCAATCCCGACCAGCCGCGCCGCACTTTCCGCGAGGAAGACCTGGAGGAACTGTCCAACTCGATCCGCGAGAAGGGCGTCCTGCAGCCGATCCTGGTCCGCCCGGCGCCCGGCGCGCCCGGAGAATATCAAATCGTCGCCGGCGAGCGCCGTTGGCGCGCGGCTCAGCGCGCCGGCCTGCGCACCGTGCCGATCATGGTGCGCGAGCTGGACGACCTGGCGGTGCTGGAAATCGGCATCATCGAGAATGTTCAGCGCGCCGACCTGAACGTGCTGGAGGAGGCGCTCTCCTACAAGGTGCTGATGGAGAAGTTCGAGCGCACCCAGGAGGCCATCGCCCAGACCATCGGCAAGAGCCGCAGCCACGTCGCCAACACGATGCGCCTGCTGGCCCTACCGGACGAAGTGCAGTCCTACCTGGTCAGCGGCGAGCTTTCGGCCGGTCATGCCCGCGCCATCGCCGCGGCGGCCGACCCCGTGGCCCTGGCCAAGCAGATCATCGACGGCGGCCTATCGGTTCGCGAGACCGAAGCCCTGGCGCGTAAGGCGCCGACCGCCACGCCGTCGAAGAACAAGGGCGGCCGTCCGCCGCGCGTGAAGGACACCGACACCCAGGCGCTCGAGGCGGACCTCTCATCGGTGCTCGGCCTCGATGTCTCGATCGACCATCGCGGGGCGGGAGGCGCCCTGACCATCACCTACGCGACGCTCGAGCAGCTCGACGATCTCTGCAACCGCCTGACGCGCGGGATCTGATCAGTCGCACCTAAAAGTGTGTGGATGAGCGGATTTTAGGCCCATCTAAAATCGCCCCTGTCGCGCACCGAACGGCGCCTTTCCGTACCCGCGGAGGCGCCGTTTTCGTGAGAGGAGATCGGTTCACAGCGATTTCTACCGCAAACCCTTCTGTCAAAAGGCTTTCTTAAGAAACGTCCACAGGCGCGCAAAGGGCCTGTTTTGCGGCGCTTTCGGGCTTAGAGGCCCAAGCGCCGCGCGCGACCCGCGATCATCAGCGCCAGGCGCTCGGAGATCAGTTGATCGGGCGAGCCAGACGTCTTGCAGGCGCGGTCGGCGTTGAGAACCTCGCCCTGGATCTCCAGGATGGCCTCCAGGTTCCAGGCGCGGGCCTGGCGCAGGAACTCACGCTCCTGTTTCCAGAAGACGCCCGAGGCCTTGGCGGCGGCCTGCAGGTCGACGCCGTTCTTGTGCAGGGTCAGCACGCGGCGCAGACGGCCCAGATAGTAGCTCATGGCCCGGACAGCGGCCGGACCGCCTTCGCCCTCGGCGGCGGCGCGGCGCAGGGCCTGCTGGGCAGGACCGGCCTTGCCGCCGAAGGCGTCGGCGGCGGCGTCGCTGAGCGAGGCCTCGGGCTCGACGCCCAGGAAATCGGTCAGGTCGGCGGCGGTGGCGGTGACGCCGCTATTGGGGCCGAGATAGAGGGCCAGCCGTTCGATCTCGGCGCGGGCCACGCCGCGCTCCTTGGGCAGACGCGAGACGAAGAGGTCCAGGGCCTCGCTGTTCAGCCCGACCTTGTCGTTGGCCAGGGTGTCGCGGGTCAGGCGGGCCAGGTCGCCGGCCTCGTCCTCGTAGCAGGGGATGACGGCGCAGCCATTGGCTTTTTCGCCGACCTTGCGCAGCTGGGAGTCGCGACCCAGCGCCCCGGCCTCGACCAGGAAGAAGGCGTCGGGATTGAGCTGGCCCTCGACGTGGCGGGTCAGGGCTTCGGCGGCCTGCTTGTCGGGTCCGGCCTTCTCGCCGGCTATGCGCAGGCGCACCAGACGCCGGCCGCCCATCAGCGACATGGCCGACAGCTCGTCCTCCAGCTTGGCCGGATCGGCGTCCAGATCGCCGTCGGTGAGCATGGCGGTGTCGAAGGGGTCGTCCGGCCGCGCGACCACGCGCTTGGCCAGGGCGTTGGCGCGATCACGCACCACGCCTCGATCCTTGCCGTAGATGACCACGGCCCGGATGTCCGGGGTCGGCTCCCGCAGGAAGCGTTCGACGTCCGGACGCTTGGAGAGGATCATCGGTCGCGGCCCTTAAGCCGGCTTCTTCTTGCCCGCCGCCAGCCAGGTGGCGAGATCCAGCTGGATCTTGCGGGCCGCTTCGGTCGCTGCCCGCTCCTGGCCGTCGTTCTGGGCCGCGATGGCCGCATAGGGCTGGTCGGCGGAGTCGTAGGTCACCGACACCTCGGTGTTGCCGTTGGTGGCTTCCTTGCCGGTCTTGGCGTCCATCAGGCGCCAGCCGACGGTCATCCGCAGTTCGTAACGGTTGGCGACGTTGTCGAGACGCACGCCCCGGGCGAAGCGGAACTCCTTGACCGAGAAATAGAGCTTGTAGGCGGCGGCGTCGCCCTGCTTGTGGCCCAGGGCGTCGTCCAGCTGCTCGCGCAGCAGGTAGCCGCCCCGGCCCTCGGCCGCGACGGTCTCGATGCTGGAGAGACCGCCCTCGACGCCCGGCCGGCCGTACAGCGGCGTGAAGCCGGCGCAGGCCGAGAGGACGAGGGTCGAGAGCGCGAAAGCGCCAGCCGCCAGGGTGCGTTTCATAGAGGTCCCTTGGGGTCTCAGTTGGCCACGATGTTGACGATGCGGTCCTTGACCACGATCACCTTACGGACCGTGACGCCCTCAAGGTGGGCCAGGACGTTGGGATCCGCCAGAGCGATTTTCTGGACCTCGTCTTCCGGCGCGCCAGCCTTGACCTTGATCTCGCCGCGACGCTTGCCGTTGATCTGGATCGGCAGGACGCGCTCGTCGTCCGCGGCCAGGGCCGGATCGGCCTTGGGCCAGGGCGCGTCGACGACCATGCCTTCACCGCCGATACGGGCCCAGGCTTCTTCGGCCAGGTGCGGCGTGAAGGGCGCGACCAGGCGGGCCAGGATGTTCAGGGCCTCGGCGCGGGCCGCCAGGACGGCGTCCGAAGCGCCTTCAGCCGGAGCGGCCTTCAGGGCGTTCAGGAACTCGTACAGGCGCGCCACGCCGCTGTTGAAGCGGAAGCCCTCGATGCTGTCGGTGACGAAGCCGATCAGCTTGTGGGCCGCCTTGCGTAGGGTGAGCGCCGCTTCGTCGCCGTCGTCGTGAGCGAAGTCGCCGGCCGGCTGGCTGTCGAACTCGTTCCACAGACGGTGGGTGAAGCGCCAGCTGCCCTCGACGCCCGAATTGGTCCACTGGACATCGCGTTCCGGCGGGCTGTCGCTCATCACGAACAGGCGCGCGCTGTCGACGCCATAGGCCTCGAAGATGTCCTCGGGGGCGACGACGTTCTTCTTGGACTTCGACATCTTCTCGACGTCGCCGATGATGATCGGGGCGCCGGTCGTGGCGTGGACCGCCGAGCGGTTATTGCCCTCGACGGTGATGCGGATGTCCGACGGCTCGACCCACTCGCCGGCCTCGTTCTTATAGGCCTCGTGGGTGACCATGCCTTGGGTGAACAGGCCCGCGAACGGCTCTTCGACCGACAGCAGACCCTCGTCCTTCAGGGCGCGGGTGATGAAGCGGGCGTAGAGCAGGTGCAGGATCGCGTGCTCGACGCCGCCAATATACTGATCCACTGGCAGCCAGTGGTCGGCCGCGTCCTTGCCCACCGGCTCGGCGGCGTGGGTGTCGGCGAAGCGGGCGAAGTACCAGCTGGAGTCGATGAAGGTGTCCAGCGTGTCGGTCTCGCGCTCGGCCTTGCCGCCGCACGAGGGACAGGTGGTGTGGCGCCAGGTCGGGTGGCGCAGCAGCGGGTTGCCCGGCTTGTCGAAGGTGACGTCCTCGGGCAGGGCGACCGGCAGCTGGTCTTCCGGCACGGGCACGACGCCACAGGCCTGGCAGTGAACCACCGGGATCGGGCAGCCCCAGTAGCGCTGGCGCGAGACGCCCCAGTCGCGCAGGCGGTAGACGGTCGCGCCCTGGCCCTGGCCGGCCGCCTCGATGCGGGCGACCGCTTCAGCCTTGGCGGTCTCGACGTCCATGCCGTCCAGGAATTCCGAATTGAAGATCTTGCCGGGGCCGACATAGGCCTCCTTGCCGACCTGGAAGGTCGCCGGATCCTCGCCGTTCGGCAGGACGACGGGCTTGACCGGCAGGCCGTACTTGCGAGCGAAGTCCAGGTCGCGCTGGTCGTGGGCCGGGCAGGCGAAGATCGCGCCGGCGCCATAGTCCATCAGGATGAAGTTGGCGATCCAGACGGGCAGAGTGATCGACGGGTCCAGCGGGTGCTTGACCCGCAGGCCGGTGTCGTAGCCCAGCTTCTCGGCGCTCTCGATCTCGGCTTCCGAGGTGCCGCCCTTGCGGCAGTCGGCGATGAACCGCTGGACCTCGGGGTTCTCGATGGCCAGGCGCTCGGCCAGCGGATGCTCGGGCGCGATGCCGACGAAGCTGGCCCCGAACAGCGTGTCTGGACGAGTGGTGTAAACCTCCAGGCCCTCGGCCATGCCGTCCGGGACCTCGCCGTCGAACTGGAACTTGAAGCGCAGGCCTTTGGAGCGGCCGATCCAGTTCTCCTGCATTAGGCGAACCTTGTCGGGCCAGCGGTCCAGGGTCTTCAGGCCGTCGATCAGGGCGTCGGCATAGTCGGTGATGCGCAGGAACCACTGGGTCAGCTTGCGCTTCTCCACCGTCGCGCCCGACCGCCAGCCCTTGCCGTCGATGACCTGCTCGTTGGCCAAGACGGTCATGTCGACCGGATCCCAGTTGACCGAGGCTTCCTTGCGATAGACCAGGCCGCGCTTCAGCAGGCGCAGGAACCAGGCCTGCTGCTTGCCGTAATATTCCGGATCGCAGGTGGCGAACTCGCGCGACCAGTCGACCGAAATGCCCAGCGACTTCAGCTGCTCGCGCATGGCGGCGATGTTGTCGTAGGTCCAGCCCTTGGGGTGGACGCCGCGTTCCATGGCCGCGTTCTCGGCCGGCATGCCGAAGGCGTCCCAGCCCATCGGGTGCAGCACGTTGAAGCCCTGAGCGCGCTTGTAGCGGGCCACCACGTCGCCCATGGCGTAGTTGCGGACGTGGCCCATGTGGATGCGGCCCGACGGATACGGGAACATCTCGAGCACGTAGTATTTCGGACGGCCGTCGTTGATCTCGCCGGTCTTGAAGACGTCGGCCTTCGCCCAGGCTTCACGCCACTTGGGCTCGGTGTCTTTGGGATTATAGCGGGCCATCGGAAACCAGGGTCTTGGATGCAGGAACGCGCCCCAAAGGCGCGTCCGCGACAAATTAAGCGGTTTCGCGGCTGGAGCGCGCAGGAAATATAGGGTGTCACAAGGGTCCTCGCCGCGTCGACGAGAACCCTTGGAAGGGCCTTAGCCCTTGATGTTCGAAAGTCGAAGCTGACGGGCGCGGGTCAGGATCGCGTTCTCGAGGTCGGTGGCGGTCTGGTCGGCGACCGGAGCGTCCACCCACGCGCCGTTGATGTCCTTGGACTGCTTGAACACCGTGACGTTCAGGCCGTCGGCGCGCAGGCGGGTGTCCAGGATGTAGACCGTGGCCTTGAAGCGCTCGGCCGGGGTTTCCGGGTTCACGTACCAGTCGGTGATGATCACGCCGCCGTATGGGTCGGCCGAAGCCAGCGGCATGAAGGCCAGGGTGTCGAGGCTGGCGCGCCACAGATAGCCGTTGACGCCGATGGAGCCTTCCGACGTCGGGGCCTTGTTACCGCCGCCGAGACGCTTGAAAGGATTGAAGCCCGGCTCGTCGGGGGTCTGGGTCGAAAAGGTCTTCGGGGGGGTCGAACTGCAGGCCGACACGCCTAGCATCGACAGAGCCAGGACGCCCGCGGCGACGCCGCGCATCACAGACCCACGCTCAAACGCCATAGTACCTCGCTCCAATATTTCGCGGGCGCTCGCGCGCACCCTGGCGCGCCCCCGCGGCCGGGAGCCGGTCTATAGCATGGCTGCGCCGCCTCAAAACAGGAATCGCGTGACCTCGTGGCAACAGGACTCGATTGAATCGCCCAATTTGGCCCTGGGTGCGACCGAAGCGAGGTTGACCGCGTTCTGCTCCAGCCTTTAATCGCAATGTAAGGGGCTCGTTCCTACATGGGATGGGTGGGGACAACTGAGTATAGGCGGCGAGTGGTGATGACCGCGACGCGTTTCTTTCTGGCGGGGACCGCCGCGCTGATCCTGACGGGGTCGGCGTCGATGGCGTTCGCCCAGGCCAAGCCGCATGCCGTCACCCCCGATTTCTCGGTCAAGAACGACTTCACCAGCGCCGCCGCCGGCGTCCAGTATCCGCAGGATGACAAACGCACCCTGCGTTGGGACGCCAAGAAGGGCCGTTGGGGTCTGAAGCTGGATCTCGACCAACCGTCCAGCCGTGAAATGGAAATGCAGGACGTCCAGGCCGGAGCCTATTTCAAGGTGACCCCGTCGATCCGCGTCGGCGGCGCCGTGAGCCTGGGTGAATCCAACCCGGCGCTCGCCGCCCGCAAGGCTCAGCAGCCCGATCCGGCCCCGCGCGTCCGCCTCGAGACCGCTTTCAAGTTCTAGGGTCGGAGAGGGCCTCCACGGCCGCGATCCCGACAATCCCGCTGCCGAACAGCCGCGAAACCGTGCGCGCACGCACCCCGCCCAGCGCATAGACGGGCAGCGACGTCGTCGCGACGAGATCCTTCAAGCCCTCCGCGCCCAGCGGTTCGCCGGCCGACGGACTGTTGCTGGGAAAGATCGGCGAGACGACGACGGCGTCGGCGCCCGCGCGCTCGGCCGCCTGGAGCGCGCCGCGATCATGGGCCGCGACGGTGATCAGCCAGCGGGCGTGCTCGGCCCGCAGGCGAGGGATCTCGGCCGAAAGCCGCTCCGGCATGTGCAGGCCATCGGCGCGGACGCCCTCGGCCAGGCCCGGATGGGCGCCGACCAGCAGCAGCAGGCCGCGTTCCGTGGCGATGGCCCGCAGGCGGCGTCCGCGCTCGATGGCGTCCTCGGCGCCGAACGCCCGGTAGACGACGCCCGCGCCGGCCGGCAGGCGTTCGGCGACGGCCTCGGGGTTGGGAACGCGCTGCGGATCGGTGAGGAACAGCAGGCTGGGCAGGGTCCGGCCGCGCACGGTCCTTGGCGGAAAGGCCGCGGCCGCACTAGACAGGACTTCCAGTTCGCTCACGTTCTCGTCCAAGGCCACCCCCAATGTCCCACGCCCTCGCTCGGATCCAGGACCGCATCGCCGCCGCCGAGAGGCGCGCCGGCCGGCCGGCGGGTTCGGTGACTCTGGTGGCGGTGTCCAAGACCCAGCCCTGGGAGCATATCGCGCCCGTGCTGGAGGCGGGACAGAAAGTCTATGGCGAGAACCGCGTCCAGGAAGCCATGGATCGCTGGGGCCCGCGCCGCGAAGGCCTGGAGCTGCGCCTGATCGGTCCGCTGCAGACCAACAAGGCCCGCGAGGCGGTCGGCTTCTTCGACGTCATCGAGACGCTCGACCGCGAGAAGCTGGCCCGCGTGCTGACCGAGGAAATCCAGCGGGCGGGCAAGGCCCCGCGCCTCTACGTCCAGGTCAATATCGGCGAGGAGGCCCAGAAGGCCGGCGTCGCGCCCGCCGAGACCGACGCCTTCCTCGCCGCCTGCCGCGAGGCCTACGGCCTGACGATCGAGGGCCTGATGTGCATCCCGCCTGTCGGCGCCGATCCCGCGCCCTATTTCGCGTCCTTGCGGACCATCGCCGCGCGCAACGGCGTGGAGAAGCTGTCGATGGGCATGAGCGACGACTTCGAGATCGCCATCGCCGAAGGCGCGACCTCGGTCCGGGTGGGATCGGCGCTGTTCGGCGGCCGCAACTACGGTTAGTCGGCCACGATCTGGACCGCGTCGCCGGGCTTGGCGATCGCCAACACCGCCTCGAGGTCCGGTCGCGCCAGGGCCACGCAGCCCTCGGTGCCCGGATAGCCGTCGCGGGCCAGGTGCATGAAAATCGCCGAACCCATGCCTGGCACGGGCGGACGGTCATTGTGGCCCAGGATAACGACCAAATCGTAGACGTGGTCGTCACGCCACATCCGTTCAGCGCTGGCCGGGTAAGGCAGCAGGACAGGGCGGTTGTAGTTCGGATCGCCCGGGGAGTCGCACCAGCCGTCGTCGGGCCGGGTGGCGTGGACGGGCAGGGCGGTCTTCGGACCGCCTTTATAGCCGTCGGGCCGGTACCAGACCTCGCGCATGACCCAGGTCCCGGCCGGGCTCTTGTTGTCGCCCTCGCGCTTGTCGGCGGCGGCGATCGCGCCAGCCTTGCCGATCGCGCAGCGCACGGTGCGCCCGTTCAACTCGAAGCGGCCATCGGCATGGGCTCGAAACAGCATCGAAGGTGTCTCCTAGACATTCCCGTTTGGCGCTCAATGGCCGCCGAAACCCGCTACCACTTTCGGCTATTGAGCTTAAGGCCCCGCTCGGGGTTGTCCCCGAGGGCCGCAGCGGTGCATGTTCCGCCTCATGGCGCAACGCAAGACGCTTCTGCTGATCGACGACGACGAGGACCTGCGCGGCGCCCTGGCCGAGCAATTGGCCCTGCACGAGGAATTCGCCGTGGCCGAGGCCGCGACGGCCGGCGAGGGCGTGAAGATGTCGCGCGAGGTCAAGCCCGACCTGATTCTGCTGGATGTCGACCTGCCCGACATGGACGGTCGCGAGGCCTGCCGCCTGATGCGCAAGAACGGGGTCACGGCCCCGGTGATCATGCTGACGGCAGCGGTCAGTGACAGCGACACCATCCTGGGCCTGGAGTCCGGGGCCAACGACTATGTCACCAAGCCCTTCCGCTTTGGCGTTCTGCTGGCCCGAATCCGCGCCCAGCTGCGCAGCTACGAAGCGTCGGAAGACGCGCTGTTCCGCATCGGTCCGTACGAATTCCGCCCCTCGGCCAAGTTGCTGGTCGACGAGAAGCAGAAGAAGGTGCGGTTGACCGAGAAGGAAACCAACATCCTCAAGTACCTCTACCGCGCCGGCTCCAAGCCCGTGTCGCGCGAGGAGCTGCTGACCGAGGTCTGGGGCTACAATGCCGGGGTCACCACTCACACGCTGGAGACCCACGTCTACCGCCTGCGCCAGAAGATCGAGCCGGATCCGGCGGCGGCCAGGATCCTGATCACCGAGATGGGCGGCTACCGCCTGCAACCGTAACATGCTGTAAAACATAAAAACCTTGTCATCCCGGAAGCGCGCAGCGCTGTCCGGGACCCAGGGGCCGGCGCAATGCGGCTGCCCCTGGGTCCCGGCTCTCCGCTTCGCTGCGGCCGGGATGACAAGCTGTTTTTGACATGAAAAGGGCCCGGCCTTTCAGCCGAGCCCTTCTCAAAACTACCTACGCCCAGATGATTAGGCGTTGCCCATCACGCCGCCGGCTTCGGCCTGGGCCTTGCGCGCGGCGTAGACGCCGGCGAAGTCGATCGGATCGATCAGGAAGGGCGGGAAGCCGCCTTCGGCGGTGACGTCCGAGATCAGGCGACGCGCGTACGGGAACAGGAAGCGCGGGCATTCGATCAACAGCACCGGCTCCAGGTCTTCCTCGGCGACGCCGGCGATGTGGAACAGGCCGCCATAGACGACTTCGATGTGGAACACCGCCTGCTCTTCGCGCGTGGCGCGGGCCGAGAGCTTCAGATCGACTTCGAACAGGCCATCCGGGCGACCGCGGGCGTTCATCTCGACGCCCATGTCAATGGCGGGCTGGGCCGCGCCGGCCCGCAGGCTGTCGGGCGCCAGCGGGTTCTCGAACGAGAAGTCGCGGACGAATTGGGCCAGGATACGGATGCCCGATTGCGCGGCGGCGTTGTCGTCCGAAGTCGCCCCAGGGGCGCCATTGGGGGCGGTGGTGTCGGTCATTAGGATAAAATCCGTAATCGGCGTCTAAAACGCCTAAGAAAGGTGGGCGCTGCTACCATGAGGGCCCGTCCGGCGCAACGCTGGGCGCCTGACGGGAGAACGCGTCTCACCTATATAGAGATGATATCCTGGGCCCAAAGCCCGTTGCCGGACCTTGAAGTGCTCCAGATCCTGTTCCTCGCCGCGGTCGCCGCGGTCGTCCTGTATCAGCTGTACGCCACCCTGGGGCGCCGCACGGGCCGTCAGCCCGAGGACGTGGTGACGGCTCAGCCCGGCTCGGCCCCGGCGCCGGCCGATACGCATCCGATCCTGCGCACCGAAGGCCTGGCCGCCCTGAAGTCGAGGCAACCGGACTTCGACCCGACCAAGTTCCTGGCCGGCGCCCGCTCGGCCTATGAGCAGATCGTCAAGGCCTACGCCGAAGGCGACCGCGAGACGCTGAAGCCGCTGCTGGCCCCGGACGTCATGGCCAATTTCGAGCAGGCCATGGCCGCGCGCGAGACCGCCGGCCGCAGCGAGAAGGTCGAGTTCATGGCCCCGCCGCGCCTGGACCTCGAGCGGATCGACGTGGTCGGCGACCTGGCCAAGGCCGTGGTGCGGATCCTGGCCGAGGTGCGCACCCGCACCAAGGACGAGCGTGGCGAAGGTGTCGACGACCGCCGCACCGCCGAGCTCTGGACCTTCGAGCGCGAGGTCAAGAGCGCCAATCCCAACTGGCGCCTGGCCTTCGTCGCCGCCGCCGAGGCGTAATGGCCAAGATCCGCCGCGCCCCGACCGCCTTCGCCTCCCTGGCCCTGGCGGGTCTGCTGCTGAGCGCCTGCGCCAGCACGACGGCGCCGCCCGTCCCGACCGGGCCGACGGTCTCGCCGCCGGCGACCGGCGCCACGCCCTCGCCTTCGACCCCGCCCGCGTCGGCGCTGTCCTTCGCCAGCCTGGCCGGCTGGGCCGAAGAGGATCATGTGGCGGCCCTCGACGCCTTCCGCGCCGGCTGCGGCGTCGCCAGGGCACCGGCCACGGTCCGCGTCTGCGGCCTGGCCCGCAACGCCACCGTCCAGGACGAGCCCGGCGCGCGGGCGTTCCTGGAAGCCAATTTCCGGGTCGAGCCGGTTCGCCAGAAGGAAGGGGGCGACGAGGGCCTGCTGACCGCCTATTTCGCCCCCCAATATGAGGCGCGGATGTCGCGCAACGCCGAGTTCACCGTCCCGGTGCGCGGCCTGCCGGCCGATCTGGTGGTGCTGGACCTGGGCGCGTTCGAGCCCAGCTTCGTCGGCAAGAAGATCACCGGCCACGTCGAGGGCGCGACCTTCGCACCCTATCCGGACCGCGCCGAGATCGAGGCGACCCCGACCGACAGACCCCTGGCGTGGATGCGACCGGAGGAGCTGTTCTTCCTGCAGATCCAGGGCTCGGGGGTGCTCGTCCTGCCCGATGGCCGCCGGGTGCGCGCCGTGTTCGCCGGCACGAATGGCCGACCGTTCGTGGGCGTGGCCAACGCCATGCGCGACAAGGGCCTTTTGCCCGACAACAACACCTCCGGCGACGCCATCCGCGCCTGGCTGGCCGACCATCGCGGGCCCGAGGCCGACGCGATCATGCAGCTGAACCCGCGCTATGTGTTCTTCAAGACGCTCCCCGATGACGGCAAGGAACCCGTCGGCTCGGCCGGCGTGCCGTTGCCGCCGGGGCGGGCCATCGCCATCGATCCCAGCCGCCACGCCATGGGCGAGCTCTACTGGCTGGACGCCGCCGCGCCGAAGCTGGCGGGCGCCTTCCCGGCCTATCGCCGCCTGGTGGTGACGCTGGACACCGGCGGGGCGATCAAGGGCGACGTCCGCGCCGATCTCTACATGGGCACGGGCGCGGCCGCCGGGGCCGAGGCTGGGCGCGTGCGCCACGCCCTGCGCCTGTACCGGCTCGTACCGCGCTGACATGGTCAGGAAGCCGCCGCCCGGGCCCGAGGACGATAAGCGCCTCTGGAAGCTCGTCGCCTCGACCGTGACGCCGCGCGCGCCGGAAAAACCCGAGAAGATGCGCTCCAAGGCGCGGATCCGGCCGGTGAAGAGCGACACGGCCATTCCGGTGGAGCAGCCCACGCACCTGGCCTCGATCGCGCCGCTGCGCGTCAGTCCCGAGGAGCTCAAGCCCGCTCCGGCCAAGGCCCTGAAAGGCCCCGCCCACCGCATCGAGCCCAACCGCAAGCGCCGCATAGCCAAGGAGCACGACCCGATCGGCGCGCGCCTGGACATGCATGGCCTCGACCAGGACCAGGCGAGGGCCACGCTCGAGGGGTTCATCCGACGGGCCTATGACGACGGCCACCGGGCGGTGCTGGTCATCACCGGCAAGGGCAGGGTCGGCCACGGCGTGCTGAAACAGCGAACGCCGGAGTGGCTGGCGGGGCCGGCCGTGCGGGAGATGATCGCCGGGGTCTCGACCGCCGATCAGCGGCACGGCGGTGACGGGGCGCTGTATGTGGCGCTGAAGCGCAAGGGTTAGCGCGAGGCTTCGGGCCCCTCAGCTCTTCCGCGAAGCTTTTTCCGCGATGCCTGAGGTCCCTTCGCGGGCCTCCAGCTTCTCGGCCACGGCGTCCAGGGACACCCCCGACGCCGCCATCAGCGCCAGCCAGTGGTAGAGTAGGTCGGCGCTCTCCGCCGCCAGGGCGTCCGGATCCTGAGCCACAGCGGCGATCACCGTCTCGACGGCTTCCTCGCCCAGCTTCTTGGCGGCCAGGGCGGGGTCGTTGAGAAGCTTGGCGGTGTAGGACACCGACGGATCACCGCCCTTGCGGGCCGCGATCGTGGCGGCGAGGCGTTGCAGGACGTCAGTCAGGCGCTGGCTCATGCGGCGCTCCGGTCCAGGCGCACGGGGATGCCGGCGTCGGCCATGGCCTGCTTGGCCTCGCCGATGCTGATCTCGCCGAAGTGAAAGATCGAGGCGGCCAGCACGGCGGCGGCGTGGCCGTCGCGGGCGGCTTCGACCAGGTGTTCGGTGGTCCCCGCGCCGCCCGAGGCGATCACTGGCACGGACACCGCGCTGGTCACGGCCTTCAGCAGCGGGATGTCGTAGCCGATCTTGGCCCCGTCGCGGTCCATCGAGGTCAGCAGGATCTCGCCCGCGCCGCGTTCCACGACCTTGGCGGCCCAGTCGACCACGTCGAGGCCGGTGTCCTTGCGGCCGCCATAGGTCCAGACGTTCCAGCCCGAGCCGTCCTCGCGCAGCTTGGCGTCGATGGCCACGACCACGCACTGGGCCCCGAAGGCGTCGGCGCCGGCGGCGATCAGGTCGGGGTTCTCGACGGCGGCGGTGTTGGTCGAGACCTTGTCGGCCCCGGCCAGCAGCAGGCGGCGCATGTCCGACACCTGACGCACGCCCCCGCCCACCGAGACAGGCATGAAGCAGACCTCGGCGGTGCGGGAGATGACGTCCAGGATCAGGCCGCGGCCCTCGCTGGAGGCGGTGATGTCCAGGAACATCAGCTCGTCGGCGCCGGCCGCGTCATAGGCGCGGGCCTGCTCCACCGGATCGCCGGCGTCGCGCAGGGAGACGAAGTTGACCCCCTTGACCACCCGCCCGTCCTTCACGTCGAGGCAGGGAATGATCCGGGTCTTCAGCATCAGGCGGCCGCCGCGATCAGGGCTTCGGACGGCTTGATCGTGCCGGCGTAGAGCGAGCGGCCCAGGATGGCGCCGGCGATCTCGACACCCGGACGGGCCTTGAGGCGCTCGATGTCGGCGACAGCGGCCACGCCGCCGGAGGCGATGACGGGAATGGAGACCGCGTCGGCCAGTTCGCCCACGCCCTCGACATTGACGCCGGTCAGGGCGCCGTCGCGGCTGATGTCGGTGATGATCAGGGCGGCGACGCCGACGTCCTCGAAGCGGCGCGACAGGTCGATCGCCGACAGGTCCGACAGGCCGGTCCAGCCGTCGATGGCGACCTTGCCGTCACGCACGTCGACGGCCACGGCGATCTGCTCGGGCCACAGGCGCGCGGCCTTGCGGACCAGGTCCGGGTCGTGGACGGCCACTGTGCCGAGGATGACGCGGCTGACGCCGGCCTCGATCCAGGCCTCGACGCCTTCCAGCGTGCGGATGCCGCCGCCCAGCTGCACGGGGATCGAGATCGACTCCAGGATCGACTCGACGGCGGCGGTGTTGACCGACTTGCCCTCGATGGCGCCGTTCAGGTCGACGACGTGCAGCCACGAGAAGCCGTCCTTGACGAAGCGCTGGGCCTGGTCGGCGGGCGAGGTGTTGAAGACCGTGGCCTTCTCCATGTCGCCGTGCAGCAGGCGCACGCACTGGCCGTCCTTCAGGTCGATGGCGGGATAGAGGATCATGGGCGCCATTCCAGGAAGTTGGCGAGCAGGGCGAGCCCTGAGGCTTGTGACTTTTCGGGGTGAAACTGTACGCCCGCGACATTGTCCTTGGCCACCGCCGCGACGAACGGGCCGCCGTGGTCGGTGGTGGCCACGACATCGGCCGGGTCGGCCGCGTCCAGGGCGAAGGAGTTGGCGTAGTACATGTGGGCGCCGTCCTCGATCCCCGCGAACAGGGCGTGAGGGCGGACGAAGCTGATGGCGTTCCAGCCCATGTGCGGGATGGTCAGCGAAGGATCGTTCGGCGCGAGCTTCTTCACCTGGCCGGCGATCCAGTCCAGGCCCGGCGTGACGCCGAACTCCAGGCCTTCGGTCGCCAGCAGCTGGTGGCCGACGCAGATGCCCATGAAGGGGACACCGCGGCCGTGCACGGCGTGGTTCATCGCCTCGTAGACGCCGGTGGCGTCCAGGCCCGCGCGGCACGAGGCGAAGGCCCCGACGCCGGGCAGGAAGACACGGTCGGCCTCGGCGACGAGGTCGGGGTCGGCGGTGACGACGATCTCGGCGTCGAGCGCGCGGCGACGGGCCGCCTCACGCAGGGCCTTCTCGGCCGAACGCAGGTTGCCCGACCCGTAGTCGATCAGGGCGACGGTCTGCATGGAGGATCCTTACAGCACGCCCTTGGTGGACGGAGCCTGGCCGCCGGTCTTCGGGTCGATCTCGACCGCCTGACGCAGCGCCCGGGCGAGGGCCTTGAAGCCGCTTTCGGCCACATGGTGGGTGTTATCGCCGTACAGGGTCTCCAGATGGACGCACGCCCCGACGTTCATGGCGAACGCGTGGTGGAACTCCTTGAAGAGCTCGGTGTCCATCTCGCCGACCTTGGGCCGCTTGAAGTCGACCTTCCAGATCAGATACGGCCGGTTGGAGAGATCGATGGCGCAGCGCGTCAGGGTCTCGTCCATCGGGATATAGGCGTGGCCGAAGCGCCGGACGCCCTTGAAGCCGTCCAACGCCTGCTTGATCGCCAAGCCGAGAACGATGCCCGTGTCCTCGACCGTGTGGTGCATGTCGATATGCAGGTCGCCCTTGGTCTCGACCTTGAGGTCGAAGCCGCCGTGGCGCGCGAAGCTCTCCAGCATATGGTCGTAGAAACCGATGCCGGTGGAGATCGTCGAGGCGCCGGTCCCGTCGAGATCGATCCAGACCCGGATCTGGGTCTCCTTCGTCTCGCGGACCACTTCAGCGGTGCGGGCCATTGAAATCCTACAGTCCGTTCTTGCCTAAAGACCGTTTTGGGCGGCCAGCTCGCGCAGGGAAACCTGCGGGCGCGGACCGTAGTGATCGATCACCTCGGCGGCGGCCAGGGAGCCCAGCTGGCCACAGACCGGCAGCGCGAGACCCTGGGTGAGGCCGTAGAGGAAACCTGCGGCGTATTGGTCGCCCGCGCCGGTCGTGTCCACGATTTTTTCCACGGGGTAGGCCGAGATTTCGTGAAGTTGCCCGCCCGAGGCCACGACCGAACCCTTTTCGCTGCGGGTGACGGCGGCGATCTCGACCATCTCGGTCAGCGCCTTGGTCGCGGCGTCGAAGTCGTCGGTCTCGAACAGAGCGCAGACCTCGGCGGCGTTGGCGAAGACGATGTCGCACTGGGTCTGGATGAAGCCCAGCAGGCCGGCGCGGTGGCGTTCGACCACGAAGCTGTCCGACAGGGTGATCGCGATCTTGCGGCCGGCGCCGTGGGCCAGGGCGGCGGCCTTGGCGAAGGCGCGGCGGGCTTCCGGCGGATCGAACAGATAGCCTTCCAGATAAGAGACCTGGGCGGCCTCGATGATCTCGGGATCGACGTCGGCGCTGGACAGCTCGACGCAGGCGCCGAGATAGGTCGACATGGTGCGCTGGGCGTCGGCGGTGACGTTGATCAGGCTCTGGGCGGTGGCCGGACCTTCGGCCAGCGAGGGCGTGGTGAACACGCAGCCGATCGCCTTCATATCGTGGCGAAACACGCGGCCCAGCTGGTCATCGGCGACCTTGCCGATATAGGCGGCTCTGCCGCCGAAGCTGGCGATGCCGGCCATGGTGTTGGCGACGCTGCCGCCCGAGGCCTCGATGCCGGAGGCCATGGCGTCATAGAGGCTCGCGGCCCGCGCCGGGTCGATCAGGGCCATCGAGCCCTTGGTCAGGCCTTCCTGGGCGAGGAAGGCGTCGTCGCACTGAGCGATGACGTCGACGATGGCGTTGCCGATGCCGGCGACGTCGTAGAGCGCGGTCATGGAGCGGAACAAACCTTTGAAAGAACAGGGCGGGGAAGCCACAAACACTTGGCGATTAAAGGAAGTGGGGGCTCAAGGCAACGCAAGGCTTGCCGCGCGTGTCGCGACATCTTAGCTGCGAGGCTTCGTTGAACGCGAGTATGCCGATGGCCGACGTCCTGATCCTGGTCCCCGCCCGCGACGAGCACCGCTACGGCGACAGCTGGGCGTCGCTGCTGGAGCGGCTGGCGACGCCGCTGCGCCGCCACGGTCTGACCATCGCCGCCCAGCCATGGACGGATCCGGTGAGCAAGGATCAGGCGCGTCTGGTCATGCCGTCCCTGGCCTGGGGCTATCATGCGCGCCAGGCCGACTGGTTCGCCCAACTCGATGCGTTCGAAGCCGCCGGCTTGCGCATGGTCAATCCGCCATCGGTGCTACGCTGGAACTCGACCAAGACCTATCTGGTCGAGCTGGCGGAGAAAGGCGCGCCGGTGGTGCCGACCCACGCCCACGACATTCTGACGCTGGAGCATGTCGAGGCCGCCTTCGACGCTTTCGGGGTGGACGAGGTGGTGGTCAAGCCGCAGATCTCGGCCGGCTCGCACGAGACCATCCGGGTCAAGCGCCACGGTTCGCTTCAAGGCGGACCCACGGGTCCGGCCCTGATCCAGCCGTTCCTGCCGGCGGTCGGGGAAGAGGGCGAGCTTTCCCTGTTCTATTTCGACGGCGTCTTCAGCCACGCCGTGGCCAAGGTCGCCGTGGAGGGCGACTTCCGCGTCCAGCCGCAGTTCGGCGGCAGGGTGACCGAGATCGCGCCTGAGCCCGAGGCCTTGCGCGCGGCCGAGATGGTGCTGGAGGCGGCCGGCGCGCCGCTGACCTATGCCCGCGTGGATCTGATCCGGGGCCTGGAGCACACCCCGCAGCTGATGGAGCTGGAGGCCATCGAGCCGGACCTGTTCCTCGAACATGCGCATGACCACGGCGAGGCTTTCGCCCGGGCGGTGCTCAGGGCGCTCGGCTAGGCCCCCAGGAACAATTCCCGCGAGGGACACAGATCGCTGATCTTGCAGATCTCGCACTTGGGTCGCCGCGCCACGCAGACATAGCGTCCGTGCAGGATCAGCCAGTGGTGCGCCCGGGTCTGGTAGGGCGGGGGGACGATCCGCATCAGGTCCTGTTCGACCACGTCGGGCGTCTTGCCGGCCGACAGCTTCAGGCGGTGCGAGACGCGGAAGACGTGGGTGTCGACGGCGATGGCCGGCTCGATGTCCAGCTCGTTCAGCACCACGCTGGCGGTCTTGCGGCCCACGCCGGGCAGGGCTTCCAGATCTTCGCGGTTCAGCGGGACCTGACCGCCGTGCTTGTCCATCAGGATGTGGGCGGCGGCGATGACGTTCTTGGCCTTGGTGCGGAACAGGCCGATGGACGCGATGTACTTGATCAGCCCATCCTCGCCGAGTTCCAGCATCTTCTCGGCGCTGTCGGCGACCTGGAACAGCGGGCCGGTGGCCTTGTTAACCTGGACGTCGGTGGCCTGGGCCGAAAGGGCCACGGCGGTCACCAGTTCGTAGGGGTTGGCGTAGTTGAGCTCGGTCTTGGGATGCGGCTCCAGGCTCTCGAAGCGCTTGAACAGGATCTCGACCCGCTCGCGTTCGGCGGGGCTGATGCGCTTTTGGGCGGGCTTCTTTTTCTTCGCGAGCACGGGCTTGGCCATGGCGCGGACCATGCCGTGATGCGCCTGAAACGCCAAGAAGGACGGCTCGCCAAGCGCCAGGGACGGTCCTAAAATCCCGCCATGGCCCTACCGATCTACATGGACCGCGTGATCGCGCCCCACCGCTCGCTGACGCCGCGGGGCGCCGTGGTGCTGTTGGCGGTGGTCATGGCCTTCAACGTGATGGTGGCGATCTTCCTGCTGGTGGTCGGCGCGCCGCCGGTTCTGCCGTTCCTGGGACTGGACGTCCTGGCCCTGTGGCTGGCGCTGCGGGCCTCGGATCGCGCCGCCCGCCGGGTGGAGCGGGTCCAGGTCACGGCGGAGGCCGTCACGGTAAGCCGCGAGGACGAGAAGGGCGCACGCACCGTCTGGACCTCGCCAACCGCCTTCACCCGCGTCGGCGTCGACCATCTTGGCGAGCACGAGACCCGCGTCCGCCTGATGATCTATCGCAAGCGCCTGACCCTGGCCCGGTCGCTCAGTCCCGACGAGCGGACCCGCTTCGCCAGCGCCTTGCAGGACGCCATCCGCGCGGCCCGAAACGAGCGCTGGTCATGACCGCCCCGAAACCGACCGCCCAGACACCAACAGCAAGAACCGGGCGGACACCGTTTTCCGCGGGCCGTAGCCTATGAGCATGGCATACGACGCATCCCCTATCGCGACCGCGATCCCGGAGACGGCCAGCCAGGAGCTGGTTCGTCTGGCCGAACGCTCGGTCGACTATCATCGCATGGCCAAGGCGCTCGACTGGCTGGCCGAGCGGTGGTCGGATCATCCTTCGCTGGACGAGGCGGCCCAGGCCGTGGGCCTGTCGCCGTTCCACTTCCAGCGCGTCTTCACCCGCTGGGCTGGGGTCAGCCCCAAGAGCTTCGTCTCGGCCATCGCCCACGCCGAGGCCCGACGCTCGCTGGAGGCCGGCGGCACGGTCCTGGACGCGGCCTTTGACGCCGGGTTGTCAGGCCCTTCGCGGCTGCACGACCTGTTCATCGCCCAAGAGGCCGCGACGCCCGGCGAGGTGCGTCGGCGCGGGGCGGGGATGCGGCTGCGCTGGGGCTGGGCTCCGACGCCGTTCGGCAAGGGCCTGTTCGTGATGGCCGATCGCGGCCTGGCGGGCCTGGCCTTCTCGGACGGCGACGACGAGGCGACCTTCGCCGACATGCATCGCCGCTTCCCGGCCGCCGACTGGCGGCGCGACGACGAAGCCGCCCAGGCCACGGCGATCCACGCCTTTACGGGCGGGGAAGGGCCGTTGCCGGTGGTGCTGATCGGCTCGCCCTACCATGTGCAGGTCTGGAAGGCCCTGCTGCGGATCCCGGCCGGCGAGACCGCCACCTACGGCCAGGTCGCCTGCTGGGCCGGCAAGCCCAAGGCCTTCCAGGCCACCGGCGGCGCGATCGGGGCCAATCCGATCTCGCTGCTGATCCCCTGTCACCGGGCGATCGGCAAGAGCGGCAAGCTGACCGGCTACCACTGGGGCCTGGCGCGCAAGGCGGCGATCCTCGGGATGGAGGCGGTCGCGGTCGCCTCATGAACCCAGGGTCCGTCCTCGCCCTTCGACAGGCTCAGGGTGAGGACTACTCTTGCCGCCGATCAGTAGAAAACCTCACCCTGAGCTTGTCGAAGGGCGGGGTTTTCGGTCGCCCTAGAGGATGAACCGGCTCAGGTCGGCGTTGGCCGCCAGGGCGCCGATGCGCTCCTGCACATAGGCCGCGTCGATCGCCACGGTCTCGCCGCTACGATCGGCCGCCGAGAAGCTGATCTCCTCGACCACCTTCTCCAGGATCGTCTGCAGCCGCCTGGCGCCAATGTTCTCGACCGAGTTGTTCACGGCCACGGCCGCGTCGGCCAGAGCGTCGATGGCTTCGTCGGTGAAGGTCAGGGTCACGCCCTCGGTCAGCATCAGAGCCTGGTGCTGGCGGATCAGGTTGGCCTCCGGCTCGGTCAGGATTCGGCGCATGTCGTCGCGCGACAGGCCCTTCAGCTCGACGCGGATCGGCAGGCGGCCCTGCAGCTCGGGCAGCAGGTCCGACGGCTTGGCGACGTGGAAGGCGCCCGAGGCGATGAACAGGATGTGGTCGGTCTTCACGGGCCCGTACTTGGTCGAGACCGTGGTACCCTCGATCAGCGGCAGCAGATCGCGCTGCACGCCCTCGCGGGAGACGTCGGCGCCCGAGCGCTGGGCGCTGCTGGCGACCTTGTCGATCTCGTCCAGGAAGACGATGCCGTGGTTCTCGGTCAGCTCCAGGGCCTCTTGAGTCAGGGCTTCCTGGTCGAGCAGCTTGTCGCTTTCCTCGGCGATCAGCGGGGCCCAGGCTCCGGTGACGGAGGTCTTGTGGGTCTTGGTGCGACCGCCGCCGAACGACTTCATCATTTCCGACAGGTTCAGCACCTGTGCGCCGGGCTGGCCGGGGATCTCGAAGCTGGCGCCGCTGCCCGTGTCGGCCAGCTGCAGCTCGATTTCCTTATCGTCCAGCTCGCCGGCGCGGAGCTTCTTGCGGAAACTGTCGCGGGCGGCGGTCGAGCCGGGGCCGGTCATGGCGTCGAGGATGCGCTCCTCGGCGGCGGCTTCCGCTTTCGCCTTCACGGCGGCGCGGCGCTTGTCGCGGACCATGGCCAGGGCGCTTTCCACGAGATCGCGGACGATCTGGTCGACGTCGCGGCCGACATAGCCGACCTCGGTGAACTTGGTGGCCTCGACCTTGAGGAACGGCGCCTGGGCCAGCTTGGCCAGGCGGCGGGCGATCTCGGTCTTGCCGACGCCGGTGGGGCCGATCAGCAGGATGTTCTTGGGGGTGACCTCGTCACGCAGATCGGCCGGCACGCGCCGCCGGCGCCAGCGGTTGCGCAAGGCCACGGCGACGGCCTTCTTGGCCTCGGCGTGACCGACGATGTAGCGGTCCAGTTCGGAAACGATCTCGCGGGGGGAAAACTCGGTCATCGGTCGTTGATCAGGGTCTCGAAGATCAGGCGCCACCCGTTGGGCCGCCTTTGCCAGACATGCATATAGTGCGCGGCGACGGCTTTTTGACCCTCCGACCACGCGGCTTCGCCATGAGTCCAGACGAAATCGCCGGCCTTGGAGGCGCCGCCGCCCCGTAAGGTCAGGGTCATGGCCGTCGGACGCTGTTGCAAGCGTTCCGCGATCGCCGTTGGGAGCAAGGCGCGAGTTCCGCGCGGACCGATCAAATGGGCGTCGGCCGACAGAACGGCCTTGTAAGCCAGGGGCGCGTCTTTCTCGGCCGATTGGCTCAGCATCGTCTCGGCCGCCCGCACGGCGTCGAAGGCCTTGGCGGCCGAGCCTTCGCCAGTCTTGGACATTGGCCCTTTCCGCGCCGGCGTCGTCTGGACGGGGGCCGAGACCGGGTCGGCGGCGCTGCCGCCGTCATAGATCCAGCGCCAGACATTGTCGGCGTCCTTGCGCCAGATGCTGGCGTACCAGCCGCCCGGCTTGCCTTCGAAAAAGGACGGGCCGGTGGAAAGGGCCAGGTCTCCGGACCTGGCGGCGACCACCCACGCCGGCCACCATTCCAGCTTGGGCCCATTGTCGCCCGCCCGACTTTCGTAGAAGGCGCGAGCGTTGGCCGGCGTGGGCGTGAAGATGATGGCGTCGTCGGCCATATGCTTCAGGAACGCTCGCTTCACGCCAAGGGTCAGGCCGTCGGCCGCGAAGGCGCGCTCGGCGGCCTCCACCTGGTCGGCGGGGTTCTTGGACTCGGCCTGAACGGCGCCGGCGCCGGCCAACGCAACGCAAGCGATCAAAAGGGTCTTCAGCATGGCGGAATCCTCCCCGCGCCTAGCCAAGCGTCGGGAGAATGTGCCGCGCATCTCGTTTGCGACGAAACCCCGCTGGGCCTCGCCCTAAAGCGCTTCGACCGTGAGATTGCCGTTGGTGTAGACGCAGATCTCGGCGGCGATGGCCATCGCCTTGCGAGCGATCTCCTCGGCCGAAAGATTCTGGTCGATTAGCGCCTTACCCGCCGCCAAGGCATAATTTCCGCCCGAGCCGATCGCCGCCACGGCGTTGCCGTCGGCGCTCTCGCCCGGTTCCAGCACGTCGCCGACGCCGGTGACGGTGTAGATGGCGGTCTTGTCGGCCACCAGCAGCATGGCTTCCAGCCGGCGCAGATAGCGGTCGGTCCGCCAGTCCTTGGCCAGATCCACGCAGGCGCGGGCCAGCTGGTCGGGATATTGCTCCAGCTTGGCCTCGAGGCGCTCGATCAGGGTGAAGGCGTCGGCCGTGGCCCCGGCGAAGCCGGCCACCACCTTGCCGCCGGCCAGCCGTCGCACCTTGCGGGCGTTGCCCTTGACGACGGTTGGGCCCATGGAGACCTGTCCGTCGCCGGCGATCACCGTCTGTCCGTTCTTGCGCACCGCCAGAATGGTCGTGCCGTGCCAGTCGGGGAAGGAATTGCTGCTTTGCATGGCTTCGCATGTGGCGAGGCCGGGCCGGAGGGTCAAGCGCCATGAGTTTTTCAGAAGCCGAGGTCGAGCGCTACGCCCGCCATCTGGTGCTTCGCGAAGTCGGCGGTCCGGGTCAGCAAAAGCTGAAAGGCGCGCGCGTGCTGATGGTCGGGGCCGGGGGCCTGGGCGCGCCGGCGGCGCTGTATCTGGCCGCGGCCGGGATTGGAACGATCGGCCTGGTGGATCCCGACGCCGTCTCGCTGTCGAACCTGCAGCGCCAGGTGCTCTACGCCACCGCCGATGTCGGCCGGCCCAAGGTCGAGGCGGCGGTCGAGCGTCTGGCCGCCCTGAACCCGCACACCGTCGTGGAAACCCATCCGGTATGGCTGGACTCCGCCAATGCCGGCGACATCGTCGGCCGGTATGACCTCGTCCTGGACGGCACCGACGACTTCGCCACTCGCTTCGCCGTCAGCGACGCCTGCCTGGTCCACGGCAAGCCACTGGTCAGCGGGGCCCTGGGGCGCTGGACCGGTCAGGTCGGGGTGTTCCACGGCAGGCCGTGCTACCGTTGCCTGGTGCCGGAAACCCCGCCGGACGCCGAGACCTGCGCCTTGGTCGGCGTGGTCGGCGCGCTGGCGGGGGTGATCGGATCGATGATGGCCCTGGAGGCGATCAAGCTGGTCGTCGGCGCAGGCGAACCCTTGTCGGGCAAGCTTTTGATCTATGACGCCCTTTCGGCCGAAACCCGCACCGTGCGGATCGGGGCCGATCCCCATTGTCCGTCGTGCGGCGCTTGACGCGGAACGACGTTCGTCCAAATTCCGAAGCTGGGGTTCAGGCGCCGGGAGGGGCGGGATGAAGACGCTGGCGCGCGGCCTCGCGACCGCTCTTGGACTGATCGTGGTGCTGGCGACCGCCGGCTGGCTTCTGCTGCAGCGGCCGGACATACCCTACGCCGCGCTGGAAGCGCGGTATGGCTACGCCGATTCCCGGTACATGGACCTGCCGGGCGGCGTTCGGGCGCACTATCGCGATCTCGGCCCGCGCGAGGCCCCGGCCGTCGTGCTGGTGCATGGCTTCTCGGCCTCGACCCATGCCTGGGACGCGTGGGCCAAGGCGCTGTCGAGCGATTACCGCGTGGTTGTCCTCGACCTGCCCGGCCATGGCTTGACCCGTACGCCCCTGGGCTATGCGGCCGGGCGAGACGGCTTCGACGCTGTTGTCGACGGCGTGACGGGCAAGCTGGGCCTGACCCGCTTTACCCTCGGCGGCAACTCGATGGGCGGCGGGGTGGCCTGGGCCTATGCGCTGAACCATCCGGACAAGGTCCAGCGCCTGGTCCTGGTCGATGCGGCCGGCTGGCCGATGAGCAAGGCCGGAGGGGCCTCGATTTTCGCGATCCTGCGCAATCCGCTGGGACGAAAGCTGTTGCGAAACATCGACGCCCGGCCGCTGGTCGCCCAGGGCCTGCGCGCGGCCTATCTGGATCCCAGGCTGGTCACCCCGGCGCTGATCGATCGCTATGTCGACCTGGCGCGCGCGCCGGGTCACCGGGATATCCTGCTGGGCCTGCAGACCGGCCCGCGCCGCCTGGCCTCGGCGTCCGAGCTGTCGCGGATCCATGTTCCCACCCTGGTGATGTTCGGCCAGGACGATCGGCTGATCCCGGCCCTGGACGGCGAGAAATTCCACAAGGCCATACCGGGCGCGACCCTGATCCTCTATCCGGGAGTCGGCCACGTGCCGATGGAGCAGATTCCGGACCGATCGGTGGCCGATCTGAAGGCGTGGCTGGCGACGCACCCCGTCAGATATTGACCGCTGCGGGCTAATACGGGACAGACACCGGCCCGACGGCCAAGCTAAGCCCTCGGCGTCCTGTACGGAGGCTTTGAAGATGAGCGGATCACGGATCGGACTGGAGAGCCTGGCGGCCAGGATCATGCCGGCCGAGGCGGCCGCGGCGCTGATCGCGCCGGGCGAAACGGTGGGCATGAGCGGCTTCACCGGATCGGGCTATCCCAAGGCCGTGCCGATGGCCCTGGCCAGCCGCATCGAAGCCGAGCACGCGGCTGGAAACCCCTTCCGCCTGAGAGTCTGGACCGGGGCCTCGACGGGGCCGGAGCTGGACGGCGCCCTGGCCAAGGCTGACGGCATCGAATTCCGCTTGCCGTACAACTCCGATCCCATCGCCCGCGACAAGATCAATCGCGGCGAGATGGACTATTTCGACATGCACCTGTCCCAGGTCGCGCCGATGGCCTGGCAGGGGTTCCTGGGTCCGTTGGACACGGCGATCATCGAGGTCAGCGGCATCCGCCCCGACGGCGCGCTGATCCCGTCCTCGTCGGTGGGCAACAACAAGACCTGGATCGACCGGGCCTCGAAGGTGATCCTGGAGGTCAACCGCTGGCAGAACCCGGCGCTGGAAGGGATGCACGACATCTACTACGGCACCGCCCTGCCGCCGAACCGGGTGCCGATCCCTCTGGTGCGGCCCGACCAGCGCATCGGCGAGGCCTATTTCCGCTGCGACCCCTCCAAGATCGTCGCCATCGTCGAGACCGACTCCCCCGACCGCAATCTGCCGTTCGACGCCCCGGGCGAGGACCATCGCGCCATCGCCGGCCACCTCCTGGAATTCTTCCGTCACGAGGTCGCGCGCGGCCGCCTGCCGGCCAGCCTGCTGCCGTTGCAGTCGGGCGTGGGCAACATCGCCAACGCGGTGATGTCGGGCCTGGTCCACGGTCCGTTCGACAACCTGACCGCCTTTACCGAGGTGCTGCAGGACGGGATGCTGGAGCTGATGGAATCCGGCAAGCTGCTGACCGCTTCGGCCACCGCGTTCTCGTTGAGCCCCGAGGCGGCCGCCGCCCTGAACGCCGACATGGCCCGCTTCCGCGATCGGCTGGTGCTGCGGCCCCAGGAGATCAGCAATCACCCCGAGCTGATCCGCCGCCTGGGCTGCATCGCCATGAACGGCATGATCGAGGCCGACATCCACGGGGCGGTGAACTCGACCCACCTGATGGGCTCGCGCATCCAGAACGGCATCGGCGGCAGCGGCGACTTCGCCCGCAACGCCTATGTCTCGATCTTCATGGCCCCCTCGACCGCCAAGGGCGGCAAGATCTCGACCATCGTCCCGAAGGCGCCGCACGTCGACCACATCAATCAGGACGTCCAGATCCTGGTCACCGAACAGGGCCTGGCCGATCTGCGCGGCCTGTCGCCCCGCCAGCGGGCCGAGGTGATCATCGAGAACTGCTCGCACCCGGACTACCGTCCGGCCCTCAAGGACTATCTGGCCCGCGCCCGCCGCGACTCCTACGGCCAGCAATCCCCGACCCTGCTGGACGAGGCCTTCGCCTGGCACCAGCGGTTCGTCGAGACGGGCGACATGCGCGGCTAGGTTCGCGCGACGGGCTTGAGGGGGATCAAGGCGCGGTCGGTCGATCGCGTCGATCCTGCCGGTTTCGAGTCCGGAGCCTTCGATGACCGTTCAACAGACCGCCTTCGACCAGATCGGCGGCGCCGCCCGCGTCGACGCCCTGGTCGAAGCCTTCTACGACCTCGTCGAGACCGACCAGGCCTATGCGGGACTGCGGGCCATGCACGCGCCCGACATGACCAACGTGCGCGCCGCGCTGAAGGGTTGGCTGACCGGCTGGCTGGGCGGCCCGCGCGACTGGTTCGTCGCGAACCCAGGCGTCTGCATGATGTCCATGCACCGCGCGATGCCGATCGACGCCGCCACGGCGGGGCAATGGACGGAGGCGATGCGCCGCGCCTTGGACCAGGTTCAGGTCGATCGCGAGATGGCCGGGGCGCTCAACGACGTCTTCGGGCGCATGGCCGCCAACATGACGACCCGCTGAGCCCTTACAGCATCGCCGGGATCACCCGGTCTGGCGGCCGGTGGCCGTCCATGAAGGTCTTCACGTTGACGATGACCTTCTCGCCCATGTCGATCCGGCCCTCGACCGTCGCCGAGCCCATGTGGGGCAGCAGCACGACATTGGGCAGCTTCAGGAGTTTGGGGTTGATCGCGGGCTCGTGCTCGTAGACGTCGAGGCCCGCGCCGGCGATCTCGCCCTTGGCCAGCATGTTGGCCAGCGCGCCTTCGTCGATCACCTCGCCGCGGGCGGTGTTGACCAGCACCACGTGCGGCCGCAGCAGCTTCAGGCGGCGAGCCGACAGCAGGTGATAGGTGGCCGGGGTGTGTGGGCAGTTGACCGAGACAAAGTCCATCCGGGCCAGCATCTGGTCGAGGCTTTCCCAGTAGGTGCAGCCCAGCTCCTCGGCGATGCGCGGGCTGACGGGCTTGCGGTTGTGATAGTGCACCTGCATGCCGAAGGCCTTGGCGCGCCGAGCCACGGCCTGACCGATGCGGCCCATGCCGATGATGCCCAGGCGCTTGCCCCACAGGCGGCGGCCCAGCATCCAGGTCGGCGACCAGCCGTGGAAGCCGCCGGACTTGACCACCTCGGCGCCTTCGACGATCCGGCGCGAGGCGGCCATGATCAGGGTCATGGTCAGGTCGGCCGTGTCCTCGGTCAGAACCCCCGGCGTATTGGTGACGATGATGCCGCGCGCATTGGCCGTGGCGACGTCGATATTGTCGACGCCGGCCCCGAAATTGGCGATCAGCTTGAGCCGATCGCCGGATCGCGACAGAAGGCGCGAGTCGATACGATCGGTGATCGTCGGCACTAGCACATCGGCGCGGCTCATGGCCTCGACCAGTTCATCCGCCGTCAAGGGTTTGTCGGAGACGTTCAGTTCGGTATCGAACAGTTCGCACATTCGCGTCTCCACCGGATCGGGGAGTTTGCGGGTGACGATGACTTTGAGCTTGCGGGCGGCCATGGGCGGTTTGAAAAGCTCTCACTGACGGGCGTTTGAAAGCTGTAGCAAAGGGGCCCGAAGGGGCCAAGCAACATGCCGTCGAAAACAAAACAAGGTTCGTTTCATGTCGTTCTTGGGGCGATCGTCGGTCTGCTGGCGGGTCCGGCCCTGGCGGAGGGTCCCAAGATCACGCCGTCGGGCCTGGAGGTGCCACGTTATGTGTCGCTGAAATACGCCGAGGTCAACGCGCGCAACGGCCCGGACGAGGCCCATCGGCTGCTCTGGATCTACCATGCCAAGGGCCTGCCGGTGCAGGTGGTGGCCGAAACCCGCGAGTGGCGTCGGATCTGCGATCCGGAAGGCGGACTGGCCTGGGTGCACAAGCGGACCACCGACGGCCGCCGCTCGGCCATGCGCGTGCAGCCGACCAACCTGCCTCTGCTCGGCGCCCCCCGGGATGGAGCCAAGGTCAGCGCCTATCTGAAGGGCCGCTCGGTCGCCCAGCTCGACAAGTGCGAAGAGGGCTGGTGCAAGCTGCGCGCCGACGGCTCGTCCGGCTGGGCCAAGGAAAGCGACATCTGGGGCGCGGATCCGGCCGTGCAGTGTCGCAAGGGTTAGGCGCCCGTCCGCCCGGCGTCGGAACACCCCCCGTCAGGGAAACGTTGAGACCTGACCCGCCGCCGTGCTAGGGCGTCCCCATGCAGAAGAACGCCTACACCTTCGAAGAACTCCTGGCCTGCGGCCGCGGCGAGCTGTTCGGCCCCGGCAACGCCCAGCTTCCGGCCCCGCCGATGCTGATGTTCGATCGCATCGTCCGGATCGAGGCCGAGGGCGGCAAGCACGGCAAGGGCTATGTCGAGGCCGAGTTCGACATCAATCCCGACCTTTGGTTCTTCGGCTGTCACTTCATCGGCGATCCCGTCATGCCCGGGTGCCTGGGCCTGGACGCCATGTGGCAGCTGGTCGGCTTCTTCCTGGGTTGGTCGGGTGGTCCCGGCCGTGGCCGCGCCCTGGGCGTCGGCGAGGTCAAGTTTACGGGCCAGGTGACGCCGGACGTCAAGAAAGTCGTCTATAAGATCGACCTGAAGCGGGTGATCATGCGTAAGTTGGTCATGGGAATCGCCGACGGCGTCCTGGAAGCCGACGGCAAGGCCATATACGAAACCAAGGACCTCAAGGTCGGGCTGTTCACGCCCGAACAGATGGCGTCCTGATCCGTTAGACGAGACCGGCCATTCCGGGAGCGGCGACGCCGCGCTCGGGGATTTGGGAGAGCTGGCCCCTGGCGGATTTCGAGGGGGAGAAGAGGATTTACGATATGCGTCGCGTCGTCGTCACCGGACTGGGGATCGTCTCGTCCATCGGCAACAACGCCAATGAGGTGTTGGCGTCCCTGAAGGAAGCCAAGTCCGGCGTGATCGCCGCGCCGGAATATGCCGAGCTCGGCTTCCGCTGTCAGGTCCACGCCGCGCCCCAGATCGAGTGGGAGCCGCTGGTCGACCGCCGCGCCGCCCGCTTCCTGGCGCCCGGCACGGCCTACGCCCACATCGCCATGGAGCAGGCGATCGCCGACTCCGGCCTTGAGGAGAGCGACATCTCCAACGAGCGCACCGGCCTGATCGTCGGCTCGGGCGGCCCGTCCACCCGCGTCATCGTCGAGGCCGCCGCCACGACGAGGGAGAAGGGTCCCAAGCGGATCGGTCCGTTCGCGGTGCCCAAGGCCATGAGCTCGGGTCCGTCGGCGGTGCTGTCGACCTGGTTCAAGATCCGCGGGATCAACTATTCGATCAGCTCGGCCTGCGCGACCAGCGCCCACTGCATCGGCGCGGGCGCCGAGCAGATCCAGATGGGCAAGCAGGACATCATCTTCGCCGGCGGCTGCGAGGAGCTGGACTGGACCCTGTCGAACCTGTTCGACGCCATGGGCGCCATGAGCAGCAACTTCAACGACCGCCCGGCGGTGGCCAGCCGCGCCTACGACAAGGACCGCGACGGCTTCGTGATCGCCGGCGGCGCGGGCGTCGTGGTGCTGGAGGAGTACGAGCACGCCAAGGCGCGCGGGGCCAAGATCTACGGCGAACTCGTGGGCTATGCGGCCAATTCCGACGGCTATGACATGGTCGCCCCGTCGGGCGAGGGCGCGGCGCGCTGCATGAAGCTGGCCATGGCCGACGCCGGCGGCCGGACCATCGACTACCTGAACCCGCACGGCACCTCGACGCCGGTCGGCGACAGCAAGGAGATGGGCGCGGTGCGCGAGGTTTTCGGCGACAAGGCCCCGATGATCTCGTCGACCAAGTCGCTGACCGGGCACAGCCTGGGCGCGGCTGGCGCGCAGGAGGCCATCTACTCGATCCTGATGCTCAACAACGGCTTCGCCTGCGAGAGCGCCAACATCGAGACGCTGGATCCCGAGTTCGCCGATCTGCCGATCCTGCGCCAGCGCGTCGACAAGCCGCTGCAGACGGTGATGTCCAACAGCTTTGGCTTCGGCGGCACCAACGGCACGTTGATCTTCAGCCGCGCCGACTAGGTTGGGGAGGGTTCCGCCCGGCGGAGCCGCCTGCTAACCAGCGGTCAACGACTTCCGGAAAGGGCCCGACACATGGCCGACGAATACGCGTTCCCCAAGGGCGAGCTGATGCGGGGCAAGAAGGGCCTCGTCATGGGCGTGGCCAATCACAACTCGATCGCCTGGGGCATCGCCAGCCAGCTGGCCGCCCAGGGCGCCGAGATGGCCTTCACCTATCAGGGCGAGGACCTGGAGCGCCGCGTGCGCCCGCTGGCCGAGAGCATCGGCGTCAAGACGATGATCCCCTGCGACGTCACCGACGACGCCTCGATGGACGCGGCCTTCGCGCTGATCGAGAAGGAATTCGGCGCGCTGGATTTCGTGATCCACTCGGTGGCCTTCGCCAACAAGAACGAGCTGAAGGGCTCGTTCGTGGACAACACCACCCGCGAAGGTTTCCTGACGGCCATGAACATCTCGGCCTTCAGCTTCGTGGATGTCGCCAAGCGCGCCAGCAAGATCATGCCGAACGGCGGCTCGCTGGTGACCATGACCTATCTGGGGTCGGAGCGGACGATCCCGAACTACAACACCATGGGCGTGGCCAAGGCGGCTCTGGAAGCCTCGACCCGCTACATCGCTCGCGACCTGGGTCCCAAAGGCATCCGCGCCAACGCCATCTCGGCCGGCGCCATGCGCACTCTGTCGCTGGCCGGCATCTCGGGCGGCCGCGGCATGATCGCCCAGGGCCGCGCCTTCTCGGCGATGAAGGAAGACACCTCGATGGAAGGCGTCGCGGGCTGCGCCCTGTGGCTGGCCTCGGATCTTGGCAAGTCGACCACGGGTGAAGTCGTCCACGTCGACGCCGGTTTCCACATGATGGGCATGCCGGACCCCGAAGAGGCTTAAGGCTTCTCTAGCGCCATGGCCGCCAAGACCGGCGGCCACTTCGGCTAATCGCGCTTACGGCGCGTAGGCCCGCATGAAACGAACGGCCGCCTCCCGCGCGAGGCGGCCGTATTCGTCCGGCGTCTTGTCGGACGGCAGGCGCAGCAGCGAGCGCAGCTGGCTGTGACCCATGACCATGCCGGAAAAGAACTCCGCGGCCTGGTCGAAATTCTCCACCTTCATCCGGCCCAGCTCGGTCTCGGTCTTCAGGAACGCCGCCAGTTGCCGGCGGGCGCTCAACGGGCCGGCCTCGAAGACCTCCTTGGCGACGTCGGGCATCTCGCCCGATCCCAGCATGATCACCCGCATCATCGAGTAGCTCTTGCTGGTGATCACCGTTTCCAGCACCGAGCGGGCATAGGCCTCCAGCGTCTCGGTCGGGTTGTCCACCGCCCCCGGTTCACGCAGCGAGGCGGTGATGGCCTCGACCCGCCGGTTCATCAAGGCCCGCATCAGCTCGGCCTTGGAGCCGTAGTGGTTGTAGACCGTCTGCTTGGAGACCCCCGCGCGGCGGGCGATCGCCTCCATCGGAGCGGCCAGGCCGCGTTCGCCGATCACCTCGACGGCGGCGTCGAGGATGGCTTCGGTCTTGGCGACGTCGATCTGTCCGGGCACCCTTGGCATCAGAAAACTCCGGGCATCAGTGAGCGTCCGAAGGCGGCGGGGCGGCGTTCTTGACCGGCGCGGCCAGCAGCGAGACGCCAGCGGCGACGAAGCAGCCGATGGCCAGCAGGGTGAAGCTATCGCCGAAGGCCATGACCGTGGCCTGCTGCTGCAACATGCCGCCGATGGCCTTGCGCGCCGCGCCGCCGGGGTCGGCGACGCCCAACTGCTGCATCCGCTCCATCAGGCCTGCCATCATGCCGGCCGTCGCGCCGCCCTGGGTCACCTTCGAGGTCAGGTCGTCGTAGTAGAGCGCCGTCTGCTGGGAGATCGAGGTGGCGAGCAGGGCAAGGCCGATGGCCCCGCCGGTGTTGCGCGACAGGTTCACCAGGCCGGAGGCGTTCTTGACCATATGCGGGGGCAGGGTGCTCATCGTGATCTGCTGGGTGGCGATCATGGCGATCATGACCCCGACGCCGCGACAAGCCTGGACGCCGGCGAATTCCCAGAAACCCCAGTCCTTGGTCACGCCGTGGGCCATGTACATGCCCCAGCCGGCCAGAATGAAGCCGATGAACATCGGCACGCGCGGGTCGGTCTTGCGAACCAGGCGGCCGGCGATCGGCCCGGTCAGGAACATCGACAGGCCCGAGACGATCATCGTGGTGCCGACCTCCGACGCCGAATAGTGGCGCACCCGGCCCAGGAACTGCGGCAGCAGGAAGGTGCCGCCGAACAGGCTGGCGCCCGAGACGGCCGTCATCAGCACGCCGACCGAGAAGTTGCGATTGGCGAAAGCGCGCAGTTCGACGATCGGGTTCCTGTAGGTCAGCTGTCGCCAGATGAAGGTCACCCCGCCCAGGACGGCGACCACGGTCAGCCACAGGATGCCGCTGTCGTCGAACCAGTCGTCCTTGGCGCCCTCTTCCAGCACGAACTGCATGCTCATCAGGAAGATCGCCATGACGATCAGCCCGAACCAGTCGAAGCCCTTGGCCAGGCTGGGATCGCCCTTGTCGAAGTCGGCCCAGCGATAGACGCCGAACAGCACCACCAACCCGGTCGGGACGTTGATGAAGAACAGCCAGCGCCAGCTCAACGCCTCGGTCAGGTGTCCGCCCAGGGTGGGACCGACCGTCGGGGCCAGGGTGACGATCAGGCCCATGATCACGCTGGCGGTGATGCGCCGCTCGGGCGGGAAGGCGGTGAAGGCCACGGCGAACACCGTCGGGATCATCGCCCCGCCGATGAAGCCCTGCAGAGCCCGCGTCAGGATCATCATGTCGATCGACGAGGACAGGCCCGTCAGCACGCTCATGACGATGAAGCCGGTGCACGAGATCAGATAGAGGCGCTGGGTGCCCCACAGGCGCGACAGGTATCCCGACAGCGGGATCATCACGACCTCGGGGATCAGATAGGCCGTCTGGATCCAGCTGATCTGGTCGGTGCTGGCCCCAACGCCGGCCTGGATCTGCGGCAGCGAGGCCGCCACGATCTGGATGTCCAGGATGGCCATGAACTGGCCGATGACCATGGCGCCGAAGCCGAGGAACAGCTTGGTCCAGTCGACCTCGGGTTTTGTCGGGGCCTGGGGAGCGGCGGCGGGCAGGGCGGCGTCGGTCATGACGCGCTCCTTCGCTCTAGCGATCCACGCCCTGGCGGGCGACTTGCGGCGTGGCTTGGCCGGCCTCGGCGAACGAGGGGCCCGACCGGTCGCGGACGTCGACCTTGATCTCGACCGACAGGCCCGGGCGAAGGGCCTGGCCGAGCTGGCTGCGGTCGACCACGATCTTGACCGGCAGGCGCTGGGTGATCTTGGTGAAATTGCCGACGGCGTTCTCGACCGGGATCAGGGCGAACTCCTGGCCGGTGGCGGGGGCGAAGCTGTCGACCTTGCCGACGATCTTCTGCTTGCCGAAGGCGTCGGCCTTGATCTCGACCGGCTGGCCGACACGGATGCGCGAGACCTGGGTCTCCTTGAAGTTGGCGACGATATAGGCCTGGCCCAGCGGCACGATCGACATCAGCGCCACGCCCGGCTGGACCAACTGGCCCGGACGGACCGAGCGGGCGCCGACCACGCCGCCGGCGGGCGCGCGGATCACGGTGCGCTCCAGGTCCAGCTTGGCCTGCTCCACGGCGGCGTGGGCGGCGGCGGCCTGGGCGATGGTCTGGGCCTTGGCCGAGCCCAGCGACTGGGCGGCGCGCTTCTCGGCCTCGAGAGCGGCCTGGGCGCTGGCGACGCCGGCCGCGGTCTGGGTGGCTCCGGCGCGCTCGGTCTGGACCTTCTGTTGCGAGACCCAGCCTTGCTTGGCCAGGGCGTCGTAGCGCTCGAGGTCGGCCTTGGCGCGCCCAGCGTCGGCCTGAGCGCTGGTCACGCCGGCCGCCTTCTGGGCGATCATCGCCTGCTCCAGGCTGGCCTTGTCGTCGATGGCGCGGATGGCCGCGTCGGCGGCGCTGGCGTTGGCGATCGCCTGATCCAGGCGCGCCTGGAAGGTCGAGGGGTCGATCTTGGCCAGCACCTGGCCGGCCTCGACCCGCTGGTTGTCGGCCACCAGCACCTCGGCGACATAGCCGGAGACCTGCGGGCTGACCGACACGGTGTCGGCCTGGACGAAGGCGTTGTCGGTGCTCTCGAAGTGCTGCTTGTCGAGGAACCAGAACGTCCCGCCGACGACCACGCCGGCCAGGATGGCCCCTCCGGCGATCATCGGGACCAGCTTGCTCTTCCTGTTCGCGGAGGTTTCCGGCGAGGCCATGATCTGTTCCGATCGAAAGTTCGAAGGCGCCGGATACTGGGGTCCGACGCGCCCTTCAAGGGATAAATGGACGCACCCGTCCAAAAATCAACGATCGACGAAAGGTTCCTGGACATCGTCGAGCCGACGGGCCGTCGCGGTCTCGGCAGCCGCGTGAGCCTGACCCTGCGACGACACGCCACGATTTTTCTTGCGCCGGAATCACGACAGACTAAAAGCCGCTCCCCAACGGCAACCAACGGTTCGGGAGCGCGTATCTCCTCCGGCGTCAGTATTCGCCGGCCCCGCTGAAGGTCGCAGGAGGTTCAGATGAAGTCCCACCCTCAGACGCCGCTCGACATGATCCGCCCGGTGCTCTGGATGGCTGCGGCTGCTTTCGCGGCCGGCTTTGGCGGCTATCTGATGCTGGGCCTGCGGGCTATCCACCCGGCCGTCTGAGCGATTGCCAAGGGTGACCGCCATTTTTGGCGGCCACCGCGCGATCCAGGATAAAGTCTAGACGCCCGTCGAGCCGAAGCCGCCCGCGCCCCGGTCGGTGGCGTCCAGGTCGTCGACCTCGACCAGCGTCCATTGCGGGGCCGCCGCGATCACGCCCTGGGCGATGCGGTCGCCCCGGCGGATGGTGAAATCCTCTTCGCCCAGATTGATCAGCAGCACGCAGACCTGACCGCGATAGTCGCTGTCGACGGTGCCCGGGGCGTTGACCACCGTGACGCCGTTCTTGAACGCCAGGCCCGAGCGCGGGCGCACCTGCATCTCATAACCGTCCGGAATCGCCACAGAGAAGCCGGTCGGGGCCATACAGCGCGAGCCCGGCTTCAGGACGATCGGCTCGTCTTCGGGAACATGGGCGCGGAGGTCGAAGCCCGCCGCGCCGGCGGTCGCATAGGCCGGAACCGGCAGGTCGGCATTGCCGTCCCAGCGCTTGAAGCGGATGGCGAGGCCGGCGGGGATGGCGGACATGCTGGCGGCTCCTGATCTGGAAAGGTGCGCCCGGCTGTAGCTGATTTGCCGGGCCTCCGGCCAGCGCCGCTTAAGCGAGGGCGTCGGCGATCCGCTTCGCGATTTGGGCCGCCACCTGATCCTTGGCCGCGCGGTCCCAGCGCTCAAGCCCGTCCTTGGTGATCAACAGCACGGCGTTCTCGGTCCCGCCCATCACGCCCGGTTCGGTGACGTCGTTGGCGATGATCCAGTCGCAGCCCTTGCGGGCCAGCTTGGCGCGGGCGTGCTCCTCGACATGGTCGGTCTCGGCTGCGAAGCCGACGACCAGTTTCGGCCGCAAGGGTCCGGTGGCCGACAGGGTCGCCAGGATGTCGGGGTTCTCGACGAAGGTCAGGGCCGGCGGGCCGCCCTTTTCCTTCTTCAGCTTGGTCCCGAACGCCTCGTCCACCCGCCAGTCGGCGACGGCGGCCACGAACACGCCGACGTCGGCCGGCAGGGCCGCCTGGCTGGCCGCCAGCATCTGGCGGGCGGTCTCGACATCGATCCGCTTGACCCCCACCGGGGTCGGCAGGGCGACTGGGCCGGCGATCAGGGTGACCTCGGCGCCGAGTTTCGCCAGCGCCTCAGCGATCGCGAAGCCCTGCTTGCCGCTGGAGCGGTTGGTGATCCCGCGCACCGGGTCGATCGGCTCGAAAGTCGGGCCGGCGGTGACCAGGGCCTTCTTCCCGGCCAGCGGCCGGGCGGCCTTTCCTTCAAGGAGCGCCATGATCGCCGCGAAAATCTCTTCCGGCTCGGCCAGGCGGCCGGGGCCGAACTCGCCGCAGGCCATGGCGCCCTCGTCCGGCCCGACGAAGCTGACGCCGTCGGCTTTCAGGGCGGCGATGTTGCGCTGGGTGGCCGGATGCAGCCACATCCTCACATTCATGGCCGGGGCCATTAGAACCGGCTTGTCGGTGGCCAGTAGGGTGGTGGAAGCCAGATCCCCGGCCAGGCCATGGGCCGCCTTGGCGATCAGGTCGGCCGTCGCGGGGGACACGACGATCAGGTCTGCCGAGCGTGACAGCTCGATATGGCCCATCTCGTGCTCGTCGGTCAGGGAGAACAGCTCCTGATAGACCTTGTCCTCGGCCAGGGCGGCCAGGGACAGCGGCGTGACGAACTCGGCGCCGGCCTTGGTGAGGATCGGCCGCACGCCGACGCCCGCCTTGCGGAGGAGACGCGTCAGCAGCAGCGCCTTGTAGGCCGCCACCCCGCCGCCAACGATCAGAAGAACCCGTTTTCCGCTCACGTCGCGCTCCGCTTTCCGCGTTCGTCTCGTCCCCTGCACATGCCCACGCTCGAACCAAAGCGCCAGAGGCAATCCGACCGGCAATCACAAGGCGAAGATAGGGACTCGACTCTCGTTCCGCTTTCGTTCAGTAATCGCATAGATAGAGTTATGGGGCGAATACGATCATGAAGGTTGTGCGACATATCTCGGCGGGCGTTGTGGCCGCGCTCGGCCTGATGAGCCTTTCGGCCTGCGATAGCGGGGCGTCGGCGGTCAAGGCGCCCAAGGCCGGCGAGCGCGCCAGCGTGGAGGCTGGGTCTCCGACCGAGACCACCGACGGCGGCAGGGGCGAGGGCGTCCGCCGCGCCGATCCGCGCGATGCGCCGGTCAAGCTGGTGGCGGGCAAGCCGTACTGGGCCGCCAATCGCACCCGTACGGCCGAAGAAAACGCCGAGCGTTCGTTCCAGAGCAACGGCAAGACCTTCGACGCCCGGTCGACCGACGACTATGTCGCCAAGGTCCACGCCTTCGTCAGCGACCCGCCCAAGGGCGCGGAGACGCTCAAGCGCGCGAACGGCGACCTGCTGATCTACGATCCCAAGGGCAATGTCTTCGCGGTGGTGTCGCGCGAAGGCGCGCCGCGCACGATGTTCAAGCCGGACGAGGGCGCGGCCTACTGGGACGAACAGAAGACCCGCGAGGCGCGCCGGGCTTCGGCGGCCAAGCGGCGGGAACAGGCGGAAGGGTAAGGCTACCGCGCCAGCAGCAGGCCCGTCACGAACGCCGCGCCCGCCGTCGCCGCGCCGACCAGGAACCACAGCAGTGGCCAGGTCTGGTCACGCTCCACCTTGACCGGGACGGGCGCCGGCGGGGCCTCGGCCAGGCGGGCGAGGGCCTTGATGGCGCGCAGGGCTTCCTCGGCGAAGTCGCGGGCCTTGGCGGCGGGCGATAGCTCGCGGCCGATCCAGCGGCGCACCACCGGGTCGGCGGCGGCCCACAGATCGTGGGTGGGGTCGATGCGGCGCGCGACGCCCTCGACCGTGACCATGGTCTTCTGCAGCAGCACCAGCTCCGGCCGCAGGGCCATGTCGAACAGGGCGGTGATCTCGAACAGCTGCGCCAGGAGCCGGCCCATCGAGACCTCGCGGGCGTTGCGGCCGAAGACCGGCTCGCCGACGGCGCGCAGGGCCTGGGCGAAGGCGTCCATGTCCTGATGGGCGGGGACATAGCCGGCGTCGAAATGGATCTTGGCCACCCGCGCGTAGTCGCGGTTCAGGAAGCCGTAGAGGATCTCGGCCAGGTAGCGACGCTCGCCGGGACCCAGGCGACCGACGATGCCGTAGTCGACGGCGACCACCTCGGCTGGCGCGGCGACGAACAGGTTGCCCTCGTGCAGGTCGGCGTGGAACAGGCCGTGGTCCAGGGCCTGGGCCAGGAAACCTCGGGTGACGTTCTCGGCCAGGGCCTTGCGATCCAGGCCGGGCAGTTCCAACGCGGCGGGGTCGGATAGGGGTGTTCCTTCGGCCCAGATCAGGGTCAGGACCCGCTTGCCGACGCCCTCCCAGCAGACCAGCGGCGCGCGCATATAGGGATCGACCGCCATGGCCTCGCCCAGCTCGGCGCAACCGGCGGCCTCGAAGCGCAGGTCCATCTCCAGGTCCAGCGATCGGATCACGACCTCGACGAATTCGGTCGGGCGCAGGCGGCGGGCGGCGGGGGCCAGTTTCTCGGCCAGGCGCGCGGCCAGGCGCAGGACGGCGCTGTCCTGGGCGACCTGGCGCTCGACGCCGGGCCGCAGCACTTTCACCGCGACCTTGCGGCCGTCGATCAACACCGCCGGATGAGCCTGGGCCAGGGACGCGGCGGCGACCGGCTCGCCGATCTCGAGGTAGACCTCGCTCAGCGGCTTGCCGAGGTTGCGGACGATCTCCGCCTTGGCCGTCTCGAGCGGGAACGGGGCCAGGCGGTCCTTCAGGTGCGACAGGTCCTCGGCGAAGGCGGTCCCGAAGATGTCGGCCCGTGTCGACAGGAACTGGCCCATCTTGATCGCCGCCGGGCCCTGCTTTTCCAGCACCCGCGCCAGGCGCTCGCCCGGCCGGCCGCGCCTGGCCGCCCCGCCGGCGAACAGGCGCAGCAGCCGCCCCGCCAGCTTGGCCGACGGCGGCAATTGCGGCTCGACCTCGCGCGGGATCAGGGCGTCGGCCCGGACCAGGGCCCAGCCCGCGCCGGTCAGGCGTAGAAGCGCGGAGACGTTTGTCACTTGGCGCGCCCCTTCCCTTCACCCCGATCTTCCCGGCGAATGCCGGGATCCAGATACAGCCTGAGCGCTGACCAAACCTGGCGCAGCTCAGCCCCGTGATCTGGGCCCCGGCATTCGCCGGGGAAGTCGGGAGAAAAAAAGGCCATCAGCAAATCAGAGCGCCCAGCCCTGGTGCAGAGCCGCGACGCCGCCGGTGAAGTTGGTGAAGGTCACCCGCTTGAAGCCGGCGTTTTCCATCATGCCGGCGAAGGTGCGCTGGTCGGGGAAGCGGCGGATGCTCTCGACCAGGTACTGATAGGCCTCGCGGTCCTTGGCGACCCACTCGCCGACCTGCGGGATGACCTTGAAGCTGTAGGCGTCATACGCCTTGGCCAGGGCCTCGGTCACCGGACGCGAGAACTCCAGGCACAGGAAGCGGCCGCCCGGCTTCAGCACGCGGCGGGCCTCGCGCAGGGCCGCGTCGATGTCGGTGACATTGCGGATGCCGAACGAGATCACATAGGCGTTGGCGTAGGCGTCCGGCAGCGGCAGGCGTTGGGCGTCGCCGACGGTCCAGGTGATTTCCGGTTCGCCGCCCCGCTCGATGCCGGCCATGATCATCTCGGCATTGTAGTCGATGATGTTGATGGTCGCGTCGGGGCCGCCTCGGCGCTGCTGGGCGCTCCGGGCCATCTTGGCGAAGCGGCGGGCCATGTCGCCGGTGCCGCCGGCGCAGTCGATGATCACCTCGCCCGGCTGCGGGTTGAGGCGCGCGGCCACGGCGTCCTTCCAGAGCCGGTGCACGCCGCCGCTCATCAGGTCGTTCATGATGTCGTAGTTCTTGGCCACGCGGTCGAACACGCCCCGCACCATCCCGGCCTTCAGCGAGGCGTCGACGTCCTTGAAACCGAAGCTGGCGGAGGTGTTGCTCATGACGTCCTTGGGCCGCGCTCTTACTATATGAACGTCCGCTATTAGCTTGCGCCTCGCGCCGCGTCATCGCCTTAAGGAATGATCCTTGCCCGAATTGCCCGAAGTCGAGACCGTGCGACGCGGTCTCGAGCCCGTCCTGTCCGGCGCGCGCCTGGCCCGTGTTCGCGCCAACCGGCCTGACCTGCGCTTTCCCCTGCCGGATGGCTTCGTCCAGCGGCTGACGGGCGCGAAGATCCTGCGCCTCGATCGCCGGGCCAAGTACATCCTCGCCCCGCTGGACCGGGGCGACACCCTGGTGATGCATCTCGGCATGACCGGCCGCTTCGAGATCGCCGCGCCGGAGGGCGCTGTCCGTCCCGGCGATTTCGCCCGCGAGGTCAAGCCGGACGACAAGCACGCCCACATCGTCTTCGAGACCGAAGAGGGCGCGATGGTCACCTATTATGATCCGCGCCGGTTCGGCTTCATGGACCTGATCCCCACCGATCGCGTCAGCCATCATCCCTGGTTCGCCACCATGGGGCCTGAGCCGCTGGGCGAGAGCTTCGACGCCAAAACGCTGGAAAAGGCGTTCGCCAACCGCAAGCAGGGACCCAAGACCCTGCTGCTGGACCAACGCACCGTCGCGGGCCTGGGCAATATCTATGTGTGCGAGGCCCTGCACCGGTCGCGCATCTCGCCGTTCAAGCCGTCGGGCGGGATCGCGAAGAAGCGTCTCGCGCCCCTGACCCTCGCGATCAAGGAGGTGCTGGCCGAGGCCGTCGAGGTCGGCGGCTCCACCCTGAAGGACTTCGCCGCCGCCGACGGGGCGCTGGGCTATTTCCAGCACCGCTTCCGCGTCTACGACCGCGAGGGCGAACCCTGCCCGACGCCGGGCTGCGAGGGCGTCATCGCCCGCCAGGTCCAGGCCGGCCGCTCGACCTTCTTCTGCCCTGTCTGCCAGGTGTGAGCTAGCCGCCGCCGAAGATGTATTCGGTCTTGTAGTAGCCGGCGGCCGGATCGAGGATGTTGACCGCGTACGGCGCCATGCCGTCGGCTAGGTCCGTCAGCCAGGCGTCGTTCGAACGGGCCATCACGCCCAGGTTCTCGGTCGCCGCCGCCGCCAGCAGGAAGCCGACCATGGCCGCCTTGGTTCCCATGCCCTCCGGCCCGTCGCCGCCGTAATAGGCGAGATAGTCCACGCGGCTGTCGATCAGGCTGTGGACCTTGGCGTCGCTGGGCGTGCCGCCGAAGATCGCCGCATAGGCCTTCTTGGTGGCGTCAAATAGCGACAGGTACTGATAGCCGCCGAGGAAATTATCGGCGCCCTCGCCTTTCTTGCCCAGGTTCACCGCGAAGTTGATGTAACGGTTCACCGTGTTGAACTCGGCGTAATAGGCGCTGTTCAGGTTCGTCGGGTTCGGCCCCGTCGGCGCGATCAAGAAGTCGACGCCGCCCTGGGTGGGGACCTTGCCGGTAAAGAACTGGTAGCTCATCGAGGCCACCGAGGTCGTGGCGTCAGCGGCGTCGACCATGGCCTTGGTCACCTGGTCGTCCGACAGCTGGCCGGTCTGCCACTGGGCGAACAGGGTCTGAGACAAGGCCGCGCCCGCACCGCTCGCGGGCAGCCTCAGGATGTTGAGCACCCGCGCCGAGACCTCGCCGATCGAGGGCTCCGCCGCGAAGGCCAGGGTTTCGATGCTGGTCAGGTGGTCAACGCCGTCGGCCGCCCCCGCGCGCAGATCGGTAACGGTGATCGAGCCGTCACCGTTGGTGACGACGCGGTAGTCCCGCATCGTCCCCGCGTAGCGGACCGTGTCCTTGCCGGCGCCGCCATCGATGGTGTCGACGCCGGCCCCTCCGCGGATGATGTCGTCGCCGCCACCGCCGACCAGCACGTCGTCGCCGGCCCCGCCGTAGATCGTGACCGAACCGGCATAGCCCGCGCCGACTGTGATCTTGTCGTTCTGGGCGCTGCCGGTGATCGAGCCGATGACCTCGACTTCCTTGATCGAGAGGCCGCCGGCGGCGAACTGGCCGTTATTGAAGGTGCTCAGATCCAGGTTCAGGGCCGTCGCGCCCGCCACGAAGTGGACCGTGTCGGTTCCGAAGCCGCCGGTCACCTTGTCGTCGCCAACGCCGATATAGAAGGTGTCGTCGCCGTAGCCGCCGTCGAGGATGTCGTCCCCGGTCCCGCCGTAGAGGATGTCCGCGCCGTCGGAGCCCTCCAGCGTCGCGCCGGTCGCGCCGGCCTTGAGAAGGTCGGCGCCGAGGCCGCCGACCACCCGCTCGATGCTGATATAGGTCTTTTGCTGTCCGGCCGGCCCCTGAGGAGCGGCAAGGGAGAGATCCACCGTCGCGCCGGAGAAAGCCCAGTCTCCTGAATTGACCAGGCCGAAGTCGACGGTATCGAAACCGTCGCCGCCATCGACGATGTCGTCGCCATTGCCGCCTACCAGGACGTCGTCGCCGGCCCCGCCGCGCAGGATGTCATTGCCGTTGTTGCCGTAGAGAGCGTCCGCGCCCAGGCCGCCGGTGAGCACATCGTTGAAGGCCGAGCCGTCAACGCTTTCAATGCCGATCAGGGTGTCGTTTCCCCATCCGGTCGCCTGCGGGCCGGACTTCGAGAGGTCGACCGTTACGCCGCTGGTCGCATCGGTATAGCTGGCCCCATCGCCCCACTGACCGTTGGCGCCGCCGTCGAGCACGTCGTCGCCCAGCCCGCCGTAGAGAGCGTCGTCACCGCCGCCACCGCGCAGGACGTCATCACCTCCGTTGCCGACGAGGCGGTTCGAGAGGTTGTCCCCGGTCAGCCGGTCGGCGACGTCGGAGCCTAGGAGCGCTCCGATGGACTTCAAGGTGTCGGTTCCGGCGCCGCCCGTGACTTGCGGGCCGGTGAGCGTCAGGTCGACCGTCACCCCGCTTGTGGCGCGGGTGTAGTCGGCGGTGTTGGAGCCTGTCCCACCATCGAGTAGATCGTCCCCGGGGCCGCCCTCGAGGATATCGTGGCCTTGGCCGCCCCTGAGGATGTCGTCGCCATCGAGCCCGATCAGCGTGTCGTTGACGGGGCCGCCGTCGATCGTGTCGTTGCCCGACGTACCGATGAAGACGCCCATGCCGAAACTCCCTGCCCACAAGCGCGCGGACAGATGCAAGGCCACGACGCCACTCAAAATTGAATCAGAGTCTGGTCTAAATCTCAGGCGGCGGTCAAGCATCGGCGACCGGCCGCCTAAAGGGCTCCCCAACGCCGCCCGGCTCTCTATAAATGCACCGCTCAAGCAGGAGAGACTCATCGATGGCCGAGTACCAGACCCTGATCGTCGAAGCGCCCGAGGCCGCGCCCGGCGTCGCCCTGATCCGCCTGAACCGGCCCGAGGCCCTGAATGCGCTGAACACGGCGCTGTTGGGCGAGCTGGCCCAGGCCTTGGCCGCGGCGGAGGCCGACGACGCGGTGGGCTGCATCGTGCTGACCGGCTCGGCCAAGGCCTTCGCGGCCGGCGCCGACATCAAGGAGATGTCGGACAAGAGCTACGCCCAGATGTTCAAGGCCGACTTCTTCACGGCCGGGGCGCGGGCGGTCGAGCAGTGCCGCAAGCCGATCATCGCCGCCGTCGCCGGCTACGCCCTGGGCGGAGGCTGCGAGCTGGCGATGATGTGCGACTTCATCCTGGCGGCCGACACCGCCAAGTTCGGCCAGCCCGAGATCACGCTGGGCGTCTCGCCGGGCATCGGCGGCACTCAGCGCCTGACCCGCTTCGTCGGCAAGTCCAAGGCCATGGACATGATCCTGACCGGCCGGATGATGGGCGCCGAGGAGGCCGAGCGCTCGGGTCTGGTCTCGCGGGTCTTCCCGGCCGACACGCTGATCGACGAGGTTCTGGCCGTCGCGGCGAAGATCGCCGCCCAGTCGCCGCTGGCCGTGGCCATGAACAAGGAACTGGTCGAGGCCGCCTATGAGACGACCCTGACGACGGGCGTGGCGCTGGAGCGGCGCCTGTTCCATTCGCTGTTCGCCTTCGAAGATCAGAAGGAAGGCATGGCCGCCTTCGTCGAGAAACGGAAGCCGGCGTTCAAGGGCGTGTGATCTGCCGCATGTCCTTTTTATGCGTGAGCGTCGCCGGAACCGGGCTCCTCTTCCGGCTGTCACGCTTAGAAACGATTGCGTCAGGATGGCTCGCAGGATTCCGCCTGTGGACCGTTGACCCCGGCCGGCGCTTCCCGTATATCCGCGCGCTCTATTTTCCCTGCTTCGCGGCCGCCCGCGTGGCTGTCCGTTTGAAGGTCCGACCTAATGGCCAATAATCCCGGCGCCAAGAAAGCGATCCGCAAGATCGCTCGCCGCACCGAAGTCAACACCGCTCGTCGCTCGCGCGTGCGCACCTTCCTGCGCAAGTTCGAAGACGCCATCGCCAAGGGCGATGTGGCCGTCGCCAAGGCCGCTTTCGTGGAGGCTCAATCGGAGCTGATGCGCGCGGTTTCGAAGGGCGTGGTTCACCCCAACACGGGCTCGCGCAAAGTGTCGCGTCTGGCGGCCCGTCTGAAGAAGCTGGACAAGGCCGCCGCCTAGTCCAAATTCTGGACGAACACTGTTCGTCTAACGATTTCAAGTATTTACAAAAGCCGATCAGGTCCGCCTGGTCGGCTTTTGCTTTGAATCCAACGCCCTATTCCTGTCGTTGCAATCTGTGATCTGAGTAGCTGACTTCACTATTCCCTTGCCGGGCGAGGGGCTCTCGCGAGTCAACAGAAATATCCGGGCTCGGACGCAAGTTTTCCGTTTGACCGGCCCCCGCCGCTGGCTAGTTTAAGCGTCTCAGCGCTTCTCCAGTCTTGGAAAAAACGAGGCGGCGGCGGACCCATTGTGTTCGCCGGGTAAGAACCTGTGTGCGTTGAGTGAACCGGCCGTACGCCATGGGGGGCGGGCGGCAGGAATGGTAGCGGCGGTTGTTTTTTGTACAAGGCGGTGGACGAATGACGATGAAGGGCGGGGTGGCCAGCCAGGACTTCTCGACAGCGATCGCGGCGGCTGTAGAGCCGGCGACGAGTGTGTGGTCGAAGGTTTGCGTGGCTCTGAAACGCGAGCTTGGCGATGCGGCCTTCGGGTCATGGATCGCTCCGGCGGCTCTGCGCGAGGCCGCGGCCGGCGACGTCGTCCTGGTCACGTCGACGGGCATCGCCCGCGACTGGATCCGTCGCAGCGCCTGGCGCCGCATCGGCGAGCTGTGGGCCGCCAACGACCCGACCGGGCGTCGTATCGATCTGAAGTCGCGCCTGGAGTTCGAGGCCGCTCTGGCTGGTAACGGCGCCGCCTATGTCGAGGCCGCCCCCAAGGCCGTGGCCGCCGAGCCCATCGAGATCGTTCTGCCGGTGTCCAGCGACGTGCCGGCCCCGATCACCAAGTCGACCCGCACCCAGGGTCTGCAAGAGCGCTTCACCTTCGAGACCTTCGTCCCGGGTCCGGCCAACGAGTTCGCCCACGCCGTGGCGCGCCGGATCGCCAACTGGGCCGACGGCCACTTCAATCCCGTACTGTTCCACGGCCCCTACGGCTTCGGCAAGACGCACCTGCTGAACGCCCTGGCCTGGGAGGCCATGCGCAACGCGCCGGAAAAGCGCGTCGTGTATCTGACCGCCGAACGCTTCCTGTCGACCTTCGTGCGCGCCCTGATGGATCGCCAGACGGCGGCCTTCAAGGAAGAGCTGCGCGCCGCGGACCTGCTGATCATCGACGACGTGCATTTCATCGCCGGCAAGCAGTCGACCCAGGAAGAGCTGTTCCACACCCTGACCGCCCTGGTCGGCGACGGCGGCCGGGTCGTGTTCTCGGCGGACCGTCCGCCGTCGGCCATGACCGAGATGGACGCCCACCTGCGCTCGCACCTGTCGGCGGGCCTAGTGTGCGGCCTGGAGCCGGCCGACCGCAACCTGCGTCTGGGCATCCTGGAACGTAAGATCCAGACCCTGGCCGTGGCCCACGGCTTCGAGCCGACCATGCGTCCGGACGTGCTGCAGTTCCTGGCCGACCGCTTCACCGACAGCGTCCGCGAGCTGGAAGGCGCGCTGAACACCCTGTCGGCCCGCGCGGGCGAGGGCCTGTCGCGCATGACTCTGGACGAGGTGCAGGCGGTCCTGCGTCCGCACCTGCGGTCGGGCGAGAAGCGCATCACTATCGACGACATCCAGAAGGCGACGTCCGACCACTACGGCATGAAACAGGCCGACCTGCTCAGCGAGCGCCGCAACCGCGCCGTGGCCCGTCCGCGCCAGGCCGCCATGTGGCTGGCCAAGCAGCTGACCACCCGTTCGCTGCCGGACATCGGCCGTCGCTTCGGCGGTCGCGACCACACGACCGTCCTGCACGCCGTGCGCCGCATCGAGGCCCTGCGCGCCGAGGACAGCACCCTGAACCACGACCTGGAAGTCATCACCCGCAAGCTGCGCGGCTGATCCGGCCTCCGATCGACCGACAAAAAGGCCGCTCCGAAAGGAGCGGCCTTTTTCGTGTCCGAACTTATAAAATAGACAGTTGAAATGCGACACTGAACTGTCAGTATGTCGACATGACCGACGATCCGCCTCGCTATACAGCTCGGGATCTCGCCGCCCTGTGCGACATCTCCGAGCGCACCGTCCGCTACTATGTCGCCGAGGGCCTGCTGCCGCCGCCGGACGCGCGCGGGCGCGGGGCCAATTTCGATGACGACCACCTGACCCGGCTGCGGCTCATCCGGGCCATGCAGCGGGCAGGCAACGATCTTGAGGCGATCGGCGACTATCTGCGCGAGCTGGAGGCCGAACTGGCCGGGCGTCCGTCGGGTTTCGAGAGCGCGCTGGCCGTCTGGACCGGCCGGACCGAACGGCTGGAGATCGAGCAGCGCTTCCGCTCCCGCTGGAACGTGCCCGAACCCGCGCATCGCTATCGCGTGGCGCCGGGGGTCGAGGTGCTGATCTCGAGCGCCGACGGACCGCCGCAGTCGCGGCTGCAGGCGGCGTTGAAGGCCATGCGCGAGGCGCTCGAAGACGAGGACGCCTAGGCCGGCCTCGCCCGGCGGAGCGTCAGATTGATCCGCCCGCCGTCCGGCACGAGGCTCGAAGATCCCGCCAGGATCCGGTCGACGCCATGGAAGGCCAGCCGCGCGGGACCCGACAACCGGCAGACATCGCCCGAGGCCAGTTTCAGGCTCCGCGTCGGATCCTTGCGGCTGATCCCGCCGATCCGGAACACCGCCGTGTCGCCCAGCGAGACCGACAGCACCGGAAAGGCTGGATCGGCCTCGTCGCGATCCTGGTGCAGGCCCATGCGGGCCTCGCCGCGATAGAGGTTCACCAGGCAGGAGTCCGGCGGGGTGTCGGGGTCGCCCAGCGCCTTCCAGAGATCGAGCAGCGCTTGCGGCATCTCGGGCCAGGCCTGGTCCGTGCCCGGATGGCGTTCGGCGTAGCGGTATCCCGCCCTGTCGCTGGTCCAGCCCAACGGACCGAAGGCGGTCATGGCCACGCTCATCGCCTTGCCATGGGCCGTGTCGTAGCGGGCGAACGGGGCCGTCTTCGCCGCGGCCATCACCGCGTCGATCAGCGCGCGCTGAGCCGACAGGTCCAGCAGGCCGGGCCAGAGGTCGAAACCGGGAATAACGGAGAGGGGCTGAAACATTACTGAAATTTAAGACGCGCCATAGGGACGGAAGGTGTTGGTTTGCGCCTCCGGCGCGGGCGCCGGACTATTTTTCCATATCAGGACCGTACATGCGCCGTCTTATGTCCTCCGCGGCCGTCGCCGTGATTTTGTTCGCCGCCGGCGCCGCGTCCGCCGCGACCGTCGTGAAAGCCAAGCCGACCGTCGCCGCCGCCCAGGCCGGGAGCAAGGGCGCGACCTTCGCCTCGGTGACGACCCAGCTGCCGCGCAACGTCCGGCCCACGCACTACGACCTGTCGTTCACGCCCGATGCGGACAAGATGACCTTCGCCGCCAGCGTGAAGATCGCCATCGAGGTGGTCGAGCCGACCGCGACCGTTACCCTACAGGCCGCCGACCTGGCGTTCTCCAAGGCCGAGATCGCTGGCGTGGGCGTCGCGAAGGTCAAGGTCGACGACGAGGCCCAGACCGCCAGCTTCACGTTCGCCAAGCCGCTTCCGAAGGGCAAGTACGTCCTGGCTCTCGACTACACGGGCAAGATCTACACCCAGGCCGCCGGCCTGTTCGCGCTCGACTACGAGACCGAGACCGGCAAGAAGCGCGCGATCTACACCCAGTTCGAGAACTCCGACGCCCGCCGCTTCATCCCCTCGTGGGACGAGCCGTTCTACAAGGCGACCTATAGCGTCGAGGCGACGATCCCGACCGGCCAGATGGCGCTGGGCAACATGCCGATCGCCGCGTCCAAGGACCTGGGGAACGGCAAGACCCTGGTGAAGTTCGCGACGTCGCCGAAGATGTCGACCTACCTGCTGTTCTTCGGCCTGGGCGAGTTCGATCGCGCCTCGGTGAGGGCCGCCGGCGCCGACGTTGGCGTGGTCACAAAGAAGGGCGACACCCCCAAGGCGCAGTTCGCCCTGAAGGCGGCCGCCGACATCCTGCCCTGGTACAACGACTATTTCGGCACCCCGTACCCGCTGCCGGTCCTGGACAACATCGCCGCTCCGGGCCGCAGCCAGTTCTTCAGCGCGATGGAGAACTGGGGCGCGATCTTCTACTTCGAATACGCCCTGCTGCTGGACCCGAAGATCTCCACCGAGAGCGACAAGCAGACCGTCTTCACCACCGTGGCCCACGAGATGGCCCACCAGTGGTTCGGCGACCTGGTCACCATGGCCTGGTGGGACGACCTGTGGCTGAACGAGGGCTTCGCCTCGTGGATGGAGGGCCGGGCGACCGAGCACTTCCACCCGGAATGGAACGCCAACCTGAACGCCGTGGGCGGCCGCGAATACGCCATGGGCCTGGACGCCCTGTCGACCACCCATCCGGTGGTTCAGCATGTGACCACCGTCGAGCAGGCCAGCCAAGCCTTCGATGGCATCACCTACCAGAAGGGCGAAGCCGTCATCCACATGTTGGAAAGCTATGTGGGTCACGACGCCTGGCGCGACGGCGTGCGCGCCTACATGAAGAAGCACGCCCACGGCAACACGGTCAGCGACGACCTGTGGTCGTCGGTCGAGGGCGCGGCCAGGAAGCCGATCACCGCCATCGCCCACGACTTCACCCTGCAGCCCGGCGTGCCGCTGATCACCGTCGACGCGGCGACCTGCGCTGCCGGCAAGACCACCCTGACCCTGACGCAGGGCGAGTTCAGCAAGGACATGCCGGGCAAGAAGCCTCTGCTGTGGCGCGTGCCCGTCACCGTCCAGGCCGTCGGCGGCGGCGAGGCCAAGACGCTGGTCACCGGCGGCAAGGGCTCGGTCACGGTCGACGGCTGCGGCCCGGTCGTGGTCAATGCCGGCCAGAACGGCTATTTCCGCACCCAATACGGCGCCGAGCGCTTCGGCGGCATCGTCCAGAGCTTCGCCAAGCTGCCGGCGATCGACCAGCTGGGCGTGATGAGCGACGCCTGGTCGATGGGCCTGGCCGGCTACCAGCCCGCCACCGACTTCCTCGACCTGGCCAAGGCCACGCCGGCCGACGCCGACCCGCAGGTGTTCTCGAAGATCGCCGGCGTCTATTCCAGCATCAACAGCTATTACGAGGGCATGCCGGCCGAACGCGCGGCGTTCCGCAAGCTGGCCGTCGCCAAGCTGCGCCCGCTGCTGGCCAAGGTGGGCTGGACCGCCCGGTCGGGCGAGCCCGACAGCACCGCCATCCTGCGTGGCGAACTGATTGGCGCGCTGGGCGGCCTGGGTGACCCGGAGGTCGTGGCCGAGGCCACCCGCCGGTTCAACGCCGAGAAGACCGATCCGTCGGCCATCCCCGGTCCGCTGCGCAAGACCATCCTCAGCGTCGTGGCCCGTCACGCCGACGCCGCCACCTGGGACGCCATCCATGCCCAGGCCCTGGCCGAGAAGACCCCGCTGATCCGCGCCCAGCTGTTCTCGCTGCTGGCCTCGGCCGAGGACGAGACCCTGGCCAGGAAGGCGTTGGAACTGGCCCTGACGCCGGAGCCGGGCGAGACCATGTCCAGCACGATGATTTCACGCGTCGCCGGCGCGCATCCGGACATGACCTTCGACTGGGCCGTGGCCAACAAGGACAAGGTCAACGAAAAGGTCGACTCCACCTCGCGCACCCGGTTCATCCCCGGTCTGGGCGCCGGCTCGTCGAACCCGGCCATGGCCGAGAAGATCAAGGCCTGGGCCGCGGCCAATCTGGCGGAAGGTTCGCGCAAGGAAGCCGACAAGGCCGCCGCCTCGGTGCTGAACCGCGCCAAGATCCGCCAGCAGCGCCTGCCGGCCATCACCGCCTGGGTAGGCAAGAACAGCTAAATCCTCGATAACGTGATATATTTCCTGGCCGCGCTCCACAGGGGTGCGGCCATTTTTCTTTGTCTTGAGGACAGAATCCCCCTCGCGGTATGGGGTTATGGCCTTGCACCCCGCTACCCATCCCCCATATCCGGCTTCGAAGCGGGGTTGACGGGCTCGTCAAGTTCGCACAACGCATTTTGCCCGCTCGGTTTTCGCCGGCGGAACAGGATGTGGATCTAACCGTAGAGCGTACGAACCCATCGGGGACGGGAACGAGAAAAACCGGGGCGCTTCCGAGAAGGCCCTCGTCACCACCGTCCGCCTAAAGGAGCGAACAGGTACCAAAATGAGCAAGATTATCGGCATCGACCTTGGCACCACGAACTCGTGCGTGGCCATCATGGACGGCAAGAACCCGAAGGTGATCGAGAACGCCGAAGGCGCTCGCACCACGCCGTCGGTCGTGGCCTTCCTGGAAGACGGCGAGCGCCTTGTCGGCCAACCCGCCAAGCGCCAGGCCGTGACCAACCCGACCAACACGCTGTTCGCGATCAAGCGCCTTATCGGCCGCAACGCCAGCGATCCGGTGGTCGAAAAGGACAAGGGCATGGTGCCCTACGAGATCGTCAAGGGCCCGACCGGCGACGCCTGGGTCAAGGCCCACGGCAAGGACTACAGCCCGCAGGAAGTCTCGGCCTTCATTCTGCAGAAGATGAAGGAAGCCGCCGAGGCCCACCTGGGCGAGCCCGTGACCAAGGCGGTCATCACCGTCCCGGCCTACTTCAACGACGCCCAGCGTCAGGCGACCAAGGACGCCGGCAAGATCGCCGGCCTGGAAGTCCTGCGCATCATCAACGAGCCGACCGCCGCGGCCCTGGCCTACGGCCTGGACAAGAACGACGGCAAGAAGATCGCCGTCTATGACCTGGGCGGCGGCACGTTCGACGTCTCGATCCTGGAAATCGGCGACGGCGTCTTCGAGGTGAAGTCGACCAACGGCGACACCTTCCTGGGCGGCGAGGACTTCGACCTGCGGATCGTCGACTACCTGGCCGACGAGTTCAAGAAGGAGCAGGGCGTCGACCTGCGCAAGGACAAGCTGGCCCTCCAGCGCCTGCGCGAAGAAGCGGAAAAGGCCAAGAAGGAGCTGTCCTCGACGGCCCAGTACGAGGTCAACCTGCCGTTCATCAGCATGAACGCCTCGGGCCCGCTGCACCTGAACATCAAGCTGTCGCGCGCCAAGCTGGAAGCCCTGGTCGACGACCTGATCGCCCGCACCATCGGTCCGTGCGAACAGGCCCTGAAGGACGCCGGCCTGAAGAAGAGCGACATCGACGAAGTGATCCTGGTCGGCGGCATGAGCCGCATGCCCAAGGTCCAGCAGGCGGTGCAGGACTTCTTCGGTCGCGAACCGCACAAGGGCGTCAACCCCGATGAAGTCGTGGCGCTGGGCGCGGCCGTCCAGGCCGGCGTGCTGCAAGGCGACGTCAAGGACGTGCTGCTGCTGGACGTGACCCCGCTGACCCTGGGCATCGAGACCCTGGGCGGTGTGTTCACCCCGCTGATCGAACGCAACACCACGATCCCGACCAAGCGCTCGCAGACCTTCTCGACCGCCGACGACAACCAGTCGGCCGTGACGATCCGCGTGTTCCAGGGCGAACGCCCGATGGCCGTCGACAACAAGGTCCTGGGTCAGTTCGACCTGGTCGGCATCCCGCCGGCGCCGCGCGGCGTGCCGCAGATCGAGGTCACCTTCGACATCGACGCCAACGGCATCGTGCAAGTCCATGCCAAGGACAAGGCGACCAACAAGGAGCACTCGATCCGCATCCAGGCCAACGGCGGCCTCTCGGACAGCGACATCGAGCGCATGGTCAAGGAAGCCGAGGCCAACAAGGCCGCGGACGAGAAGAAGAAGCAGCTGGTCGAGGCCAAGAACCAGGGCGAGGCGATCCTGCACTCGACCGAGAAGGCTCTGGCCGAGCATGGCGACAAGGTCGGCGCGACTGAAAAGACCGCGATCGAGACCGGCGTCACCGAGCTGAAGACCGCCCTGGAAGGCGAGGACGTCGAGGCCATCCAGGCCAAGACCCAGGCGCTGATCCAGGCGTCGATGAAGCTGGGCGAAGCCATGTACGCTTCGCAGCAGGGTTCGGCCGAAGGCGCTGACGGCGCTGGGGCCGCGGACGATGGCGTCGTCGACGCCGAGTTCGAAGAAGTCGACGACAACAAGCCGGCGAACTAATCGCCATGCGCGCGCCGCGGAACATCAGCGACAGCCCTGTTCCGCGGCCGCGACCTCTTGCCGCTTCGCCCGAGGACGCCTTGCGCCGGGCCGCGTGCTATCCCACCTCTTCCTTCATCAACGCCACTTTCGTGGGCCTTTTGGGCGCCAGACGCTGATTATGCGCGACTATTACGAAATTCTCGGCGTGACCCGGACCATCGACGATGCTGGTCTGAAGTCCGCGTTCCGCAAACTGGCGATGGAACACCACCCGGACCGCAACGGGGGCTGTGAAAACGCCACTGGCCGGTTCAAGGAAATCAACGAGGCCTATTCGGTCCTCTCCGATCCGCAGAAGCGCGCGGCCTATGACCGCTTCGGCCATGCCGGCGTCAACGGCGGCCAAGGCGGCGCGGGCGGTTTCGGCGGCCAGGGCTTCGACGCCGGCGATATCTTCAACGATGTCTTCGGGGACGTGTTCGGCGAGATGTTCGGCGGCGGTCGTCGCCAGTCGAATGGCCCGCAACGGGGCCAGGACCTGCGCTACGACCTGGAGATCGCCCTCGAGCAAGCCTATGCCGGCGCCGAGGTCGAGATCAAGGTGCCCGCCGCCATGACCTGCGAGGTCTGCGAGGGCTCTGGCGCCAAGCCGGGCACCAGCCCCACCGTCTGCGGTACGTGCGGCGGCGCCGGCCGGGTCCGCGCCACCCAAGGCTTCTTCGCGGTTGAGCGCGGCTGCCCGCGCTGCGGCGGCTCGGGCCGCCTGGTCCTGGATCCCTGCACCAACTGCCATGGCCACGGTCAGGTGCGCCGCGAGCGCATCCTGTCGGTCCGCATCCCCGCTGGCGTCGACGACGGGGCCCGGATCCGCCTGGCGGGCGAGGGCGACGCGGGCGCGCGCGGCGGTCCGCGCGGCGACCTCTACATCTTCCTGTCGGTGACCCCGCACGAACTGTTCGAGCGCGACGGTCTCGACCTGCTCTGCACCGTGCCGGTGCCGATGACCACCGCCGCCCTCGGCGGCGAGATCGAGGCCCCCTGCCTGTTGGGCGGCGAAACCTGCGACGGCGAGTGCAAGATCACCGTCACCGTCCCCGAAGGCGCCCAGACCGGCAAGACTGTCCGCCTCAAGGGCAAGGGCATGCCGTCCCTGCGCAGCCGCCAGCGCGGCGACCTGGTGGTCGAGCTGTTCGTCGAAACCCCGACCCACCTGTCCGCCCGTCAGAAGGAACTGATGCGCGAACTGGCCGGCCTGTGCGGCGAGAAACAGAACCCCAAGTCCGCCAACTTCGTCGGCAAGGCGAAGAGGTTCTGGGAAGAGGTCACGGGCAGCTAGGGTTTCTCAGCCGACCGCTTGGCCGCGCGATTGTGATAGCGGGCTAGCGCCCAGATCATCCCGGCCAACAGCAATGCCGCGACGCCGGCCAGGCCCACGCCGCTCCAGATCACCCATTGCGTGACCTCGGGCGAGTCGTCCGGCCTGATCATCACTCTTTGCTGCGGAACCTCGAAGACCAGCGGCACCGTCACCTCGGCGGGCGGCGCGTTCGGGTCATCCGGCGGGATCATCCGGAACTTCGACGCCAGCTTCAGCGCGGCCTTGCCGAACTGTTCGCCGGCGGGGGTTTCCGACGTCACGCGACAGTCGTTCAGCCGGCCCTCCGCCATCACCTTGCAGACGATCGTCGCCTTGCCTGGGATCTGGAGGCGCGCGGCGTGGGCGGGGTAGTATTCCGCTAGGTCTTCGGCGGACGGCTTCTCCATCCAGTCAGGCCTGTAGGGACCCATGACGGCGGGTCGGGGCGGAGGCGGCTGGGCCGGCGCGGCGGTGGTCATGGCCCAAGCTCAACCGGACGTCGATCGTTCGTCAAGATGCTCGAAAGCCCCGGGCATGGTGTTCCATCCCCGCATTTCCTTAACGCCGCCCCTTAACGGGAGTCGCGACGCTCTGTAGTTTCGGGCGTCATGAACGCCCACGCCACGCCGACCCCTGCCCACCTGCTCGATCCCGCTGGCGCGACGCCGGTGATGCAGCAGTTCTTCGAGATGAAGGCGCGGCAGCCCGATGCGTTGATCTTCTTCCGCATGGGCGACTTCTACGAGCTGTTCTTCGACGACGCCTACAAGGCCGCCGCCGCGCTGGGCATCAGCCAGACCTTCCGGGGAACCCACAACGGCCAGCCGATCCCGATGGCCGGCGTGCCGCAGCACGCGGCCGAGGCCTATCTGTCCAAGCTGATCCGCCTGGGCTTCAAGGTCGCCGTCTGCGAGCAGATGGAAGACCCGGCCGAGGCCAAGAAGCGCGGCTCCAAGTCGGTGGTCCGCCGCGACATCGTCCGGGTCGTCACGCCAGGCACCCTGACCGAGGACGGCCTGCTGGACGCCCGCGGCGCCAACCGCCTGGCGGCCGTCGCCATCCGCGCGGGCCAGGCGGCGGTGGCCTCGGTCGAGCTGTCGACCGGCGAGGTCGAGGTGTTCGCGGTGGCCAAGGAGGCCGTGGCGCCGATCCTGGCCGCCCTGGCCCCGTCCGAGACCCTGGTCGCCGACCGGCTGTTGTCCGACGATGCGCTGTCTCAGACCCTGAAGATCTGCGGCGGCCTGGTGCAGCCGATGCCCTCGGCCCTGTCCGAGCCGCAGGCGTCCGAAGCGCGGGTCAAGCGCCTCTACGGCGTCGACACCCTGGATGGCTTCGGCGGTCTCACCCCGGCCGAGATCGGGGCCCTGGGCCTGATCGCCGCGCACCTTGAGATGACCCAGGCCGGCAAGCTGCCGGCCCTGCGCGCCCCGCGCCGCGCCGCCGACGCCGACGTCATGGCCATCGACCCGGCCACGCGCGGCAGTCTGGAGATCGACCGCACCCAGACCGGCGACCGCAACGGCTCGCTCCTGGCCTGTATCGACCGCACGGTGACGGCCGGCGGCGCGCGGATGCTGGCCTCGCGCCTGGCCCGGCCGCTGCTGGACGTCGCCGCCATCGATCAGCGCCTGGACGCCGTGGAGTGGTTCGTCGAGCACCGCCCGCTGCGCCAACGCCTGCGAGAGGTGCTGAAGGGTTCGGGCGACATGGCCCGCGCGCTGTCCCGTCTCGCCCTCGGTCGAGGCGGTCCGCGCGACCTGGGTTGCCTGCGCGACACCCTGAAGTGCGGCGAGCGTCTGGCCGGCATGGCGGGCGGTTCGCCCGATCCGCTGTCGCCGCCGCCGTTCGAGCTGGAGCACGCCTTCAAGGCCCTGACCCCGTCGCTGCACGAGGGGCTGTCGCAATTCCTCAACACCCTGGAACAGGGGCTGGGTCCCGACCTGCCGGCCCTGGCCCGCGACGGCGGCTTCGTCGCCGCCGGCGTCCGGCCCGAGCTGGACCAGGCGCGGGGCCTGCGTGACGACAGCCGCAAGGTGATCATCGCCCTGGAAGCCCAGTTGATGGCCGAAAGCGGCGTGCCGCTGAAGATCCGCCACAACGGCGTGCTCGGCTATTTCGTCGAGGCTACCGCCGGCAAGGCCGATCCCCTGTTCCAGCCGCCGCTGAACGCCACCTTCATCCACCGCCAGACCCTGGCCAACCAGGTGCGCTTCACCACGGTGGAGCTGGCCGATCTGGACGCCCGCATCGCCCAGGCCGCCGAGCGGGCCCTGGCCATGGAGGTCGCCGCCTTCGAGGACTGGCGCGAACAGGCCCGCGCCCACGCCGACGCCATCCAGATCGCCGCCGAGGCCCTGGCCCGACTGGACGTCGCCGCCGCCCTGGCCGAGTGGGCCGAGGACGCCGGCGCGGTGCGGCCGATCGTCGACATGTCCTACGCCTTCGACGCCAAGGGCGCCCGCCATCCGGTGGTCGAGGCCGCCGTCAAGCGGGCCGGGGATCCCTACACCCCCAACGACTGCTGTCTGGACGCCTCGGGCGAGACCGGCGCGCGGCTGTCGATCGTCACCGGCCCGAACATGGCCGGTAAGTCGACCTTCCTGCGCCAGAACGCCCTGCTGGCGATCATGGCCCAGTCGGGCTGCTACGTGCCCGCCGCCAGCTTCCGCCTCGGCGTCGTCGACCGCCTGTTCAGCCGCGTCGGCGCGGGCGACGATCTGGCCCGCGGCCGTTCGACCTTCATGATGGAGATGGTCGAGACCGCCGCCATCCTCACCCAGGCCGGGCCGCGCAGCCTGGTGATCCTGGACGAGATCGGCCGGGGCACGGCCACCTATGACGGCCTGGCCATCGCCTGGGCCTGCGCCGAGGCTCTGCACGACACCAACAGGAGCCGCGCCCTGTTCGCCACGCACTATCACGAGCTGGCGACGCTGGAGGAGCGGATGGCGCACGTCTCCAACCTCTCCCTGCGGGCCAAGGAGTGGAACGGCGACCTCGTCTTCCTGCACGAGGCCGCGCCGGGGCCGGCCGACCGCTCGTACGGCGTGCAGGTGGCCAAGCTGGCTGGCGTGCCCGGCCCGGTGGTCGTTCGCGCCCGCGAGGTTCTGGACCGCCTGGAGAGCAAGGACCAGTCGCCGGCCAAGCTGGACGACCTGCCGCTGTTCGCCGTCAGCCAGGCCGCCGCCCCGATGCCCGCCAAAGCGGCGCCAAGCGCCGTCGAGGACTCCCTGGCCGATCTGGACGTTGACGGAATGAGTCCCCGCGAGGCCCTGGAGGCCCTCTATCGTCTTAAGGGTCTGCTCAAGACCTAGAGAGTAACCATATATCCCTGATGCCCCGTCGCCTTCGCCCCACCCGCCTGGAACATGTCGTCGACGGGCACGCCCTGCGTGCGCGCCTGTCCGCCGCCGCTCTGGATTCCATCGGCAACGAGGCCGAGCAGCGCGCCCGGGCCATCGACATCCTCAAGCAGGCGCTGTTTCGCGGTCGGATGATCGCCAAGGAGCGACTGGAGAACGGCGCCAGCGGCGTCGAGACCGCCCGCCTGATCAGCGGCGTCACCGACGAGGTGATCACCGCCCTCTACGATTTCACGACGGTCCACGTCTTCCGGGCCCGCAACCCGACCGAGGGCGAGCGCCTGTGCCTGCTGGCCGTCGGCGGCTATGGCCGGGGCACCCTGGCCCCGTTCAGCGACATCGATCTCCTGTTCCTGCGGCCCTACAAGCAGACGCCGCACGCCGAGAGCGTGATCGAGTTCATGCTCTATGCGCTGTGGGATCTGGGCTTCAAGGTCGGCCACGCCTCGCGGACCATCGAGGAGTGCGTGCGCCTCTCGAAGGAAGACTTCACGATCCGCACCTCGATCCTGGAGGCCCGCCGGCTGACCGGCGACGAACGCCTGGCCAACGATCTGAAGAAGCGCTTCCGCGACGACGTGATGAAGGGCACCGGCGCCCAGTTCGTCGCCGCCAAGCTGAAGGAGCGCGACGACCGCCAGGCCCGGGCCGGGACCAGCCGCTACATGGTCGAGCCCAACGTCAAGGAAGGCAAGGGCGGCCTGCGCGACCTCCATACCCTGATGTGGATCGCCGAATATCTCCACCCGGTCGACCGGCCCGAGGACGTCTTCAAGATGGAGGTGTTCTCGACCCGCGAGACCAAGGCCTTCATCCGCGCCTTCGACTTCCTGCACGCCGTGCGCGCCCACCTGCACTTCACGACGGGCCGGCCCGAAGAGCGGCTGACCTTCGACCTGCAGCCCGAGATCGCCCGGCGCATGGGCTATGGCGACCGGGGCGACGCGCCGGCGGTCGAGCGGTTCATGCGCCGCTACTTCCTGATCGCCAAGGAGGTCGGGGCCCTCACCCGCGCCTTCTCGGCCAAGCTGGAAGCCGAGCACTTCAAGAACGAACCCAAGGGCATTTCGCGGTTCCTGCCGGGCGGCCGCCCCAAGCGCAAGGCGCTGGATGTCGAGGGCTTCTACGAGGACGGCGGCCGCTTGAACATCGACGGGCCGGCGGTCTTCGAGGCCGATCCGGTTAATCTGATCCGCCTGTTCAAGATCGCCGACGAGCGCGACCTCGACCTGCATCCGGACGCCTTCACGGCGGTGACCCGCGGCCTGTCGCTGATCACGTCCAAGGTCCGCCGGGCCCCCGAGGCCTGCCGGGCGTTCCTGGACCTGCTGGCGCGCGGCAAGCGCAGCTATCGCACCCTGACCCTGATGAACGACGCCGGCGTGCTGGGCCGCTTCATCCCGGAGTTTGGCCGGGTCGTGGCCCAGATGCAGTTCAACATGTACCACTCGTACACGGTGGACGAGCATACCCTGCGGGCCGTGGGCGTGATCGGCGACATGGCGGCCGGCCGGCTGGTGGAGGACCATCCCCTGGCCGTCTCGATCATGCCGTTGATCGAGGACCGCGAGGCGCTGTTCCTGGCCATGCTGCTGCACGACACCGGCAAGGGCGGAGTGGGCGGCCAGGAAAAGGCCGGGGCCCGCGCCGCCCGCAGCGCCTGCGAGCGGCTGGGCGTGGACCGCACCAAGGTCGAGCTGGTCGCCTGGCTGGTCGAGAACCACCTCGTGATGAGCGACTTCGCCCAGAAGCGCGACGTGTCCGACCCCGGCACCGTCGCCGCCTTCGCCCGCATCGTCGAGAACCCCGAGCGCCTGCGCCTGCTGCTGGTCATCACCGTCGCCGACATCCGCGCCGTGGGGCCGGGGGTGTGGAACGGCTGGAAGGGCCAGCTGCTGCGCGAGCTCTACAACGCCACCGAGGCCGTGTTCCGGGGCGGGCGCGGCAGCGACGCCGCCGCCAACGTCCTGCGCCACCAGGAGAGTCTGGCCGAGGCCGCTCGCGCCACGCTGCTGGAGATCGACCCGGCCGCCAAGGGCTGGGTCTCGGCGATGGAAAACGCCTATTTCAGCGCCTTCCCACAGGAGGAGCTGTTCGAGCATGCCGCCCTGGCCCGCCGCGCCGCCATCCAGGGCGGGGCCGCCGCCGAGGGCCGAGTGCACCCTAACCAGAACGCCGCCGAGATCGTGATCGCCGCCAAGGACCGTCGCGGCCTGTTCGCCGACCTGGCCATGGCCATTTCGGCCCTAGGCGGCAATGTCGTCGGCGCACGCGTCTTCACCTCCCGCCAGGGCCAGGCGTTGGACGTCTTCTACGTCCAGGACGTGACCGGCGCGCCGTTCGGCTGTGAGAACCCGCGCGCCCTGCGCCGCCTGGCCGACGCGCTGGAAGCCGCCGGCAAGGGCGAGTCTCTGGGCGTCGAGCCGCGCCGGGGCTCCGAACAGTCCCGCGCCGCCGCCTTCGCCATCGCGCCGACCGTGACGATCGACAACGAGGCGTCCAACGACGCCACGGTGGTCGAGGCCTCGGGCCGCGACCGGCCTGGCCTGCTGCACGCCTTGGCCAAGACCCTGGCCGACAACGGCCTGTCCATCCAGTCGGCTCATATCGACGGCTATGGCGAGCGGGCGGTCGACGCCTTCTACGTCCAGACGCCGGAAGGCGGAAAGCTGACCGAGACCCGCAAGGTGGCCGTCGTCAAGGCCGACCTGCTGGCGGCTCTGGAGCAGAACGAGGCCACCGCGCCCGCCGCTCGTCCAGGCCTGAAGCGCGCGCGGGCCAGCGTGGCGCGGTAGGTCTGTCTTGCCGGCGTCACGGATCACCGCCTAGACTTGCGCCGTAGCCGGGGAAAGACATGAAGCCGCCCATCAAGCGCCTGGCCGACATCAAGCCCGGGTCGACCGCCGAGACCTATGCCCGCCCCACGCCGAAGGTGGCGCGGCGTCAGACCGCCAAGGTGCTGACGCCCGAGGAAAAGGCGGCGTTCCTGGCCTCGCGCCCGGACCTGTCGTCGAAGTCCTGAGCGGGATCGACATCGCGCGCCTGGCTGCTTAGACCTTCCCACAGGTTGAGTGCGGAAACCGTATGGCGAGCAATACATCGGCAAACGTGGCGACGGGCGAGGCCGCCGAACTCTGGGCGCTGTGGGACAAGCTCAAGCGCCTGTTCCCGACCTGGAGCGTGCTGCCGGAAGCCTTCTACACCCCCGGCGCCTGGGGCTATGTGGGCGTCGATTTCGTCAGCGGTTTTCGCAAGAACCCCTCGACCCTGAAGACCTTCGCTCTGCTGAAGGATGTCGATGACGCCCGCTTCGACGCCCTGTCGGCCCTGGCCAATCTCAACGCGCGCCGCCAGGAGCAGCTGCTGCGTGCGGTGGTCATCATCTACCTGACCCTGCCGCTGACGATCACGGCGCTGGCGGCCGACATGGCGGGCGACAGCCTGATGGGTCTCCTGCGCGAGCACACCGTCCCGGCGATCCAGATCGCCCTGGGCATCACTCTCGGGCCGCTCGGTTACTTCCTGAGCCACTGGCGCTCGCGCCAGATCGTCGGGGTTCTGGACCTGATCCGCATCGAACGCGGCCAGGCGCCGTTCACGGCCTTGGAGCTGCGGGAGGAGTAGGGGCGACTGGACAGTCAGGTGCGATGATCGATAATCATTGGGCTAGATTTCAGTTTCGATCGTCCGAATGGATCCGCTCAGCGACGTCATCGCCCTGCTCCGGCCGAACTCGGTCATCTCCAAGCCCATCACCGGCAGGGGAACCTGGGGCGTGCGCTACGCCGCCCACGACGCGCCGGGCTTCACGATTGTCCTCAAGGGCGAATGCTGGATCGCCTTCGAGGGCCAGCCGGCCTTCCGGATGGGGCGGGGCGACTTCCTGTTGTTGCCGTCGACACCGGCCTTCACCCTGAGCAGCGCCCCCGGCGTCGCGGGCGAGGCGCGCGAACCCACGGACATCCCGGTCCGGCACGGTGAGCAGGAGGGCGAGGCCGATTTCGAATCCCTGGGCGGCGCTTTCGGCATCGAGCGGGTCAACGCGTCGCTGCTGCTGGCCCTGCTGCCGCGCATGATCCACATCCCCGCCTCGGAGGGGCGGACCGACCGCCTGGCGGGCGTGATCGCGCTGATCATGGACGAATGCGGACGCGACGAGCCAGGCAAGGACATGATCCTGCGGCGGATGCTGGAGGTCCTGCTGGTCGAGGCCCTGCGCTGGCGGGGCGTGGTCCGCGATGACGCCCGGGCCGGCCTGCTGAATGGCCTGCGCGACCCGGCCCTGGCCCGGGTCCTGCGGGCCATGCACGCCGACGTGCGCGCCCACTGGACGGTCGCGGGACTGGCCAAGATCGCCGGCTTGTCGCGATCGGCCTTCGCCGCGCGCTTCGGCGAGGTGCTGGGCTGCGGGCCGATCGAGTATCTGGCGCGTTGGCGCATGGCCCTGGCCAGGACCGCCCTTGTCAGCGGAGACAAGACCCTCGACAGGATCGCCGACGAGATCGGCTATGAGTCCGCCAGCGCCTTCAGCACGGCCTTTCGCAAACGGCAGGGCTGCTCACCTGGCCGGTTCGTTCGAAGCCTCGCCGCCTGATCTGGACGATCGGAAACTAATCTTGGACGTTCGATTATCGATCGGCCTGGTGTGAAGGTGCATTGAGGAGACCGTCCCATCCGTGGAGGTCCCCATGCAAACCATCCTGATCACCGGCGCGTCCTCGGGCTACGGCCTGGAAACCGCTCGCTATTTTCTGGCCAATGGTTGGCGCGTCATCGCCACCATGCGCCGGCCCGACCCGAGCGTCCTGCCGCGCTCCGAGAGCCTGCGCATTCTGCCGCTGGACGTGACCCAGCCGGACAGCATCGCCGCGGCCATCGTCGCCGCCGGTCCGATCGACGCCCTGGTCAACAATGCCGGGGTCGGTGTCGTCGGCGCGTTCGAAGCCACGCCGATGGCCCACATCCGCAAGGTGTTCGACACCAACACCTTCGGCGTCATGGCCATGTGCCAGGCAGTGATCCCGGGGATGCGGGCGCGCCGTTCGGGCGTGATCGTCAACGTCACCTCGACCGTCACCCTGGCCGCCATGCCGCTGGCCGCCGCCTATACCGCCAGCAAGCAGGCCATCGAGGGCTTCACGGGGTCGCTGGCCCACGAGCTGGGTCATTTCGGCGTGCGCGTGAAGCTGGTCGAGCCCGGCTATGGCCCGACGACCCGCTTCAGCCAGAACACCGACGTCAAGGTCGAGGACCTGATCCCGCCGGCCTATGCCGACTTCGCCGCGCCGATCTTCGAGAGCTTCGCCAAGCCGGCGATGACCACCCGCGAGATCGACGTCGCCGAAGCTGTTTGGGACGCCGTCGCCGACACCAAGGGCCGGCTGCGCTTCCCCGCCGGCGCGGACGCGGTGGCGCTTTTCAAGGCGCGGTTCGGCTAGAGCTCCGCGGTCCCTTTCACATCTTCAGCGGTCTCCGCGTGAAGCGGCGGAGCCGTGCGTTCTCACGCCGCCGCGTGGTCCTTCAGCACCCCCAGGGTCACCACCGCCAGCATCTCCTCGTGGGTGGCGTCCAGCACCACCTGGGGCGCCATGCCGGCGTCGAGGGCTTCCTTCCAGCGGCCGGCGCACAGGCACCAGCGGTCGCCGGCCTTCAGCCCCGGGAAGGCCAGTTCGGGACGCGGGGTGGAGAGGTCGTTGCCCTGGTTCTTGGAGAAGACCAGAAAGTCGTCGGTCATCACCGCGCAGACGGTGTGCAGGCCCAGGTCGTGCGGCCCGGTCTCGCAGCAGCCGTTGCGATAGAAGCCGGTGACCGGATCCATCGAGCACGGGACGAGTTCGCCGCCCATGACGTTCCTGGCGCTCTTGTCGTATCGAGTGGTGCTCATGGGGCGATCCTAGTCCTGTGAGGGACGGCGCCAAGCCGCTTCCCGTACGGGGAAGGCTTTTGCTGCGTCGCAGCGATGCTAGGGTCGCACCAAGGACAAGAGAGCAGGGGATTTTCCGTGACCGACACCGCCATCCGCCCGCGCCGCAGCGCCCTCTATATGCCGGCTTCCAACGCCAAGGCCGTCGAGAAGGCCCGCACCCTGGACGCCGACGTGATCATCCTCGACCTGGAAGACGCCGTCGCGCCGGAGATGAAGCCGGCGGCGCGCGAGGCGGCGGTGGCGGCGGTCAAGGCCGGCGGCTTCGGCGCGCGCGAGGTGGTGATCCGGGTCAACGGCATCGACACGCCGTGGGGCGCCGAGGACCTGCGGGCCGCCGCCGAGGCCGGTCCGGACGCGGTGCTGGTTCCGAAGGTCAGCGACGCCGCGGAGGTCCGGCTGTACGACCAGCACCTGAACGCCGCGCCGCCCGCGACCCGGCTGTGGACGATGATCGAGACCGCCAAGGCCGCCTTTCACCTGTGGGATATCGCCGGCGCGGTCCACGGCACGCGGCTGTCGACCTGGGTCATGGGCGTCAATGACTTCGCCAAGGAGATGCGGGCTCGCCAGACGCCGGACCGCGCGCCGTTCCTGCCGCTGCTGACCCTGTCGGTGGCGGCGGCGCGGGCCCACGGCCTGAACATCCTGGATGGGGTGCACAACGACATCGAGGACCTGGACGCCCTGGAGGCGGTCTGCGTCCAGGGCGTCGACTTCGGCTTCGACGGCAAGACCCTGATCCATCCCAAGCACCTGGAAATCTGCAACCGGGTGTTCTCGCCCTCGCCGGACGACATCGCCTGGAGCCAGGCGGTGATCGCCGCCTTCAACGCGCCCGAAAATGCTGGCAAAGGAGCCTTGCGGGTCGACGGCAAGATGGCCGAGCGCTTGCATCTGACGCAGGCGCAGCGTCTTGTCGCGGTGGCGCAGGCCATCGCGGGACGCGGGGCAGACGCCGAAATGGGGCGCTAGAAGGTTTCGTATGCGGGCTCGGGCTATCGTTCTTTCCGTCGTCTTGCTGGCCAGCCCCGCGCTGGCGCAACAGACCCCGGCGACGGTCCCGCCCGCGGGCTATGTGCCGACCTTCGGGACCCAGGCCGCGCCGCCTGCCGCTCCCGCGCCTCCGGTCGGAGCGCCTGTCCTGGACTCGTCGCAGATCCCGCAGGCTCTCGATCCGATGGCCGACCTGATCTCGCAGAGCGGCCAGGCGGTCGACGAAGAGACCGCCGAGACCGCCGCCAACAAGCCCGCCGCCAAGCACCGGGCCGCCGTCCTGCCGATCCCGCCGCCGGAGCCCGAGGCGCCGACCGGCGGCGAGCTGACCAAGGCCCAGGTCTACGAACTTCGGGTCAAGGGCTCGATCGCGGCCGCCCAGAACCTGCAAGGCCCGCTGGACGGCGGCTGGCGGATCGTCGGCAACGACGGCGGCCAGCTCTACGCCCTGCAGATCGTCGACAAGGCCGGCGGGTATGGCGAGCTGGAAGGCGCCTGGCGTGATGTCCGCCGTCCGGGGGCCGTCGGCTCGACGGGGCTGATCGACGACCTGCGCCGCGACGGCGACGTCGTCGTCGTCCGCTTCAGCCCCAAGGGCGGCCAATCCACGACCCTGACCCTGCGTCCGTCCGGCGACGAGCGATGGTCGGGCGAACTGGTCGAGAACGGCGCGACCCAGGCGGTCAACGCCGAACACATTCTTCCGCAGGCTCCGCCCGGCTACGAAGGTCAGGGGCGCGGGCCCTATGTCTGGCCGCCGCGCGTGGTCGCCCGTTCGCCGGCCCCGGCCGCCGCCGCCCCGGCCTGCTCGACCCGGGGCAAGAAGGGCAAGGCCCTGAAAGCCGCCAAGGCCAAGTGCGCCGCCGCGGCCAAGAAGGGCGGCAAGGCCTCGGCCCTCAAGAAGGGCAAGGGCGGCAAAGCCAAGGCCACGACCGGGAAGAAGGGCAAAGCGACGGCGGCCAAGAAGGGCTCGGCCAAAAAGAAGAAGCGTTAGGGCCTCAAGGCGTCCCGCGCCGCCGCGATCGGGGCCGCGAGGCCCTCAGCGGTATAGGTGGCGGCCGGGCTGTGGCCCCAGACGGGACCGGGCCAGGCCGGATCGCCCTTTCGACGACCCACGACGTGGACGTGCAGCTGGGCCGTGACATTGCCCAGCGCCCCGACGTTCATCTTGTCGACCGCCAGGCCCAGGGCCGTCCCGACCGCGCGAACGGCGGTTCCGGCCAGGACGATCTCCTCCATCAGCTGGATCCGGTGAGCCGTATCCAGGTCCTCGATCTCCCGCAGGCCGGGCTGGCGCGGGACCAAAACCAGCCACGGATAGCGGGCGTCGTCGTGCAGGCGCGCCTCGCATAGCGGCAGGTCGGCGACCTTGTGCGACGTGGCGACGAAGGCCGGATCAATCGAGAACTCAGCCACGTTTCGGAACCGCCGCCCAGTAGTCGAAGTCGAGAATGACGCCTGGATTGTAGGCCTCGCCCTCCTTGTCCGGGAAGTCGTCGCAAAGCCGGTCCTTGGTCGCCACCAGCCGCAGGCGCAGGGCGCCGATCGAGCCCAGATCGGCCTTGTCCAGCACCTCGCTCCACGCGAACACCGTGCCGCCGGCGAAGAACGGAGCCACGTGCCGCCCGCCGTTGATCGCCAGGATCAGGCCGGCGTTCTGCAAGCCGTTGAACGACAGCGCCTTGGCGGTCGAGATCACCACGCCGCCATAGATCAGCCGCTTGCCCGACGGGTCCTTGCTCCGCTCGAACTGGTTGAAATGGACCTTGGCCGTGTTCTGCCACAAACGGGTGGCCATCTGGTGCTCGGCCTCCTCGATCGCCATGCCGTCGACATGGTCGATCTTCTCGCCGATCGCATAGTCCTCGAAGGCGTGCGGCGCGCCGGCCAGGGCCCAGTCATAACCGCTGAAGTCCAGACCTTCGGGAACCGCCAGATCGGCCGGGGCCACCGCCGCCGACAGGGTCGGGACCGCCTGCTCGGTGATCTCGGCGCCCGGATCGCGCTTTCGGACCATCACCCAGCGGACATAGCTCAGCACGGCCTCGCCGCGCTGGTTGGTCCCGGTCGTTCGCACATAGACGACGCCGGTCTTGCGGTTGGAGTTTTCCTTCAGCCCGATCACGTCCGAGACGGCGCTCAGCGTGTCGCCGGGAAACACCGGGGCCAGGAAGCGGCCCTCGGCGTAGCCCAGGTTGGCGACGGCGTTCAGGCTGACGTCCGGCACGGTCTTGCCGAACACCACGTGGAAGGCGATCAGCGGGTCGACGGGGGCGGACATAAGGCCGCAGGCCTTGGCGAACTCGTCCGACGAGAACAGCGAGAAGCGTGGGCCATAAAGCGCCGTGTACAGCGCGACATCGCCCGCCGTAACGGTTCGGGGCGTGGCGTGGACCAGTCTCTGGCCCAGCCGGAAGTCCTCGAAGAAATGGCCTGGATCGGTCTTGCTCATCCCCGGTGCTCCTTATCGCTGTTCAGCCATCTTTGCCGCAGTGCAGCGAAACCGGAAAGAGGGCTTGAGGCCGAGCCGCGACGGGTCTAGACCGCGCCCCGACATTCCACTGTCCACAGCCTTGATGGAGACCCCATGGCTCGCGCGAAGATCGCCCTTATCGGCGCCGGCATGATCGGCGGCACCCTGGCCCACATCGCCGCTCGCGAAGAGCTGGGCGACGTGATCCTGTTCGACATCGCCGAAGGCACCCCGCAGGGCAAGGCGCTGGATATCGCCGAAGCCTCGGCCGTGTTCGGCAAGGACGTGACCCTGAAGGGCGCCAACGCCTACGAGGACATCGCCGGCGCCGACGTCTGCATCGTGACCGCCGGCGTGCCGCGCAAGCCGGGCATGAGCCGCGACGACCTGCTGGGCATCAACCTGAAGGTCATGAAGGCCGTCGGCGAAGGCATCAAGGCCCACGCCCCGAACGCCTTCGTCATCTGCATCACCAACCCGCTCGACGCCATGGTCTGGGCCCTGCAGCAGTTCTCGGGCCTGCCGAAGGAAAAGGTCATCGGCATGGCCGGCGTCCTCGACTCGGCCCGCTTCGCCTACTTCCTGGCCGAAGCCACCGGCGTGTCGGTCGAAGACATCCACGCCTGGACCCTGGGCGGTCACGGCGACGACATGGTGCCGATGGTCCGTCACTCGACGGTCGGCGGCCTGCCGCTGCCGGAACTGGTCAAGCAAGGCTGGCTGACGCAAGAGAAGCTGGACTCCATCGTCGAGCGCACCCGCAAGGGCGGCGGCGAGATCGTCGCCCTGCTGAAGACCGGCTCGGCCTTCTACGCCCCGGCCGAGAGCGCCATCGCCATGGCGACCTCGTACCTGAAGGACAAGAAGCGCGTCCTGCCGTGCGCCACCTACCTGACCGGCCAGTACGGCCTGGACGGCCTCTATGTCGGCGTGCCGGTCGTCATCGGCGCCGGCGGCGCCGAAAAGATCGTCGAGTTCGAAACCAACGACGCCGAGAAGGCGATGTTCGCCGCCTCGGTCGCCTCGGTTAAGGGCCTGATGGAAGCCTGCAAGGCCATCGACAGCTCGCTGGTCTAAGCGACCCTCGATCCAAGAATGACGAAGGGCGGCTCCTCGCGGGGCCGCCCTTTTTTCTTTGTTCGAAAACCCCGCCCTTCGACAGGCTCAGGGTGAGGTTTTCTACAGCTGAGCGCCTGCCCTCGTCCTCATCCTGAGCTTGTCGAAGGACGGGGAGGACGCAAGGGCGGCTATTGCGCCTCGTCGGACTCCTGCGAGATCTCCTCCAAGGTCTTGCCGACCTGCTTGGCGCCGTAGTCCTTGGCGACGTCGCCCAGCGAGAGAATTCCGGTCAGGCCGCCGGCGTCGTTCAGCACGATCAGGCGACGGACCTGATGGTTGGCCATCTTGGCGGTGGCGTCGGCCAGGACGTCGTCTTCCTTCACGCTCAGCACCTCGCCGTCCGACATGGCCTCGGAAATGGGGCCGTCGAAGCTGCGGCCCTCGGCGACCACCCGCAGGACGATGTCGCGGTCGGTGACCACGCCCACCACCTTGCCGTCTTCGACCACGGGGACCACCCCGCTTTCGACCTGGGCCATGGTCTGGGCGACCTGGCGGATGGTGTCGGAGGGACGGGCGACCGAGACCTGGCTGGTCATGGCGTCGCTGACTTTCATGAGGGAGCCTCGTGGGTTGGAATTGCGAGGCTGTAAAACCCTCAGCTTGGTCCAACCGTTCCGCTTCCGATCGTCACGGGGCGCGCCTATCTAGGCGCTTCCCCTTTCGTGGAGCTTCCCATGGCGATCTCTATCCATCAGGCCAGCGTGCCCGTGTTCATCCAGGGCCTGAAGGGTCTGAAGGGCGTGCTGACCAAGGCCGCCGCCGTGGTCGAGGCCAAGGGATGGGATCCGGACGCCCTGCTGAAGGCGCGGCTCTATCCCGACATGTTCCCGCTGATCCGCCAGGCGCAGATCGCCACCGACTTCGCCAAGGGCTGCTGCGCGCGCCTGGCCGGGGCCGAGGTTCCGGCCTGGGATGATGTCGAGACCAGCTTCGCCGAACTGATCGCCCGCATCGACCGGGCCATCGCCTATGTCGAGGGCCTGGATCCGGCCGCCTTCGCCGGCGCGGAGGATCGCGACATCACCCTGACCCGCCGCGGCGAGACCAGCGTGGTCAAGGGCCTGGTCTATTTCCAGACCCAGGCCATGCCGAACTTCTTCTTCCACATCACCACCGCCTACGCGATCCTGCGCCACAATGGCGTCGAGGTCGGCAAGCGCGACTTCCTGGGCGTGGCCTGATCCTCGCCCCCGGGGCGGCCGTGAATGGCCGCCCCCTTTGACTCGTCGCCCTTTTCTGTGCATAAGCCCCGGCTTCCGGCGCTTTATCAGCAGCGCCTCCACCGTCACGACCCCGGCCTGTTAGCGCAGGATCCATCCGGACGAGGACGGCGAGGACCCCCGTCGACGTGATCGTCCACGGGGGCTGATCGCGTTTGGACCCCGGTCTGTTCTTCGAACAGGCCGAAGCAAGACAAAGAGTCGGAACGTGACGCGTCACGTTCCAGGGTATTCAACAGGGTTCGACATGTTCGACGGCCTTACAGAGCGACTTTCCGACGTCTTCGAACGTCTTGGCGGTCGCGGCGTGCTGTCCGAGAAGGACATCGACGAGGCGCTGCGCGAGGTTCGCGTCGCCCTGCTCGAGGCCGACGTCGCCCTGCCGGTCGTCAAGGACTTCATCAGCAAGGCCAAGGAGCTGGCGGCTGGCGAAGCGGTCATTCGTTCGGTCAAGCCGGCCGACCAGGTGGTCAAGATCGTCTATGACGGCCTGGTCGACATGCTGGGCGGCGAGCAGCCGACCGGCCTGAACCTGGCGCTGAATCCCCCGTCGGTGATCCTGATGGCTGGCCTGCAGGGCTCGGGCAAGACCACCACCACCGGCAAGCTGGCCCTGCGCCTGTCCAAGACCGAGCGCAAGAAGGTGCTGGTCGCCTCGCTCGACACGCGTCGCCCGGCCGCCATGGAACAGCTGGCGACCCTGGCCAAGCAGGTCGAGGTCGAAAGCCTGCCGATCGTCCCCGGCCAGAGCGCCCAGGACATCGCCAAACGCGCGATGAGCGCCGCCAAGCTGGGCGGCTACGACGTCTTGATTCTCGACACCGCCGGCCGCACCACGCTGGACGAGGCGATGATGAGCGAGGCGGCGGACATCGCCCGCATCGCCCAGCCGTCCGAGACCATCCTGGTCGCCGACAGCCTGACCGGCCAGGACGCCGTGCGCACGGCCAAGGCGTTCCACGAGCGCCTGCCGCTGACAGGCCTGATCCTGACCCGCGCCGACGGCGACGGCCGTGGCGGCGCGGCCCTGTCGATGCGCCACGTCACCGGCCTGCCGATCAAGTTCCTCGGCGCCGGCGAGAAGATCGACCAGCTGGACGTGTTCGACGCCCGCCGCGTCGCCGGCCGCATCCTGGGCCAAGGCGACGTCGTGGCGCTGGTCGAGAAGGCCGCGGCCGACCTCGACCATGCCGAAGCCGAGCGCATGGCCAGGAAGCTGGCCAAGGGCAAATTCGACCTCGACGACCTGTCGGCTCAGCTCTCCCAGATGCAGAAACTGGGCGGCATGGAAGGCATCATGGGCCTGCTGCCCGGCGTGCAGAAGGTCAAGAAACAGATCGCCGAGAGCGGCATCGACGACCGCGTCTTCCGTCGCCAGCAGGCGATCATCAGCTCGATGACCAAGGAAGAGCGCAAGAAGCCCGACATCCTGGCCGCCTCGCGCAAGCGTCGCATCGCGGCCGGTTCGGGCGTCGACGTCGCCGAGGTCAACCGCCTGCTCAAGCAGCACCGCCAGATGGCCGACATGTTCAAGGCCATGTCCAAGGACGGCGGCAAGGGCATGGCCCGCATGGCCCAGATGATGGGCGGCGGCGACATGGCGCGCATGAAGAACATGGGCGGGGGCCGCATGCCCCAGTCCGATCCCAACGCAGCGGGGGGCCAAGGCCCCTCGGGGCTGCCCGGTCTGCCGGGCCTCGGGGGCGGCGGCGACGCCAAGCCCAACCCTCTCTCCGGCCTGGGCCTGCCCGGCTTCAACCCGTTCAAGAAATAGAACTTTAGACCAAGGACTACCTCAAATGCTGAAGATCCGTCTCGCCCGTGGCGGCGCCAAGAAGCGTCCGTACTACTCGATCGTCGTCGCCGACAGCCACTCGCCGCGCGATGGCCGTTTCATCGAGAAGGTCGGCACCTACAACCCGCTCCTCAAGAAGGACGACGCCAACCGCGTCACCCTGAAGGTCGAGTCGATCCAGGAATGGCTCAAGAAGGGCGCCCAGCCGACCGACCGCGTCGCCCGCTTCCTGGCCGCCCAAGGCCTGACCACCTGGGCCCACGGCAATAACCCGCAAAAGGGCGCCCCGGGCAAGAAGGCTCAAGAGCGTTCGGCCGAGCGCGCTCAGCGCGAAGAAGACCGCAAGCAAGCCGAAATCGACGCCAAGGCCGCCGCCGAAGCCGAGAAGGCCGCTGCGGCTGAAGCCGCCGCCGCCGCTGCCGCTGAAGCCGCCGCCGCTCCGGCCGTGGAAGAAGCCCCGGCCGCTGAAGCCGCTGCCGAAGAGGCCCCGGCCGCTGAAGCTCCGGCCGAAGAAGCTTCGGAAGGCTAAGGGTTCCAGCGCCGTCGTCTCTTTCGAGGCGACGGCGCGACTCCGTCCGCGTGATGACCGCCTCTCCCGAAGATCCGCTGATCCTGGTCGGCCGCGTGGCCGGCGGCTTCGGCGTGCGCGGCGAGGTGCGGATTTCGACCTATACCGAAGACCCGATGAGCATCGCGGCCTTCAGGAGCTTGAAGCGCCAGGACGGCACGCCCGCCCTGACCATCGCCTCGGCCCGCAAGACCAAGGACGGCGTCGTCTGCCGCTGTTCGGGGATCGAGACCAAGGAAGCCGCCGACGCCCTGCGCGGCCTTCGTCTCTACGTCCCGCGCTCGGCCCTGCCGCAGCCCGACGAGGACGAGTTCTATCTCACGGACCTCGTGGGTTTGACCGTCCGCCACATTCAGACCGACGTCCTGCTGGGCCGCGTGAAGAGCGTCCAGAATTTCGGCGCCGGTGACATTCTTGAGATCGCCCCGGACCTGGGCGGTCCGACCTGGTACCTGCCGTTCACGCGGGCGGCCGTGCCCGAGGTCAAGATCCCCGAAGGTCTGATCCTGGCCGATCCGCCCGCCCTGGTCGGCGAGCCGGAAGGCTCCGCCGAAGACGAAGAGCTGGGCGACCGAGACTGACTTTCGGCGAGGAGCCAGTGATGTCGGACGGAAAATGGCGGGTCACCGCCTCGCGCGTCGTTCACAAGGACCGCTGGATCAGTCTGCGCGCCGACGACTGCGTGACCGATGAGGGCGCGGTGGTTGCGCCCTACTACGTGCTGGAATATCGCGACTGGGTCGAACTGGTGGCCCTGGACGCCGAGAACAACGTCCTGCTGGTGCGCCAGTATCGTCACGCTTTGGGCGACATTTCCACCGAGCTTCCGGCCGGGGGCATGGACGCCGACGAGACCGATCCGGTCGAGGCCGCTCGCCGCGAACTGCTCGAGGAAGCCGGCTGCGCGGGAACCTTGACCCTGCTGGGCGAGACCCGGCCCAACGCCGGGACGCACACCAACCGCATCCACATCATCCTGGCGCGCGACGTGGCGAAGGTCGCCGAGCCGAAGGACGACCCCCACGAACGGCTCGAAAGCCTCTGGGTCCCGGCCGCCGAGGCCCTGCGCATGGCGCTGGCCGGCGAGATGACGGTGGGCATGCAGGCGGCCTCGCTGCTGCGCGGGCTCGCCGCCGCCGGCGTGGTCAGGATCGAGGCGGTTCAGGCCTGAAGGCCTACTTCCGCACCCGCATCAGACATTCCTGGGCCACCGAGGCCAGCAGTTTACCGTCCTGGCTGAACATCTGGCCGCGCACCAGGCCGCGCCCCTGCGAAGCGTTGGGGCTGTCTTGCGCGAACAGGGTCCAGCCGTTGAAGTCGAACGGGCGGTGGAACCACATGGCGTGGTCCAGGCTGGCGGCCTGCAGGCCCGGCGTCGTCCAGATCAGGCCGTGCGGGCGAAGGGCGCTTTCCATGAACGCCATGTCCGAGGCGTAGGCCAGGGCGGCCTGCTGCATCTTCACGTCGTCGCCCAGCGGGGCCTTGGCCCGCATCCAGACGTTCTTGGTCCCGGACTTCTTCACCGGCGCGACCGGGTTCTGCTGGTCGACCCAGCGGATGTCGACGGGACGCGGCTTGCCGACCATGGCCAGCATCTTCGGATGGATCTGGTCACCCAGGCTCTTGAGGAACTCGACCTCGGTCGGCAGGCTCTCGGGAGCGGGCGCGTCGGGCATGTCCGACTGGTGCTCGAAGCCGTCCTCCGGCGTCTGGAACGAGGCGGCCAGGTTGAAGATCTGCTCGCCATGCTGGATGGCGGCGACCCGGCGGGTGGTGAAGGTGCCGCCGTCGCGGGCCCGCTCGACTTCGTAGAGCACCGGGGCGTTCACATCGCCGGGGCGGATGAAATAGGCGTGCAGCGAGTGACAGACCCGGTCCGGCACGGTCTTGTAGGCGGCCAGCAGGGCCTGGGCGATCACCAAGCCGCCGAAGATGCGCGGGAAGCCGTCGTTCGGGCTGACGCCGCGGAACAGGTTCACCTCGATCGGTTCGAGGTCGAGGATATCGGCGAGGTTCTCGGTCGTCTGCATGGCGCAGTGCGATAAGCCGCGTTTTGCCGCGCTGCAAGACGTCACCTTGCGTCAGGCCGTCGCGGTCACCATCGTGAGGTGATGCGTCCCGTCCCGCCCGTCATCCATCACCCCGCCTTTCGCGCCGAGATGCCGGTTGGGCATCGCTTCCCGATGGACAAGTTCTCGCGCCTGGCCACCGTGCTGGAGGCGGAGGGCGTTCCGGGCCTGGACGGCTTCGCGAAGCCGGAGTTGATCGATGTCGAGACCCTGCTGTTGGCCCACGCCGAAGACTATGTCCGGGGCGTGATCGAGCTGTCCCTGCCGCCGGACGTGGTCCGGCGGATCGGCATGCCCAACACCGACAGCGTCGCCACGCGGGCGAGGGCGGCGAGCGGCGGCACGCTTCTGGCGGCGCGCCTGGCGCTGGAGCAGGGGATCGCCTGCAACACTGCGGGCGGCAGCCATCACGCCTCGGCCGAGAGCGGCGCGGGGTTTTGCGTGTTCAACGACGTGGCGGTGGCGGCCCGGCGGCTGCTGGCCGAAGGCGCGATCGGCAAGGCCCTGGTCGTGGACCTCGACGTTCACCAGGGCGACGGCACGGCGCGGATCTTCGAGGGCGATCCCAGCGTCTTCACGCTGTCGATGCACGCCGAGAAGAACTTCCCGCATCGCAAGGCCACCAGCGATCTCGACATCGAACTGGCCGACGGGACGGGCGACGCGGCCTATCTGGAAAAGCTGGGGGAGATCCTGCCGGCGCTGCTGCGTGGCGTCCGGCCGGACATCGTCTTCTTCAATGCGGGAGTCGATCCGCACACGGATGACAAGCTGGGCCGCCTGTCGCTGACCGACGAGGGTCTGGGGCGACGGGAGGCCTATGTCCTGGGCGCTTGTCTTTCTCTTGAGATCCCCGTGGTCGGGGTCATCGGCGGCGGCTACGACGCGGATATCGATCGTCTGGCGGGCCGCCACGCCATCCTGCATCGGACGGCGAAATCTCTTTATTCTTCGGTATCTTAGTCGTTCGGTTTGTCGCCATCTCCGTCGAGGCGGCCCTTGCGGGCGGCCCGACGGAGGTTAAGCGGCGATCACTTACAGGCTCGAGGCGAGCGAACCGGCGATGATGACGAGCGGCAGAACCGCGAGAACGAGCGAGGCGAAACCGGCGACGGCGTTGGTCTTCATGGTCATGGTCTTGATCCCTGTTTTTCTGTTGTCCGGCGCCCGTTGGCGTCCGGTGATCAGGGATATAGGCGCGGACCCTCGTTAATGCACGTTACTCATGCTTCATGACGCCGATTTAAGAAACTTTGTCGCACCTAAACGGCATTACAGAGGATTAATGTGGTCGTGGAATTTAGTTTCCTGGGAAACATTCTCCTCTGAGACCATCGTTCCGGTCCCTGACGATTAATCATCGCTGGGCGCGACGAGGAAGAGTCCCCGCATCGTCGCGATCGGGGCCGAACGCGTTTCCTGCCAGGCCTCGACATGGACGTTGGCGATGCGGCGGCCCAGCTTCTTGATGCTGGCGCGGGCGTAGGTGGTCAGCGGGCGGCCCGACCGCAGATACTCGATCGAGACGTCGATCGTGCGCGGCTGGCGCTTCATCGGCGCGGCCACGGACAGCTGGGCCAGGGCCGTCATCTCCATGAAGGCCCCCAGCACGCCGCCGTGGATGGCGGGCAGCATCGGGTTGCCGACGATGTGCTGGGCGAACGGCAGGATGGCGGTCATCTCGTCGCCGGCCAGCTCGGCCTTGATCCCCAGGAAGCGGGCATAGGGGATGGAATCCAGCATCGAGACCAGACGCGTGTCGATGTCGCTCATTGGCCGGCGCTCCCGGTCTTGGCCCGCGTCTCGCGCGGCGGCTTGAGGTTGGCGCCCGGCTTCTTGCCGGCGCTGCTGTCGAGCATGAAGGTCGCCTGGGCGGTGGCGACGGGGTTCTCGGGATCGCGGTCATAGGCCACGGCGCGGACGAAGGCGACCGAGCGGGTCAGCTTGTAGCAGTGGGCTCGGGCCATGACGTCCAGGCCAGGTTCGGCCGCGCGCATGTAGTCGATGCGCAGATCCAGGGTGGCGATCGAGGTGAAGGTCTCCATGGCCGCGTGCACCGCCTGGCCGCTGGCGTGGTCCAGCAGGGTGGTGACCACCCCGCCGGCGATGACCCCCGTCTCGGGATCGCCGACGATCTCGGGGCGGTAGGGGACCTTCAGGATGGCGACCGCGTCGCCGATCTCCAGGGTGGTGAAGCCCAGCGCCTTGGCCTGTGGGCTGCCCTCGTTCATCGCCGTGGCGATGAGTTTTGTCTGCTCGTGATCGCTCATGCGGATAGGCTTAGCGCCATAGGCGTTGTCATATCCAGACGTGATCAAGCCAGAAGACCTTCTCTGTCCCCGGCCGGACGGCCTCTACTGTCCGCCGGGGGACTTTTACATAGACCCCGTCCGCCCCGTGGACCGGGCCGTGATCACCCATGGCCACGCCGACCACGCCCGCGCCGGTCACGGGACGGTGGCCGCCACGCCCGAGACGCTGGCGATCATGGCCACGCGCTATGGCGAGGATTTCACGGGCCGGCGCCAGGCCGTTCCGTATGGCGAGACGATCACGCATAACGGCGTCGATGTGACCCTGGTGCCCGCCGGCCATGTGCTGGGTTCGGCCCAGGCGGTGGTGCGCTGGAAGGGCCTGACCATGGTGGTCTCCGGCGACTACAAGCGCCGCCGCGACCCGACTTGCGCCCGCTTCGAGCCCGTGCCGTGCGACGTGTTCATCACCGAGGCGACCTTCGGCCTGCCGGTGTTCCGCCATCCCGACGACGCCGGCGAGATCCGGAGCCTGCTGGCCTCGGTCGAGCAGTTCCCCGAGCGCTGCCACATCGTCGGGGCCTACGCCCTGGGCAAGGCGCAGCGGGTGATCCGGCTGCTGCGCGAGGGGGGCTGGGACAAGCCGATTTTCGTCCATGGGGCGCTGGAGCGGCTGAACGCCCTGTACGAGGCGCATGGCATGGAGCTTGGCCCGCTGGCCCCCGCCACCGCTTCGGGGCCGAAGGACGCCTTCGCCGGCCAGATCATCGTCGCGCCGCCCAGCGCGGTGGCCGACCGCTGGTCGCGGCGGTTTCCGGACCCGGTCGACTGCTTCGCCTCGGGCTGGATGCGGGTGCGGGCGCGCGCAAGGCAGCGAGGCGTCGAGCTGCAGCTGATCCTCTCCGACCATGCCGACTGGGACGAGCTGACGGCGACCTTGAGCGAATTGCGTCCCGGCGAGGTCTGGATCACCCACGGCCGCGAGGAAGCGCTGGAGCGCTGGTGCGAACTGGAAGGCCTGCCGGCCCGGGCCCTGCGGCTGGTCGGCTACGACGAGGAGGAGGGTGAATAGCCCTCCGGCGCCGCGCCGACATAGCGCGCCCTTGGCCTGATCAGCCGTCCTGTCTGCAACTGCTCGATCGCATGCGCGGCCCAGCCGGCGCTCCGGGCGGTCGCGAACAGGATGAACGGCGCGTCCGGCGGGAGCCTGAGCGTTCGGGCCAGGGTCACAAGCGCGAAGTCGATATTTGGCGCGAGACCGGTCGCGGTCTCGGTCGCCTTGCGCAGGTCGGCCAGCAGGGGCGGGGGCTCGAAGGCGGCCAACAGCGCCGCCGCGCGTGGATCGCCGTCGGGATACAGCGGATGGTCGAAGCCCGGCATCGAGGCGCCGCGCGCGAGTCTGGCGGACACGGCATGCTCGCCATCCCGCCGCTCGGCCTCCTCGACGAAGGCCTCGACCCGGGCGGCCATGCCGCCGTGCAGGGGTCCCGACAGCGCCGAGAGTCCCGCCAGGCAGGCCGCCGAGAGCGACGCCCCGGTCGACGCCGCCACCCGCGCGGCGAAGGTCGAGGCGTTCAGTTCGTGATCGGCCAGCAGCACCAGAGCTCGGCGGACGAGATCGGCGCCGGTGGCGTCCAGCCCCCAGGCGGCGGCGAAGCGAGCGTGCGTCGGGCCTTCCCCTGTCTGGCCGGTGGCGGCGTCGACCACGGCCTCCAGTAGGTCGGCGGCCTCCAGGGCCAGGGCCAGGGGCGCGCGGCCCCGGGCGGGCGGTTCTCGGCCGGCGCGGGCGGCCAGGGTCAGGAACATTCGGGCGCGGGCGCTGTCGGCGTCGAGCGGTTCCGGGCGGCGAGAGGCCTTCAGGGCCGCGCCATGGCCACCACGCAGCAGCCGGCCGACGTTCTCGAGGGTCTGGCCCTGCTCGGCCAGGTGAACGGCGTCGCGGCCGCGATACCAGAGCCTGCCGCCGGCCACGGTGGTGATCGCCGAGGGCAGCACCGGCTCGCCCCAGGCGATGGCCTCGGCCGCGACGTCGGCGGCGCGGCGGCCGCGGGCCTTCTTCTGGGCCAGGGCGGCGACGTCCGAGGCGCGATAGAGGCTGCGGCGAGGGTCGCGCGGATGGGCGGCGGCCTCGATCCGGCCCCGGCTGACATAGGCATAAAGGGTCTGCGGCCGGATCCCGAGCCGCTCCAGAACTTGATCCGCGTCGAGCCAGTCCGTCATATAGATTGATTATATTGATCAAGATTGACGATCAAGCTGGGGCGTCCTTTTTCAGCGACGAAAGGAGACCGCACATGTCCGATGGTCTTGAGGGCGTCATCGCCGCCCGCACCGTTCTGTCCGATGTCGACGGCGCCAGGGGCCGCCTGGTGATCCGAGGTTACGCCGTCGAGGATTTGTCGGGCCACACCCGCTATGAGGAGGCCGCTCACCTGCTGTTCGACGGCTTCTTCGAGGACGCCCAAATGGACGTGGGAATGGGCGATCTGGCGCCGGCCCTGGGCGAGGCCCGGGTCCGCGCTTTCGCCGAGGTCGCCGCCCTAGACGAGGGCCTGGCCCGCCGCGATCCGGTCGAGGCCATGCGCGCCCTGCTGGCCCGCCTGCCCGACGGCGACGACCTGCCGACAGCCCTGCTGCTGATCGCCGCCCCGGCCGTCTTCACCCCCGCCGTGCTGCGTGTCGCGAAGGGCGAGAGCCCGGTCGCGCCCGATCCGGCCCTGTCGCACGCCGCCGACATCCTGCGGATGACGCGCGGGGCGCCCGCCACCGACGCCGAGGCGGCCGCTCTGGACGCCTATCTGGTCACGGTCTGCGACCACGGCCTCAACGCCTCGACCTTCGCCGCCCGCGTGGTGGCCTCGACCCGCGCTGGCCTGACCTCGGCCGTGCTGGCCGGGCTGTCGGCCCTGAAAGGCCCGCTGCACGGCGGCGCGCCGGGACCGGTGATCGAGATGCTGGACGAGATCGGAACGCCCGAGAACGCCCGCCCGTGGCTGGAGAAGGCCCTGGCGCGCGGTGATCGGCTGATGGGCTTCGGCCATCGCATCTACCGCGTCCGGGATCCTCGCGCCGACGCCTTGAAGACGGCCGTGCGCAAGCTCGCGGCGGCCTCGGACAGCCTGCCCGGTCGCCTGGCCTTCGCCGAGGCGGTCGAGCAGGCCGCCTTGGAAATCCTGCGCGAGCACAAGCCCGACCGGCCGCTGGACACCAATGTCGAGTTCTATACGGCGCTGCTGCTGGAAGCCCTTGGCCTGCCGCCGTCCAGCTTCACCTGTGTCTTCGCCATGGGTCGCGTCTCCGGCTGGCTGGCCCACGCCCGCGAGCAACAGGCGGGCGGTCGCCTGATCCGGCCGCAGTCGATCTATGTGGGACCCGAGGTGCGCGCCGCCGCTTAGGGTGTTGCGCGCTCGCGAGTCGTTCGCGCTGGGCAGGCGAGACCGCCTTGCTAAAGTGCGGCCATGACCCTCTCCGCCACTTCGCCCGAAACGCGCGCCGCCACCCGACGCGTGGCCCTCCTGTCGGTCGCGGTCGCGGCGATCCTGATCGTGGTCAAGGCCATCGCCTGGCGGATGAGCGACTCGGTGGCGATCCTGGCCTCGCTGTCGGATTCGGCCCTCGATCTGGTCGCGTCGCTGATCACGGTCTACGCGGTGCGCTACGCGGCCGAGCCGCCCGACGCCGAGCACCGCTTCGGCCATGGCAAGGCGGAAGCCTTTTCCAGCCTGATGCAGGGCGGCCTGGTCTTCGCCTCCGGCGCCCTGATCGGGCGGGAGGCGATCGACGCCCTGCTGCATCCGCGTCCGGTCCAGCACGGCCTGGCCGGGGTGGTGGTGATGATCGTCTCGATCGGCCTGACCCTGGCCCTGATCACGGCCCAGACCCGTGTGGTGAAGGCCAGCGGCTCGATCGCCATCTCCGGAGACCGGGCCCACTACGCCGCCGATCTCGCCTCGAACGCCGTCGCCTTGGTCGGCGTCGGCGCCGCGACATGGCTGGGCCTGGCCTGGATTGACTCGGCCGCGGGCTTGGTGGTGGCGCTTTGGCTGATCTGGGGCGCGATCGGCGTCTTCCGCGAAGCTTCAGCCCAGTTGATGGACCAGGAACTGCCCGAGACCGAACGTGAGCGGATCGTTCTCCTGGCCACCACCGATCCGCGCGTTCTGGGCGTTCACCAGCTGCGCACCCGCGCTTCCGGTCCCTACGTCCATATGCAGATGCATGCCGACCTGGCGGCGGATATCTCTCTGGCCGAGGCGCACACCATCATCGTGGCCGCCGAGAACCGGCTGCTGGAGGCCTTCCCGTCGGCCGACATCATCATCCACCCCGATCCGAGGGGGCTGGCCGAGAAACACGGCGGTGTCTTCGCCGAAACGGTCGAGGGTTGAGTTCCTCGAGCCGGTGAGGGTACGGAACCTTATGGACGACGCCCTCTCTCATCTCCCCCGCGCCTTCTCCAACAAGACCGTGCTGGTCCTCGGCGACGTGATGCTGGACCGCTTCATCTATGGCGCGGTTGACCGCATCTCGCCCGAGGCGCCGGTGCCGGTGATCGCGGTCGAGAAGGAAACCGCCATGCTGGGCGGCGCGGGCAATGTCGCCCGCAATGTCGCGGCCCTCGGCGCCAAGGCGGTGCTGATCGGTCTGGTGGGCCAGGACGACGCCGGCGCGGCCCTGCGTGGCATGATCGACGCCGAGCCGGGGCTGGAGGCGGAGCTTGTCGCCGATCCCCAGCGCCGCACGACCGAGAAGGTCCGCTACATTTCCGGTTCGCACCAGATGTTGCGCGTCGACCGCGAGGATCGCGGCCCCGGCGACGGCGCGGCGCTGCTCGCGGCCTTCGCGGCCCGTCTGCCCGCCGCCGACGTCGTGGTGCTGTCCGACTACGCCAAGGGCGTGTTGACCGCCGAGGTGGTGCGTGGGGCGATCGCCGCCGCCCGCGCGGCCGGCAAGCCAGTGATCGTCGATCCCAAGAGCCGCGACTTCGCCCGCTACGACGGCGCGACCCTGATCAAGCCCAACCGCAAGGAGGCCGCCGAGGCCACCGGCATCGTCGACAACTCGGACGAGGCTTCGGAAGACGCCGGCGCGGCGATCCTGGCCATGGCGCCGGCCCTGGAGGCGGCCCTGATCACGCGTGGCGGGGCCGGCATGACCCTGTCGGTGCGCGGCCAGCCGCACGTTCATCTGCCGGCCACGGCGGTCGAGGTGTTCGACGTCTCCGGCGCCGGCGACACCGTGGCCGCGACTCTGGCCCTGGCCGTGGCGGCAGGCGCGAGCCTGGCCGACGCCGCGCACCTGGCTAACCTGGCCGGCGGCCTGGTCGTCGCCAAGCTGGGCACCGACGTCGTCACCGCCGCGGAGCTGACGGCCGTGGCGGTCTCGATCCAGGGCGAGCCCGGCGAGATCAAGATCGCCGACCGCGAGCAGGCCAAGGCGATCGTCGAGGGCTGGCGCGCGCGCGGCCTGAAGGTCGGCTTCACCAACGGCTGCTTCGATCTGCTCCACCCCGGCCATGTCTCGCTGCTCAGCCAGGCCAAGGCCGCCTGCGACCGGCTGATCGTCGGCCTCAACACCGACGCCTCGGTCTCCAAGCTGAAGGGGCCGAGCCGGCCGGTGCAGAAGGAGCAGGGGCGCGCCACGGTGCTGGCCTCGCTGTCGTCGGTGGACCTGGTGGTGCTGTTCGGCGAGGAGACGCCGCTGGCGCTGATCGAGGCCTTCCGCCCCGACGTACTGGTCAAGGGCGCGGACTACACGGTCGAAACGGTGGTCGGGTCCAATGTCGTGCTCGGCTACGGCGGCAAGGTTATTCTGGCCGAGCTCAAGCAAGGCCAGAGCACGACCAATCTCATTGCTCGGATGAACAGCTAAATCTGAGAAAGAGCCGCACAAAGGCCTGCTTTTCTTGGGTAAACCCCGTTCGGCAATCTCTTGTTAAGCAAAGCGGCGCATCGCTCTTTCGATGCAGCCTGAGCGCACCTGGGCATGAGCGTCGAACGCACCCTACACCATTTCCCTCTCGACCCCGCCTCGCGACAGGTGCGTCTGGCGCTGGGCGAGAAGCGGCTGCCGTTCCTCGAGATCCAGGTTCGCTACTGGGAGATGCCGCCGGAGTTCACCTCGCTGAACCCGTCGGGCATGCCGCCGGTGCTGGTCGAGACCCGCCACCAGCGCAACCTCGTCGTCTGCGAGACCCGCGCGATCCTCGAGCACATCGAGGAGACCGAGACCGAGCCGCCGTTGCTGGGCCGCGATCCAGCCGAGCGCGCCGAGGCACGGCGCCTACTGCAGTGGTTCGACCGCAAGTTCGACAACGAGGTCAACGGCTTCCTCCTGCACGAGAAGATGGAGAAGCGCCTCCTTCGCATGGGCGCGCCTGACCTTGCCGCCCTGCGCCAGGGTCGCGAGGCGCTGCGCATGCACCTGGGCTATATCGACGGCCTCCTGCAGACCCGCGACTGGCTGGCCGGGCGCCGTATGAGTCTGGCCGACTTCGCCGCCGCCGCCCACCTTTCCGTCATCGACTATTTCGGCGACGTGCCGTGGAAGGACTTCTCGACGGCGAAGACCTGGTACATGAAGCTGAAGTCGAGGCCGGCCTTCCGTCCGATCCTGGCCGACCGCTGGCCCGGCCTCGCGCCGGCCGCGCACTATGACGACCTCGACTTCTGAGCTCTCGCCGCAAGCGATCAAGGACGAGATCCGCGCCGAGGCCCTGACTCTCGGCTTCTCGACCTGCGGCTTCGCCGACGCGGCCGCCGCCTGGCCCAATGGCGAATGGCTGAAGGCCTTCGTCCAGGCCGAGCGTCACGGCGACATGGGCTGGATGGAAGAGACGCTGGAGCGACGCTCGCACCCCACGGCCATGTGGACCGAGGCGAAGTCGGCGGTGGTGCTGGGCGTCAATTACGGCCCCGACCTTGATCCGCTGGAGCAGCTGGGGCGCGCCGACCATGCCGCCATATCGGTCTACGCCCAGGGCGACGACTATCACGACGTGATCAAGAAGCGCCTGAAGCTGCTGGCCGGCTGGATGCATCGCCGGTTCGGAAGCGACGTGAAGGTCTTCGTCGACACCGCCCCCTTGATGGAGAAACCTCTGGCGCAGAGGGCGGGCCTGGGCTGGCAGGGCAAGCACACCAATCTCGTCTCGCGGCAGTTCGGCTCGTGGCTGTTCCTGGGCAGCGTGCTGACCACGCTGGACCTCCCGCCGGATGAAGCCGAGGTCGATCACTGCGGCCGGTGCAGCGCCTGCCTCGATATCTGTCCGACCAAGGCGTTTCCCGCGCCGCGCCAGCTGGATGCGCGGCGGTGCATCTCGTACCTGACCATTGAGCTCGCTGGTCCGATCCCGGCGGAGTTCCGGCCGGCGATCGGCAACCGGATCTATGGTTGCGACGATTGTCTGGCGGTGTGCCCGTGGAATAAGTTCGCGTCACTGTCGAGCGAGGCCAAGCTTCAGGCGCGCGAGGAACTGCGCCAGCCGACCCTGGCCGAACTGGCGGTCTTGGACGACGCGGCGTTCCGGGCGCTGTTCTCGAAGAACCCGATCAAGCGGATCGGTCGAGATCGCTTCGTGCGCAACGTGCTCTACGCGATCGGCAACAGCGGTGATGTCGGGCTGATGGCGGTGGTCGAGCCGCTGCTGGCCGACCCCGCGTCCGTGGTGCGCGGCGCGGCCGTCTGGGCCGCGCGGCGACTGCTCGGAGACGCCTCGGCGCTGAAGCGCGCCGAGGACGATCCCGAGGTATTGGCCGAGTGGGCCTAGGCCTTCAGCAGATCCTCGATGGCGACGCGGGCGGCGGCGCCCAGTTCCGGATTGGCCAGGGCCAGGGCGACATTGGCCCGCAGCAGGCCGATCTTGTCGCCGCAGTCGTAGGTGACGCCTTCGTATTCCAGGGCGTGGAAGTCCTGGCTGGTCAACAGCTTCAGCATCGAGTCGGTCAGCTGGATCTCGTTGCCGGCGCCCTTCTCCTGGCTGGCCAGCAGGTCGAAGATCTCGGGCTGCAGGATATAGCGGCCGCTGATGAACAGGTTCGAAGGTTCCGTGCCCTTCGGCGGCTTCTCGACCATGCCGGTCATGCGGTTCAGGCGACCGTCCTGGCCGTCCAGCGCGACGATGCCGTACTGGTGGGCCTGGCCCTCGGGGCAGGGCTCGACCACGACGATGTTGCCGCCGACCTGGTCATAGGCCTCGATGGCCTGGGCCAGGGCCGACTTCTGGGCGTGCATGACCATGTCGGGCAGCATGACGGCGAAGGGCTCGTCGCCGATGATGTCGCGCGCGCACCACACCGCGTGGCCCAGGCCCAGCGGAGCCATCTGGCGCACGAAGCTCATCTCGCCCGGCTTGGGCAGCTCGGCCAGCAGCTCGTCGAGCAGGGCGGTCTTGCCCTTGGCGGCCAGGGCGGCTTCCAGCTCCACCTGGTGGTCGAAATAGTCCTCGATCGCGCCCTTGTTGCGGCCGGTGACGAAGACGAAGTGCTCGATGCCGGCCGCGCGGCCTTCGGCGATGATGTAGGACAGGATCGGCCGGTCGACGACGTTCAGCAGTTCCTTCGGAGTGGTTTTCGTGCCGGGCAGCACGCGGGTGCCAAAGCCGGCGACAGGAAGGACGGCTTTACGAACGGGTTTCATGAGCGGCTCGCCTGATGTTCGGGAGGCCGTTTCTAAGAGGGCTGGCCAGCGAAAGCCACCACTGTTCCGTGAAATCAACTTCCGCGCGGGTCAATGCTTGCACGGAGATGGAATCGCGGGCGGTCCGTGCTAGCTGGACGGCCTGAACGTTTGAGGTCTGTCATGCATCGCCGCGCTCTTCTCGTCACCCTCGCCGTCGCCGGCCTGGCCCTGGCCGCCTGCGGGCCCAGCAAGAAGGCGCAGGAAAACCTCTCCATCGCCGACGAATTCATGGCCAAGAACGCCAAGGAGCCCGGCGTCGTCACCCTGCCGCAGGGCCTGCAGTACAAGGTGGTGCGCGAGGGGCCGCAGGGCGGTCTGCACCCGACCCAGGCCGACGAGGTCAAGGTCCACTACGAGGGCAAGCTGCTGGATGGCACGGTGTTCGACTCTAGCTACGAGCGCGGCGTGCCGGCGGTGTTCCCGCTGGACGGCCTGGTCCCGGCCTGGGTCATCGCCCTGCAGCGCATGAAGGCCGGCGACGAGTGGATCCTCTACGTGCCGCCGGCCCTGGGCTATGGCGCGCAGGACAAGGGCCCGATCCCGGCCAACAGCGTGATGATCTTCAAGATCGAACTGCTGGACGTGAACCGGCTGGGCCCGGGCAAGCCGAAGGAATAGGCCGCCTTAGACGACCCGCGGCGGGTAGCCGCTCTCGCGCAGGGCGTTCATGACGTCCTGGGTGTGCTGGGCGTCGCGGGTCTCGATGGTGATGTCGAACTCCGCGCCCTTGGCCGGGACGTCCAGGGCCAGGCGGTTGTGGTTGACCTCGATGATGTTGGCGCCCATCGCGCCGATCACGCTGGCCACGGTCGACAGCAGGCCCGGGCGATCGTCGCCGATGATCCGCAGGCTGATCAGGCGCTGGGCGCGGACCAGCTCGCGGGTCAGGACCGAGGCCAGCAGGCGGGTGTCGATATTGCCGCCACACAGGATCAGGCCGCACTTCTTGCCCCGGAAGCGTTCCGGATAGGCCAGCAGCGCCGCCAGCGACGCCGCGCCGGCGCCCTCGGCGATGGTCTTCTCGACATTGCAGTAAAGCGCCACGGCCTGCTCGATATACGGCTCTTCCAGCAGCAGCACGTCGTCGATCAGCGGGCGGGCGACGCCATAGGTCAGGTCGCCGACCGTCTTCACCGCCACGCCCTCGGCGATGGTCTGGCCGCCGCAATGGGCGGTGATGCCGCGCATCTTGGCGGTGAAGGACGGGTACATGGCTGGCTCGCAGCCGATGATGTGGATGTCGGGCTTCAACGCCTTGGCCGCCGTGGCCACGCCGCTGATCAGGCCGCCGCCGCCGATCGGCACGGGCAGCACTTCCAGGTCCGGCGCATCCTCCAGCATCTCCAGGGCGATCGTGCCCTGGCCGGCCATGATGTCGTAGTCGTCGAACGGGTGGACGAAGGTCAGGCCCTGCTCGTCGCGCAGCTTGCGGGCGTGGGCGTTGGCGTCGTCATAGGTCTCGCCCTCGATGATCACGGTCGCGCCGAAGTCGCGGGTGTGCTGCACCTTCACGAACGGTGTGGTGCGCGGCATGACGATGGTGACGGGCACGCCGAGGCGAGCGCCGTGATAGGCAAGGCCCTGGGCGTGGTTGCCGGCGCTGGCGGCGATGACGCCCTTGGCCTTCTCGGCGTCCGACAGCAGCATCAGCTTGTTCAGCGCGCCGCGCTCCTTGTAGGCGGCGGTGAACTGCAGGTTCTCGAACTTCACCCACACCTCGGCGCCGGTGATCTTCGACAGGGTCTTGGAGTGGCGGCACGGCGTGCGCTCGATCTGACCCTTCAGGCGGCCGGCGGCGGCTTGGATGGAGGCAAGGTCGAGGGTCATCGGGTCAGCACTCTGTCGCGGCGAGGAACGAGCCGTGGCGGGCGTCTAACACGGTCGAGCCGTCAAAACACCCCTTGGCCGCGCCCCTTAGGGCGCTTCGCGCAGCAGGTTTTCTATCGCCGCCCAGGCTTCCGGCTCGGTCAGCATCGGGGCGTGGCCCACGCCGGGGACCTCGGCATAGGTTATGTGGGGCGCGGCGGCGCGCATGCGCTCGGCGATGGCGGGGTCGATCAGGTCCGAGATTCCACCACGCACGAACAGTAAGGGGCGGTCCTTCGCCAGGGCGCGGAACAGCGGATACATGTCCGGCGGCGCCAGGGCCTGCCCTCCCTTTGGGCCGCCTTCGGCCTGCGACTTCGCGGCCGCTTCGGCGGCGGCCTTGATCGGGGCCGAGATGTCGGGGTCGTAGGCCAGGACGTAGCCGCCGTCCTTTTCATCGAACAGGCGGCGAGCGAAGACGTCCCAATCCTCGGCCGCGTAGTCGGGGAAGGCGGCCTCGTTGATCGCCTTGGCGTAGGCGACGGCGTCGTCCCAGGTCTCGAACCGGCTGGCCGTGCCGGTGTAGCCGGCAATGCGGGCCAGGCCGACAGGCGACAGTTCGGGGCCGACATCGTTCAGCACGGCGGCGGCGATGGCCTCGGGCTTCAGCGAGGTCAGCACCATGGTGATCAGCCCGCCCATGCTGGTGCCGACGAACACCGCTTTCTCGATCCCGGCCGCCTGGAGCAGCGAGACGATGTCGGCGGCATAGGTTCCCGGGTGATAGTTCATCGGATTGGGATCGTGCGCCGACAGCCCTCGGCCGCGTACGTCGACCGCCAGCACGCGGCGGCCCGTGGCGGCGATGCGCGGGGCCAGGTCCTCGAAGTCGCGGGCGTTGCGGGTCAGGCCGTGGATGCAGATCACCGGCAGCTTCTGAGTCTCGCCGCCAGAAACGCCCATTGGGGCGTAGTCACGGGCGTGCAGCGGCAGGCCTTCGTGCGAGGTCCAGAAGAGGTCGGTGAAGCTCATGGTCAGGCCTCGTAGGTAAACGGCGAATCGATCTCGCTCAGCAGCGGCGCGGCGTTGTCGCGGTCGTTGGCGGTGATCTCCGTAACCGGGACCGGCCAATCGATGCCGATGGCCGGGTCGCTCCAGCGCACCGCGCCTTCGGCGGCCGGGGCATAATAGCCGGTGACCTTGTAGAGCACCTCGCAGGCGTCGGTCAGGGTGACGTAGCCGTGAGCGAAGCCCTTGGGGACCAGCAGCTGCTGGCGGTTCTCGGCCGACAGCTCGGCCCCGACCCACTGGCCGTAGGTCGGCGAACCTTTGCGGATATCCACCGCGACGTCGAAGATCGACCCGACCACGCAGCGCAGCAGCTTGTCCTGAGCGTGCGGCGGCTTCTGGTAGTGCAGGCCACGCTGGATGCCGCGCGTCGTGGAGCGGACATGATTGTCTTGGACGAACGCGGCCTTGAAACCGGCCTCCTCCAGCGCCGACTGGCGGAAGGTCTCGGAAAACCAGCCCCGCTCATCGCCATGGCGCGCGGGCGTGATAAGCAGCACTTCGGGGATCGCCAGCGGCGTGATCTTCATGACGCGTATTTGCCTTGAGAAACGAACCGGCCACCGATGCCGCCTGAGACGATGGAAAACAAGACCGGCCCGCTCGTTAGCGTGATCATCGTCTCCTACCAGAGCGGACCGACCCTGGAGCCGTGCCTGGATAGGCTGGCGGCCCAGACCTTCCGCGACTTCGAGACGATCCTGATCGACAACGCCTCGACCGACGGCGCGCCCCAGGCGGCGGCCAAGGCCCATCCATGGGTCGATTTCGTCGAGGCGGGCGCCAATCTGGGTTTCGCGGCGGGCAACAACTTCGCGGCCCGGCGCGCCAAGGGTCGCTGGCTGGTCCTGCTGAACCCCGACGCCTATGCCGAGCCGGAGTGGCTGGCCGAGTTGATGGCCGGCGTCGAGCGCCACCCGAGCGTGAAGAGTTTCGCCTCGCTGCAGCTGTCGGCCGATCAGCCTGGCCTGCTGGACGGGGCCGGCGACAATGTCACCAGCGCGGGCATACCGTTCCGGGGCGGGTATGGCCGCAAGGCGCCGGCGGTCCTACCCGAGGGCGAGGTGTTCTCGGCCTGCGGCGCGGCGATGCTGATCGATCGTGAGCTATTCCTCGCGGTCGGAGGCTTCGACGAGCGCTACTTCTGCTACTGCGAGGACGTCGACCTGGGCTATCGCCTGCGCCTCTACGACTATCCGACCCTGCTGCTGCCCAAGGCCAAGGTCGCCCATGTCGGTTCGGCCAGCACCGGCGTGCGGTCGGACTTCTCGATCTTCCACGGCTCGCGCAACCGGATCTGGACCTTCGTCAAGAACACGCCCGGCTGGCTGTTTCCGGTCACCCTGCCGCTGCATGTGGCGGTGACGGCGGGCCTGCTTCTGCTGCACTGGCGACGTGGCGACGTCGCTCCGGCGATCCGAGGCATCAAGGCGGCGTTGAAGCGCGAGGATCTCGACCAGGTTTTGGCGGATCGCAAGGCGATCCAGGCCAGGCGCAAGGCCTCGCCCGGCGCGATCCTGAGGGTGATGTCGATCGACCCGGCGGCGTTCATCGGCCGGCGGTTCGTCATTCGAAAATGGCGAGGCGCCTAGCCCTAACCCCGATCTTTCCGGCGAAAGCCGGGATCCAGATCTCGAAGTGCTTGGGCTGACCGGATTGACGCCGAGCTCATAGCGCTCACCCCAGCGTCCTTCCATCTGGGCCCCGGCTTTCGCCGGGGAAACGGCCTTAGGTCGAGAGGTCCTCGATCAGCCGGCGCATGAAGGCCGCGCCGCGCTGCATCTGGCTGATCTCGACATATTCGTCGGGCTGGTGAGCCTGGTCGATCGAGCCGGGGCCGCAGATCACGGTCGAGAAACCCGCGTTCTGGAACTGCCCGGCCTCGGCGGCGTAGGGCACGACCCGGGCCGGGCCGTTGTCGCCGGCCAACCTGCGGGCGAAGGCCTCGGCGACGCCGTTCTCCTCCGGCGCGAAGGCCGGAGTCAGCGAGCGGCGCTCGACCTTGACGCCGCCTTCGGGCGCGCGGGCCTTGATCTTCGCGTCCATCGCCTCGGCGGCGGCGAAGACGTCGGTCAGGATCGCCATCGGGTCCAGACCCGCCGGGGTTCGCAGGTCGAAGATAAACACGCACTCGCGGGCCAGGATGTTGACCGCCGTGCCGCCATTGACCTGGCCGATGGTCAGGGTCGCGCCCTTGGGCGTGAACGGCGACGCGGGATCGGCTTCACGCTCCAGCCTTTCCGACAGTTCGACCAGCAGGCCCATCAGCTTGATCGCCGCCATGTTGGCCGAGACGCCCAGGTGGGTGAGGCTGGAATGGGCCTCGCGGCCCGTCACGGTGACGATGAAGCTGGCGATGCCCTTGTGGGCGCGGACGGCGACCATGTCGGTGGGCTCGCCGACCACCACCAGGGCGGGGCGGGGCAGATCGTTGGCGATGACCTCGATCATGTCCGGCGCGCCCAGGCAGCCGACCTCCTCATCATAGGAGAAGGCCAGGTGGACGGGCTTCCTCAGCGTCGCCCGGGCCAGGTCCGGCGCGGCGGCCAGGGCCAGGGCCAGGAAACCCTTCATGTCGCAGGTTCCCCGGCCGTAGAGCCGCCCGTCGCGCTCGGTCAGCACCCACGGATCGCTGGACCACGGCTGGCCGTCGACGGGCACGACGTCGGTATGACCCGACAGCACGACGCCGCCCTCGACCGCAGGGCCGATGCTCGCCAACAGATTGGACTTGGTCCCGTCGGCGTTCGGCACCCGGCGGGTCGGCACGTCCAGGTGGGCTAGGTACTGCTCGACCCACTGGATCAGCGCCAGGTTCGAGCGGCGCGAGGTGGTGTCGAACGCCACCAGCGTCTTCAGGATGTCGACGGCGCGGTCGGACAGGACTTCGGATGAGGAAACCATGCGCGGAGTCTAGACCCTTTCGCGCGCCGACGCCTACCCGCGAGCTGCAAGATCGCTAGACTGCGCGGTGTTGACCTCGAAGCTGGCAGGGAGACCCCATGATCGACCTCTACACCTGGACCACGCCCAATGGCCGCAAGGCCTCGATCATGCTGGAGGAGGTGGACCTGCCCTACAGGGTCCATCCGGTGAACATCGGCAAGGACGAGCAGTTCGACCCGAAGTTCCTGGCCATCTCGCCCAACAACAAGATCCCGGCCATCGTCGACCACGACGCGAGCGGCGGCCCGCAGACCGTGTTCGAGAGCGGCGCGATCCTGGTCTACCTGGCCGAGAAGACCGGCAAGCTTCTGGCGCCCAGTGGTCCCGAGCGCTGGGCGGCGCTGGAATGGACCTTCTGGCAGGTCGGGGGCCTCGGCCCGATGGCCGGCCAGTACAACTATTTCGCCCTCCGCGCCGAGGAGAAGCTGCCGCTCGCCATCAACCGGTTCGGCGAGGAGGTCACGCGCCTTCTGGGTGTGATGGATCGGCGGCTGAACGACCACCCATGGCTGGCCGGGGAGCACTTCTCGATCGCCGATATCGCCAGCTTTGCCTGGACCAAGGCCATCCTCGCCGCCATGGCCAAGGCCGAGCCCGACCGCGAGCCGGGCGTCCCCGCCGTCGAGGCCTGGGTGCAGGCGGTGGGCGACCGTCCGGCCGTCCGGCGCGGCATGGCCGTGCCACAGGTCTAGGAAAACGCCCGCCGCGCCAAGAAAATCGGCCTCGCCTCAGGCGTTCAGCCGCTTTTCTTCGGCGATGGGGTTCTCTAGAGGGAGCGGATCATGATCCTGACCCTCTCCTGTCCCGACCAGCGCGGCATCGTCGCCAAGGTGTCCGCCTTCCTGTTCGAGCGCGGCTGCAACATCCTTGACGCCCAGCAGTTCGACGACCAGGAGACCGGTCAGTTCTTCATGCGCGTGGTGTTCGACGCCGATGGCGCTGACCGAGCGGCGCTGCGCGCCGAGTTCGGGACCGTGGGCGAAGCCTTCAAGATGAAGTGGACCTTGCGCGACCGCACCGAGCGCTATCGCGTATTGCTGCTGGCCAGCAAGTTCGACCACTGCCTGGCGGATCTCGTCTATCGCTGGCGGATCGGCGAGCTGCCGATGGACATCGCCGGGGTCGTTTCCAACCACCCGGCGCAGACCTACGAGCACATCGACCTTTCGGGTGTGCCCTTCCACCACCTGCCGGTGACCAAGGAAACCAAGTTCGAGCAGGAAGCCGAACTCTGGAAGCTGATTCAGGAAACCCAGACCGACATCGTCGTGCTCGCCCGCTACATGCAGGTGCTGTCGGACGGCCTGTCGGCCAAGCTGCAGGGCCGCTGCATCAACATCCACCACTCGTTCCTGCCGGGATTCAAGGGCGCCAAGCCCTACCATCAGGCTCACGCACGCGGCGTGAAGCTGATCGGCGCCTCGGCTCACTACGTGACCGGCGACCTCGACGAAGGTCCGATCATCGAGCAGGACGTCGAGCGCATCAGCCATCGCGACACCCCGGAAGACCTGGTCCGCAAGGGCCGTGACATCGAGCGCCGCGTGCTGGCCCGCGCGCTGCGCTATCGCCTGGAAGACCGCGTGCTGCTGAACGGCCGCAAGACGGTGGTGTTCACCGACTAAGGGCGAACGCCACCCGTTGGGTGGCTGACTGTTGCGCGTACACTAAAAACTGGAGTACGGGGCGTGCTCCGTATTTAACATTTGGCGCATGATGGCCGCCGAAACCGGCAGCCACTTTCGGCTATCATGCTCTAGGGCTCGAGCTTTCCAGCGCATGTCGCAGCAAAATCTTCGCGTGATGGTGACCGGCGGGTCGGGCTTCATCGGCTCGGCCGTGTGCCGTCATCTGGCCGGCCAGAACGACGTCGCGATCCTCAACTACGACAAGCTGACCTACGCGGCCTCGCCGGCCAGCCTGGCCATGCTGGACGGCAAGGCCGACTACCAGTTCGTACAGGGCGACGTGGCCGACGCGGCGGCCGTCTCGGCGACGATCAAGGCCTTCCGGCCTAACGTCGTCATGCATCTGGCCGCCGAGAGCCATGTCGATCGCTCGATCACCGGCCCCGGCGACTTCGTCCAGACCAACATCGTCGGCACGTATGTGATGCTGCAGGCGGCGCTGGAGCACTGGCAGGGCCTTGAGGGCGCCGAAAAGGACGCCTTCCGCTTCCACCACATCTCGACCGACGAGGTGTTCGGCAGCCTTGGCGCCGAGGGCCTGTTCAGCGAGACCACGCCCTACGACCCGCGTTCGCCCTATTCGGCCTCCAAGGCCTCGTCCGATCACCTGGCCCGCGCCTGGCATCACACCTACGGCCTGCCGGTGGTGGTCTCGAACTGCTCGAACAACTACGGGCCCTATCATTTCCCCGAGAAGCTGATCCCGCTGGTCACGCTGAACGCCCTGGAAGGCAAGCCGCTGCCGGTCTACGGCAAGGGCGACAACGTCCGCGACTGGCTGCACGTCGAGGACCACGCCCGCGCCCTGCACCTGATCGCCACGAAGGGCGTCGCGGGCGAGAGCTACAATGTCGGCGGCCGCAACGAGCGGACCAACCTGCAGGTCGTCGAGGCGATCTGCGACGTGCTCGACGAGCTGCGTCCGATCGCTGGCCAGCGCCGCCGCGACCTGATCACCTTCGTCGCCGACCGCCCGGGCCATGACGCCCGCTACGCCATCGACGCGACCAAGCTGGAAACCGAGCTGGGCTGGACGGCGCGGGAGACCTTCGAGACCGGCCTGCGCAAGACCATCCAGTGGTACCTCGACAACGAGGCCTGGTGGGCGCCGCTGCGCGAGCGCTATGCCGGCCAGCGCCTCGGGCTGAAGAACGCCTGATGCGTATCGCCCTCTTCGGCGCTAACGGCCAGCTGGGGTCGGACCTCGTCACGCTGGCCGGTCGGCGTGGTCTCGACCTGGTGGCCGTGACCCGCGCCCAGGTCGACGCGGCCGATCCGGCGGCCGGCTTCGACGGCCTCGACTTCGACATCGCCATCAACTGCGTGGCGGTCACCCGCGTCGACGACTGCGAGAAGGATCCGGGTCCGGCCGTGGCGATCAACGCCCACTTCGCCGGCCGCCTAGCCAAGGCCTGCGCCGCCAGGGGCGCGCGACTGGTGCAGGTCTCGACCGACTATGTCTACGGCGGCCAGGGCGAGCGCGAGCCCCTCGGCGAAGAGGTCGGTCGGGCGCCGGTCAATGTCTATGGCGCGACCAAGGCCCTGGGCGAGGACCTGGCCAGGCTGGAGCACGACGACGTCATCGTCGCCCGCGTCGCCTCGCTGTTCGGCGTGGCCGGGGCCAGCGGCAAGGGCGGCAATTTCGTCGAGACCATGCTTCGTCTGGCCAAGGAGAAGGGCCGCCTGACGGTGGTCGCCGACCAGGTGATGTCGCCGACCGCCAGCCTCGACGCCGGCGAGGCCATCCTCGACCTGGTCGCGGCCAAAGCCCCGGCGGGCGACTATCACGTGGTCAATTCGGGGGCCGCATCGTGGTGCGCGTTCGCGCAAGCGATCATCGCTAGGGCCGGCGTCGCCGCCGAGGTCGCGCCGATCCCGACCAGCCAGTTCCCGACCCCCGCGCGCCGGCCGCCCTACAGCGCGCTGTCGAACGCCAAGCTGGTCGCCGCGATCGGTCGCCCGATGCCGGACTGGGCGGACGCTCTCGACCGCTACCTCGCGGCCAAGGGGCATGTTTGAGGTCGCCTCGGTCAAAATTTCTTCGAAATCATCGCGTTGAAGACGCAACCCCTGAAACTAAGGGCTCACGCCGTCGTGAATTCCGCTCTAGGTTTCGGCCGTCAAGACTGAAGAAGAAGACGTAATGAAGGGCATCATCCTCGCGGGCGGATCGGGCACGCGCCTCCATCCCGTGACCATGGCGATCAGCAAGCAGTTGCTGCCGGTCTTCGACAAACCCATGATCTACTATCCGCTCTCGGTGCTGATGATGGCCGGCGTGCGCGACGTCCTGATCATCTCCACGCCGCGCGACCTGCCGCTGTTCGAGGGACTGCTAGGCGACGGGGCCAAGTGGGGGATCAACATCACCTACGCGGAACAGGCCAATCCAAACGGCCTGGCCGAGGCCTATCGCATCGGCGCGGATTTCGTCGGCCACGAGCCGTCCGTGCTGGTGCTGGGCGACAACCTGTTCTACGGCGCGGGGCTCACCCGCATCCTGCAGGGCGCCAAGGAGCGCTCGAAGTCGGGGGCCAGCGTCTTCGCCTATTTCGTCAATGATCCGCAGCGCTACGGCGTCGTCGAGTTCGACGCTTCGGGCAAGGCGGTCTCGATCGAGGAGAAGCCGGAAAAACCACGGTCCAACTGGGCGGTGACCGGCCTCTACATGTACGACAGCCGTGTCGTCGACTTCGCGCGCGACCTCAAACCCAGCGCGCGGGGCGAGCTTGAGATCACCGACATCAACCGCCTCTATCTCGAGGCTGGAGACCTGTCGGTCGAGCGCATGGGTCGGGGCTTCGCCTGGCTGGATACCGGCACCCATGACAGCCTGCTCGAAGCCTCGGAGTTCGTACGGACGCTGGAGCACCGTCAGGGCCTGAAGATCGGCTGCGTCGAAGAGGTCGCCTTTCAGAACGGCTGGATCTCGACGGAGCAACTGATGGCGCTGGCGCACGACTTGGCCAAGTCGCCTTACGGCGCCTATCTGAAGCTGGTCGCCACCCAGGAGCGGGACCTGACCTGATCTCCGGTCAGATCTACGACCACGACACGCTGGAAAAGCGCCCCGACCTCAGCGACAGTCCAATCTCCTTATGGCCAACGTTGTCATAAGAAGCGTTCGGGGAGGCCACGTTGTCCAAGAAGATCATCCTCGCCGCCGTCGCGGCGACGCTGCTGGCCCTTCCGGCCGCGCCCGCCCTGGCGCGAGCGGTTCCCGCCGTTGAAGCCGCCGCGCCGGTCAAGATCGACAAGACCTGGATCGACGCGGCCCTGAAGGCCATGGTCGACAGCGGACGCGCCGTCGGAGTATCGGCTCTGGTCTGGCAGGACGGCCAGGAGCGCTATTTCGGGACCGCCGGCATGGCCGACCGCGAGGCCGGCAAGCCGATGCGCCGCGATACGCTGGTGCAGATCTTCTCGATGACCAAGCCGGTGACCGGCGTGGCGCTGATGCAGCTGTGGGAGCAGGGCAAGTTCGGTCTCGACGACCCGCTGTCGCGCTACCTGCCCGAATTCGCCGACATGAAGGTGATGGACGCCCAGGGGAACATCGTCCCGGCCAACCGCCCGATCCTGATCCGCGACGTGATGCGCCATACGGCCGGCTTCTCGTACGGCGGGCGCGGCCTGCCGGCCGACAAGGTCTTCCAGACGGTCGATCCGCTGAACCTGAAGAACGATCTCGCCGAGTTCAGCCGGCGCCTGGCCACGGTCCCGCTGCTCTACCAGCCCGGCGAGCAGTGGAGCTACAGCGCCGCCGTCGACGTCCAGGCCCGCCTGGTCGAGGTGTTGACCGGCCAACCCTACGAGGCCTACGCCAAGGCCCACATCCTCGACCCGCTGGGCATGAAGGATACCGGCTGGACCCAGCCCGAAGCCGCCTTCGCGCGCCTGGCCGCCACCTACAACAAGGGCGCGGACGGCAAGCTGGCCCGCCAGGACGACGCGGAGACCCGCAAGCTGAACTTCGATCCAGACCGTCGCCTGACCATGGGCGGTGCGGGCCTGGTAGCCCCGATCGACGACTATGCCCGCTTCTCGCGCATGCTGCTGGGCGGCGGGACGCTGGACGGGGTGCGGATCCTCAAGCCCTCGACCGTGCGCCTGATGGGGACCGATCATCTGGACGCCCGCGTCACCGAGACGTGGTGGCTGCCCAGCAAGGGCTCGGTCGGCTTCGGCCTCGACTTCGCGGTGCGCAAGAGCCAGCCGAAGACTCCTGAGGAAAACCGCGGCGCGGTCGGCGAATTCTTCTGGGATGGCCGTGAGACGACGCTGTTCTGGGTCGATCCGGCCAACAGGCTGACGGCCGTGTTCTTCGTCCAGACCTTCCCATTCGACGCCAGCCTTCACCGCGACTTCCGCGCGGCGGTCTACGGGCCGGGCTATCTGGGGCCCAAGGGAGACTGAAGCGCGACAGCCGAAAGTGGCCGCCGGTTTCGGCGCCCGTCGCGCGTCAAACTAAGGCCGGGGCTGGGCCGCCAGGTCCTGGGTCTTGGCGGCGCAGCCCCGCAGGGTTTCGCCGTCGATCCAGACCTCGGCCGAATAGCCGTAGCGGCGGTCGGACATGCCGTCCGAGCAGTCGCCTGGCGTCAGGCGCAGCACGAGACGCTGCTCGCCGACCGTGCCGTCCCAGACGCCCTGGTCGCCATCGGCCCGCACGCCGGGATTGGCGGTGGTGACCTCCGCGTGGTCCGGACGGGCCAGGGCCATGCTGGCGGCGCGGATCTTCAGGGTCCAGAACGGCTCGGTCCCGACCGCGTCGAAGTCGCCGCTATAGTCCGGGCCTACGGTCACCGGCGCGTCGGCCGGCGGCGGAGCGTTCTCGTTCGAGCCCAGCGGCGCGTCGCAGGCGGCGAGGACGAGGGCGGCGGCGATCAGGACGGCGGTGCGCATGTCTCTGGCTATCCCGGCAAGGCCTGGTGAGGCTAGACTCCGCTTCGATGAATCGGAACGCTCGTCCCTCCTTCCTTGAATTCTTCGCCGGCGGCGGCATGGCGCGCCTCGGCCTGGGCGAAGACTGGGCATGCGCCTTCGCCAATGACTTCGACGCGGTGAAGGCGGCGGCCTACCGGGCCAACTTCCCGGACGCCGAGGGCCACTTCCATGAGGGCGATGTCTTCGCCTTGAGCGCGGCCGCCCTGCCAACGGCGGATCTGGCCTGGGCCTCCAGCCCCTGCCAGGACTTCAGCCTGGCCGGCGCGCGGGCGGGCCTGGCGGGCGGCAAGTCTTCGGCCTTCTTCGGCTTCTGGACCCTGATGAAGGGCTTGTCGGCGCAGGGGCGCGCCCCGCCGGTGATCGTCATCGAGAACGTGGTGGGCCTGCTGACCTCGCATCACGGCGACGACTTCACCGCCCTGTGCGGCGTGTTGTCCGAGGAGGGCTATCGCTTCGGGGCGCTGGAGATCGACGCGGGCGCCTTTGTTCCGCAGTCGCGGCCCCGCGTCTTCGTGGTCGCCACCCGCCTGCCGACCGGCGGCCTGGAGGGTTCCAGCGCCTTCCACAGCCGTGCGGTGCGCGCAGCGGCGGCGCGACTGCCCGAGGACCTGCAAGCGCGCTGGATCTGGTGGGGCGTCCCCTCGCCGCCGGCCCGCAACACCGACCTGGCCGTGGTGCTCGAGCCCGACGGCGCCGTGACCTGGAACCCGCCGGAGCGCACCGAGGCCCTGCTGGCCCTGATGGCCGACAGCCACCGCCAGGCGGTCGAGACTCGCCGCGAGGCCGGCGGCCGCTCGGTCGGGGCGGTGTTCCGCCGGATGCGCGGCGGCCAGCAGCGGGCCGAGGTGCGGTTCGACGGTCTGGCGGGCTGCCTGCGCACCCCGCGCGGCGGTTCCTCGCGCCAGACCCTGCTGGTCATCGAGAACGGCGAAGTCCGCTCGCGGCTGGTCACCCCCCGCGAGGGCGCGCGCCTGATGGGCCTGCCGGACAGTTACGCCCTGCCGCGTTCGCAGACGGCCGGTTTGCAGGTGATTGGCGACGGCGTCGCGGTTCCGGTGGTCCGCTGGCTGGCGGAAACCCTGTTGGAGCCCCTGCTCGATAGTAAAACTGCAAGCCTCGCCGCCGAATGACCCGCTGACAGCCCCCGCCTCGGGGTCTACGGTGCGGCCCGCTTCCCGCAACCTAAGGCTCTGGGTTCTCAGATGGACGACGCTTCCTCCCTCTATGACGCCGCGCGTTTCAAGCGCGCTGGTCGCGGCAAGGTCTACGACTCGATCATCGACACCATCGGCGACACGCCGCTGGTCCGTCTGCCGCGGCTGTCGGCCGAGCTGAAGCCCAAGGGCGAGGTCCTGGCCAAGCTGGAGTTCTTCAACCCGATCGCCTCGGTCAAGGACCGCATCGGCGCCGCGATGATCGAGGCCCTGGAGGCCCAGGGTCTTCTGAAGCCGGGCGCGACCATCATCGAGCCGACCTCAGGCAATACGGGCATCGCCCTGGCCTTCGTGGCCGCCGCCAAGGGCTATAAGCTGATCCTGGTCATGCCCGAGAGCATGTCGATCGAGCGTCGCAAGATGCTGCTGCTGCTGGGCGCCAAGCTGGAACTGACCCCGGCCGAGAAGGGTATGCGCGGCGCCGTCGCCCGCGCCCAGGAGCTGATCGAGGCCACGCCTGGCGCGGTCATGCCCCAGCAGTTCGAGAACGGCGCCAACCCGCTGGTCCACCGCGTCTCGACCGCCGAGGAAATCTGGAACGACACCAAGGGCGCCGTGGACGCGGTGGTTTCGGGTGTCGGCACCGGCGGCACGATCACCGGCGTCGGCCAGGTGCTGAAGGCGCGCAAACCCGGCCTGAAGATGGTGGCGGTCGAACCGGAAGCCTCGGCCGTGCTGTCGGGCGGCGCGCCCGGCCCGCACAAGATCCAGGGCATCGGCGCCGGCTTCGTGCCAGGCGTGCTGGATCGCGGCGTGATCGACGAGATCGTCCAGGTCAGCAACGACGACGCCTTCGCCATGGCTCGCCGCGCGGCGAACACCGAGGGCCTGCCGGTCGGCATCAGTTCGGGCGCGGCCCTGACGGCCGCCTTCGACCTGGCCTTGCGCGACGAATACGCTGGCAAGGTGATCGTGGCGATCATCCCCAGCTTCGCCGAACGCTACCTGTCCACGGCGCTGTTCGAGGGGCTCTGAGCCAGGCGAGCCGACGCCTTGACCGACGTCTACGACAAGGCCAAGCGCTCGGCCGTCATGGCGCGGGTGAAGAGCAAGGACACCACGCCGGAAAAGGCGTTGCGCCGCATCCTGACGGGTCTCGGCGTCCGCTACCGCCTGCATCGCAAGGACCTGCCGGGGAATCCGGATCTGGTCATGCCGGGGCGCAAGCTGGCGATCTTCGTCCACGGCTGCTTCTGGCACGGACACGACTGCGCGCGGGGCTCACGGGTCCCAAAGGCCAATCGCGACTACTGGCTGGCCAAGGTGGCCCGCAATGTCGCCCGCGACGAACGCTCGATCCAGGCGCTGGAAGCCGCCGGCTGGCGGGCCGAGGTGGTCTGGGAGTGCGACTTCAAGGACGAGGCGGCGCTGACCGCCCGGCTTCAGGCTCTGCTGGCCTCGACCTCGGCGTCTTCGGACGGCGCGGCGGCGCCCGCCAAGACCTGAGCCAGGGCGCCGAACAGCTCGACCGGGTCGATCGGTTTGGCGACGTGGGCGTTCATGCCGGCCGCGGCGCAGGCTTCCCAGTCCTTGGCCGTAGCCGAGGCGGTGACGGCGATGACCGGGACGCCGCGGTTGGGACCGTCGCCGGCCCGCAGGATCCGGGTGGCCTCGCGGCCGTCCATGCCGGGCATGTAGAGGTCCATCAGCACCGCGTCGAAGGCCTCCGAGCTCAGCAGATCCAGAGCCTGCTCCCCGGATTCGGCCAAGGTGGCGTCGACGCCGAATGGCTCCAGGACGAGCTCTATGGCTCGGCGGTTGATCACGTGGTCGTCGACGACCAGCACCCGCAGGCCGTTGATCGAACGGGCTTCCTCCTCGGCGCGCGGCGCTTCGGCGGGTTCCAGCATTGCGGTCAGGGTGAAGCGCGCGCCCGCGCTGGGCGCCGTGCCGACGCTCAGGTCGCCGCCCATCAGGCGAGCCAGCTCGCGGCTGATCGCCAGGCCCAGGCCCGAGCCGCCGTGCTGGCGGACCACGGCCGTGTTCAGCTGGTCGAAAGGTGTGAACAGGCGCGGCAGGGCGGCTTCGGCGATCCCGGGACCAGTGTCATCGACCGTGATCGAAAGCAGGATCCGTTCGCCGGCCGGGCGGGCGTCGAGTACGACCGTGACGTCGCCGCGTTCGGTGAACTTGATGGCGTTGCTGAGCAGGTTGTTCAGCACCTGCTTTAGCCGCATGGCGTCGCCGGCGACCCAGCGCGGCAGGCTGGCCGCGCCGGCCACCCGCAGGCGCAACCCCTTGCGCGCCGCCTCCGGCCGCCACAGGCGCAGGGTGTCGGACAGGGCTTGGCGCAGGTTGAAGGCGCTGCTTTCCACCGACATGCGACCGGCTTCGAGACGCGAGAAGTCCAGCAGATCGTTCAGCAGGGTCCGCATCAGTCCGCCCGCGTCGGCTATGAGTTGGGCGTGGATCTTGGAACTGGTCTCGTGAACCTCGCTGTGCAGGCGCGCGGCTCCGGCCAGGATGGCGCTGATCGGGGTGCGCAACTCGTGGCTGATCATGGCCACGAAGGCGGACTTGGCGGCCACGGCCTCCTCGGCCTCGTGGCGGCGGCGCTCGGCCACGGCCTTGGCGTCGGCCTCGGCCTTCAGGGCGGCGCCCAGGGTGCGGCTGGCCACGGTGACCGAGACGATCATCAGGAGCGCCCCGAACCACAGGACGTCGGCGAGATTGGCGCCCGGATTGGCCGCCTTGGCCACGAACGGAACGATCAGCAGGTAGAGGGCGTGCGGCCAGGCCGCCATCAGGGTGGCCGAGCGGTCGCCGGCATTGACCACCACGACGTTCAGCAGCGCTCCGGCCAGCAACATGCCGCCCAGGGTGGGAGCGAAGCGGATGTGCGACGAGAACAGCATGATCGACAGGGCGCCGAACGCGGTCGAGGTGATGGCCGGCGCGACGAACGCCGTCAGGCGCCGCCAGGTCGCCACGGGCGCGCTCGGGTTGATCTCCAGCGGACGCCGCGCCCAAAGCTCGAACAGGTGGCAGAGCGTGTAAGCCAGCGCCCACGGCCAGCCCCAGACCGAATGCACATAGACCTGGAGTATAACGGCGATGACCAGGGCGGCGCCCAGGCGCAGATAGGTATTCGCACGCCGCGAAACGGCCGCGCGAGCCACATCCCCCCGTACTTCCGTCTTCGACATGGCCGCCTGGCGCCCCCGAGGGATCCCCCGATCCCCTTCACCACCAAGACTAGGCGCGAAGGGCTAAAGGGAAATAAAAAAATCGCGCCGCGTCAATGGCTTGGCTCAGGGTATGGTCAAGGTTAGATCGTGCGCCAAAATCGCTGTTTCGCGTACGGTGAAGGTAAGTTTCTCCTGAGCAAGCTTGGCTAGGGGCGTGGCCCGAACGCACGCTCCAGGTCCTGGGCGGTGACGCCCTCGATCTCCAGCCGCTTGATCCGCGCGGTGTCGCCGGCGGCCAGGCGGATGGCCGAGCGAGGCACCTTCAGGGTCTTGGCCAGGAAGGCCAGAAGGGCGGAATTCGCCGCGCCGTCGACGGGCGGACTGGAGACGCGCACCTTCAGAAAGGGCCGTCCGTCGCCGTCCAGCGACCAGCCGTCGACGGCGTCGCGGCCGCCGCGAGGGGTCAGCCGGACGGCCAGGACCTCCTTAGCCAAGGATGTTCAGCAGCATGCCCTGCAGGGCTGGCATGATGAAGATCTGGATGCCCCGCAGCAGCAAGAGAACGATGATCGGGCTGATGTCGACGCCGCCGATCGCGGGGATGATCCGGCGGAAAGGCGCCAGTATCGGGTCCGTGACGCGGTCCAGGAAGGTCGCGATATTGTAGACGAACTGATTACGCCGATTGATCACGTCGAAAGCGAACAGCCAGCTCAGGATCGCCGAGATGACGATCGCCCACCACAGCAGGTCGAGCAGGGCGTTGAGGATGAAGAAGACGAGATTGATGATCGGGGCCATGGGATTTCCGTCTGGACGCCACAGCTTCTTGCCGCGCCTGGAGGTTGCTGGCAAGGCGTGGTGAGAACCCCGCTTGACGTCCGCGCTCTGGAGCCGTATCTCCGCCGCTCCTTGGGGCCGTAGCTCAGATGGTAGAGCGCCTCGTTCGCAATGAGGAGGTCAGGGGTTCGATTCCCCTCGGCTCCACCAAGGACCCACATAAGCCTTTGTTTTGACAAACATATCGTCCGAAGCGCTGGCGTCCGCCCCACATTTTCCCCACATTTTAAACGGGCTTCATTGACGCCGGGTGAGCCGCTTTGGCATTCGCTGAGCGCATCCATTCACTTACAAGGTCGCCGCCCAACGCGGCCGTTCGCGCGATAATTTTTAATCTCGCCGAACATGAATTCGATCGAGATCACCGTGCCTTCGCGCCTCGCGCCACCTTCCGAAGGAGAATGGCCTCGGCCTTGATCCGCGCAAATCCTGGCCCCCTATCGGCGAGGCGGCGACGAAGAGCCTCGACATCGCGACGCCTCCGCGGCGCCCCAGGGCGCGGCCGTTCAGTGCGATAGAAACAAGGCGGTGGGCACATTGCGGAGCACGTGCTCGGTAGCCCCGCCCATCACGAACTCAAGGACGGGCGCGCGTCCCGAAGCGCCCATGACCAGCATGTCGGCAGGCCTCTGGGCCAGATAGGCGTCGATCGCCTGGCCGATCCCCACGCCCGAGGCGTCGATCTCGTCCTTGGCCGCCTTGACGCCGTGCGCCGCGAGATGCCGGACCGCCTCGGCGGCGAGCCCCGGCCGGGCCGCCTCTTTCTCGTTGACGAAGGTGACGATCCGCACCGCCCGGGCCCGCTCAAGGATCGGCAGCGCGTCGCCCAGGGCCCGGGCTGCGTGCCGGCCGCCATCCCAGGCCACCGCGACATCGCCGATCCGCCCCTCGGCCAGCAGCGGTCGCCCACCCATGACGACCACGGGGCGGCCCGACGCGAAGATGATCCGCTTTACCCATTCGATCTGCTCGTCGAAGCGCTCGGCCATCGCCGCCAGGCACAGGTCGCGGGCGCGGACGCGCAGGGCCAGGCTGTCATCGACCTTGAGGAGATTGATCCGATGAATCTCCGCGCCGGCGAAAACGCCGGCGGCCTTTGCAGCGCTCTCGAAACGTCGAACGGCCTGGCGACAGCTGGCCAAGCTTGCGTCCTCCCACTCCTGCTCGAGCCCGGCCAGCTTGATCAAGGCTTCGGAGACGACGTTCCTGGACAGGGGTATGTCGACCTGAACGGCTAGAACCGCGAGCTCTGCATCCAGGACCTTGGCGAAACCGATCGCCGCCTCGATGGACTCATCGGGGGTGGCGGCCGGGTAGCTGTCGATCTGCAGGAGGATGTCCCGGAAGCGCATGACAGGGTTCCTTTGGCCGTACGTAATCCCGCCGCGCCGGAACGCACGTCGGGGCACGCTAGCGAAAGGCCGCGGAAGCACTTTGACCTCGCTCAAGCCGGGCGAGCGGGCTTGACCGGTATCAAGGTTGGCGATGATCGACCGAGGTTAGCTGCTCGCATGGAATCGACAAGCTCACCACCGCCGCCGGGCGACCCGATCCGGCACAACGTGATTCTGGTCGCGATCATCGTCGGCTTGGCCCTGCTAGCGATCCGCCTGGCCGACGTGATCCTTATGGCCTTCGGCGCGGTGCTGGTCGCCGTGCTGCTGCATGCGATCGCCGAACCGCTGCACCGGGGTTTCCGGCTGCGCCGACCTATGGCCCTGACCCTCGCCGTCGTGGTGGTCGTCGCTTGCGTCGCCGCCGCGGTCTGGACCTTCGGCCGCCAGGCCGAGGCCCAGTTCATCGCCCTGAACGACGTCCTGCCGCGCGCCTGGAGCGAGTTGCAGGCGCGGCTGTCCTCGACGCCGTTCGGGGGCGCGGCCCTGGCCGAGCTGGAACAATGGCGCGGGTTCGAGTGGCTGGTGAGCCTGGGCCCCAAGCTCGCCGCCGACACGGCCGGAGGCCTCGCCGGGACGATCATCGTGCTCTTCGCGGGCCTCTACCTAGCCTACCACCCTGGCTCCTATGTCGGCGGCGTGCTGATGCTCTTCCCGCGTCCGCGCCGGGAGCGGGCGCGACAAGTGCTGGACCAGATCCACCGCGCCTTGCGGCAATGGCTCGTGGGGCAACTGTGCTCAATGGCCCTGGTCGGCGTCACTACCGGGATAGGCCTGGCGGTTGTGGGCGTTCCCTCCGCCGCCGCGCTGGGCCTGATCGCCGGGATCGGCCAGTTCGTGCCGGTGATCGGCCCAATGGTCGCGCCCCTGCCAGGACTGCTGGTCGCGCTCGAAGCTGGCCCGCAGACCCTGCTTTGGGCCGGTCTGGTCTATCTGGTCTCGGCTCAGCTCGAGGCCAACCTGATTACGCCGCTGGTGTTGCGGCAGCTGGCGCAACTGCCGATGGCGGTGACGCTGTTCGCCGTGCTGGCCATGGGCGTCCTGCTCGGCCCGCTGGGGGTGCTGTTCGCCACCCCGCTCGCGGTCGTCGTCTATGTCTTCGTCCGCATGGTCTATGTGGAGGGCGTCCTGGGCGAGGTCCTCGGCCCGCCGGCCTGAACGGCGCTCGCCAGCCGCCGGCCCGCGCGGCGGCGTCCCAGGGCGATCAGCGCCGCGCCGGTGCTGGCCAGGGCCAGGCCCAGGAAGATCGCCGTCAGGTCCTGCGTCCGCCCCGACCCCGCCACCACGACGCCGGCCAGGCCACTGGCGATCGACGAGGCCAGCATCCAGCGCCACACGCGGGCGGGCCGCAGGTCCAGAGCCAGGACGAGCTCGCTGGCGCCGTCGAGGATCAGGACGGCGCCGATCAGCATCGTGGCGGCCATCAGACCCGCGTCATAATGGAAAAACAGGAACGCGCCGGCGGCCACGGCCGCCAGGCTCGTCGCGATCCCGCCCCACAGGGACTTGCCCGTGGCGATGAGCAGCGACACCAGCAACATGACCGCGCCGAAGAGCCATAGCAGCCAGCCGGCGACCGCGCCGATCACCAGCGGCGCGACTTGTGGCAAGGCGACCGCGGCCAGGCCGGCGGCGATCAGCGCCACGCCCAGGCCGGTCAGAGTCATGCGATGGCGCCGCGACTTGGCGGCGATCCGGCGTCCCGGTCCTACGGATGGGTGGTTCTGTGTCATGGCTTCATCAGCTGCCGTCGCCACGCAAGGCCGGCGCGTACCCGACCTTGCCGGGCGCGGCCCCAGCCGTCCAGCCCGTCGGGCCAAGCGCGGCGTGCGGCCGGGGCGCGCGGCGGCGATCCTTGATCAGTCGCCAGCTCTCGCCCGCATACGCCGGGTCCCCCAAGCGACAGGTGGAGACGACGGCGCTCCACCAGCCTGGCCGTTCCGGCCTGATCGGCCGCAGCCGTCCCAGCGCGTTGAGCGCCTCGATCACGGGGATGAGCCGGTCGGCGCCTGCCCGGGCCCTGGCGAGCACGGCTCGCGGGACGCCGAGATAGTGGGCCAGGAGAACGTCACGCAGCTGAGCGATCTCGCCCCGCGTCGTCGGATCGTGCGCTTCGAGCGCGACCTCGCACTCGGTGTCGAACCCCTCGGCGCGATTATTGAGGTTCGCCGAGCCGACACGGGCCACACGATCATCGAACAGGCTGACCTTGGAGTGCACGACGATCGGCCGTCCCTGAGCCGTTTTCGGCGCATAGGCGCGGAAGCGGTCATGCTGATCCGCCGCGATCAGACGCCGGATCAGCGGGGCGCGAGCCGGATCCATGGTAAGGCGGTCGAACCAGCTCGGGGCCCGCTCGGCGAGAATCAGGATCACCTCGGGTCCTTCGGGCTCGGCCAGGCGCCGCGCCAAGGCGTCGGTCAGCAGGTGAGAGGTGAAATACTGGTTCTCCAGATAGATCACCTCCCGCGCGCTCGCGATGCAGTCCAGGTGCAGCCGAAGGATCTCGTCGACCAGCGGCCGCCCCTGGTGGGCCGGCTCGGTCCGCGCGATGGCGACTGGCGTGTCGAGCAGGTGGGCCGTCTGGGCCCGGGGCCAGTCGGCCCCGCTCTGGTCGGGGACGAAGTCATCGCCCCAGGCGCGCGCCCATCGAGTCCTGAAGAGATCGGCAAGCGCCGCGGCCGCCGCGCCCTCGACCAGCACCATCACGTCATGCCGCGGACCGTGGTGAATCCTGTGCGGGAGGATCCGGCGCGGGTCGTCGTCGCGGTGCCCGACGGTGTCCCAGCGGTTCACGGCGATATCGGCGCCGCCGCAGAATGCGATCTCGCCGTCGACGACCACGACCTTCTGGTGGTGGCACGCCCCAAAGGGAATCTCGCCATCTTCGCGATACCGAACGGCCGTGCCGCGGAAAGCCTTACGCGCCCTGTGCTCCAGGATCGCGTGGCTACCATTGACCGAGAGAGTCGACTTCCAGATCAGAACGCGCACGTCCAGCGCCGGATTGGCCTTGGCGAGGCGAATGAGCACCTGCCCGATTTCGTCGGGGTCGCTTGGCCCCTCGTGGCCGTCGGGCGTGAGCCGCGTGCGCGGGTCGAAGGCCCACCCCAGGATCCAGATCGATTGCTTGGCCCGCTCGAACGCCTCAAGCAGGGCGGCGTAGTACGCCTGGGCGTCGATCAGGAAGGCCAGCCGCCGGGCCGTCTCCACGCGCCAGCAAGTTTCGCCCGGTCGCAGGAGGGTCATGGCCGGTTCACGAACTCTTCCCATGGCTCCAGCCGTACGCCGGCGAAGCCGGAAGGTTGCGCCATTGACGATGGCGGCGCGGGCAGGCGGCGCGACCAGAATTCGTCAAAAGCCCAGTCAAACCCGTGATCCGGCACCACAACCTCGCTAGAAGGGCTTCAGGCAAGTCCGTTCATTCGGGCCGAGTCCCATCACGCACGAGCTTTGGCGTGCGCGGCTTGATCGAGATCAAACCGCGGGTCGGCCGCTCCAGTGAAAGCGCGCATCCTTGAGAATTGGCCTGCCTCTGAACTTTCCCCGCCGCCGGCCCGCCCAGGCCGGGAGCGGCCGCCTCGACCGCCGCAAAGGCCTGGGAAGAGTTTTGATCCTCGGCGCAAGCCCAGGGGCGTTCACGCCCCGGCGCGATTTTTGACGAGATCGTCGACGACGTAGGGATCGGCGAGGGTGGAGGTGTCGCCCAGGCTGGTGAGTTCGTTCTCGGCGATCTTGCGCAGGATGCGGCGCATGATCTTGCCGGAGCGGGTCTTGGGCAGGCCGGGGGCCCACTGGATGACGTCGGGGGCGGCGAACGGGCCGATCTCGTGACGGACCCACAGGACCAGGGCCTTGCGCAGGTCCTCGGTCGGCTCGACCCCGGCGTTGAGGGTGACATAGGCGTAGACGCCCTGGCCCTTGATGTCGTGCGGATAGCCGACCACGGCGGCCTCGGCGACGGTCTCGTGGGCGACCAGGGCGCTCTCGATCTCGGCGGTGCCCAGGCGGTGGCCCGAGACGTTGATGACGTCGTCGACCCGGCCGGTGATCCAGTAGTAGCCGTCGGCGTCGCGCCGGCAGCCGTCGCCGGTGAAGTACTTGCCGGGATAGGTCGAGAAATAGGTCTCGAAGAAGCGCTGATGGTCGCCATAGACCGTGCGCATCTGGCCCGGCCAGCTGTCGGTGATCACGAGGTTGCCCTCGGTCGCGCCGTCCAGCACGCCACCCTCGGCGTCGACCAGCTGCGGCTTGACGCCGGGCAGGGGCTTGGAGGCCGAGCCGGGCTTGAGGTCGGTGGCCCCGGGCAGGGGGGTGATCAGCATGCCGCCGGTCTCGGTCTGCCACCAGGTGTCGACGATCGGCAGCTTCTCCTTGCCGACCACGCGGTGGTACCAGAGCCAGGCCTCGGGATTGATCGGCTCGCCGACGCTGCCCAGCACGCG
>NZ_JBWKSF010000010.1:0-135760 GCF_059419665.1 Caulobacter sp. GW821-FHT05F04
GCGTCATGACTCAGGCGATGGCTCCGGCCATCGCCGCCGAGGACGCCGCGCCAGCGGCGGAAGCGGCGCCGGCCATGGACGCCGCCCCGGCGCTCGCGGCCGCGCCGGCGGCCGAAGCCGCTCCCGCCCGGGAGGCCGTCGCGGCCGCGCCCGCTCTGTCGCCCCTGACCCCGATGGCTCCCGCGGCGGCGGCGGCGGCGTCCCCGCCCTTGGCCGCGCTCGCGCCCATGGCGCCGACGCGGGTGCGCGCGGGACCTAACCCGAACCCACGGCCTGATCCGCATCCCGATCCCCATCCCGACCCACACCCGAACCCGCGCCCCAATCCCCAGCCCAATCCTCGCCCCAAGTCGAAGCTGACCGGCCTCGAGTTCCGGGCCGACAGCCAGGAGACCTCGCTCAAGGAAGACAAGGTGGTCTTCATCGGCGACGTCGAGGTGCGGGGCCGGCTGGACCCGGTGAACGTGGTCGTCAGGGTCAACGGCGCGACGGCCTCGCCCGGGTTCCAGCCCGCCGACCTGCGCGTGGGCGTCATCCAGCGCGTGGAAGTGACCAACGCCAAGTCCGGCAATCCGACCGTCAACGTCGTTCTGAACGACCCGCTGAAATAGATCTCGAGCTCGTGGAGTGATCCCATGAACGCGCTCTTCGCCTCCGCCGCCCTCGGCCTGGCCGCCGCCTGGCCGGCCAGCGGCCTGGGCTGGGTGCTCGGCAAGGCCGCCGACAAGCTGACCGGCGATCCCCTGACCCGGGTCAAGGCCTGGAACCGGGCGGTGGCCCTGCCGCCGACGGTGCTGGCCCTGATGGTCGGCGTCTCGGCCCTGCCCCAGGAGACCACCGATCCGGTCTATCAGGTCGCCATGACCACCCGCGCCGCGGCCACCGCCGGCGCCGTGGTCCATGACCTGTCGACTCGCGCCCTGCCGGCGGTCAATACCGGCGAGATGCTGGGCACAGTGCTGATCCTGGGCGCGCTGGGCGGCCTGGCCGTCGCGGGCGCCCGCCAGATCGCCGGCCGCGCCAAGCTCGAGCGCATCGTCCGCGACGCCCGTCCCGTCTCACAGGAGCTGGCCCTGGCCGTCCGCGCCGCCGCCCGCCGGCTGGACACCGGCCGGCCCGAGGTGAAGGTCAGCGACGTGATCGACCAGCCCCTGCTGGCCGGCCTGACGACGCCGGTCATCCTGCTGCCCGCTGAGTTGGTCGAACGGCTGGACGTCCACCGCCTCGTGCCGATCTGCGCCCACGAGCTGGCTCATCTGAAACGTGGCGACAATTGGCGGCTGCTGGCCGAGCACCTGCTGGGCGGGCTGTTCTGGATGGTCCCGCCGTTCGCCGCCATCCGCGCCCGCGCCGCCGCCACCCGCGAGGAGCTGAGCGACGCCCTGGCCCTGGACGGCGCCAGCCCCGCCGACCGCCACGGCTATGCCGAGGCCCTGATCGCGGTGTTGCGCGGCCGCGCCGCACCCGCCCTGCATCCCGCCTTCACCGGCAAAGGACGAAAGCCGACCGCCATGCGCCTGCGAGCCATCACCCATCCCCAGGACCCCGCCAGCTTCACCCGCCGCGCCCTGCTGGGCCTGGCCAGCCTGCTCGCCATGGCCTTGATCGCCGGCGGCTCGATCGCCCTGGCCCAGCAAGGCGAGAACCAGCGCGGCAGCCGGACCGTCATCAGCGACAACGGCAGCGGCCAGTATGTCGAGATCCGCTCGGACATGGTCCGCGTCAGCAACGCCGAGATCGTCAAGGGCAGGCTGAAGGTTCCGGACGGCCAGGTCTCGACCTATCACGGCCACGTCCAGGTTCGCGGCCGGCTCAGGGCCCCCGAGACGACGGTGCTGCTGAACGGCGACACCCCGCCGGCCGGCTTCGATCCCACCACCCTGCCCGACGGGGCGATCGAGCGGCTGGACGTCGTCAACCACTCGACCGGCGGCAAGTCGCGCGTGACCCTGAACGTCTTCCTCAAGCCTGGCGTCTAGCGCCGCGAAGGCGCACGGCTAGGCGGCGGAGGTCGCGCCCCCGCCGCCGGCGCCGAGCCGTGTCAGGCCGGGCTGAGGACCTTGAAGTCGGCCTTGGCGCGAGCGGCGTCACCGGTCTTCACGGTGAAATCGTAGTCGCTCCAGTAGATCGCGATGATGTTGGGCGAGCTGCTGTTGAACGACACGGTGTGGGACTCACGCCGTGAGGAGTAGATGCTCAGATAGTAGACGTCGTGCGTCTCGTCCTCGAAGGCCAGGTACATCGAGCCGCTGAAGGCGCCGCTGGGCCCTTGGGCGTCGACGCGAACCTGGTAGCTGTAGAAACCGGCGTTCGACAGGAGCTCGATCCCGAACACCGTCCCCTTGTCGTTGGCCACGACGCAGTTCTGCGGCGAGTTGCCGTTCACCGTCGCCGACTGCCCCACCTGCATGCCGCCGGGACAGGTCGCCTTGTGGTACTTGCCCCGGTCGGAGCATTCGCCGCAATCACCCGCAAAGTTCGCCACACCACTGGTCATTTGCTTCTCCCATCGGTTTTTCGTGAGTGATCGGCGCGTCCCATTCCGGGGATCGACGCCGAGCGCCAAGGTACCAGCCACCCCTCAAAATACAATCTATAAGGTTTTTCAAATCTAATTCTATTCAAACGAGCATTTGAGCTTGAGTGTTAAGCCCGGCGGCTTTGCCCAGCCCGACGTTTCCGCTAAACCCCCCGCCATGTCGCACAACACCTTCGGTCACCTGTTCCGCGTCACCACCTGGGGCGAAAGCCACGGCCCGGCGCTCGGCTGCGTCGTCGACGGCGTGCCGCCCGGCATCGCCCTGACCGCCGAGATGATCCAGGCGTTCCTCGACAAGCGCCGCCCAGGCAATGGCAAGTTCGTCACCCAGCGCCAGGAGCCGGACGCCGTGCGCATCCTGTCGGGCGTGTTCGAGGACGAGCGCACCGACGGCCAGCGCACGACCGGCACGCCGATCAGCCTGATGATCGAGAACACCGACCAGCGCTCCAAGGACTATGGCGAGATCGCCCAGGCCTTCCGCCCGGGCCACGCCGACTATCCCTATTTCGCCAAGTACGGCGTGCGCGACTATCGCGGCGGCGGGCGCAGTTCGGCACGCGAGACGGCGGCGCGGGTGGCGGCCGGCGCGGTGGCCCGGCTGGTGATCCCCGGCGTGACCATCCGCGCCGCCCTGGTGCAGATCGGTCCGCACGCGATCAACCGCGACAACTGGGACTGGAGCCAGACCGAGCAGAATCCCTACTGGTCGCCAGACGCCGAGATCATTCCCGTCTGGGAAGAGCACCTGGAGACGATCCGCAAGGCCGGCTCCTCGACCGGGGCCGTGGTCGAGGTCGAGGCCGTCGGCGTGCCCGCCGGCTGGGGCGCGCCGCTCTACGGCAAGCTGGACGCCGAACTGGCCGCCGCCCTGATGTCGATCAACGCCGCCAAGGGCGTCGAGATCGGCGAGGGCTTCGCCAGCGCCGCCCTGACCGGCGAGGACAACGCCGACGCCATGCGGCTGGGCGACAACGGTGAGCCGGTATTCCTGTCCAACCACGCCGGCGGCGTGCTGGGCGGCATCTCGACCGGCCAGCCGGTGGTGGCGCGCGTGGCCTTCAAGCCGACCTCGTCGATCCTGATCCCGCGCCAGACCCTCAACGAGGCCGGCCAGGAGATCGACCTGCGCACCAAGGGCCGCCACGATCCGTGCGTCGGCATCCGCGGCGTACCGGTGGTCGAGGCCATGACCGCCTGCGTGCTGGCCGACGCCTTCCTGCGCCATCGGGGCCAGACGGGCGGCCACGTGTTCGCGCCCGGCGCGAGCCGCTAATAAGAGTGACCAAAGGTCGAAAACCACGATTTCCGAGCCCTGGTCACTGATTAGGCTCAGCTTTTCGGGTTGACGTGCATACGATTGCAAAGGTATGGCTCAATACGCGTATCCCCTGGCGCGCGAACGACACACGCCATGGTTGTGATACGTTAGGCGAGGACGGGGGGGCTCGGCGCGTGCGGTTCGATCTCCTGAAAATCCTGCTGGTCGACGACAACCAGCACATGCGGATGTTGCTGATCGAGATCCTGCGGGCGATCGGCGTGCGCTATGTGTTCGAGGCCATGGACGGCGCCGAGGCGCTGGCGATCCTGCGCTCCACCGCGATCGACGTGGTGTTCACCGACCTGTCGATGAACGGCCTGGACGGCATCGATTTCGTCCAGCTGGTCCGCCAGTCGCCCGACAGCCCCAACCCGTTCGTGCCGATCGTGATGATCACCGGCCACTCGACCGAGCGCCGGGTGCATGAGGCCCGCGACGCCGGGGTCAACGAGTTCCTGACCAAGCCGGTCACGGCGCGCGGGGTCATCCACCGCCTGACCCTGCTGATCGAGAACCCCCGCCCGTTCGTCCGCGCGGGCGACTATTTCGGCCCTGACCGTCGCCGCCGCGCCGATCCGCGCTACCGGGGCGAGCGCAGGCGCGAAGACGACAAGCGGGCGCTCTATGTGGACGACGCCGAGGCGGGTCGCGGCCATCCGACGCGGAGAATTTAAACCTTTGGCCGGCTAGAACGTGGTGAACAGCGTTTTGCGAGCTTCACCATGACCCTTCGCCGCCTGGCTCCGCCTTCCCGCGTCGCGCCCCTGGCCGCCATCCTGACGATGGTCGCGCTCTCTCAGACCGGCTGCCTCGCCGCGGCCGCTGTCGGGACCGTGGCCGGTACGGCGATCGGCGTCACCGGCGCGGTCGTCGGCGGCGCGGGCAAGGCGGTCGTCGCCACCGGCAAGGCGGTGATCCCGGGCGACGGCAAGAAGGACCGCGATCGCGACGACTATCGCCGCTAGCGCTAAGGCCTAGGGCAGGCCCAGATACTTGTGCGTCTGGACGCTCAGGCGCCATTGCGGGTGCGCCAGGCAATAGGCGACCGCCAGCTGGGTGTTCCGGTCGCGATCCGGACCGTCCATCGGCTGCAGGTAGAACCGCTCGAAATCCAGACCCGCGAAGCGCTCCGGCATGGCCTTGTCCTGCGGGAAGACCAGCTTCAGCTCCTGGCCCGAGGTCTGGACCACCGGCGCGTCGGCCTTGGGGCTGATACAGATCCAGTCGATCCCCGCCGGGGCCTCCAGCGTGCCGTTGCTCTCGCAGGCGATCTGGAAACCGCGCGCGTGCAGCGCCGCGATGACGGCGTCATCCAGTTGCAGGAACGGCTCGCCGCCGGTGCAGACCACCAGCCGGTCGTCCGGTCCGCCGGTCCACTGGGCCTCGACGGCGGCGGCCAGGGCCTCGGCCGTGGCGAACTTGCCGCCGTTCTCGCCGTCGGTTCCGACGAAGTCGGTGTCGCAGAAGGTGCAGACGGCCTTGGCGCGGTCCTGCTCGCGGCCGCTCCACAGGTTGCAGCCGGCGAAACGGCAGAACACCGCCGCCTTGCCCGCCTGGCCGCCCTCGCCCTGCAGGGTCAGGAAGATTTCCTTGACGGAGTAAGTCATGCGCCGACCGCCTTGGCCCGTCCTCGTCCTTCGACAAGCTCAGGATGAGGACTATTGCGGACGGTCAGGCTGAGAACCTCATCCTGAGCCTGTCGAAGGACGAGGTTCTCACGCACCGAGCGCCTCGCGTCCCGCCGCGACCCACTCGACATAGCCCTTCTCGCGCAGCTCGCACGCCGGGCAGGTCCCGCAGCCATGGCCCCAGGCGTGGAGTTCGCCACGTTCGCCCTGGTAGCAGGTGTGGCTTTCCTCGATGATCAGCTGAACAAGGTCTTCGCCGCCCAGCGCCTTGGCCAGGGCCCAGGTCTGGGCCTTGGTCAGCCACATCAGCGGGGTCTCGACCCGGAAGTCGCGGTCCATGCCCAGGTTCAAGGCGTTCTGCTGGGCGTCCAAGGTGTCGCGTCGGCAGTCGGGATAGCCCGAGAAGTCGGTCTCGCACATGCCGCCGACCAGGGCCTCGATGCCCCGACGGTCGGCCAGGGCGGCGGCGTAGATCAGGAACACCAGGTTGCGGCCCGGCACGAAGGTCGAGGGCAGGCCGCGCTCGGTCATCTCGATGGCGCGGTCGGCGGTCAGGGCCGATTGGGCCACGGCGCCGAAGCTCCGGATGTCCAGCACGTGATCCTCGCCCAGGCGATCGGCCCATTGCGGGAAGCGGGCGGCGACCTCGCGGCGCACGGCCTGGCGGGCCTCCATCTCGACGACGTGGCGCTGGCCGTAGTCGAAGCCGACCGTCTCGACGCGCTCATAGCGTTCGAGGGCCCAGGCCAGGCAGACGCTGCTGTCCTGGCCGCCGGAGAACAGAACGAGCGCGCCAGTGGACGTATTCGGGCTCATGCGAGCCTCTCAAGGTGGAAAAGGGGGAACATGGCCCCTCCTCTACACGAGGCAAGGCCAAGCCGGAACCGCCAGGGGCGGCATCGGGAGCGCGCCAGGCCGACTCATGCGATACTCAATCGACGAATGAGAGCGAGATCTTTTACCCGCCAAACCCAGTCATATCTCGCCATTGCGAGATATATTGGCGCCCCTTGGCGCCGAGTTCCGTTACGGAAACACCAAACTTGATCTTCTAATCAATCAAAACGCACCCGTACCGGGAGAACGCCGCCTCCTGGAAAGTGAAAAGGCGTAACCTATCGCTGTTCACTTACGAACGCGCCAGTTGACAGCTTTCAAACGCAAGTATGCAATCTCGGAATGCTGCGATGGGTTCGCCGTACGCCCGCGTGGTGAGAACAGTACGGCGCCGAGGAAACATCGGCCCTCGCAGGCTCCATTCATAAGGCGCCGCCCGGGTCCAGGGAGGGAATTCAATGTCGCAAACTCTGCGTATGCGGAGCCTATTGGTCATGGGCGCTTCGGCGGTCGCGATCTCCGGCTTCGCCGTCCCCGCGTTCGCCCAGCAGGCCGCCAAGCCGGCGCAGCAGAACACCACCGTCATCGAAGAGCTGGTCGTCACCGCCCAGAAGAAGGAAGAAGCGCTCCAGGACGTGCCGATCGCCGTGTCGGCGTTCAGCCAGGACTCCCTCGAAGCGCAGAAGATCGACGGCGGTCCGAACCTTCAGCAGGCGATTCCGAACGTCAGCTTCGCCAAGAGCAACTTCACCAACAGCTTCAACTTCCAGATCCGCGGCATCGGGGCCAAGGCCGTCGGCGCCTCGGCCGACCAGGGCGTCGGCGTCCACCTGAACAACGCCCCGATGCAGTCGGGCAACCTGTTCGAGGCCGAGTTCTACGACGTGGAGCGCGTGGAAGTGCTGCGCGGCCCGCAGGGCACCCTCTACGGCCGCAACGCCACCGGCGGCGTGGTCAACGTCATCACCGCCAAGCCGACCGACCAGTTCGAGGCCAATATCCGCGCCGAGTACGGCAACTACAATTCGGTCAAGCTGCGCGGCATGGTCAACGTGCCGATCTTCGGCGACAAGCTGGCCGTCCGCCTATCGGGCGCCTCGCTGAAGCGCGACGGCTTCGTTACCAACACCTTCAACAACCACGTCGTCGACGATCGGGACCTCTACTCGACCCGCGTCCAGGTGATGTTCAATCCGACCGACAAGCTGCGCACCAACTTCCTGTGGGAACGCTTCCACGAGAACGACAACCGCGCGCGGACCGGCAAGCAGCTCTGCACCAAGGACAACGGCCCGGCCACGGTCGGCGGCGTGCCGACGGGCGCGGCGCGCGGCTTCCTGACCCAGGGCTGTCTGCCGGCCTCGCTGTACGGCTCCAGCGCCTATGGCACGGTCAACACCTCGGGCACGCTGACGGGCCTTCTGGGCAACATCTTCGGCTTCACCTCGGGCGATACGAACCTGGGCGACACCACCTCGACGAACCTGCGCGAGATCGAGACGGCGCTGGATCCGCTCTACCGGTCGGGCTCGAACGTCTATCAGCTCACCCTGGCCTACGACCTGACCGACGCCCTGACGGCCACCTCGATGACCGCCTACAGCAAGGGCAGCGTCTATACGAAGCAGGACTACAACCGGAACGTCTCGCCGGTCCCCTTCAACAACACGCCCTTCACGCCGGGCGGGTTCTTCAACGACCCGCAGGTGGGCAATACCAACAAGTTCACGACCATCGACGTCTCGTCGGGCCGTTCGGAACAGTTCAGCCAGGAACTTCGCTTGCAGTCGGCCTTCGACGGCCCGCTGAACTTCACCGTCGGCGCCATCCACTTCACCTATCGGACGCTGACCGACTACTACGTGATCGGCAACTCGCTGACCCTGTCGTCGCTGGCCCTGAACTTCTCCAAGACCGGCAATCCGAACTGCAACCCGGCGACCACCGCCAACTGCATCGGCATCGACACGGCGGCCGACCCGACCGGCGACGGCCACAACTACTATGACAACCGCACGCCCTATACCCTGGTGTCGGACGCGGTGATGGGCGAGCTCTACTATCAGGCCAGCGAGGACCTGAAGTTCACCCTGGGTCTGCGCCAGACCCGCGACAAAAAGGCGGTCAAGAACTACTCGACCGTCCTGCTGGCCCCCGGCTACGGCCTGACCTTGAACCCGACCAACCCGGACCAGCGCGCCCGCTTCAACGAGACCACGGGCCGCATCGGCGTGGACTACAAGGCCCACCTGGGCTTCACCGACGACACCCTGCTCTATGCCTTCTATTCCAAGGGCTACAAGGGCGGCGGCATCAATCCCGGCGTCCCGGCCGGGGCGGTGGGCATCCGCCAGACCTTCGACCCGGAGTTCGTCAACGCCATCGAGATCGGCGCCAAGAACACCCTGGCCGGCGGCAGCGTGCTGATCAACGCCACGGGCTTCTCGTACGACTACAAGGGCTATCAGATCTCCAAGATCGTGAACCGCACCTCGGTGAACGAGAACGTCGACGCCAAGGTCTACGGCTTCGAACTGGAAAGCATCTGGTCGCCGGTGCGGAACCTGAAGCTGAACGCCAATATCGGCTATCTGCACACCAAGATCGGCGACGGGGTCACCTCGATCGACACGATGAACCGCACCCAGTCCAACCCGGCCTATACGGTCGTGAAGGTGGGTCCGAACTCGTCGGCCGTCGGCGCCAACTGCGTGCTGGCCACCGCCGGGGTCGCCACCATCCTGGGCGCCGGCGCCGGGGCCACCCTGCCTTGGGCTTGCTCGGGGGCGGCGGCCTATCAGGCGTTCCTGTCGACCCCGGCCGCGCTCGGCGGCGCGGGCCTCCCCGCGCCCACGGCCGCCTTCCTGGCCAACGCCACCGGGCTCTACACCTATGGGGCCGGCTACTCGATCGAAGGCGCGGCGGCGAACCTGTCGGGCAATGAGCTGCCGAACTCGCCGCACTGGACCACCTCGCTCGGCGCCCAGTACACCTTCGAGCTGCCCTCCGGCTGGTCGGCCACCCTGCGCGGCGACTACTACCGCCAGAGCCAGCAGTTCGCTCGCGTGTACAACACCGAGTACGACCGCCTGAAGTCGTGGGACAACGGCAACATCACCCTGAAGGTGGAAAAGCCGGAATGGGGCGTCTCGATCGACGCCTATGTGAAGAACATCGGCAACAAGACGCCGATCGTCGACGCCTACACCACCGACGACAGCTCGGGCCTGTTCACCAACGTGATCACCGCCGAGCCGCGCCTCTATGGGGTGTCGATCACCAAGTCCTGGTAGGTCTGGTTACGCAAGAAAATGGAGGGGACGGCGGGTCATCCGCCGTCCCTTTTTCGTCGGAGCTCCGGAGGCTCGGCGGAAAGGTGAGCGATTTCCCACGATTACCGCGCCGCGACCGCGCCCAACTTAACGACTCCGCAAGGCCGGCTAGGGCAAGCTGTCCTTCCAAATCCCAGCGAAACGCCGCATGGAAACGCTTTACCGTCTGATCGATCTGAGCGACCCGATCGCGCCCGGCACGTCCTGCGCCGAGGCGGCCGCGATGTTCGACGCCGATCCGGCCGTGCCGGCGCTGGCGATCGTCGACGCCGGCCGCGCGCCGGTCGGCCTGGTGTATCGCGACGTTCTGCAGGGCATGATGCGGGTCGCCGAGGAAGCTATCGCCGGCAAGCCGATTTCCGAGGTCATGGACACCGCGCCGCGTATCGTCGCGGCCCAGACCGACGCCAGCAGCTTCGTCAACACCCTGGCCGACAGCCCCACGCCCGTCTTCCGCACCGCCTATATCGCCGTGGACGCCGCCGGCCGCTATGTGGGCGTCGGCGGCCTGGGTTCGCTGCTCGCCTCTCACCGTCGGCGTCAACGCGACGCCCGCGACGCCATGGGCATGGCCGAGCGCATGGCCGTCGACATCGGCGCCCACCTGGACGGCGTGCTGGCCATCACCGAACGCCTCGAGCAGCAGCGTCTGACGCCGGACGCCTCGGCGTTCGTGCGCGCCATCGGCGACACCAGCCGCGACATGGGCGCGACGGTGAACCGCGCCATCGACCTGCACCGCTCGTCCCGCGGCCAACTGACCTTCGCCCCCACCCCCACCCGCCTGCGCGACCTGGCCGACGCGATCGAGGCCCGCTGGGCCGAACGCGCTCACGAGGGCGGCTCCACCCTGTTGGTCTCCTACAACGGCGATCCGGAATGCGGGGTCGAGGTCGACGGCGAGCGCCTGCTGCAGGTGTTCGACATCCTGATCGAGAACGCCCTGGCCGCCGGCCGCGGCATGATCGAGACCCGCCTGACGGCCCGCGCCGAGGGCGACCAGATCCGTCTGGAAGGCCTGGTGCGCGACAACACCGAGGGCCACGCCGACGAGCGCCTGGCCCGGATCAACGACCCGCTGGGCCCGTCCAGCCTGCAAGACCGCAACGAGATGGCCCTGGGCGTGGGCATGGCCCTGGCTCACCGCGTCCTGCGCGCCATGGGCGGTCCCTTGCACGCCGAGGCCAATCGCGGCGCCGGCCTGACCGTCGGCTTCGGCCTGACGCTCGCGGCGGCCGCCGCCGAGGCCGAGATCCACGAGGAGCAGGCCGTCGCCTCCCGCGCCGCCCACATCCTGATCGTCGACGACAACGCCACCAACCGCATGGTCGCCGAGGCGCTGTGCGACATGTTCGAGTGCACCTCCGAGCAGGCCGTCGATGGCGTCGACGCCGTCGAGATGGCCAAGGGCGGCCGCTTCGATCTGATCCTGATGGACATCAAGATGCCGCGCATGGACGGCATCGCCGCCACCCGCGCCATCCGCGAGATCGGCGGCCGCGCTGGCGGCGTGCCGATCGTGGCCCTGACCGCCAACGCCGATCCGGCCGACGTCCAGACCTACATCGCCGCGGGCATGCAGGACGTGGTCGAAAAGCCGATCAAGCCCGAGCGCCTGGCCACCGTGCTGAGCGCCCTGTTGGGCGAGGACGAAGACGGCGAAGAAGCCGCCGCCTAGAAACCAGATCAACAGGCTCTAATTCATAGACTTAGAGCGCGGTCGAGCGGTTTACCCGTTCACACCTAAACCTAACGCGCTCTAGCCGCGCCCGCGCATCCGGCGACAATTGGACGCCGCTTTCCGACGCTACCCTGGATAGCACACGCTTGGCGCCGAGGCGTATCCCAGCCTAGCTTCGCTCTCAGCGTGAGTACGGAGCGTCTCGAGTGCTGAATACGGCGGAACAACAGGCCTGGGCGTTTCTCAGCCAGGCGCCGCACCTGGGCTCGGCCCATGAGGTGGAAACCCATTTCGCCCAGGCGATCGGGGCCTTCGGTTACGACAAGTTCTGCGCCACCCTGGTCAATGCCGAGCACTATGGCAAGGAGCCGCCGACGCTGAGCCGCCGCGACTTCGAGGGCTGGGACCAGCGCTATTGGAGCGAACGCTACGTCGTCCACGATCCGTGCGTGAAGCTCCTCCTGAAGTCGCCGCGCTCGTTCGCCTGGACCGACGCCAAGCCGCTGGGCGACGGCCGCGCCCAGTCCATGTGGGGCGAGGCTTCCGAGCTGGGCATGAACGACGGCTATGTCGTGCGCGTCTTCGGCCCGGCCGGCCAGGAAGTGCTGATCCGCATGTCGACCGAGGCCCCCACCACCGACCCGACCGCGCGCGCGGTCATCGACAGCCTGGCCACGGTGTTCGGCGCGATCATGCTGAAGCACTGGGAAATGCAGGACGACAATCCCGACTACGGGGTCATCTCCGAGCGCCAGGCCCAGTGCCTGTACTGGGCCAGCCGCGGCAAGACCGACTGGGAGATCGGCGCGATCCTGCAGTTGTCGCCGCGCACGGTCCATCACCACATCGAGGCCGCCAAGAAGCGGCTGGGCGTGGTCAAACGCCAGGAAGCCGTGCTCAAGGCGGGTGAGCTGGGGTTGCTCTCAAAACTCTAACCCAGACCCCCGCGGCCCTGACAAGCACCCTCCGCGCGCAAGGCTTAGGCCGTTTGGCCTATCGTCCGTTCGCCGGATCATGCCCCCTAATGCAGGCCGTTCCTGTTTTCGCCAGCTTTGGGGGCCGGCCATGATCCACATCATCACTTCCGAGAACCGTCATCTGTACGGCCCGCAGCTCTGGGCCATGCACGAAGAACGCCGGCGCCAGTGCGTCGAGAAGAACGGCTGGGTCGACCTCGTCGTCCTGGATGGCGGCGAGGTCGACGACTATGACGACCACCGCGCCATCTATCTGCTGGGCTTCAACGACGCCCTCGAGCTGGAAGTCGGCCTGCGCCTGCGGCCCACCGACGACCGCTGCATGCTGGCCGATAAGTTCGCTCACCTTATCGCGCCCAGCGAAACGCCCAAGAAGGGCGCCGACATCTGGGAGGCCTCGCGCCTTTTCACCACCGAGGCCTATCGCCGGCGCAAGGGCCCCGGCCGGGGCGAGCGCGTGTTCGAGTGCTGGGCCGCCGCCTTCGAACTGGCCCTGCGCCGGGGCGTGACCCGCTTCGTGGGCATGATCGACATGCAGCTCTATCCGGGCATTCTCAACTCGCCGATCGACACTCGTCTGGTCGGTATTCCGCGCCCCTATGCGTACGGCGTGGTGGCGGGCTCCGAGATCGCCGTCTCGCAGGCTCTGCTGGACCGCGTGCTGGAGGCGATCGGCCGTGAATCGCCGATCGGCTACGAGATCGACGCCCTGGACATGATGGCGTTCGGCGATCTGGCCTCGGTGCAGCGCCAGGTCACCCGCGCCATGACGCCGCAGCTGACCGCCGGCGCCCCGCGCGACGAGACCCTGGCGGCCGAGACCCTGTTCCGCCTGCACGACAGCACCGGCGAGGCGCGGCGCATCTGGGAGGGCCGCGCCGACGGGTCGCCCCTTCACGCATAAGAATTTGCGGCGTGCGGTTCGTTCCGATAGGAACGGGCCGCACACGGACTTTGGCCACTCGCGCTGGGCGGCAGCGGATCGCCCTTCGGTTGGCGGCGAATCGTCTCCTTGGCGGCTAACTTCCTCGGATCGGGGAGGCCAGCTGGACCATCGCGACGTAACGCCGCGCTATGAACGCCCCAGCTTCCGCCGACGTCACGGTCGTGTCATTTTCTCCGAACAACCGTTGGAGGCGGAAAACAGATGAGCGAAGAAACAGAAGGCCGACGCCCCAACCCTGTCGACCTGCACGTGGGCGGCCGTGTCCGCATGCGTCGCAAGCTGCTGGGCGTGAGCCAGGAACAGCTGGCCGACAGCCTGGGCCTGACCTTCCAGCAGGTGCAGAAGTACGAGCGCGGCGCCAATCGCGTCAGCGCCAGCAAGCTCTACGAGATCGCCAAGACCCTGCAGGTCCCGGTGTCGTTCTTCTTCGACGGCCTGGCCGATCCGATGAGCGGCGCGCAAGTCGACGACGCCGCCCAGCACGCCGAAAAGGTGGTTCAGGAGTTCCTGACCACGCCGGAAGGCCTGGAGCTGGCCGAGGTGTTCCCACGCATCGGTCGCGGCCGCGTTCGTCGTCAGGTTCTGGACCTGGTGCGTGCGATGGCCGACGAAGCCTCTCGCGAAACCGCCTGAGGCCGGAGCCCTTTAGCTCTAGATGGAACCATCTTGAGCATTCAAAAGGGCTCTAAACGTTTGATTCTACAGCCTGTTTATCCCGTTTAGACGGATCCATCCAAACGGGACAGGCTCTAGGTGCGCTCCGCTCAAGCGCGCCCCGCTCTAGCGAAAAATGAGAAGACCTCGGCTCGCGGGCCGAGGTCTTTTTCATATTTACCCTGTCGAGACACCGGATTGCGAGGCCAGCCAGATCCGCTTGGCGGCGCCCGCGATGGCGGGGGTGAGGCCGCGAAGGTCGTAGGTGCGGACGATGCGCATGCCCACCTCGCGATCGCGCTGCCAGGCCACGGTCACGTCGTGGGCCAGGCCAGCGACAAGATCGACCAGCTGCGCCTTTCCCGGCGGGGCGGCGCCGGACAGCATCTGGATGCGCGCGCCGCTGCTCGACAGGTCGCGGATCACGCAATCCCATGCGAAGGCGCCACACAGGATCTTGCCGGATCTCTGAGTCTGAATACGGACGGCTGTCCGTCGATCGTGATCGCCGCCTGACGCGTACTTCGCCATGCGGGGATAAACGCACGCCGCGGTTAATCGGCCGTCTAAATTTAGGATTTAGTCGTGAAGGTTAACGCGGCAGGAGCGGGAGGCGGGGTTTGACTTTGGTGGTGACAACCCTGTCATAACGCCGTTCTTCAGGGATATCGCCATTTGCCGGTCCATGTTACCGGTACAACAGAGTTCACCGAAGCCGGACAGAAGATCCGGCCGTACGAGGAAACGACATGGCTAAGGGATCGGTCTTGCTGGCCGACGTGAACGGGCGCGACCTGGCGTTGGCGGTCGTGCGTCCTGGCGATCCGCCCCGCGCGCACCAGGAATTGGCCTGCGGGTCCCTGCGCGAACTGGAGCTGCACCTGGCCACCGCCCTCGCCAAGGGCGGCCATGGCGAGTTGATCGGCGCGGCGGTCTGCGGCGCGGGTCCGGAGATCGACGGCGCGATCGCTCTGACGGCTGGCGACTTCACGGTGACCCAGTCGTGGCTGAGAGCGGTGCTCAAGACCCCACGCGTGACCCTGCTCAACGATTTCGCCGCCTGCGCGCTGGGCGCGCCGCGACTGGCGAACACCGCCATGACCCTGATCCACGCCGGCAAGCCGGCCAAGAACGCGCCGATCGCGGTGATCGGCCCCAATCTTGGCCTCGGTGTCGCGGGCCTGTCGCCACATCGCAACGACGGCTGGGTCCCGGTGGTCAGCGAAGGCGGCCACATCGACTTCACGCCCGGCGAGGCGCGCGAGGTCCCGGTCTTCTCGGCCCTGCAGATCAAGTACGGCCGGGTCTCGGCCGAACACTTCCTGTCGCAGCAGGGACTGGCGGACATCCATATGGCGCTGGGCGGCGATACCGACAGCGACGATGTGATCCTGTCCCGCGCCCGCGACGGCGACGCGCGGGCCCGCGAGGCGGTGTCGATCTTCAGCGCCCTGCTCGGCGCCTTCGCCGGCGACGCGGCCCTGATGTTCGCCGCCCGCGGCGGCGTCTACATCAACAGCCCGCTGATGGAGCGCTTCGGTGACCTGCTGGACCGCGCGGCGTTCGCCAGACGGTTCTCCGACAAGGGCCGGATGGGCGCGTATGTGCAGGGGATTCCGGTGTACCTGGCCGTCGGCCGCTGCACCCTGCTGGGCTTGTCCGGGCTCTTCAGCGCCAGCGACATGAGGTACGCGGCCGACGAGGTGAAGTTCCTGGACTGCTGAGATCGCCCCCTGCGTCAGGCGGAGACGGCGCCCTCGGTCGGCCTCGGGGGCAGGTCCCCCGGCGGGGGAGCGGCAATCGCCAGCGCTCCTTCCAGATCGCCCAGAATATCCGCCACGTCCTCCAGCCCGACCGACAGCCGCACCAGCCCCTCGCCGATGCCCGCCGCCGCCCGCTCCTCGGGCGAATAGGGCGAGTGGGTCATGCTGGCCGGGTGCTGGATCAGGGTCTCGGCGTCGCCCAGCGACACCGCCCGGCGGATCATCGTCAGCCGGTTCATCATCGCCACACCCGCCGCGTGGCCGCCCTTCAGCTCGAAGGCGATCATGCCGCCGCCGCCGGCCATCTGGCGTTCGGCCAGGGCGTGCTGCGGAAAGCTCCTCAGGCCCGGATAGAACACCCGCGCGACGGCCGGGTGCGCCTCCAGCCAGCGGGCGACGGCCTCCCCGCTCTGGCTGTGGCGGGCCATGCGCAGCGCCAGGGTCTTCAGGCCCCGCATGACCAGAAAGGCGGTGAACGGCGACATCACCGCCCCGGTCATGTCCTTCACGCCGACCAGGCGCACGCGGCCCATGTCCTCGACGCCGCCGACCGCGACGCCGCCCACGAGGTCGCCGTGGCCGCCCAGATACTTGGTCGCCGAGTGGACGACGATGTCCGCGCCCAGGCTCAGCGGCCGGGTCAGGACCGGCGTGGCGTAGGTGTTGTCGACCACCACCTTGGCGCCGGCGTCGCGGGCGATCCGGCTGATCGCGGCGATGTCCACCAGGCGCATGTTCGGATTGGCCGGAGTCTCGAAATAGACGATCCGGGTCTTGTTCGAGATCGCGTCGGCCAGGGCTTCGGGCCGGGTCATGTCGACCGTCCGCACCGTCACGCCGAACCGGGTCAGGCCGTCGCGCAGAAAGGCGAAGGTGCAGCCGTAGAGTGTCTGGTCGGTGATAACCTCGTCGCCCGCCCGCAGGAAGCTCCACAGCGTGGCGGTGATCGCCCCCATGCCCGAGGCCGTGGCGACGGCCGCCTCGCCGCCCTCCAGGCTGGCCAGCCGGCGCTCCAGAAGGTCGGTCGTGGGGTTGGAGATCCGCGAGTAGAAGTGCCCCTCCCGCGTGCCAGCGAACATCTCGCCGCCGGCCTCGGCGCTCTCGAACGCGAAGGTCGAGGTCAGGTGCACCGGCGGCGTCAGCGCCCCGTGCTCGTCGGCGGGATCATAGCCCGCGTGGATCGCCCGCGTGGAAAAGCCGCCCTGGTCGTTACGCATGTCTCACTCCCTGTCGGGTGAGAGTGGCGCGAACCTGGACGGCATGGATTGCAAAGTCTGCCATGATGAGCTTCAATTTTGGCAGATTCTGCTCAAGAGGCGCGCATGGACACCAAGGACCGCCAGATCATCCGCGAGCTGCAGAAGGACGGCCGCCTGACCAATCAGGAGCTGGCCGAGCGGGTCAACCTGTCGCCCTCCCCCTGCCTGCGCCGGGTGCGCAACCTGGAGGCCGAGGGGGTCATCACCGGCTATACCGCCCTGGTCGACCAGAAAGCCTACGGCCTGCCGATCACCGTCTTCGTCCGCGTGCGCCTGAACAGTCCCAGCCAGGACCTGATCACCGGCTTCGAGGCCCAGGTGCAGCGCATCGACCAGATCCTGGACTGCTTTCTGCTGGCGGGCAGCGACGACTATCTGTTGCGGGTGATCGTCGACAGCCTGGAGGCCTATGAGGCCTTCATGCGCCGCAAGCTGCACGCCATCCCCGGCATCGCCTCGATCGACACCAGCTTCGCCTATGGCGTGGTCAAGCAGACGCGGGTGTTTCCGGTGGCCAGCTGAGCCCAGTCGCTTCGCCCTGGCAGGTGCGGCAATTCGTCCAACAACCTGTCACGGGAAATTCAGCGCCGGTAGCGACCGAGACCGCTACCATAAGGCGCGATGAGCAACGAAGCGCCGCCCCAGTCCAGGCCTCAAATGGCCGGCTCGCCCAGCGTCACCACGGCGCTGAAGCACGCGCCTTTAGGCATCGCGATCTTCGACAACCAGATGCGCTACCTGGCCGCCTCGCGGCAGTACCTGACCGACCAGCACCTGCCGCCCGACATGCCGCTGATCGGCCGGCGACACTACGACGTCTTCCCCGAGATCCCGCAGAAGTGGCGCGACCTGCACGCCCGGGTCCTGGCCGAGGGCGTCGAGCTGCGCCACGAGGGCGACCCCTACGTCGACCGCGACGGCCGCACCGAATGGATCCGCTGGTCGATGGCGCCGTGGCGCACGGACCCCACTGACGATGGGGGCGGCGAGATCGGCGGCCTGGTGCTCTACACCGAGGTGGTCACCGCCAACGTCGAGGCGCGGCTCAAGCTGGAGGCCGCCGAGGCCCGTTATCGCGCCGTGTTCGACCAGGCGGCCATGGGCGTGGCGCGCCTGACGCCCACCGGCGAGATCCTGGAAGCCAATGACAGCTTCTGCGCTCTGCTGCGGCGCGACCGCGACGCCCTGCTGGGCGTTGCCCTGCAGAGCCTGGTGCATCCGGACATGCTGGATCAGACGCTCCTGTCGAGCGCGGCCCTGCTGTCGGGCGAGATCGAGACCTGCGCGGCCGAGCGGCGGTTCCTGGTCGGCAATGGCGACCTCTGGATCCACCTGACCGCCTCGATGGTCCGCGTCGACGGCCAGCCGGCCTACATCCTGGCGATCATCTCCGACATCAGCGCCCGCAAGGAGGCCGAGGACGCCCAGGCGCGCCACCAGAGCCAGCTGCGCCTGCTGATCAACGAGCTGAACCACCGGGTCAAGAACACCCTGGCCACCGTCCAGTCGATGGCCGCCCAGACCCTGCGCAACGAACCCGACCCGGTCGTGGCCTTCGAGAAGTTCGAGGCGCGGCTGCTCGGCCTGTCGGGGGTGCACGACATCCTGACCCGCGAGAGCTGGCACGGCGCGGAGCTGCGGGAAGTGGTCGAGCGCGCCCTGCGCCCCTTCGACCAGGCCAGCGAGCGCTTCACCATCGAGGGGCCGGCCGTGCGCCTGCAGCCGGGCGGGGCCCTGACCATGGCGTTGATCCTGCACGAGATGGCCACCAACGCCCTGAAGTACGGGGCGTTGTCGAACGCCGCGGGCCGGGTGTCGCTGTCGTGGACCTACGACCCCGATAGCCGCGCGCTGGAACTCCTCTGGACCGAGACCGGCGGTCCCGTGGTGACCCCGCCCACCCGCAAGGGCTTCGGCTCGCGCCTGATCGAACGCAGCCTGGGCGGCGAGTTGAAGGGCGCGGCGACCATGGACTACCGCCCCGAAGGCCTGAGCTGCGTCCTGCGCGCCCGCCTGCCCGAGGCCCCGGCGAACGAAACCTCGACCGGCTAGGTCGGTCGCCCTCTCGCCCAGGCCCGCGGTCGCCGTTAGGTTGGGTTCCATGACGCTCGCCCGACTCACCCGCCGCTCCGCCTTCGCCGCCCTCGCCGCCGCCGGCCTCGCGCCTGGCCTGGCCTTGGCCGCGCCCAAGAAGAGCCAGCCGAAAGAGGACTGGAAGGCCCTGGCCGCCGACGTCCGCAAGGAGTTCCAGTGGGCCTGGCAGGGCTATGTCGCCAAGGCCTGGGGCAAGGACGAGATCAATCCCGTCAGCGGCACGTCGCAGTCGTTCTTCGTCGAGGGCCACGATCTCGGCCTGTCGCTGGTCGAGGCGCTGGACACCCTGTGGATCATGGGCCTGGACGCCGAGTTCCAGGCCGGCGTCGACTGGGTGAAGTCGTCGCTGAGCTTCGACGTCAATGGCGAGGCCCAGGTCTTCGAGACCAATATCCGCCTGGTCGGCGGCCTGATCTCGGCCCACCTGGCCTGCGGCGACCCCGTGCTGCTGGCCAAGGCCAAGGACCTGGCCGACCGCCTGCTGAAGGCCTTCGACGCCTCGCCCTACGGTCTGCCCTGGCGCTACGTGAACCTGAAGACCGGCGCGGTCCGCGATCCCGAGACCAATCTCGCGGAGATCGGCACCTACATCACCGAGTTCGGCGTGCTGAGCCAGCTGACCGGCGACAAGCGCTATTTCGACGTCGCCAAGAAGGCGATGAAGCATGCGCTCGACAAGCGCTCGAAGATCGGCCTGATGGCCGCCAACATCGATGCGCGTACGGGCGAATGGATCAGCCGCACGGCCAGCATCGATATCTATGCCGACAGCTTCTACGAGTATCTGTGGGACGCCTGGGAACTGTTCGGCGACGAGGACTGCAAGCGCTGGGCCCAGGAGGTCACCGCCGCCCAGCTGGCCCACCAGGCCAAGCGCTATGACGGCCGCCTGTGGTTCCCGATGGTCGACTATGAGACCGGCGCGGTGCTGAACACGTCGCAGAGCGAGCTGGCCGCCTACTATGCCGGCCTGCTGGCCCAGGTCGGCTTCAAGACGGAGGGCGACGACTACCTGGCCTCGTTCACCGAGATGCAGGCGATCTATGGCGTCATCCCGGAATCGATCGACGTCGCCACCCGCCAGGCGCGCCGCAAGGCCACCGGCCTGCGCCCCGAATATGCCGACGCCTGCCTGAACCTGTGGCTGCTGGACCGCGACGACCGCTATCGCCAGCTGACGGCGATCCACTATCGCGAGATGAAGGCGACCAGCCGCGCCGCCTATGGCTATACCGCTCTGAAGGACATCACGACCAAGCCGATGACCCAGGGCGACAACTGCCCCGGCTACTGGTGGTCCGAGCAGATGAAGTACTACTACCTGATCTTCTCGGACACGCCGCGCATCGACTACGCCAAGCTGCAGCTCAGCACCGAGGCCAATGTCCTGCGGGGCTTCCGAAAGGTCTAAGGCCGCTCGCTCAGGACAACTTGTCGCACTGAAAGCCTGAGGCGCCTCCGCCTTGGCGACGTCATCCCAATGAGTCCGAACCGCCGCACGGCTGTCGCCTGAATCAGCGATGCAGTGGGAAGGGCTGGGGAGCTTTGACCATGCGACTTGATGCGCTTTCGATCGCTTTAGCCATCGCGACGCTGGCGGGTTCGGCGCATGCCGCCGACCCGCGCCAACGCCTCTACGATCCGGCCGACGGCGTCATGGTGGTGGCTCACCGCGCCTGCCACGCGCCCGCCCCGTCGCGCGGCCTGACGAGCGCCGTCCCCGAGAATTCCATCGCCGCCCTGGAACGCTGCATCGCCCTGGGCGTCGACGTCGTGGAGATCGACGTGCGCCGCACCCAGGACGGCGCCCTGGTCCTCATGCACGACGCCAAGGTCGACCGGACCACCACCGGCAGGGGTAAGGTCTCGGACCTGACCCTCGGCGAGCTGCAGGCCCTGCGCCTGAAGGCCGGCGACCAGGCCACCGACGCCGCGCCGCCCACCCTGGGCGCCTTCCTCAAGGCCGCCCGCGGCCGCATCCTGGTCAATATTGACCTGAAGGAAGGCTCGCCCGCACGGGTCGCCCGCCTGGTCAATGACGTCGACGCCGCCGACTGGGTGCTGTTCAAGGCCCGGGTCGGTCTGGGCGACGCGCCGATCGCGGACCAGCCGCTCTACAAGAACCTGGCCTTCATGCCGATCGTCGGCGGCAAGGGCGCCCCGCGCGCCGTCCAGTTGGCGGAGATCGCCACCGCCCAGGCCTCGGGCGCGCGGGCGATCCCGGCCATCGAGCTGGGCGCGCTGAAGAAGGACGGCTTCATGGCCGTGCGCGACGCGGCCCGCGCCGCCCGCGTCCGCCTCTGGACCAACACCCTGGCCGGCAAGGGTCCGAAAGGATTGCCCGACGCGGCCGGTGATACGCGCGCCCTGATCGATCCCGGCAAGGCCTGGGGCGGCCTGATCGCGCAGGGCGTCAGCGTCGTCCAGACCGACTATCCGGCGGCGCTGCTGGACTATCTCGATGGCCAGGGCCTGCGCGGCGGCGCGGCGATCACCGTCGCAGACGCGCGATCGTCTTTTCCAGAGCCGCGCGGCGCTTCGCCCCGGAGCCGCTGAGCGCGACGGCCTCGGCGTCGAGCCCGCGGCGACGCTGTTCAAGGTCGGCCTCGGCGTCGCGTTGTTCGGTCTCGGCGGCGTCGAGCACGGCTTCGGCCTCCGCCAGCGCCCGCTTCCGCCTGGCCTCGGCCCGGTCGTCAACCTTCTTGGCCTTGGGCTTCGGCAGCCTGTCGACCGCCGACTTCAACCCGCCCTCGGCCCGCCGGATCACCGCGCCGGGCGCGGCGAGAGCGGCCTTGGCGTCGGGCGCCTCCGGCGCCTCCTCGGCGACGCCCTCCTTGAACAGATCGCGATCGGTCTCCCAGGCGGCCAACGCCTTGACGCGCGAGGTCTCGGCCACCGTGTAGCGGTGGAAGCCGTCCGACCACGTGAAGACCTTGAGCGCGCGCGCCATGGGGCGAGAACGGGCGACGCCGAGAAGCCGTTGCCTGCTCGCGTCGATCGCGCTATTTTCGTAGCTACAAAAAATCATATCGCAAAGGGCGATATTTATATCAATGCAATCTATGGGATAGTTATGTCGGAGGGAGTGCTTCCGACATGGATATCGAATTCGATGAGGAGAAACGCCGAAGAACGCTAGAACAGCGGGGTCTGGATTTCGTCGACGCGGTGAAGTTGTTCGAGGGCGCCGAGTTCACTCTTCCCGACGACCGAGCGGACTATGGCGAGGAGCGCTTTTTTACCGTTGGTTTCCTAGACGAGCGAATGGTCCTGATTGTTTGGACGCCCCGTGGCGAAACCCGCCGTATCATCTCGATGAGAAAATGCAATGCCCGAGAACAAGCCAGATTCAGAGGACTCGTGGGTCGATCCGGATGACGCGCCGGAATGGACTGCTGATCATTTCGCAAGGGCGCAGTTTAGCATCGGCGGGAAGGTCATCAGACCCGCCAATGGCACTTACATGCGCCCTGGCCGCCCAAAATCCGCCAATCCCAAGAAGCAGGTCACCTTGCGCCTGGACCAGGAGGTGATCGAAAAGCTGCGCGAAGGCGGGCCTGGCTGGCAAAGCCGCGCGAATGAGATCCTCAAGAAGGCCGTCTGCGCCTAACTCGGAAGAGATTGAATTTTAAGGAGAAAATATTCCGTCCTGGTGGCGGGGGGCGGGATCGAACCGCCGACCTGTGGGTTATGAATCCACCGCTCTAACCATCTGAGCTACCCAGCCATAGCCAGGACGGACGGGGGTCATACTCCCGGGCGCGGTTGGCATCAAGCCTTAGAATTGACGAGCATTCCGTCCAGCGCGGCCTCCAGACGCCGCGCCAGTTCGTCGGGTCCGTATTCGGTCAGCACCAGTTCGCGCGCCGCCGCGCCCAGCCGTCGGGCCGTATCGCGGTCGCTGATCAGCTCGCCCAGGGCCTCGGCCAGACGGTCGGGGTCGTCGTCGGGCACGAGGCGGCCGGTGATCCCCTCCTTGAGGATCTCGACCGGCCCGTCGATCTCGGTGGCCACCACCGGCAGGCCGACCGCCATGGCCTCCAGCAGGGTCAGCGGGAAGCCTTCCTGATGCGAGGGAAAGGCGAACAGGTCGCCCGTGGCCAGAAAGCCCGCGATATCGTCGGTCCAGCCCGTCAGCTTCACGCACGGATCGAGATCCAGCGCCTTGATCAGCGCCTCCAGGTCGGCGCGCTCGTCGCCCTCGCCGGCGATCTCGCAGGTGACGTCGACGTCCCAGGCGCGCAGCTTGCCGACCGCGCGGATCAGGACGTCGAAGCCCTTCTTGGCGTGCAGCCGGCCAGCGGCGACGATCTTCACCGGCCTGTCCTCGCGGGCGAAGGGCCTGGCTCGGACCTTTGGCGGCCGGACGGCGTTCTGAACGACGTGAACGTGATCCGCGGGCGCGCCGCGCTCCAGGGCCAGATTCGCCAGGTGCTGGCCGACGCACAGATAGTGGGTTCCCGGCGTCACGTCGAAGCTGGGCTTGTGCACGCAGACGGCCTGGATAACGCCGGCCGGGGCGGCCTTGGCGAACACCCGCGCCGGACGCTGGCCGTGGCTGAGGATGATCGCCGGCCTGTTCGCCCGAACCACGGCGCGCGCCGCGCCGAGGGTGATCGGATCCCAATCGGTAAAGGCCGGCATGGCGGTCAGGGGCGGGGTCCGTCCGGCTTGCGCGGCGGCCACCTTGCCGCCCTTGCGCACCACGCCGACGCACCGGCCGCCGCGCTTGGCGGCCCAGGCCTCGAGGATCGGCTGGTAGTCGAGAAACACCTGCTCCAGGCCGCCCAGACCCTTGCCCAGCATGGCGTGCAGCAGGTTGGTCAAGGCGAACTCCGGGGGCAGCGTATAAGGCGGCGGACCATCGGCGGGCGCCGATCCAGTGTCAACGCGAAGCTAGATGGCCGGCTCCTTCAGAAGGCGAGCGGCGACCGTCTCGCCGATCGCCAGCGAACTGGTCAGGCCCGGGCTCTCGATGCCGAACAGCGCCATCAGGCCTTCGAAGTCGTGGTCCTCGACGCCACGCAGCTGGAAGTCGGGCTGCGGTTCGTCCGGTCCGTGCAGCTTGGGCCGCACGCCGGCGTAGTCGGGCTGCAGAGCGCCGTCGGGCAGACCCGGCCAGAACTTGCGGATATAGGCGGCGAAGGCCTCGGCCTTGGCCGGATCGACCGAATAGTCGGGCGCGGGGACGTATTTCAGGTCCGGCCCGAACACCGCCTGGCCGCCCAGGTCGTTACGGTAATGGATGCCCAGCGCCCCGTGGATCGGCGGCGGATAGATCAGACGCTGGAACGGCGCCTTGCCGGTCAGCCGGAAATAGACCCCCTTGCCATAATGGGCCGTGGGGATGTGGTCGGCCGGATAGCCCTCGATGCGGCCGGCGACCTCCTGCGACGACAGCCCGGGCGCGGTGACCAGCAGGCGGCAGGTCAGGGTGGTGGGATCCGCCCCGCCCGCGCGCACGGTGAAGCCGCCGCCCGGCAGCGCCTGCGCGCCCTCGAACGGCGTCGACAGCACCACCGCCCCGCCGGCGGCCTCGATCTCGCCCTGCAGGGCCAGCATGTAGTCGTGGCTGGCGAAGACGCCGCTCTGCGGCGACAGCAGCGCCGCGTGGGCGTTGAGGCCGGGCTCCAGGGCGCGGGCCTGCTCGCCGGTCAGCCGCGCCATGCCCTCGACATCGTTGGCCAGGGCCTGGTCCCATATGGCGTCAAGGCGCGGGATCTCGTCGTCGGACGTCGCCACCACCAGCTTGCCGCAGCGCTTGTAGGCGACGCCGTGCGTGTCCAGGAACGCGTACAGCAACCGCCGCCCTTGCACGCACAGCCGCGCCTTCAGCGATCCGGTCGGATAGTAGAGCCCGCCGTGAATGACCTCCGAATTGCGCGACGAGACGCCCTGGCCGATGTGGCTCTCGGCCTCCAGCACGGCGACGATCAGGCCCCGCATGGCGAGCGCATAACCACAGGCCAGGCCCACCGCGCCCGCCCCGACAACGACAGCGTCGAAATCGAAATCAGCCATGGGAACACCTAGGATCCGGCCTGGGCCTTCAGGTCCGCCAGCATGTCGGACAGCGAACGCTTGCCGCCGACCCAGTCGGCGGGGTCCTGCGTCTCGACCACTTCCAGCTTGTCCAGCAGAGCCTCAAGCTTCTCCGGACCGCCGACAATCTCCGCCGCCCGCCGATAGTTCAGCTCGGCCAACTCCGCGGCGACGCCCTCATCCAGCGAGGCGAACTCGCCCCGTTCGACCCGCGCCTGCAGGTCGGCGGCGTCCTCGGCGTTGAGGGTGACGGTCACGGGGTTCGGAGGCTTGTTCATGGCGGGAACCTAGCACGAACCCCGGAGCGCGCCACGCAGGTCCCTGATCATTTCAGCGCCACCGGCCTGCGCGCGCCACGCCGGACACTGAGGATGAGGATGTCCGTTGCTCGTATCCGATACAGGATCACATAGGGCGAAACTGTTACACCGCGCACGGCGGAGCCGTATTGCGGCTTCAGTCCGTAGCCTTCAGGCGCGTTGGCCACACTCTCGCAGCGCTGAAGCAGCTGAGCCACGAAAGCCACTGCGGCCTGGGGCTTATCGCGCTCTATGTCCTCGCCTATCCGGCGGATTTCCTTAGCGGCCAGCGCGCTGAGACGCACTGGCTTCAAGCGCGGTCGTCCTGGGCGGCAAAGCGCTCATATTCGTCTTTCAGCGCATGCAGGAACTCGAAAGCGTCGACCTCGCCGACATGCGCTTCGGAATCGGCTTCGATCCGCCCCGCCAGAGCCTGAAACGCCGCCTCGCCCCCAACCAATTCGACGGCGCGAAAGTGCTCAAGCTCCAGGAGCGCGGCCGTGACGGCCTCATCCAGACTGCCGAACTCTCCCGAGGCGACGCGCGCGCTAAGTTCCTCCACCGCGCTGCTGGGAAGGGTCACTGAAACCGAAGCGTCGCGAACCGGCTTGTTCATGGCGGAAAGTCTATCACAGACTTCCCGCCACGATACGGTGGTCAGCTACCGCCCCACTGCGCCCACAGCTTGGCCTCCGCCGCCTTGGCCGTGACCACCGAGGCGTCCTTGACGTGGCCGTAGCCGCGGATCTGCTGCGGGATCTCGGCGATCTTCACCGCCAGCGGCAGGCTCTCCGGGGAGAGGCTGGCGGCCAGGCGGTCGAGGGTCGTCTCGTAGGACGCCATCAGGCCGCGCTCCATCCTGCGCTCCTCGGTGTGGCCGAAGACGTCGAGCGCGCCGCCGCGCAGGCCCTTCATCCTGGCCATCATCGGGAAGGCGGCGTCGAGCATCCAGCCGCCGAAGGCGATCTTCTTGGGCTTGCCGTCCGGCCCCTTGGGGGCCAGCAGCGGCGGCGAGAGCCAGACCTTGGCCTTGCCGCCCTTGAAGGTCCCGGCCAGCTCGGCCTTGAAGCGACCATCAGTATACAGACGAGCGACCTCGTACTCGTCCTTGTAGGCCATCAGCTTGTAGAGATTGATCGCCGCCGCGCGGGTCAGGGCCTCGCCGCCAATGCCGGCTTCGGCCGCGCGGACCTTGGCCACCTTGTCGGCGTAGCGCTGGGCGTAGGCGGCGTTCTGGTAGGCCGTCAGCTCCTTGATGCGGTGGGCGATCAGGTCGTCCAGCGGCATGGTCTCGGGCGTGGCGACCTTGTCGTCCTTGACGGCGATCGAGGTCGGGTCGTGGGCCACGCGGCGGCCCAGTTCGAAGGCCTGCAAATTGGCCTCGGCGTCGACGCCATTCAGCTTGATGGCGCGATAGAGGGCGCGGCTGGAAACCGGGATCACCCCGCGCTGCCAGGCGAAGCCCACCATGATCATGTTGGCGTAGATGGCGTCGCCGAACTCGGTCTCGGCCAGGCGCTGGGCCGGACAGGCGTCGAAGGTGTTGGTCGCGCCCTTCACCCGGCGGGCCATGGCATTGCTGTCGAACTTGACGTCACGGCTGGTGACGAAGTCGGCGGTCGGGGCGAAGTCGCTGTTGCCGAAGGCGCGGGTGCGGTCCTTGGCGTAGAGCGACAGGCCTTCGGGCGAGGCCGCCACCAGCAGGTCGCAGGCGATCAGCACGTCGGCGCTGGCGGCCGGGACGCGGCCGCCGACGATAGTCTCTTCCGTCTCGCCGATCTTGACGTGGCTGAACACCGAGCCGCCCTTCTGGGCCAGACCCGTCATGTCCACCACGCTGCCGGCGCGGCCGTCGATGTGGGCCGCCATGGCCAGGATCGAGGCCACGGTCGTCACGCCCGTGCCGCCCACGCCCGTGAACAGGATCTTGCGCACGCCGGTCAGCGGCTCGAACTCGGGCAGCGGCGTCGACTCGGCGGTCAGGGCCGCCGGCGTCTTCTTGGACTGGGCGCTCTCGGCCCCTTCCAGGGTGATGAACGAGGGACAGAAGCCCTCGACGCAGCTGTAGTCCTGGTTACAGGACGACTGGTTGATCTTGCGCTTGCGGCCGAACTCGGTGGCCAGCGGCTCGACCGAGACGCAGTTGGACTTCACCGAGCAGTCGCCGCAGCCTTCGCAGACCAGCGGGTTGATGAACACGCGCTTCGTCGCCTTGGGCATGGAGCCGCGCTTGCGGCGACGGCGCTTTTCCGTGGCGCAGGTCTGGTCGTACAGCAGCACCGTCACGCCAGCCGTGTCGCGCAGCATCTCCTGCACGCGCATCAGGTCCGAACGGGGGAAGACCTCGACGCCCGGGGCCAGGTCGGTGACGCCCTCGTAGCGGTTCAACTCGTCGACGACGATGACGGTCTTGGTCACGCCCTCGGCCGCCAGCTGGCGGGTGATCTGGGCGGGGGTGAAGCCGCTCTCGGCGCGCTGGCCGCCGGTCATGGCGACGGCGTCGTTATAGAGCAGCTTGTAGGTGATGTTGGCCTTGGCCGCGATCGCGCCGCGAATGGCCAGCGAGCCGGAGTGGTTGTAGGTGCCGTCGCCCAGGTTCTGGAAGACGTGCTTCTCGCTGGTGAATGGCGCCGCGCCCACCCAGGTCAGGCCCTCGCCGCCCATGTGGGTGTTGAGGTCGGTCATCGGGTCGTTGAACCCGGCCATGTAGTGGCAGCCTATGCCGGCCAGGGCGCGCGAGCCCTCGGGCAGCTTGGTCGAGGTGTTGTGCGGGCAGCCCGAGCAGAAGAACGGCTTGCGGGCCTGGTCGGCGGCCAGGCTGACCGCGGCGACGCCGGCGGCCGAGACACGGTTCAGATAGGCGCGCGCCCGCTCCATGTGCGGGCCGTCCGGCAGGCGGTCGTAGATGGCGAGGGCGATTTCGGCCACCGACAACGAGCCGAGCTCCGAGAGCAGCGGCGCGCCGCGCTCGTCGACCTTGCCGATGATGCGCGGCCGAGCTTGCGCGGGAAGGTCATACAGCGCCGCGCGCGCCTGGGGCTCGATCAGGCCGCGCTTGTGCTCGATGACCATCAGGGTCTCGAGGCCGGCGGCGAAGGCGCGCAGACCCAGCGGCTCCAGCGGCCACGGCATGCCGACCTTGTAGATGGAGACGCCCAGGTCGGCGGCTTCCTGCAGGGTCATGCCCATGGCCGTGAAGGCCTCCAGCACGTCCTTGTAGGCCTGGCCCTGGCAGACGATGCCCAGGCGCGCCTTGCCCACCCGCACGTGCGAGGCGCCCAGCACCACGCGGTCGATGTGGTTGGCGCGGGCGAAGGCCAGGGCGGCCGGGAGCTTGTGGAGCCGCATGCGCCGCTCCTTCTCCATCGGCTGGTCCTTCAGCCGGATGCCCAGACCGCCGGGCGGGAATGGGAAGTCGGGGATGACGGCGTTGTGGCGATCCAGCGAGACGTCGATGGTCACGCCCGAGTCCATGGTGTCGGCCAGGGCGATCATGCCCGTCCACAGACCCGAGAACCGCGACAGGGCGATGCCGAGGACGCCATAGTCCAGCACCTCCTGGACGTCGGCCGGCGACAGCACCGGCATCTCGAAGTCCTGGAAGGCGAATTCCGACTGCGACGGCAGGGTCGAGCTCTTGCAGCCGTGGTCGTCGCCGGCCACCGCCAGCACGCCGCCGGTCGGGAAGGTTCCGGCGAAGTTGGCGTGCTTGAAGACGTCGCCGGTGCGGTCGACGCCAGGCGCCTTGCCGTACCACATGCCGAACACGCCATCATAAAGCGCGCCGGGGAACAGATTGGCCTGCTGGCTGCCCCAGACGGCGGTGGCGGCGAGGTCCTCGTTGAGGCCTTCCTGGAAGACCACGTCGTGCGCGGTCAGCAGCTTCTTGATGCGCGCGGCCTGCTGGTCGAGGCCGCCCAGCGGCGAGCCGCGATAGCCGGAGAGATAGCCCCCGGTGTTCAGGCCCGCGAGGCGATCAAGGCGCTTGCGATCCAGCAGGACCCGCAGCAGCGCCTGAACGCCAGTGATGAAGGCTCGACCATTTTCGAGCACATATTTGTCGTCGAGAGTGACTTCAGAGTGCCGCATGGCAAAAATTTTCCTCCGGGGTCTTCTCGCCCGTAACGCAATATCTTATAGAAGCGCGGAAATTGTTTGCCCAAGGCGTGCCCGACTCAGGCCCCCTTTGCGCAAAATTGGAGCGTCAACGCCCGCTTGGGGGAGGAATTTCTTGTCCGAACAACTCGACGCCGTGGATGCCAAGATCCTCGATCTCATCCAACACGACGCCGGACTGTCCGTCGCGGAGATCGCCGAACGGGTCGGCCTCTCGTCCAGCCCATGCTGGCGCCGGATCAAGCGCCTGGAAGACGCTGGCGTCATCCAGCGTCGCGTCACGATCCTGGACCGCGAGAAGCTGGGTCTGGGCTTCGAGGTCTATTGCACCGTCAAGCTGTCCCTTCCGACCAAGGAAAATCTGGACACGTTCGAACAGGCCGTCGCCAAGTGGGCCGAGGTCGTGCAGTGCGCCACCGTCACCGGCGCGGCTGACTATGAGATGCGCATCGTCACCCGCGACATGCGCGCCTTCGACGAGTTCCTGCGCGAGAAGCTGCTGTCGCTGGGTCTGGTCAGCAACATCGAGAGCCGCATCGTCATCCGCGGCGTCAAGAACTCGACGGCCGTGCCGCTGGGTCTGGTGAGTCCGTACGTCAGCCCGCTGGGCTGATCCTTCACGATGGCGCGTGGCGGCCCTGGAGCCGTCCGCGTCGGTCTTCCGACACCTTGGGGAGAGGCCAGATGGCCCCATCGAGCGCCGCCGGCGCGTCGACGCGACGCGTGCTGGCCGCCAGCCTGATCGGCACGGCGGTCGAGTTCTACGACTTCTATATCTACGCGACCGCCGCCTCGCTGGTGTTCGGGCCGCTGTTCTTTCCCGCCAGTTCGCCGGCCATGCAGCTCCTGGCCTCCTACGCCAGCCTGAGCGTGGCCTTCATCGCCCGCCCGCTGGGCTCGATCGTGTTCGGCCATTTCGGCGACCGCATCGGGCGCAAGTCGACCCTAGTGGCCTCGCTGCTGATCATGGGCGGCTCGACGCTGCTGGTGGCCTTCCTGCCGACCTACGCCACGGCCGGCTGGGTCGCGCCGTTCCTGCTGTGCCTGCTGCGCTTCGGCCAGGGCTTTGGCCTGGGCGGCGAGTGGGGCGGCGCGGCCCTGTTGGCGGTGGAGAACGCCCCGCCCGGCTTCCGCGCGCGCTTTGGCATGTTCCCGCAGCTGGGCGCGCCGGTGGGCTTCATCGCCGCCAATGGCCTGTTCCTGGCTCTGGGCGCCGTCCTGACGCCGGAGCAGTTCCAGGCCTGGGGCTGGCGCCTGCCGTTCCTGGGCAGCATCCTGCTGGTCGGAGTCGGCCTGTGGATCCGCCTCAAGCTGACCGAAACCCCCGCCTTCCAGGCCGCCGCCCACGCGGCCCCGCCGCCGCACGTGCCGGTGGCCGAGCTGCTGAAGACCCACGCCCGCGAGACGATCGGCGGCACGTTCGCCGTCGTCGCCTGCTTCGCCCTCTTCTACCTGACCACCGCCTTCTCGCTGGGCTACGGCGTCACGGCCCTCGGCTATGACCGCCAGGTGTTCCTGGGCGTGCTGCTGGTCGCCATCCTGTTCATGGCCGGCGGCATCGTCTGGGCCGGCTACTGGGCCGACAAGACCAGCCCCCGCCGCGTGCTGATGGCCGGCTCGCTGCTGACCATCGCCGCCGGCGCGGCCCTGGCGCCGATGATGGGCTCGGGCTCGCTCTGGACGATCGGCGTCTTTCTGTCCCTGGCCCTGGTGGTCATGGGCCTGGTCTATGGCCCGCTGGGGGCTTGGCTGCCCAGCCTGTTTCCGGCGCGGGTGCGCTATACCGGCTCGTCGATCGCCTTCAATGTCGGCGGGGTGATCGGCGGCGGCATGACCCCGGCCATCGCCCAGGCCCTGGCCACCCATGGCGGCCTGAAGCTGGTCGGCCTGTATCTCGCCGGCGCGGGCGCGATCAGCCTGCTGGCGCTGCTGCCGCTGAAGAAGGCCGCCGACACGCTGTAGGGATCAAAAACGCGAACCTTGCATTGCCGGCTTTGCACAAGACGCGGCGGTCTTGTCCCAGCTAAGTTCCGCGTATTCCTTCCCGGAGCCGACCCATGATCGACCTCGTCATCGAAGCCCGCCGCCACGACATCGGAAACTTCGAGGTTGGCCGCGTGCTGCCCTTCCACGCCAAGCGCATGGTCGGCCCGTTCACTTTCCTGGACCACATGGGGCCGGCCGACTTCGCGCCGGGCTTCTCCAGGAGCGCCGACGTCCGCCCGCATCCGCACATCGGCCTCTCCACCCTGTCCTACCTGTTCCAGGGAGAGATCACCCACCGCGACAGCGTCGGCTCCGAGACCGTGATCAAGCCGGGCGAGGTCAACTGGATGACCGCCGGCTCGGGCATCACCCACTCCGAACGCTTCGAGACCCTGCGCCGCCAGGGCGGCCGCATGGACGGCATGCAGGCCTGGATCGCCCTGCCCAAGGAATATGAAGAGATCGCCCCCAGCTTCAGCCACCACGAAGGCCAGGCCGAGCTGCCGTCCTACGAGAGCGGCGGGCTGAAGGCGCGGCTGATCGCCGGCGAAGCGTTCGGCGCCAAGGCCAATGTGCCGGTGTTCTCACCGCTGTTCTACGTCCACTGGGAGCTTGAACCGGGCACGACCGCGGCCCTGCCGGCCGAATATTCCGAGCGCGCGGCCTATGTCGCCGACGGCCGGGTCGAGGTCGACGGCCGCGAGCTCTCGGCCCTGCAGATGGCCGTGTTTGCGCCGGGCGAGACCGTGGTGTTCAAGGCGCTGGAGCGCTCGACCGTCATGCTGCTGGGCGGTGAGCCGATCGGCCCGCGCTTCATGGAGTGGAACTTCGTCTCCTCGTCCAAGGACCGCATCGAGCAGGCCAAGGCCGACTGGAAGGCCGGCCGCATGAAGCTGCCCGACCTGGACCACGACGAGTTCATTCCGTTGCCGGAAGGCCCGCCGAAGACGCCGCAACCGCTCTAGGCAGGCGCCTGTCCTCTCCGCACTGGCGGCGGACGGACGGGTCCTGCACATAAAGCTTGGGATGACAGTTGAAAGGCGTCGCTAGGGAGGCTCATAACGTCCGCATGATCGACACCGCCTCCATCGAATTTGTCCGCGGCCTCCCGAAAGCCGAATTGCACATGCACATCGAGGGCAGTCTCGAGCCCGAGCTGATGTTCGAGCTGGCCCAGCGCAACGGGATCACCCTGCCCTTCAAGTCGGTGGACGAGATCCGAGCCGCCTACGCCTTCTCCAACCTGCAGGACTTCCTGGACATCTATTACCAGGGCGCGGGGGTGCTGATCACCGAGGCTGACTTCAAGGACCTGGCCCTGGCCTATTTCAAGCGCCTAGCCGCCGACGGCGGGACCCACGCCGAGATCTTCTTCGACCCCCAGACCCACACCGATCGCGGCATCGCCTTCAACACGGTGATGAAGGGCCTGCTGGCCGGCATGGACGAGGCCGAGAAGACGCTGGGCGTCACCTCCAAGCTGATCCTCTGCTTCCTGCGCCACCTGTCGGAAGAGGCCGCCTTCGAGACCCTGGAACTGGCCAAGCCCTGGCTCGACAAGATCGCCGGCGTCGGCCTCGACAGCTCCGAAGTCGGCCACCCGCCGGCCAAGTTCGCCCGGGTGTTCCAGGCGGCCCGCGACCTGGGCCTCAAGATCGTGGCCCACGCCGGCGAGGAAGGCCCGCCCGAATACGTCTGGGAAGCCATCGACGTGGTGAAGGTCGACCGCATCGACCACGGCAACCGCGCCCTGGAGGACGAGGCCCTGACCGCGCGCCTGATCGCCGATGGAACCACCCTGACGGTCTGCCCGCTGTCGAACCTGAAGCTGTGCGGCGTGCCCAGCCTGGACGTCCATCCCCTCAAGAAGATGCTCTCCCTGGGCCTGAAGGCGACCGTGAACTCCGACGACCCGGCCTATTTCGGCGGCTACCTGCTGGAGAACTACATGGCCACCGCCGACGCGGTCGGTCTTACGCGGGACGAGATCGTCACCCTGGCCAAGAACAGCTTCACCGGCTCTTTCCTGACCGAGGCCGAGAAGGCCCGGCGGGTGGCGCAGGTCGAAGCCTACGCGGCCGCCCACTAGAGCCGTGAGCCCCTTCCAGTGAGTGTCGTCGCCGCCAGCGCCTATGTCGCCGGCCAGGCCGTTCGTCCGGTCAGCCTGGACGATCCGGACAGTCTGCGGCCGCGCGAGGGCGAGTTCGTCTGGATCGGCCTTGTCGAGCCCGACGAGGCCGAACTGCGCGTGCTGCAACAGGCCTTCCACCTCCACCCGCTGGCGATCGAGGACGCGCTCAATGCGCGCCAGACGCCCAAGGTCGATGTCTATGGCGACCAGTTGTTCGTCGTGGCCAAGACCGCCCATCTGGACAATGACCACATCGAATATGGCGAGACCGACTTCTTCGTCGGCCAACGCCACCTGATCACCGTCCGCCACGGGTCTGCCCGCGCCCACACCGAACTGCGGGCCCAGCTCGAGGCCGCGCCGGTCCTGCTGGCCCACGGCGTCGACTACGTGCTGCACGCGGTGCTCGACTTCATCGTCGACGGCTACATGCCGATCGTCGACGCCATCGAGGAAGAGCTGGTCGCGTTCGAGCGGCGGGCGCTGGACGCCTTCCTCAGCCGCGCCGAGATCGCCCGCATCTTCAACCTTCGCCGGGCGCTGATGAAGTTCAAGAAGCTGCTCGGGCCCATGACCCAGGTGGTCAGCGCGCTGGAGCATCACGATCTGCCCTGCATCGACAGCGAGGTGCGGCCCTATTTCCGCGACGTCCGCGATCATATCCAGCGCACCGAGATCCTGGTCGACGGCCTGCGCGAAGTGCTGACCTCGGTGTTCGAGATCTCCAGCCTGCTGGAACAGCAGCGCCAGGGCGCGATCACCCGCCAGCTGGCCGCCTGGGCCGCCATCCTGGCCGTGCCGACGGCCGTGGCCGGCATCTACGGCATGAACTTCGAGCACATGCCCGAGCTGAAGTGGCAGTATGGCTACTACGGCGTGCTGGCCGTGATCGTGGTGGTCTGCGGACTGCTGTACCGGCGATTCCGGAAGACGGGCTGGCTCTAGGCTCGCCTTGACGGCAAAGAAATTATACCCATAAATACACACTCATGAATAGTCGTGAGGTCATCTCCGCGCTGGAGGCCGACGGCTGGGTCGAGGTGGCCCGGCGCGGCTCCCACGCTCAGTTCAAGCACCCCACGAAACCCGGTCGCGTGACCGTTCCGCATCCCAAGCGAGACCTTCCGCTCGGGACGCTACGGTCGATCGAACGGCAATCGGGCCTGATCCTGAGGTGAGCCAATGACAAGCTATATCGCCCTCATCCACAAGGACGCCGACAGCGAGTTCGGGGTCTCCTTTCCCGACCTGCCCGGGTGCGTCAGCGTGGGCGCGACCCTGGAGGAGGCCCGCGCCAACGCCGAGGAGGCCCTGCTCTTCCACATCGACGGCATGGTCGAGGATGGCGAGTCCATTCCCGCGCCCTCGACCCTGGACGAGGTGATGGCCAATCCCGTGAACCGCGACGGCGCGGTGATCATCGTGCCCCTGAAGACCGCCCAGCCCAGGACGGTGCGGGTCAATATCACCCTGCCCGAGACCACCCTTCGCGATATCGACGCCTATGCCGAGACCCACGGCTTCACACGCTCGGGCCTGCTGGCGCGCGCCGCCAAGCGAATGATCGACGCGGCGTAGCGGGCCAGCCCTACTCCCCGCAAATCTCCAGGATCTCGTGGTGCCGCGCGGCGTCGATGCCGTCGCGCTGGTCCTGCGCCAGCCGGCTCTTGTCGCCGTCCAGCAGCATCAGGGTCGGGCGCTCGTCCGGGGTCTGGAACTGGATCAGCATCCGCGTGCCCAGCGTCGTGCCAGGATAGGGCGCGAGGCGATTGGCCAGCTTGGCCGGGTGCGGCGGCTCCTCGCGGCCGTCGGCGTCATAGAGGTCGAGATAGCGCTCGAAGACCTCGGCATCGACCTCGGCCCAGGCGCCCCAGCCGAAATAGTCGTCCGTCCCCTTCAAGGGCACGGGCAGGATGCAGCGGATGAAAACCCGGTCGCCCCACTGGCAGAGGTCGTCGTTGTAGCGGACCTCCGCGTCGCGCTCGTCCTCGGGGATCGCCCAGACCTCGTCGGGCAGGGTGAAGCCCCAGTCGAGGGACAGGGATTCCAGGGACTGGGGCTCTTGAGACTCTTCGGCCATCGCAACCTTCGGCGTGAATACGCGCCGATGCTTAGGCCAAGTCGGCCGCCGCCTCTAGGCCACCGCGTCGCGCAGGGCGTCGCACAGGCGGTCCAGACCCTCGATGTCGAGCCCCGGATCCAGGGTGATGACCACGGTCGAGGCCGCCAGGTGGTCGGCGGTCGGGGTGTCGTCGGCGGCCAGGGCGCGGTCGCGGACCGAGCAGCTGGCAGGGATCCCGGCCGCCTGGAGCTTCCAGGCCACGGCGCCGGCGTCGTCGGTCGGCAGGGACAGGGCGCAGGTCTGCGAGATCCAGCTCATGCCCCAGCCCGGCTGGAAGCCGACGCCGCTGTCCAGCAGCAGGACGCGCAGTTGCTGGGCCGTGCCGCACAGACGCTGGCGCAGGCCCGGCCAGGCGGCGAGGCCGTCGTCGCCGGAGAAGGGCGCGGCGTCGATGGCGTTGATCGGAGTGGCGTCCTCGCAGGCGACGAAGACGCCCGACCCAGAGGGCAGGCCCACGAGAACGGGGACCGGCGCGGCGATCACCACGTCGAAGGCGCCGGCGGCGTCGATCAGGATCGGCAGGCCGGTCTCGGCGCGGAAGGCGGCCCAGGCGCGCATGTCGGGCGCGCGGCCGTGGGCGGCGGCGGGAACGATGGCCTCCAGCGGGCCGGGCGCATCGGGCAGGCGCGCGCGCAGGTGGCCGGTGTCGAACATGGCGCTGAACGGGTCGACATCGACCAGCCAGGCCTTGAGCCCCGCGGCGGCGACGCCGGCCAGGGTTTCCGGATCGGCCAGGGCGGAGACGACGCAGACGCCGCCCTCGCGCGCGCCCAGCGCCTTCAGCGCCGCGGCGGTGGCCTCGACGCGGTCGGCGAAGGCGCGAACGGCGACGGGACGGGCGAACCGGGCGGCCAGGCGCTGATCGAGGTCCGAGCTGTGTCCGGCGACGCCGAGCGCGGCGGCGACCGCGTCGAAATCGATGGGGCCGCCAGAAGCGCGGATGAACGTCTTCGCTTGAGGAGCGGCGATCGGAGCGGCGGCGGCGGGCTTCGGGAGCATGGCTTTAGAACGCATTCCACGACGAACCGGGCGACCTCCATGGCCGCACCATATGGTTAAGCAACCGTATTCATCGATTCCGCCTGGCCTAATGCGGCGCGCCGTCGCGGCAAAAAGTTCACTGACTAGGCGAAACTTGCCCCGAAACTTGCCCCGAAACTTGCCAAGCGTCCCGCAGTTCGCGCTTAAGCACCTTGCCGATATGGCTGCGCGGCAGGCTGTCGACGATCTTCACATCGGCCAGGCGCTGGGTCTTGCCCACCTGGCCGTTGACGAAGGTCTTGATCGCCTCGGCGTCGGCCTCGCCCTTCACCGCCACGAAGGCCACAGGCGTCTCCCCCCAGGCGTCCGAGGGCACCCCGACCACCGCCGCCTCGACCACGGCCGGATGCTGGACCAGCACCGCCTCCAGGTCGGACGGATAGATGTTGAAGCCGCCGCTGATGATCATGTCCTTCTTGCGGTCCATCAGCGTGAGGAAGCCCTGCTCGTCGAAGCGGCCGACATCGCCGGTGCGGATGAAGGTCCAGCCCTCGGGCGAGGTCCAGATCGCCTCGGCGGTCTTGTCCGGGCGGCCGTGATAGCCGCTCATGGTCGCGGCCGAGCGGCCGACGATCTCGCCGACCACGCCGGGGCCGACCTGGACGCCGTCCTCGTCGATCAGGCGGATGTCGTGGCCCGGCGCGGGCTGGCCGACCGTGTGCAGCTTGTCCGGGTGCTCGTGGCACATCAGGATGCAGGTGCCGCCGCCCTCGGTCATGCCGAAATACTCGACCAGGCCGCCGGGCCAGCGCTGCAGCACCTGGGCCTTCAGCTCGGCGCCGAACGGGGCGCTGGTGCAGAACTTCAGATGCGTCGAGGACAGGTCGTAGCGGTCGAAGTCCGGCCGCTCCATCAGGCGGCGGTACTGCACCGGCACCAGCATGGTGTGGGTCATGCGGTGCTTCTGGGCCAGTTCCAGATATTTGCCGGCGTCGAACTTCTTCATCAGCACGACGGTCCCGCCGCCCGCCAGGGTGGGGAAGAAGCAGACCAGGGTGGTGTTCGAATAGAGCGGAGTCGACAGCACGGACACCGCATTGGGGCCGTAGCCGACCGCGTCGCCCCGGAAGACGTGCTTCCAGCGCATGCCGTGCGACTGGACGATGCCCTTGGGCGTGCCGGTGGTGCCGCTGGAATAGATGATGTTGAACGGATGCTCGGGCGTGATCGCGACCGGGCGCGGCGTCGCGCCTTCCGGAGCCAGCCAGGCGTCGAAGGCTTCGCCGGCGCCTGAACCGTCCAGGGCGATCTGGCGCACCGGGATCGGCGCGGGCCTCTGCGCTTCGGCGACGCCGGCGTCGAGGAAGAACAGCCTGGCCCCGCAGTCGGCGACCATGCCGGCGATGGCCTCGGGCGTCGAGGACGGCGCGATCGGGGCCACCGCGACGCCGACCCGCAGGCCGCCGAGGAACACCGCCGCGTAGGGGATCGACGACAGGGCGCAGACGGCGATGGCCTCGCCCGGCGCGATCCCGTCACGCTGCAGGGCGGCGGCGACGCGGTCGACCAGGGCGTCGAATTCCGCGTAGGTCACCGCCTCGCCGGTCTCCATGATCACGGCCGGATGGTTGGGGCCTTCCTGGGCGCGCTGGCGAAGAATGTCGCCCATCACGCCGTAGTCGGCGGACATCATGGCGGCGATGGTGGTCATGGGTAACTCCGATAGCAGGTCTGCGCAGCCCCCTCCGGCCCTTCGGGCCACCTCCCCCATAAAGGGGGAGGAAGGGCGCGGTTCTCCTCCCCCTTTATGGGGGAGGTGTCGGCGAAGCCGACGGAGGGGGCAGCGCCGCCCTAAGCGTCCTTGAAGCCCTTGCCCTCGGCCACCAGCCGCTCCAGCAGGGCCGAGGGTTTGAAGTCGTCGCCGTGCTTGGCGTGGAACTCCTGCATCTTGGCCAGGATCTTATCCAGGCCCACCAGCTCGCCCCAGAACATCGGACCGCCGCGATAGACCGGCCAGCCGTAGCCGTTGATCCAGACGATATCGATATCGGACGCCCGGATGGCCTTGCCCTCTTCGAGGATCTTCGCGCCCTCGTTGACCATCGGATAGAGGCAGCGCTCCAGGATTTCCTGATCGCTGATCTCGCGGCGCTGGATCTGGCGCTTCTCGGCGAAGTCGCGGATCACCTCTTCCACGACCGGCGACGGCTTGGCGTTGCGGTTCTCGTCGTAGTCGTAGAAGCCCTTGCCGTTCTTCTGGCCGCGACGGTCCATCTCGCACAGCACTTCGCGCACGGTGGACGAACTGGTCTTGGCCGGATCCCAGCCGATGTCGAGGCCGGCCAGGTCGCTCATGGCGAACGGCCCCATCGGCAGGCCGAAATCGTACAGCACCCGGTCGACGTCCCAGGGCATGGCGCCTTCCAGGATCAGCTTCTGGGCCTCGCGCTGGCGCTGGGCCAGCATGCGGTTGCCGACGAAGCCGTGGCAGTTGCCGACCAGCACCGCGACCTTGCCGATCTTCTTGCCGATCTGCATCGAGGTGGCGATCACCGACTTGTCGGTCTTGGCGCCGCGCACGATTTCCAGCAAGCGCATGACATTGGCCGGCGAGAAGAAGTGCAGGCCGATCACGCTCTCGGGCCGGCTCGTGCTGGCGGCGATCACGTCGATGTCCAGGTACGAGGTGTTCGAGGCCAGGATCGCGCCGGGCTTGGCGATCTTGTCCAGCTTGCCGAAGACCTCCTTCTTGATCTCCATCAGCTCGAACACGGCCTCGATGATCAGGTCGCAGTCGGCCAGGTCCTCGAGGTTCATCGAGGGGGTCAGCAGGCCCATGCGCTTTTCGACGTCGTCCTGGGTCAGGCGACCCTTCTTGGCGGTGTTCTCATAGTTCTTGCGGATGATCCCGACGCCGCGCTCCAGGTTCTCCTGTTTGGCCTCGATGATCGTCACCGGGATGCCGGCGTTGAGGAAATTCATCGAAATGCCGCCGCCCATGGTGCCGGCGCCGATCACGCCGACCTTCTTGACCGGGATGATGGGGGTGTCGTCCGGCACGTCGGGGATCTTGGCGGCCTGGCGTTCGGCGAAGAACACATAGCGCTGGGCGGCCGACTGGGTGCCGGTCATCAGCTCCATGAACAGCCGGCGTTCTTCCTTCAGACCCTCCTCGAAGGGCAGGTTCACCGCCGCCTCGATGCACTTGATGTTGTTCTCCGGGGCCATGAAGCCGCGGAACTTCTTGGCGTTGGCCTTGCGGAAGTCGGCGAAGATCTCGGGCCTGCCGCGCGCGGCCTCGACCTTGTCGTTCAGCTCGCGGACCTTCTTCAGCGGCCGGCCCTCGGCCAGCACGGTCTTGGCGAAGGCGATGGCCCCGGCGCGCAGGTTTCCTTCGTCGACCAGAGAGTCGAACAGGCCCATGGCCAGCGCCGCCTTGGCCGGCACATGCTGGCCGCTGGTGACCATCTCCAGCGCCTTCTCGACGCCGACGATGCGCGGCAGGCGCTGGGTGCCGCCGGCGCCGGGCAGCAGGCCGATGTTCACTTCCGGCAGGCCAGCCTTGGCCGAGGGCACGGCGACGCGGTAGTGGGCGACCAGCGCCACCTCCAGGCCGCCGCCCAGGGCGGTGCCGTGGATCGCCGCCACGACGGGCTTGGGCGAGTTCTCGATGACCGCCTGGACATCCTGCAGGCTGGGGCCGGTCATGGCCTTGCCGAACTCGGTGATGTCGGCCCCGGCGATGAAGGTCTTGCCCTCGCAGATCAGCACGATCGCCTGCACGGCCGGATCGGCGATGGCCGCGTCGAACGCGCCCTTCAAGCCTTCGCGGACGGCGGCCGACAGCGCGTTGACCGGCGGCGAGTTCAGCGTGACGACGCCGATGTCGCCTTCGACGGAAAGATCGGTGACGGCGTTGATCGCGGCCATGACGTTTCGACCCCTGCTCTTATGAATGCCGTTTTGGCGTTTGAACGGTTGTTTGAAGCCAGCCTGCACGGTCGCGCGAAGATGTCCAGACCTCCGTGACGACACGTGCTTTCGGAGCGCTTCGAGACGGGGCGGCGTTGACGAATTTCATCACATACTACAAATTCGAAATCACGGTTTCAGCCGAGATCATCCGTGGGGGTGGGTGCGGCGTCGAGGGGCTGCTCGGCGCCGCATTTGCCTGAAATCCAGAGAGAATGATCCGCGCTGGGGAGGGCGTTCGCGGGAAGTCATGGACTTTGGATGCGCCTTGCACGCGTCCTCACAATTCGAAGTCGGTGAATTCCGCGAGCGTGGCGCGTTGCTCGCAATGCGTCGGACTTTGGTAAAGCGCAACTCGGCGCGGGAGCTGTCTCCCGCGCCGCTTTCTTTGACGAGAGGCTCCCCTACCCCGCCGCTTCCGTGAAGCTCGAATAGACCAGCGTCCGCAGCTCCCGACGGATCGGATAGGAGGTCGACGGCATCAGCTGGGTCATGAACACCACCGCCAGGTCCTCGACCGGGTCGATCCAAAACGCCGTCGAGGCCATGCCGCCCCAGAAATATTCGCCCAGCGAGCCCAGGTTCTTGGTCCGGGCCTGGTCGATGGTCATGGCGAAGCCGAGGCCGAAGCCCAGGCCTTCGAACACCGCCTCGCTGAACAGCGACTTCGAGACCTGAACCAGCTCCTTGCCGCCCGGCAGGTGGTTCATGGTCATCAGCTTGAGGGTCTTGGGGCTGAGCAGGCGCGCGCCGTCCAGCTCGCCGCCATTCAGCAGCATCCGGCAGAAACGCATGTAGTCGTCGGCGGTCGAGATCAGGCCGCCGCCGCCGGACTTCACCGACGGGTCCATGAAAAAGCGGCTCTTCTCCGGATCGTTCTGCAGCACCACCCGGCCCGAGGGGGTCAGGGCGTAGCAGGCGGTGAAGCGGTCGCGCTGGCTCTCCGGCACGAAGAAGCCGGTGTCGACCATCTTCAGCGGATCGAAGATGCGGGTCTTGAGGAAGACGTCGAACGGCATCCCCGAGATCTTCTCGACCAGATAGCCCAGCACGTCGGTCGAGACCGAGTAGTTCCAGGCCTCGCCCGGCGAGAACTCCAGCGGCACGGTCCCCAGCGCGTCGACGAAGCCCTGCAGGCCGCCCTCGCTGTCGATCCCGTCCAGCTTCAGCTTGCGATAGGCCGCGTCGACATTGGTCCGCTGCTGGAAGCCGTAGGTAAGACCCGAGGTATGCCGCAGCAGGTCGATCGTCCGCATCGGCTCGCCGGCGCGCTTGGTCTGGAACGCCCCCTCGACCCCGGCGGCGAACACGCCCAGGTCGCGCCAGGCCGGGATGAAGCGGTGAACCGGATCGTCCAGCGACACCAGGCCGTCCTCGACCAGCATCATGAAGGCCACGCTCGTGACCGGCTTGGTCATTGAGTAGATGCGGAACAGACTGTCGGCCTTCAGCGGCTTTCCCCGCTCGACATCGGCGCTGCCCAGCACCGAGGTATAGGCCAGCTGGCCACGCCGCCAGACTTGGGTAAGCGCGCAGGGCAGTTTTCCGGTGTCGATATACTTGGACTGGATGAAACTATCGATGCGCTTCAATCGCTCGCTCGACAGTCCGACGGCTTCTGGCGTGCTCAAGTTCCTGGTCTCCCCTTGCGACCTGCTCTGGTCGTGTTTGCGTACCGTTAGATCGAAATCGAAGACGGGGCTTTTTTCCGCAACGTAAACTTTACCCGATCCTGCGAGTATCGATTGAAAACGAGGAAACGGGGATGGGCAAGGTCTTGGACGCCGAGGCTGCCTCCAGAATTGAAGCCGCGGCCGCCGACTGGTTCTTCCAGAGCAGCCTCGACATGTTCGTCGTCCTGGACGACCGGGTGATCGCGCGCGTCAACCCCGCCTGGGTGCAGCTGACGGGCTGGTCGCCCGACGAATCGGTCGGTCGGCACATGCACGACTTCTTCCACCTGCATGACAGGCTGATCATCGAGGACATCGGGCGGACGCTGGAGGCGCGCGGCCAGGCGTCCGGCGAGCATCGCCTGGCCCGCAAGGGCGGCGGCTGGCTCTGGGTGCGCTCGAAGTCCAAGGTCCTGGAGGGCGGCGGCCTGATGATCGTCTTCCAGGACTTCAGCGAAGACCGCGCCCGCGAGATCACCCGCCAGCAGGCCGAGCGCTCCAACGAACTGCTGCGCAGCGCCGCCGGCGTCTACGTCTGGCGCTTCAACCCCCGCAAGGGGATCTATGTCTTCGACCAGGACATCCCCACGCCCAATTCGCCGCAGGGCGGGGTGCGGACCATGACGGTGGCGGAGATGACCCTGTCGATCCACGCCGACGACCGCGTGCGCGTCTGGGACGCGTTCTCGCGCACCCTGCGCGGCGGCGAGCATGTCGAGATCGACTACCGCTACCTGGATCCGGCCACCAGCAACTGGACGCACATGCACTGCGCCTGGCGCGGCGTGCGCGGCTCCAGCCCCGACGCCTACGACGTCATCGGCATCAGCCAGAACGTCACCGAACTGGTCGAGGCCCGCGACGCGGCCCTGAGCGCGGCCGAGGCCAAGAGCCAGTTCCTGGCCAATATGAGCCACGAGATCCGCACGCCGATGAACGGCGTGCTGGGCGTACTGCACCTTCTGAAGACCGAGAGGCTGACCGACGACGGCCGCCGCCTGCTGAACGAGGCGCTGGGCTGCGGCGAGATGCTGTCGGAGCTCCTGAACGACATCATCGACTTCTCGAAGATCGAGGCCGGAAAGCTCGAACTGGGGTCCGAGCCGGTCGATCCGGCCGAGTTGCTGGTCGGCGTCGCCGACATGCTGCGACCGCAGGCCGAGGCGAAGGGCCTCTATCTTCGCGTCGAAGCGCCCTCCAAGGGAGACGAGGGCGACCTGGGCTGGGCGGCCACCGACCCGCTGCGCCTGCGTCAGGCGCTGTTCAACCTGCTGGGCAACGCCGTGAAATTCACCCTGGAGGGCGGCGTCGTGGCGCGGCTCTCCGGCAGGCGTACGGATGGAAAGCTCCGCCTGCGCTTCGAGATCGCCGACACCGGCGTCGGCATCGACGAAGAGGCCGGCAAGAGCCTGTTCGAGCGCTTCCGTCAGGGCGACGGCTCGACCACCCGCCGCTTCGGCGGTTCGGGCCTGGGCCTGTCGATCTGTCGGCGCCTGGCCGAGATGATGGGCGGCGAGGTCGGGTTCGAGAGCAAGGTCGGCCAAGGCTCGACCTTCTGGCTGCAGGTCGAGGCCGACGCCTGCGCCGCGCCGCATCTCGGACATGGAGCGGCCCACGTCGACGAACCCGACACCTCGTTGTTCGACGGCCTGCGCGTGCTGTTGGTCGAGGACAACGCCACCAACCGCCTGATCGCCGGCCGCATGCTGGAGGCGTTGGGCGCCCAGGTGAGCTCCGCCGAGGACGGCGTCCAGGGCGTCGCCGCGGCCCGCGCGGGTTTCGACCTGATCCTGATGGACATCCAGATGCCGGTCATGGACGGGATCGAGGCCACCCAGCGCATCCGCGCGCTGCCCGGCCCCGCAGGGGCCGCGCCGATCCTGGCCATGACCGCCAACGCCCTGTCCCACCAGCAGGCCAGCTATCTGGCGGCCGGCATGGACGGGGCGATCGCCAAGCCGCTGTCGCCGCAGGCCCTGACCCAGGCCATCGTCCGGACCCTGGCCGCCAGGCCGTCGGCCGCGCTGGAGGCGTCCTGATCGGGATTGCCGTCGCGGGCGCGATGCGCTTGGTTGCGGGCCATCTTTCCTGGGAGGCGCCGATGGCCCTTTTGATCCTGAGCGTCATCGGCAGCGACCGGCCCGGCCTGACCCAGGCCATAGCCAGCGCGGTGCTGTCGGCCGGCGGCAACTGGCTGGAAAGCCACCTCAGCCAGTTGGGCGGCCTCTATGTCGGCTCCGTGCTGGTGGAGGCCGGCGACGCCGACGCCCTGCGCGCCGCCGTCAGCGCGGTGGACGCCCAAGGCCTCGACGTGCGGATCGCGCCGGCGGTCGAGACGGTCGGCCCCGAGGGCCAGGCCGTCGCCTTCAGTTTGGTCGGCCAGGACCAGCCGGGCATCGTCCATCAGGTGACGGCCGTGCTCGCTGGCCTGAACGCCAATATCGAGGCCTTCGAAACCCGTATGAGCGTCGAGCCCTACTCCGGCGCGCCGCTGTTCCATCTGGACGCCCGCCTGCGCCTGCCGCCCGCCCTGGACACCGAGGCGGTCAAGGCGGCGCTGGAGAACATCTCGGCCGAGATCATGGTCGACATCTCGCTGACCCCGGCCGAGTGAACGCCCGACCGGCCAGCGCTTCCGGCCGCCTCGGCTGATCCGTTCTCAATCACCGAGCCATACCGGGCCTCTGTTCAAAGCGCCGCCGCGCCGCTAACCCTCGGCCGGAGGTCGAGCAAGCGCGACACCCTGGGGGACCATGCTCTTTTCGTCGCCGCTGTTCCTGTTTCCGCAGCCACGGCCTGCCGCAATTGGGCGCCGTTCTCGGCGCCATGGCCCAGCCCGCGCTGGACGGCCAGTTCCTAGCGGTGCGCAACCACGAGGCCACCGCCATGAGCATCGGCCTGCTGGGCGCCCTGTTCGAGGAGAGCTATATCGAGGCCCATTGCGGCCTCAAGCTGAAGGTCGACATCGCGGCCATGCCCGACTACGCCCGCCGCCTGCGGCGCGCGCAGGACTGGTTCGAAGCGCGCGGCCAGAAATTCGTCTACGTCCTGGCCCCGATCAAGACGACCTGGTTCCCGGACCTCGTGCCGCCGAGCTACCCCTGCGCGGCCAGGCGCGACAGCGTCTATCCGGCCGCTCGTAGCGCCCTGACCGCCGCTGGCGTCCACTGGGTCGACGGCCGCGCGACGCTGGAGGCCCAGCGCGGCAAGCTCGGCTACGAGATGTTCCCCCGCAACGGCATTCACTGGAACCAGCTGGGCGTCGCCCTGGCCGCCCGCGCCTTCGTTGGCGAGCTGAACCGCCAGGGGCTCGAAACGCCGGCGCTGGACTGGGACGTCGCGCAGGCCCCGGACGAGACCGGCCTGGACCGCGACCTTTCCAGCCTGCTGAACCTGCGAAAGCCGCCCAAGGGCTGGAAGGCTCCGGCTGTCACCGCCCATCCCGTCGGACCGCCTGGCTCGGGCGTGTTCACGCTTGCCGCCGTCAACGACAGCTTCTTCGATCCGCTGGCCCTGTTCCTGACCCAGGCGCGCCTGGCCGGCCGCGCCCGCAACTACGGCTATCTGACGCTCGCGCCCATCGAGTACCGCGACGGCGGCGCCTATCCCCTGACCGCCACGCCGCGAAGCGTGCTCAAGGACCTGATGGCCGCCGACGTGGTGGTGCTGGAGCAGGTCGAGAGCCAGACCGGCGGCGCGGTCGGCCGCAAATTCCTCGACCTGGTCGAAACCCAGATGGCGGCGGAAGGCCCGTCAAAAGCGGGCGTCCTGAAACATTCCTGACAAACCCCGACGCTAGGTGAGCGCCAATTGTCCCTCGACGGACGGAGCGCCCTTTAAGCCGGCCCTCCACACGCCTAGATTGGACCCGATAGTCCAGTGCCTGGCGCGGCCGCCGAAGGTGAGTGGACTTGGGGATTTTGTTATGGACGACGGTCGGGTGGCGGGGGCGGCGACAGCGCGCTACGCCCGCAAGAAGGAGACCATCCTGGCGGCGGCCACGGCGATCCTGAACCGCCAGGGCGTGCGCGGCATGACCCTGGCAGATGTCGCCGCCAATGTCGGGCTGAACACCACCAGCGTCACCTACTATTATCGCAGGAAGGACGATCTGGCCGCCGCCTGCTTCATGCGCGGCCTGGAGCGCTTCGAGGCCATGGTCGAGGAGGCCGCCGCCGAGGCCGCGCCCGCCGCGCGCATCCTGAAGTTCCTGGACCTCTATCTCGACCTGAACCGCCGGGTCCGCCTGGGCGAGGCCACGCCCCTGACCAGCTTCGCCGAGATCAAGGCCCTCAAGGAGCCCCTGCGCGGCTCGGTGGTCGGCGCGTTCAACGATCTGTTCCGCCGGGTGCGGAGCTTCTTCGACGACCCGTCCCTGGCCCACCTGGACAAGCGCCAGCGCACGGCCCGCACGCACTTGCTGATGGAGCAGGTGTTCTGGTCGGGCCGCTGGCTGCGCCGCTACGACGTCGACGACTATGGCCGCGTGCGCGACCGGATGGGCGACATCCTGCTGAACGGCCTGCCCGCCGCCGGCCAGGTCTGGGCCCCGCGCGCCCTGCCCGACCCGACCCCGGTGTCGCCCGAAGGCCTGGAGTGGCGCGAGACCTTCCTGGTCGCCGCCACCCGCCTGATCAATCAGCGCGGCTATCGCGGCGCCTCGGTCGAGGAGATCTCGGCGGCGCTGAACGTCACCAAGGGCTCGTTCTATCACCACCACGACGACAAGGACGCCCTGGTCGCCGAGTGCTTCGAGCGCACCTTCACCGTCACCCGCCGCTCGCAGCTGGACGCCCGCGACCTGCCGGCGGACAACTGGACGCGGCTGGTCTCGACCGCCGCCGGCCTGACCAGCTACCAGCTGTCCGAGCACGGGCCGCTGCTGCGCGCCTCATCGCTGGGCGCCCTGCCCGACACCCTGCGTCACGACATGGCCGACGGCTATATGCGCGGCTGGCAGCGCTTCGCCTCGATCATCTCCGACGGCGTCGCCGACGGCTCGATCCGGCCGATCGACCCCAGCATCGCCGCCCACATGATCAACTCGATGCTGAACGCCGCCGCCAGCCTGGGCGCCTGGGTCCCGGGCCTGGAACGGGACGAGGCGGCCGACCTGTTCGCCAGGCCGCTACTGACGGGGGTCTTGAACTAAGCCGAGGAACCGAAAACCCCGTCCTTCGACAAGCTCAGGATGAGGTTTTCTACTGCGACGGCGAGAAAGTAGTCCTCATCCTGAGCTTGTCGAAGGACGAGGACGGGCCAAAGGTTGCGACCTATTAACCATAGTCTCGCCTCCCCCCACTGACGGCTGTACCCTGAGGCGACTGAGTCGCTTCGAGCCCCGCCGTCATGACGACGATCAATCCGTACTCGTCGAACTACGCCCCCGGCCTGACCGCCGGGCAGACGGCCGCGCAGCGCGCCCAGCAGGCCGCCGCCAACGGGACGACCCGCGACCAGAGCCCGACGATCAACACACCGGCGGTCAATGTCACGCTCTCGGCCGCCGCCCAGGCCGCGCTGAAGGCCCAGACCGACTCCCGGACGATCGACACGGTGGTCTCCGACGCAAGAAGCCAGATCGCGAGTCTGCTGAAGGCGGCCGGAACCAAGAGCGCCCTGAACAACGGCGACGCCACCATCGACCTCTCCAGCATGGACCGCCGCAGCCTCTACGCCGTCGCGTCGAACAAAGGCGGCCAGTTCCCAATGGACCAGCAGGTCGTCGCGGCCCTGGCCCTGAAGGACCAGCACGACACCGCCCTGGCCAGCCCCGCCGCCCAGGCGCGGCTGACCGGCGACTATGCCAGCCTCTACCAGACCGCCCTCGACCAGATGGACGCCGCCGGGCCGGAGGAAAAGGCCTCCACCGCCTGGGCCACCGAGCGCGCCGCCCTGGTCGAAGGCCGCAAGCAGGCCATCGCTCGTCCGGGCCTGGCGCCCGCCGGAATCCAGAACGACAGCGTCGCCGCTTACATGAAGGAGACCGGCAGCGTCGTCGCCGGCGCCAAGACCCGCGACTTCGGCAAGGTGGCCGGCGACGTCCGCACCGCGCTGGACAAGCAGTACGAGCTGGCCGTCGCCCCCGACGCGGCCAAGGACGGCAGCAGCGGCGCGATCGACTTCCGCCGCTTCGACGACCGCTCGCTGTCGGCCGTGGCCCTGAACAAGGACGACCAGTTCTCGACCCACGAGGTCGCCCAGGCCAAGGCCGAGATCCGCCAGCGCGACAGCGACGCCATCAAGGCCAGCTACCAGTCGACCTCGGACGCGGACGGCGGCTTCGGCAAGGCGATGATCACCCGCTACGCCGGCATGACCGCCGAGGAACGCGACGCCTCCGGCTGGACCCCGGCCGTCTATTCCAAGCTGGTCGAACTCCAGGCCGCCAGCGACAAGCTGGCCCAGATGTTCAACGCGGATGGCTCGGTGGCGGGGCCGCCGAGCATGCTGGATTACCTGTAGGCCCTACCTCCGCTCCGCCGCCGTCTCGGCGCGGATGGCCTTGAACTCCGAGCCCGCCTTCCAGTCCGGCCAGTCGCGGGAGTTGGCCAGGGCCTTGCCGGCTTCATAGGTCAGGGCGACGTCCTGGGCGGCGCCGCGCAGGTCCCAGTCGGGGCTCCAGGCGTCGCAGGGCTGGTGGTAGCAGCGGCTGGTGTAGTCGGCGACCCAGGCGTCGCCGGCGGCGCGGCCGCCCTTGATCAGGTCCGCCCCGCCGCCCAGGCCCATCAGCAGCAGCACCGGCACGCCGCGACGGGCCAGCGAGAAGTGATCGGCGCGGTAGAACAGCGCCCGCTCGGGCTTGGCGTCCGGGGTGATGGTCCGGCCCTGCCTGGCGGCCTGGGCGGCGAGGCCGTCCTCCAGCGCGTTCTGGCCCGCCCCGACCAGCACCACGTCGCGCGCCGGCCCCACGGTCTGCAGCACGTCGAAGGTGTAGTTGGCCACCGTCTTGCCCAGCGGCGCGGTCGGGTGGTTGGCGTAGTATTCCGAGCCCAACAGGCCACGCTCCTCGGCGGTCCAGGCGGCGAACAGGATCGAGCGCTCCGGGCGCGGACCTTGGGTGAAGGCGCGGGCGGCCTCGATCACCGCGGCCACGCCGATGGCGTCGTCGGCGGCGCCGCGCCGGATGGTGTTGCCTTGAGCGTCCGGCGCGCCCACGCCATAGGCGTCCCAGTGGGCGGCGTAGACCACGGTTTCGTCCGGATGCTTGGCGCCCGGCAGACGCGCCAGGACGTTGGCGCTGTCCATCGCCTGGTGGCTGACGGCGTAGTCGGCCGACAGGCTGGCGCCGGTCAGGGCCACCGGCTTGAAGGCGGCGGTGCGGGCCGCGCGCTTCAGCGCCTCGAAATCCAGGCCCGAGCGCTTGAAGAGGTCGACCGCCACGTCGCGCTGGATCCAGCCCTGCATCAAGAGCTTGTCCTTAGCGGGGTCCGCCCGGACGATGTCGTAGCCCTCGCCGTTCGAGGCCTTGACCGTCGTCCAGCCATAGCCGGCCCCGAGGCTCTCGTGGACGATCAGCGCGCCGATCGCCCCGCGCCGGACGGCCTCCTCGTACTTGTAGGTCCAGCGGGCGTAGTAGGTGGCGGCCGAGCCGCCGAACTTGCCGGCCACCGGCTCGCCCGGCGCGGCCTCCAGGTCCGGGTCGCCGATCAGGAAGACGGCGATCTTGCCCTTCAGGTCGACGCCCTTGAAGTCGTCCCACTTCCGCTCCGGCGCGGCGACGCCGTAGCCGACGAAGACCAGCGGAGCCTTGTCGATCTTGACCTTGTCGACGGGGCGCAGGGTCATGACCTGCGACTGCTCGCCCTGGTTCAGGGTCAGGGGGCCGGCCTTGGTGGCCACCGTCAGGGTCGCCGGGCCATCGAGGCGTGTGCGGACCAGCGCCACCTTCTGCGTCCACGCGCCGTTGTCGCCGGCCGGCTCCAGGCCCAGCGCCTTGAACTGGGCGCTGATGTACTCGATCGTCGGCGCCTCGCCCTCCCCGCCCGGCGCGCGGCCGGCGAAGCGGTCGGAGGCCAGCTCCCGCGTGATGTCCGACAGCCGCGCCGGATCGATCGGTCCGCTGTCCTGGGCTTGGGTCGGGGCGGCCGCGGCGCTGGCGAGGATCAGGCCTGAGGCCAGGGCGAGGAGAGCGGCTTTGGACATGGACGAACCTTCGATCGACGGATGACGATTGGTAGCCCGATCCCGCCTCCCGCCACAAGAAATCGGCGCGCCCCGCGAAGGGCGCGCCGCAAGTTACCCACGTGCTCGAGGGAGTTCGCGACCTAGAACTTCTTGCGCAGGCCCACCTTGTAGGTGCGGCCCAGCGGATCGCCGGTGAACGGGTCATAGCCCAGGTCGAGGCGGGCGTAGGACGGGTCCTTGTCGAACAGGTTGGTGATCGCCAGGGTCGCCGTCGTGTCCCAGGGCAGGAAGACGCGGTAGGCCAGGTCCGTCAGGATCTGCTTCTTGATCGTCTTGCCCGCGCTGACCGTGACGCCCGCGCCGGTGGTGTCCTTGTAGGCGTTGGCCGCGAACGGGGCGGTGCGCTGGTCGGTGTACGAACCGATGTAGTGGACCGACAGCCGCAGGTTATGCGGACCCCGGTTCCATTCGGCGAAGACGTCGCCCTTCCACTTGGGGATCGGCACGACCGTGGTCTGGTAGTTCAGCAGGCCCACGGCGTCGAAGGCCTTCTCCACCGTAATGCCTTCCACGACCGTGGCGCCGACCTTGTATTTCTGGATGTAGGTGGCGTTGCCGCCCAAGGTCAGGTCGCCGCCGGCCACCTCCCTGAACCGGTACTCGGCCGAGAAGTCGAAGCCGGCGTTCTTCACCGGCGCGCCGTTGATGTAGCCGGTGCGCAGGCGGGCGATGCTGGTGGTCGGGGTCCCGCAGGCGCCGTTGAAGGTGAAGCGCGACACGAGGCCCGCATAGGCCGGGTTGGCGCAGTTGTTCGCGCCGGCCGCGCCGTTCGGATAGAGCGAGGCGACCATGCCCGCCACCGGCTCGGCGACGATCGGGTTTTTGAAGTCGAAGTAGAAGTAGTCGATGCTGGCCTTGAACTCCCCGGCCTTGAACAGCGTGCCGAAGTTGTAGGTCTTGGCCTTTTCCGGCTTCAGGTTCGGGTTGCCGAAGATGTCGACGGCGCGGAACACGCCCAGGATGCCCTGCAGCGAGGTCACCGAGGTGGTGGTGGTCAGCGGATCCGGCGGCCCGCGGAAGGTCGAGCCGGCCGAGGCGCGGAACGCCAGCCACGGCATGGCCTGCCAGCGCAGCGAGGCCTTGGGGTTGAAGGTCGAGCCGATGCCGTTGCCGTATTTCTCGTAGCGGGCCGCGAACTGGGCCTGGAAATCGTCGGTGATCGGCACGGACAGCTCGCCGAAGCCGGCCATCACGTCGCTCTGATTATCGGCCTCGTTGCCGACGCCCAGGAACATGAAGGGGCCGTTGCGGGCCGAGCCGGTGCAGGTGGTCACCCCGAAGTCGGGGGTGTTCACGCACGGATTGATCGCGGCGTTGCTGATGTCGTTGTAGTCGGCCTTGAAATAGGTGCGGCGGTACTGGACGCCGGCGGCCCAGGCGACGTCGCCGCCCGCCAGGGTGATGCTGGTCTTGCCGTTCAGCACCGCCTCGCCGACGAACAGGCGCGAGGACTGCTTGGTCGACAGCTTCTTGAAGAACCAGTCGACCAGATCCTTGTTGTTCTGAAGCGTCGCGTTGTAGCCGGGATTGGCCACGCCGGTGATCACGTTGGACGGGATCGCGCTGGCGAAGGGGTTGTAATACATGCAGCCGCCGACGCCCGGCGTGCCCTGGATGCCCGGGGTCGAGGGATTGCTGTCGCACAGCGGTCCGCCCAGGCCTTGCAAGGCCAGGGCGAAACGGTTGACCAGGGTGTCGTAGCCCGTGCGGGTGCCGACTTCCTGCGAGTAGGTCAGGGCGATGTCCCAGCCGACGCCGTTCTCGAACTCGCCCGACAGGTCGCCCGAGACGCGGAAGGCGTCGAACGAGCGCGAGCCGATCGAGGGGCCATAGCCGAACTTCGGATTGCCGCCGATGCCAAAAGGCCGGTTGGCCACGTCCAGCGCCCCGCCGGCGAAGATCGCGCCCGGCGCGGTGGAGGTCGCTCCCGTCGCCAGGCTGGTCAGTTGCACCGTCGGATTGGCGGCGATGAAGGCCGCGAGCCCCGGATTGCTCGCCGGCACGAAGTAGCGGCCAGCCAGGGCCGCGATCGGCGCCACTTCCGCCGTCGGCACGGCGAGCGCCGCATAGGACGGCGAGGTGTTCCAATCAGGCACGTCGGTGTGGGCGTACAGCACCTCGGCGTGGAACTTGGTCTTGGCCGACAGGTCGGTATTGACCTCGGCATAGGCCTGAACCGCGTTGGACTTCTCAACCAGGTTGTCGAACGGCGTGTAGTGCCAGTAGCAGACCGGCGTCAGGCCGCTGAAGCCGGCATAGCCGCCCAGGCCCGAGCAGCCCGGATCGCGCATGCCGCTGGAGGTGCTGGCCAGGGGAATGAAGGTCGAGGGATTGCCCGCCGCCGACCATCCCGCCTCGGGGTTTGAGAGATATGACTTGTTGGCCCAGTCGCGGTCGGCCACCGACAGCTTGGAGCGATGCTGCCAGCCCACGCTGGCCAGGACGTTGCCGTTGTCCCAGGTCTGGCCCCAGGTCAGGCTGCCGCCGTAGTCGCCCTTCGAGCCGTCGATGTGACGGTAGTCGGCGGCCGCTTCCAGGCCGTTGAAGTTCTTCTTGGTGATGAAGTTGACCACGCCGGCGATGGCGTCCGAGCCGTAGGTCGCCGCGGCGCCGTCCTTCAGCACCTCCAGGCGGCCGATGGCGGCGGCGGGAATGATGTTGGTGTCGACGATGCCCGCTCCGGCCGCGCCGAACGGGTTGATCGCCAGGCGACGGCCGTTCAGCAGCACCAGGGTGCGCTGCGAGCCCAGGCCCCGCAGGTTGACCGAGCCCGAGCCCTCCGAGCCCTGGGCCCGGCTGTCGAACTGGTTGGTGTCGCCCAGCACGCCATTGGAGATCGAGAGGGCCTTCAGCAGCTCGACCGTCGAGGGCGAACCGCGCTTCTGGAGTTCCTCGGCGCTAACGACGTCGACCGGCAGCGCGGCGTCCTCGGGCGTTCCCCGGATGAAGGAGCCGGTGACGACGACTTCTTCGACCTCGGTCGGCGCGTCGTTGGGTTTCTGCTGGGCGGCCGCCGCGCCCGCCATGCCGCTCGTCAGGGCGAAGGCCAGCGCGAGGCAGGAGCCTCCGCGCAGGAAGCTGGTTCGTCTCATGATTTCCCTCCCTCGATTGTTTTTGATGGGCCGATCGTCTGCGCGATGCCCTGGTGGGTATTGGGGTCGTTCAGCTGGGCGGTGGTCTCCCGAATTCGGCGCGCGCGGCCGCCCGCGCGCCAAAGCCCGCGCGCCGCGAAGTGCGTTCTTTTTCGAAACTTGGTGATGCGCCTTCTGGAGCCGACAAGCCTTGGTTCCCCTGGAGGCCGGACACTTGAAAAGCCACGCGTACTGCGCCGGTTTCAATAACCGTCACGGATGCCGAAAAATGATCTCGAACATCTGTTTCGATGATGCGGTATGTTTTTGCCTCACGTCAACCGCCCGCCGCACGGGATCGCTTCGGCGCGTCGACACGTCGCACCAACCATCGGTATGGCCGCGCAAGGCTCAAAGGACGCGTGCGCCGCAACATAAGCTTCGCTAAAGCGTTGGGCTGGGACTTTCCCACCGGCGCGGGGGCGCCTAAGTGGGAAACCATTGGTCGCCAAGTCCAGCCCGCAGGGCGAGAACAATCGGATTCGAACTCTATGCGTTTCGCCAAGACCGGCGCTTCCAGGCGTCCAGGCCGGCCTTCCATTCTGCTCGTCTCGACAGTCGTGCTCGTCGGCGCCGGTCTGTCGGCCTGCACCACCCCCGCGCGCCGGGCCGACGTCAAACTGCCGTCCGCCTTCGAGGCGCCGGCGGGATCGCCGCTGGCCTCTCAGGCTCTGGATCAGTGGTGGACCGCCTTCAACGATCCGGTCTTGAACGATCTGATCACCACGGCCCTGGCCCAGGCTCCCGATGCGCGCCTGGCCGCCGCCCGGCTGGAAGAGGCTCGCGCCGTGCGCAAGGGCCAGATCCGCCAGATCTACATCCCGCAGACCCCGCTGACCGGCTCGGCCAAGCGCACAGACACCCACATCATCGACCAGAGCGGCGCGGGCGGCTTCACCCAGGGCGGGGTCAGCAAGACCTATTCGGCCGAGTTCGACGTCTCCTGGGAGCTGGACCTGATCGGCCGGCGCAGCGCCGCCCGCCGCGTGGTCGACAGCGACCTGGCCGCCGCCCGCTTCGCTTACGAAGGCGCCCGCGCCGCGCTGGCGGCCAATGTCGCCCAGTCTTACTTCGAGGCGCGCGGCTACGCCGTGCAGCTGGAGGACGCCCGCGCCAACGCCACCATCGCCGAGAACCTGTTCAAGGTCTCCGACGAGAAGGGCCGCCGGGGCCTGTCCGCCACCTCGGAAGGCGACCGCACGGCCGCCGACCTGGCCCAGGCCCAGGCCCAGGTCGCCCAGCTGGAAGCCCAACTTCAGGCCTCGCGCCGCAGCCTGCTGATCCTGGTCGGCAAGGGCGTCGACCCGCTGGCCAGCCTGCCAGTCGAGCCGATCCTGGCCAAGGCCCCGCCGGTCCCCGCCGCCGCCCCGGCCGAGCTGCTGGCCCGCCGCCCCGACATCCGCGAGGCCGCCGCGCGCCTGGCCTCGGCCTCGGGCAATCTGAACATCAGCGAGCTGGCCCTGTTCCCGACCCTGACCCTGACGCCTGGCGTCGGGATCTCAAAGGCGATCAACCCCAGCTTCCTGCAGACCGGCTCGTCGGTCTCGACCACCAGCTCGGCTTGGACCCTGGGCGCGAACCTGTCGATCCCGGTGCTGAACATCCCCAAGCTGATGTCCGACATCAAGGTCAGCGGCGCCCAGGTGGAGCAGGCCGCCGTGACCTACGAGCAGACCGTCCAGAAGGCCTTTGGCGAGACCGAGAGCGCCCTGGTCCAGCAGGACGCCGACGAGCGTCGCGTCACCCTGCTGGCCGCCGGCGAGCGTCGCGCCGCCGTGGCCTACGAAGCCAGCCGCAAGGGCTACGCCATGGGCCTGATCGACCTGACCACGGCCTTGCAGGCCGAGCAGTCCTGGCGTGGCGCCCGCACGGCCCTGACCGGGGCCCAGACCCAGGCGCTGCAGCGCGCCGTCCAGACCTACAAGGCGCTCGGCGGCGGTTGGTCGCCCGCGTCTATTCCCAGCAAGCCTTCCGCCCAATGAGACCCGCCCCGATGACGACCCGCTCTACGATCGCCACCGCCCTGGTCTGCGGCGCCCTGCTTGTCGCGGGAACAGGCCTCACCGCCTGTGGCGGCAAGAAGGACAAGGAAGCCCCCGCCAAGACCGCCGCTTCCCAGGCGCGCACGGTCAGTATCGGCAGCGTCGAGACCCGGCCGCTGGGCGGCGGGGTCGAGGCCTCGGGCCTGCTGGTCTCGCGCGAGGAGGCCGCCGTCGGCTCGGAGCTGACCGGCTACCGCGTCGCGCGGCTCTACGCAGACGAGGGCGACTGGGTCCGCGCCGGCCAGCCTCTGGTCCAGTTGGACGACACCCTGTTGCGGGCTCAGGTCGAGCAGCAGGCGGCCGTCACAGCCCAGGCCCAGGCCGAAGCGGCCCGTGTCTCCGGCCTCGACGGCCAGGGCATCCTGTCCCAGGAGCAGATCGAGACCCGCCGCTACCAGGCCAAGGCCCAGGAGGCGGCGTTGAAGGAACTGCGCACCCGCGCCGCGCGCATGACCATCACCTCGCCCGTCAGCGGCCGGGTGCTGTCGCGCGGCGTGCAGCCGGGCCAGATCGCCGGCGGCGGGACGACCCCGTGGTTCACCATCGCCCGCGACGGCCTGGTCGAGCTGGACGCCGAGGTCAACGAAGCCGACCTGGCCGGCATCCGCGAGGGCCAGGCGGCTCAAGTGTCCCTGCCCGGCGGCCAGTCGATCTCGGGCGTCGTGCGCCTGATCAGCCCGCGCGTCGATAGCGGGAGCCGCCTGGGCAAGGTGCGCGTGCGCCTGCCCGTGCGTCCGGACCTGCGTCCCGGCGGCTTCGGCCGCGCCACCTTCGGGGCCTCGGGCGCGGCGGTGACCGCCATCCCGGAATCCGCCATCCGCTATGAGGCCGACGGCCTGTTCGTGATGACGGTCGACGGCGACAACCGCGCCCACATGGTCGGCGTGAAGGTCGGCCGGAAGGGCGGCGGCTGGGCTCAGTTGGTCCAGGGCCCGGCCGCCGGCACGCGCATCGTCCTGGGCGGCGCGTCCTTCGTCACCGACGGTGACGTGGTGCGCCCCGCCCCCGCTTCGGCCCAGCAGGCGGCCCGCTGATGGCCGCTGAACAAAAGCCCGGACACAAGACCGGCGAACTGCGGGTCTCCGCCTGGGCGATCAAGAACCCGATCCCGGTCGCGGTGGTGTTCATCGCCCTGATGATCGCCGGCATCGGCTGCTATCTGGGCCTGCCGATCAAGCAGTTCCCGAACGTCGAGTTCCCGGCCGTGACCGTGACGGTCACCCAGAGCGGCGCCGCGCCCGGCGAGATGGAGACCCAGGTCACCCGCCCCATCGAGGACGCGGTGGCCAGCATCTCCAACGTCAAGACCATCCGCTCGTCGGTGGTCCAGGGCGCCTCGACCACCACGATCGAGTTCAATCTCGGCGAGGACCTGCAGAAGGTCACCGACGAGGTGCGCTCCAAGGTCGACCAGACCCGCTCGCTTCTGCCCCGCGAGGTCGACGAGCCGATCGTCCAGCGGCTGGAGATCACCAGCGCCCCGATCATCACCTACGCCGTCTCGGCCCCGAACATGAGTTCGACCGAGCTGTCGTGGTTCATCGACGACACGGTCACCCGCGCCCTGCAGGGCGAAAAGGGCGTGGCCCAGGTGGCCCGCGTCGGCGGCGTCGATCGCGAGATCAATGTCATCCTCGACCCAGACCGCATGGCCTCGTTCGGGGTCACAGCGCCGCAGTTGAACCAGGCTCTGGCCAGCTTCAGCGTCGACGCCCCCGGCGGTCGCGCCAATGTCGGCGGTCGCGAGCAGACCCTGCGCGTGCTGGGCGCGGCGACCACGGTCGAGCAACTGCGCCAGATCACCATCCCGATCGCCGGCGGCCGCTACGTCAAGCTGACCGACGTGGCCCAGGTGGGCGAAGGCTCGGAAGAACAGCGCGGCTTCGCCCGCCTGGACGGCCGGCCGGTCGTCGCCTTCCAGGTGATGAAGACCCGCGACTCCAGTGACGTCGCCGTCGAGGACAACGTCAAGAAGGCCATCGACGCCCTCGCTCAAAAGCAGGCCGGCGTGTCGTTCGTGAAGATCTTCTCGACCGTCGACGAGACCCGCGCCAGCTTCGCGGCCACCGAGCACACGCTGCTGGAAGGCATGCTGCTGGCCTCGCTGGTGGTGTTCCTGTTCCTGCGCGAGTGGCGCGCCACCCTGATCACCGCCATCGCCATGCCGGTGTCGCTGGTGCCCACTTTCGCCTTCATGGCGATCATGGGCTTCTCGCTGAACGTCGTGACCCTGCTGGCCCTGACCCTGGTCATCGGCATCCTGGTCGACGACGCCGTGGTCGAGATCGAGAACATCGAAAAGCGCGTCGCCCGGGGGCAGAGGCCCTACCACGCCGCGATCGAGGGCGCCGACGCCATCGGCCTGGCGGTCGTGGCCACCACCTTCACCATCGTGGCGGTGTTCGTGCCAGTGTCCTACATGCCCGGCACGCCCGGCCAGTTCTTCAAGGAATTCGGCCTGACGGTGGCCGTGGCCGTGCTGTTCTCGCTGGTCGTCGCCCGCCTGCTGACCCCGCTGCTGGCCGCCTATTTCCTCAAGCCCGCCAAGACCCCGCATCCGCGCAAGGACTTCAAGGGCTTCTATCGCGGCGTGCTGGACTGGTCGCTGGATCACCGGATCCTGGCCTGCGCCATCGGCGGCCTGATCTTCATCGGCTCGATCATGCTGGCGGGCCTGTTGCCCACGGCGTTCCAGCCGGCGGCCAACAACAACTACTATTACCTCAAGGTCCAGGGTCCGCCCGGCGCCACCGTCGCCGACATGGAGCGCACGGTTCAATCGGTGACGACCATGTTCCGCAAGCGCCCGGAAGTGGCCCACGTCTTCGCCCAGGTCGGTTCGAACATCGGCAGCGGCTGGGGCGGCCAGAGCGGCGCCGACATCCGCGACGCCACCATCACCATCGTGCTGAACGGCGATCGCAAGCAGACGGTCACCGAGATCAAGCAGGAGGTCCGCAACGGCCTGCACGACATTCCCGACGCCCGGGTGAACCTGCTGGGCGACTGGGGGACGTCGGAGGTCCAGACCATCCTGATCTCCGAGGACGGCCCACTGCTGGAACGCACCGCCGCCCAGATCGAGCGCGAGATGCAGAAGCTCTCCACCGTCGCCGATCCGCGTCCGTCGTCCCCGCCCAGCGGTCCGGAGATCCTGATCCGACCCAAGGCCGACGAGGCCGCGCGCCTCGGCGTCAATTCGGCCGACATCGCCGCCATCGCCCGCGTGGCCACGGTCGGCGACATCGACGCCAATGTCGCCAAGATGACCCAGGGCGAGCGGCGGATCCCGATCCGCGTGCGCCTGCCGGCCGACAGCCGTCGCGACCTCGACGCCCTGGGCGCCCTGCGCATCCCGACCGCCAGCGGCGGCACGACGCGCCTCGACACCGTCGCCGACCTGTCGTTCCAGGCCGGGCCGGCCAAGATCGACCGCTTCGCCCGCAAGCGGCAGGTGACCATCGAGGCCGACCTCAACAACGGCGCCCAGCTGGGCCAGGCGATGACGGACGTCGCCAAGCTGCCGACCATGAAGAGCCTGCCCGCCGGCGTCGGCCCGGCCTCGGCCGGCGACCAGGAGGCCTTCGTGGAGCTGTTCACCGGCTTCGCGGTGGCGCTGCTGTCGGCGGTGGGCCTGGTGTTCGGCGTGCTGGTGCTGCTGTTCCGCAGCTTCTTCAAGCCGATCACCATCCTGTCGGCCCTGCCGCTGGCGATCGGCGGCGCGTTCTTCGCCCTGCTGATCACCGGCCAGTCGCTGTCGATGCCGTCGCTGATCGGCTTCCTGATGCTGATGGGCCTGGCGGCCAAGAACTCGATCCTGCTGGTCGAGTACGCCATCGAGCAGGAGCGCGACGGCATGAGCCAGCGCGAGGCCATTCTCGACGCCTGCCACGAGCGGGCCCGGCCGATCGTCATGACCACCCTGGCCATGATGGCCGGCATGCTGCCGACCGCCATGGGCATCGGCACCGGCTCGGAGTTCCGCCAGCCCATGGCCGTGGCCGTGATCGGCGGCCTGATCACCTCGACCGTGCTGTCGCTGGTGTTGGTGCCTGTGGTCTACGAGATCGTCGACGACATCGAGATGTGGCTGAGGCCGAAGCTGTCCCGCGTGGTCACCCCGCGCGAGGCTGCGGAGGGCCAGACGGCTCGGGCGGATCGGCTGTAGCGGAGACCACGCGAACTTCCCTCTCCTCCCCCGTTGGGGAGGAGAGGCTCCAGCCCCCTACTCCGCCCTTGGCGCGTAGCTCAGCCGGCACACGGTCCACGCCCCCTCGCGCGCCATCTCGAACTTGCCGTTCAGCTGCTGGGCCATGGCGCGGACGATGCGCAGGCCGAGACTCCTGGAGTTGGCCGGATCGAAGCCGTCGGGCGGGCCGGCCCCGTCGTCGCGGACCGTCAGGACGTGAGTGTCGCCGGACTGGTCGAGATCGACACGCACCTGTCCCGAGCGGGCTTCCCCGAAGCCGTGCTCCAGCGCGTTGTTGAAGCTCTCCAGCATGACCAGGGTGACCGGCGTGGCCTGGTCGGGGTGCAGGGGCTGGTCGCCGCCCTCGATGGTCAGGACGACCTTCGCGCCGGCAGCCTGCGAGGCCTCGTTCAGGACGACCTCGGCGAAGGCGCGGAAGGGCGCGGGCTCGCCGACGGCGGTGTGCAGCTCTCGCTGGATGCTGGCGATCAAGGCGATCCGGCCCCCGGCCTCATTCAGGGCGTGGCGCGCGTCCTCGTCGGCCATGCCGGCGGCCTGCAGCCGCAGCAGCGAGCCCACGACCTGGATGTTGTTGCTGACCCGATGGTGCAGCTCGCGATACAGCAGGTCCCGGCTCTCGGCCAAGGCGGCGTAGCGCGCCCGCTCCTCCTCCAGCTGACGCAGCGCCCGGCGCATGCCGTCGATGAAGAAGATGTCGATCACCACCACGAAGGCGTAGAACGCCAGGGCCACGCTGGTCGAAAAGTTGATGTGGAACGTGCGGTACGGCGGGATGAAATAGTACCAGGCCGCCACGCCGGACAGGACCGCGCAAAGGATCGCCGGCCGCAGGCCCGCGAAATAGGCGGTGATGACCACGGCCGGAAAGAAGGTCAGATAGGGAAAGCCGGGCGGGAACCAGTCGTTCAGCGTCAGGCGCAGCGCCCAGGCCGCCAGGGCCGCGAGCACCGCGAACCCGTAGCCCGCCGGCTTGCCGCGAATGAACGCTCCCATCGCCAAGCCCCCTGCTGACGGCCCCGGATGCGGCAAAGCTCGCGGCGCGTCAAGCAACGACCCGACACAGGGGCCTCTTCGCCCACCGGCCCAAGCAAAAGGCCCCGGAGATCGCTCTCCGGGGCCTTCGCTTAGATCAATTCAGCGCGTGCTGAAGAAGGTCGATTACTCGACGATCTTCGCAACCACGCCGGCGCCGACCGTGCGGCCGCCTTCGCGGATGGCGAAGCGCAGGCCTTGGTCCATGGCGATCGGGGTGATCAGCTCGACGTCCAGCTCGGCGTTGTCGCCCGGCATGATCATTTCCACGCCTTCCTTCAGCTTGATGATGCCGGTGACATCGGTCGTGCGGAAGTAGAACTGCGGACGGTAGTTGGTGAAGAACGGGGTGTGACGGCCGCCTTCTTCCTTGTTCAGGATGTAGGCCTCGGCCACGAACTTGGTGTGCGGGGTGATCGAGCCCGGCTTGCAGAGCACTTGGCCGCGCTCGACGTCTTCACGCTTGGTGCCGCGCAGCAGCACGCCCACGTTGTCGCCGGCTTGACCTTGGTCCAGCAGCTTGCGGAACATTTCGACGCCCGTGCAGGTCGTCTTCTGGACCGGACGGATGCCGACGATTTCGACTTCTTCGCCGACCTTCACGACGCCCTTTTCGATACGGCCCGTGACCACGGTGCCGCGGCCCGAGATCGAGAACACGTCTTCGACCGGCATCAGGAACGGCAGGTCAACCGGACGTTCCGGCTGCGGGATGTAGGCGTCGACCTGGGTCATCAGTTCGTTGATGCGGTCTTCGCCGATGGCCGGATCACGGCCTTCGACGGCGGCCAGGGCCGAACCCTTGACGATCGGGATATCGTCGCCCGGGAACTGATACGAGCTGAGCAGCTCGCGCACTTCCATTTCGACGAGCTCCAGCAGCTCTTCGTCGTCGACCATGTCGACCTTGTTCATGAACACGACCAGAGCCGGCACGCCGACCTGACGGGCCAGCAGGATGTGCTCGCGGGTCTGCGGCATCGGGCCGTCGGCGGCCGACACGACCAGGATCGCGCCGTCCATCTGGGCGGCGCCCGTGATCATGTTCTTCACGTAGTCGGCGTGGCCGGGGCAGTCGACGTGCGCGTAGTGACGGTTGGCCGTCTCATACTCGACGTGCGCGGTGTTGATCGTGATGCCGCGGGCCTTTTCTTCCGGCGCGGCGTCGATGTCGGCGTAGTTCTTGGCGGTCGCGCCGCCCGTCTTCGCCAGCGTGATCGTGATCGCCGCCGTCAGCGTCGTCTTGCCATGGTCAACGTGACCGATGGTGCCGATGTTGCAGTGCGGCTTAGTGCGTTCGAACTTTTCCTTGGCCATCTTCTTAGCTCCAGGACCCCAGAGGGGCCTTCAAAATAGGTGGGACTTCTGGGGTGTTGGCGAGAGGGTTCCAAGGAACCCTCTCGATCTCTAACCCACGCTTTTCGTTGAGAAAAGCTTAGGCGTACTTCTTGATCACTTCGTCGGCGACGTGTTGCGGCACCGGATCGTAGTGGTCGTAGACCATGCTGAACTGGGCGCGGCCTTGCGACATGCCCCGCAGGGTGTTCACGTAACCGAACATGTTGGCCAGCGGCACGTAGGCGTTCACGACAGTCGCGTTACCGCGCATGTCCTGACCCTGGATCATGCCACGGCGGCTGTTCAGATCGCCGATGACCGAGCCCAGGTATTCTTCCGGCGTCACGACCTCGACCTTCATGATCGGCTCGAGCAGCTTCGGAGCGCCCTTTTCGCGCAGCTCCTTGAAGGCGGCGCGCGAGGCGATTTCGAAGGCCAGGACCGACGAGTCGACGTCGTGGAACTTGCCGTCCGTCAGGGTCGCCTTGAAGTCGATCAGCGGGAAGCCGGCCAGCAGGCCGTTGTCCTTGACCGATTCCAGGCCCTTCTGGACGCCGGGGATGTATTCCTTCGGCACCGCGCCGCCGACGATCGCGTTTTCGAACACGAAGCCCGAACCCGGCTCGCCCGGTTCGAAGGTGATCATGACGCGGGCGAACTGGCCCGTACCACCGGTCTGCTTCTTGTGCGTGTAGTCGATGTCGACCTTGCGGCCCAGCGATTCACGATAGGCCACCTGCGGCGCGCCGATGTTGGCTTCCACCTTGTAGGTGCGCTTCAGGATGTCGATCTTGATGTCGAGGTGCAGTTCGCCCATGCCCTTCAGGATCGTCTGGCCCGACTCGAAGTCGGTCGAGACGGTGAAGGACGGATCCTCGGCGGCCAGCTTCTGCAGGGCGACGCCCAGCTTCTCCTGGTCGGCCTTCGACTTGGGCTCGACGGCGATCTCGATGACCGGGGCCGGGAATTCCATGCGCTCGAGGATGACCGGCGACTTCAGCGGATCGCACAGGGTGTCACCCGTGCGGGTTTCCTTCAGGCCGGCCAGGGCGACGATGTCGCCGGCATAGGCTTCCTTGATGTCTTCGCGGTTGTTCGAGTGCATCAGCAGCATGCGGCCGACGCGCTCGCGCTTGTCGCGCGTGGCGTTCAGCAGCGACATGCCGGTTTCCAGCTTGCCCGAATAGATGCGGCAGAAGGTCAGCGAACCGACGAAGGGGTCGTCCATGATCTTGAACGCCAGAACCGACAGCGGCTCTTCGTCCGAGGCGTGACGCACGACTTCTTCTTCGGTCTTGAAGTCGATGCCCTTGGTCGGCGGGATGTCCAGCGGCGACGGCAGGTAGTCGACGACGGCGTCCAGCAGCGTCTGCACGCCCTTGTTCTTGAAGGCCGAGCCGCAGAGGATCGGATAGAAGGCGCCGGTCAGAACGGCCTTGCGCAGGCACTTCTTGATCGTGGCTTCCGAGGGCTCTTCGCCGCCCAGATAGGCTTCCATCGCTTCGTCGTCGAGTTCGACGGCGTTCTCGACCAGATAGGCGCGGGCTTCGATCGCCTTGTCCATCAGGTCGGCGGGGATTTCCTCGTCGCGGAAGTTCGCGCCCAGGGCGTCGTTGTCCCAGACCACGGCCTTCATGCGGACCAGGTCCACGAGGCCCTTCAGGTTCGTTTCCGAACCGATCGGGAATTGGATCGGCACGGCCTTGGCGCCCAGACGGTCACGGATCGATTCCACCGACTTGTCGAAGTCGGCGCCGATCTTGTCCATCTTGTTGACGAAGACGATACGCGGAACCTTGTACTTGTCGGCCTGGCGCCAGACGGTTTCCGTCTGCGGCTCGACGCCGGCGTTGCCGTCCAGCACCGTCACGGCGCCGTCGAGCACGCGCAGCGAGCGTTCGACTTCGATGGTGAAGTCGACGTGCCCGGGGGTGTCGATGATGTTCAGACGCTTGCCGTTCCAGAAAGCGGTCGTCGCGGCCGACGTGATCGTGATGCCGCGTTCCTGCTCCTGCTCCATCCAGTCCATGGTGGCCGCGCCATCGTGGACTTCGCCGATCTTGTGCGACTTACCCGTGTAATACAGGATCCGCTCGGTCGTCGTAGTCTTACCGGCGTCGATGTGCGCCATGATGCCGAAGTTACGGTAATCTTCGATTTTATGCTGGCGGGCCATGATGAAGCTCTGCGTAGCGCTGCGGTGAGGCAGGGACATTTAAACGTGCGGCGCGGGCGGTTTATCGCAAACCACCCGCGCCTGAAAGAGTGCTGGTCGCGAAAAGCTTACCAGCGATAGTGCGAGAACGCCCGGTTGGCTTCAGCCATCTTGTGGGTGTCTTCGCGCTTCTTCACGGCGGTGCCGCGGTTGTTCGAAGCGTCGAGCAGCTCACCAGCCAGCTTTTCGGTCATGGTGTTTTCACCGCGCTTGCGAGCGGCGGTCACCAGCCAACGGATGGCCAGGGCGCGGCGACGGTCCGGACGGACTTCAACCGGCACTTGGTAGGTGGCGCCGCCAACGCGACGCGACCGGACTTCGATCGCCGGGGCGACGTTGTCCAGAGCGGAGTGGAAGGTCTCAAGCGGACCTTGGTCCTTGCGCTTGGATTCCAGGATGTCGAAAGCACCATAGATGATGTTTTCGGCGACGGCTTTTTTGCCCTCGTACATCACGTAGTTCATGAACTTCGTGACGATCAGGTCCCCAAACTTGGGATCCGGCAGGACTTGGCGTTTCTCGGCGCGACGGCGGCGGGACATCTTCTTCTATTCCTTACTTCGGACGCTTGGCGCCGTAGAGCGAACGACGCTGCTTACGATCCTTGACACCTTGGGTGTCGAGGACGCCGCGCAGGATGTGATAACGGACGCCGGGCAAATCCTTGACGCGGCCGCCGCGGATGAGCACCACCGAGTGCTCCTGCAGGTTGTGACCTTCGCCCGGGATGTAGCACACGGCTTCGATGCCGGTGGTCAGACGGACCTTGGCGACCTTACGCAGAGCCGAGTTCGGCTTCTTCGGGGTCGTGGTGTAGACGCGCGTGCAAACGCCGCGACGTTGGGGGCAGCCCTTCAGGGCGGGCACCTTGTTCCGGACCGGCTTCGGGGAGCGCGGCTTACGGATGAGCTGGTTAATGGTAGGCATTAAGTCTCTGCTCTGATGGAAGCGTGTGCCTTTCGGCCGGGGCGCTTCAGGTCCTTGTCTTTGTTGTTCTTGGTTCAAGGCTCCGCTTGGAGACCCGATAAACACGAAACTCGCCGGGGCGCGGGAAGCACACCGGCGGGTTCTCCGCTCACGAGGAGAGGAAGCTCATCGGAACGGACGCGAACGACCGCCTCGAAAAAGAGCGCGGTATTTACTCGCGAAGGGGCTCAACGTCAACCGCCTGTTCCCGCGCCGGTTAACGCCGCCTTAAGCCGCCCGCCAAGGTCAAGATTTCGCCACCGCAAGCTGTGCAGGCTCGCGTCGGGATGGAGCGCCTTGTCTCGCCGGCCTCGCGCACCACGTGGGGAGGGCGGAGGCAAGGCTGGGGAGGCCGGGTGAGGGTCAGCGTGAGGCGCAGCAGGGACAATCTACGCCGGGCGACGATTCTCGCCGGATCGTTGCTGCTGCACGTGGCGCTGCTGGCCTGGCTGGCGATTCCCGCGCGGCCCCTGCTGGAAAACATGGTCGCCGAGGACCTGTCGGTGATGACGCTGGACCTGCAGCGGCCCGTTCCCGAGGCGCGTCCGGAGCCCCGCCCCGCGCCGGCCTCGGCGGCGACTGCGGCGCCCTCGCCCACCCTGCCTTTCCAGGTGCGCGCGCCGGCGCGAACCGCCCCGGCCGGCGTTCCGGTCCTGTCGGTTCCCGCCACGGGAATCGCCCGGCCTGGGACCGCGATCCGTCCCGCGCCGCTGCCGGGCGAAGGCGCCGGCGACCTGCGCACGGCCCTGCGGGGCAGCGCCACGGGCTGCGTCAGCGCCGACGCCGTCGGCCTGAACCGCCGCGAGCGCGAGAAATGCGACGAGCGCTTCGGCGCCGCTCCGCCGCGCGGGACCTATGCCGGCCCGATGAACGCGGCCAAGGCCCGCGAATTCGAGGCCCAATCGATCATGCAGGAGCTGGCCCGCAAGTTCGACGAAGCGCCGATGGGTCCCGGCGTCGACCATCGCAGCAAGGACCAGCCCGGGACGATGAAGGAGATCCCCTTCGTGCTCGGCGCCGAGCAGGACGGCCTGGGCCGCACCCGCAACGCCCAGCAGCAGCGCCTCAAGCAGCTGCGCGACTACGACAAGGCCGACGCCCGCGAGAAGCAGCGCTCGCGCGACAACGACCAGCGCTGAAAGAGGGGCGCTAAAAAGGGGTTTCCTCCGTACGCCCCCGGAATACCCTCACCGCCAGGTTGGCGCGCGGGCTCAAGGGGCGCGCCTTGGTTGTGAGGGGACATCATGCGTTTTTCGGCTTCACTATGCGCCGCGCTGATCCTGGCCACGTCGACGGCTCCGTCGGCGGTTCTGGCCCAGGACTATTCGCAGTTTTCCGACTCCGCGCTGGATCGCGAGCTGGCCGCCAAGGCCGACGTGCAGCTGTACGTCATGGTGCCGATGCGCGACGGGGTGCGGCTGGCGACCCACGTCTATCGCCCCAAGGGCGCGACCGGGCCACTGCCGACCATCCTGATCAAGACGCCCTATAACGAGATGCCCTACAAGGCGGGGACCACCCGTAACGCGCTGGACGCCATCAAGCACGGCTACGCCCTGGTGCTGCAGAACGAGCGCGGCCGCTATTATTCGGAAGGCGAATGGGAGATCCTGGGCCATCCGCAGACGGACGGTTACGACACCCTGACCTGGATCGCCAAGCAGAGCTGGTCGAACGGCAAGGTCGGTACCCGCGGCTGCTCGTCGACGGCCGAATGGCAGCTGGCCCTGGCCGGCCAGAACCACCCGGCCCACGCCGCCATGGTCCCGCAGTCGTCGGGCGCCGGCATCGGCAAGGTCGGCGAGTTCCAGGAGCAGGGCAACTGGTACACCGGCGGCGTGCCGCGCAACCTGTTCTTCGTGTGGCTGTACGGCGTCGACAATCCGCTGCGCGCTCAGCCGCCCAAGGGGCTGGACTCCAAGACCATCGCCCGCCTCGCCAAGTACAACGACCTGGAGGCCAAGAAGCCCGAGGTGAACTGGCCCACCCAGATCCGCCACCTGCCGGTCAACGAGATGCTGCAGGACCTGGGCGAGCCCAAGGGCACGTTCGAGGAGCTGATCAACCGCGACGGCCCGGCCGACCCGGCCTGGCGCAAGGGCGGCCTCTATCACGACGACAAGGGCTGGGGCGTTCCGGCCCTGTGGTTCAATTCCTGGTACGACGTGTCGATCGGCCCGAACATGGCCCTGTTCAACCACGCCCGCGCGGTGAACTCGGACAAGGAAGCCAGCGACAACCAGTACGCCATCGTCACGCCCAGCAACCACTGCGGCTTCAACGCCCGCACGCTGCAGGTCCCCTACAAGTCGGGCGACCGCGACATGGGCACGGTCAATTTCGACGCCGACAAGGAGGTCTACGCCTTCTTCGACCGCTGGCTGAAGGGCGACGTCAACGCCTTCCCGAAGTCGACGCCGCCGGTCCGCTACTATTCGATGGGCGCCAACAGCTGGAAGCAGTCGGCCCAGTGGCCGCCGGAGGGCTCGGCCCCGATGCGCCTCTATCTGCGCTCCAGCGGCCGCGCCAACAGCCTGGCCGGCGACGGCAAGCTGACCGCCGTCGCGCCGGGCGCGGGGGAGCAACCCGACCGCTACGCCTATGATCCGGCCAATCCGGTCCAGACCGTGGGCGGCGGCGACTGCTGCAACGGCGGCCTGGTCATCGCCGGCGCCTTCGACCAGCGCGGAGTGGAGTCCCGCCAGGACGTACTGGTCTACACCAGCGAGCCGCTGACCGAGCCGCTGGAGGTCTCGGGCTTCGTCCGCGCGGTCCTGAAGGTCTCGTCGGACGCCAAGGACACCGACTTCGCCGTCAAGCTGGTCGACGTCGGGCCGGACGGCACGGCCTATATCCTGGGCGACACCATCATGCGGGCCCGCTATCGCGACAGCTACGAGAAGCCGGCGATGATGACGGCCGGCCAGACCTATGCGGTCAAGCCGACGCCGATCACCACCAGCAACACCTTCCTGCCCGGCCACCGCATCCGGGTGGAGGTCACCTCGTCCAACTTCCCGAAGTTCGTCCGCAACCTGAACACCGGCGGCGACAACGAGAAGGAAAGCAAGTTCGTGGTCGCCAACAACGCCATTCACCACGCGGCCGGCGAGGAGTCCTACATCGAGCTGCCGGTGGTGAGCCGGAAGTAGGACAGGCTTTCCCGCTCCCCCCTGCCGTTCGGTCGCGCCCGACCCGGAAAAAGTCCAGCTTTCGTCACAACTGGACCGTGATCCGCCGCAAGCCTGGGCTGCGGATCATCCGAGGGGGCGGAACTGCGATGACGGCGGGTCGCCGACGGCTGGGCCGGCTCTGGGTCATCGCGGGCCTGTCGGTCGTCCTGCACGTGATCGTCCTGGCGTGGCTGGCCCGGCCCGCCGCGCCGGCGCTGCTCGATATCGCGCCCGACCTGGCGCTGCTGTCCGTCGAGCTGCTTCGGCCGGCGACGCCCGATGTCGTGCGACAGAAGCTCGCCTCACGATCCGCAACCCCGCGCGCCGCCGCCCCCGCGAAAGAGATCGCGCCCAGCCTATCCAACGGTCTGGCGACGGCCGTCGCGGCCAAGCCCTCGGTCGGCGTGGCGGCTCCGGCGCCGATGTCCGACAATGTTCGCGCCGCGCTGCGCGCCGGTCCTGGCTGCGCGCGCCAGGCGCTGTCGCGGCGGGAGCGCGACCAATGCGAGGAACAGTTCGGCCGGCTGACGGCCTCGACGCCGAGCTATGACGCCCCGATGGATCCCGGCAAGCGCGCCTATTATGACGAGGTCGCCGCCGCCGGACCGTCGGGCCTATCCTCGACCGACCCGACGCCAGGGGCCGTCACGCCCGACCACGTCTACGTCCCGTTCCTCAAGTGCTCGGTCAAGTTCGGGCCAGGCCGGAAGCCCAAGGACACGCAAGGGTCGGTGCGGTTGGGACGTTCGCCCTGCGCCATCCCCCTGCAAGGCAGCATGTTCACGCCCGAGGCGTCGGTCCACAAGCGCTAGGCGCCAGCGTTCGAGAAGGCTCGGAACGCTCCCTGGCCCCACGGGGTTGTGGAAGCGTCTCGCGGCGCGCCGCGCCGTCTTCTCCCGCCACGAGGTTCGATCATGACCGACTATGCCGACAGCCTGACTTCCCAGACGACCGCCAAGACCGCCCGCGCCAAGGTCGAGCCCAAGCTCAAGGCCGTCGCCAGCACAGCCCACGCCGCCTATGACAGCCTCAAGGAGGTCGCTTCCGAGGCGGTCGACGAGACCCGCACCCGGGTCAAGGACATCGCCGCCCAGGCCAGCGACGAGATCCAGAACCGCTATGGCGACCTGGAAGCCTGGGTGCAGCTCAAGCCGGCCCAGGCCCTCGGTGTCGCCGCCGGTCTGGGCGTCGTCCTGGGCTTGTTGCTCCGCGGCCGCTCGACCAAGACCATCTACGTGCGCGAACCGCGCTAGCCTACGCGCTCAGCACCTTCCTGAGGGACGCCTCGATCTGGCCACCGCACCAGGTGTCGCCGTAGTCCTCGCGGGCCTTGTCGGCCAGCTTGCGCAGCGGCGGCAGCTCGGCGACGCGGCGGACCAGGGCGGCGGTCATCGGCGCGGCCTCGTCGAGGATCTCGCCGATGGCGTCGAAGCGCTCGGTCAGGGTCGACCACAAGGTGGCGGTGACGATGTCGGCCATCCCCGGCCCGTCGCCGCCCAGCAGGAAGCCAGCATCGGCCGTCAAGCCGTGGCGACGGCCGGTTTCCTCCCAGAACGACATCCACCTCTTCAGGCGTGGGACGAACTCGGCCCAGCGCTTGCCGGTCCACATCTCGCGGCCGCCGTCATTGGTCATCTCATCGATGACGTCGTTGGCGTCGCAGACGATCTTCAGCGTCAGGGCGCGCGGCTCCGGTGTCGCCGGGAGCAGGTTCAGGGTCTCGCCCAGATAGAAGAGGATCGCCGGCGTCTGCGCGATGGCGACCTTCGCCCTGTTGTCGACCAGCATCGGCGGCCCCATGAACGGGACCGGCATGGCCTTCACCGGCCCGCCCATCAGGTCCGCGATCGCCGCGTCGCCGCCTTCCGTCCAGGTCTTGCCGGCGTGGGCCAGGACGGCGCGCACGAACTGCCCGCGAAATGGCGCGGACCAGTAGTAGAGCTCGTAGTCGGACATGGCGGCATCTCCAGGCGCTGGACGCCTCTGACAACGAAAAAGGCCCGGGATCGCTCCCGGGCCTTTCCGTATTCGCTCTAAGCCCGAGGGCCTATTCGGCGTCCGCGAGCGCGATCTCGGCCGGCAGCGGCTCCATCGCTTCTTCGCGCTGCTGGGCCAGTTGCTCGTCGCGCTTGGCGGCGACGCGTTGCAGGCTGCGCAGGTAGGAACCCGTACCGGCGGGGATCAGGCGACCCACGATGACGTTTTCCTTCAGGCCTTCCAGGGTGTCGGTCTTGCCGTGCACCGAGGCTTCGGTCAGGACGCGGGTCGTTTCCTGGAACGACGCGGCCGAGATGAAGCTCTTGGTCTGCAGCGAGGCCTTGGTGATGCCCAGCAGCACCGGCTGGGTCACAGCCGGACGACCGCCACGGGCGACAGCCTTGTCCTGTTCCTTGTCGAACTCCGGCTTATCAAGGTGGTCACCCTTGATCAGGCCGGTGTCGCCGGGCTCGAGGATCTCGACCTTCTGCAGCATCTGACGAACGATCGTCTCGATGTGCTTGTCGTTGATCGGCACGCCCTGCAGTCGATAGACCTCCTGGATCTCGTCGACGAGGAAGTTCGCCAGGGCCTCGACGCCCAGGATGCGCAGGATGTCGTGCGGATCCGGGTTGCCGTCGATGATGTATTCGCCCTTGGAGATGAAGTCCCCGTCGTGGACGGCGATGTGCTTGCCCTTCGGGATCAGGAACTCGACCGCCTCGGCCTGGTTGCCATCGGCGTCGACGTCCGGCGTGATCTTGATCCGGCGCTTGTTCTTGTAATCCTTGCCGAATTCGACACGGCCGTCCATTTCCGCGATGACCGCGCAGTCCTTCGGACGGCGGGCTTCGAAGAGTTCGGCGACGCGCGGCAGACCACCGGTGATGTCCCGGGTCTTGGCGCCTTCGGTCGGGATACGCGCGATCACTTCACCCGGCTTCACCTCGTCGCCATCGGCGACCGAGAGAATGGCGCCGGCCGACAGGAGGTAGCGAGCCTCGCCGCCGTTCGACAGGCGCTTGTACGAGCCGTCTTCCGACAGCACGCCCATGGCCGGACGCAGGTCCGAACCGCGGGCCGAGGTACGCCAGTCGGCGATGACGCGCTGGGCGATGCCGGTCGCTTCGTCGACTTCCTCGCGGATGGACAGGCCATCCACCAGGTCCTCGGCGCGGATCTTGCCGGCAACTTCGGTGATGATCGGGGTGGTGTAGGGGTCCCAATCGCCGAGGCGCTGGCCGCGCTTGACCGTGTCGCCGTCCTTGACCCGCAGGCGGGCGCCGTACGGCGGCTTGTAGGTTTCGCGCTCCTTGCCGTCGACCAGCACGCTGACCGAGGTGTTGCGGCTCATGATGACCAGCGCGCCATCGGAGCCGATGACGGTCGGGCCGATCACGCGGACCGTACCCTCGTTCGAGGCCTCGAAGAACGACTGCTCGGCCACCTGGGCGGTGCCGCCGATGTGGAACGTACGCATGGTCAGCTGCGTGCCGGGCTCACCGATCGACTGGGCGGCGATGACGCCGACCGCTTCGCCGATGTTCACCGGAGTGCCGCGGGCCAGGTCGCGGCCATAGCAGGCGCCGCAGACGCCGACCTTGGCTTCGCAGGTCAGGACCGAGCGGACCTTCACCGACTGGACGACCGCCGCCTCGATGGCGTCGGCGATGTTCTCGTCGATATAGGTGTCGGCCGGAACGACCAGCTCGCCGGTGCCCGGATCCTTGACATCCTCGGCCGTGAAGCGGCCCAGGACGCGGGTGCCCAGCGAGACCAGAACGTCGCCGCCTTCGACGACGGCGCGCAGGGTGATGCCCCGCGTGGTGCCGCAGTCTTCCTCGACGATGATGCAGTCCTGCGCGACGTCGACCAGACGACGGGTCAGGTAACCCGAGTTGGCGGTCTTCAGCGCGGTGTCCGCCAGGCCCTTACGGGCGCCGTGGGTCGAGTTGAAGTACTCCTGAACGGTCAGGCCTTCCTTGAAGTTCGAGACGATCGGGGTCTCGATGATCTCGCCGGAGGGCTTGGCCATCAGGCCGCGCATGCCGCCCAGCTGCTTCATCTGGGCTTGCGAACCCCGGGCGCCGGAGTGGGCCATCATGTAGATGGCGTTGATTTCCTTTTCGCGACCGTTCTCGTCGCGATGCTTCATCTGAAGCTCGGCCATCATCTCGTCGGCGACGCGGTCGGTGGCCTTGGCCCACGCGTCAACGACCTTGTTGTACTTCTCGCCCTTGGTGATCAGGCCGTCGGCGTACTGTTGCTCGTACTCCTCGGCCAGAGCGCGGGTTTCGGCGACGATCGCCTCCTTCCGCTTCGGGATGATGATGTCGTCCTTGCCGAAGGAGATGCCGGCCTTGGCGGCTTCCTTGAAGCCCAGACCCATGATCTTGTCGGCGAAGATGACCGTCGCCTTCTGACCGCAGTGGCGGTAGACGATGTCGATCAGATTGCCGATTTCCTTCTTGGTCAGCGCCTTTTCGATCAGGCGGTGGCCAATCTGCGGGTGGTGCGGCAGCAGGGCGGCGATCTTCATGCGGCCCGGCGTCGTGTCGATCACCTTGCGCAGCATCACGCCGTCCGGAGTCATCTCGGTGTGGCGCGCCTTGATCTTGGCGTGCAGCGAGACGACGCCGGCGTCCATGGCGGCTTCGATTTCACCCAGATCGGCGAAGATCTTGCCTTCGCCCGGCTCACCCTCGCGAGCGACCGACAGGTAGTACAGACCCAGGACGATGTCCTGCGACGGCACGATGATCGGGCGACCGTTGGCGGGCGACAGGATGTTGTTGGTCGACATCATCAGGACGCGCGCTTCCAGCTGAGCTTCCAGGCTCAGCGGGACGTGCACGGCCATCTGGTCGCCGTCGAAGTCGGCGTTGAACGCGGCGCAGACCAGCGGGTGCAGCTGGATGGCCTTGCCCTCGATCAGCTTCGGCTCGAACGCCTGGATGCCCAGACGGTGAAGCGTCGGGGCGCGGTTCAACATGACCGGGTGCTCGCGGATGACCTCTTCGAGGATATCCCACACCTGCGGCTGCTCGCGCTCGACCATGCGCTTGGACTGCTTGACGGTGCCCGACAGGCCCTTGGCGTCCAGGCGCGCGTAGATGAACGGCTTGAACAGCTCGAGCGCCATCTTCTTGGGCAGGCCGCACTCGTGCAGCTTCAGCTCGGGACCGACCACGATGACCGAACGGCCCGAATAGTCGACGCGCTTGCCCAGCAGGTTCTGGCGGAAGCGGCCTTGCTTGCCCTTCAGCATGTCGGCCAGCGACTTCAGCGGACGCTTGTTGGCGCCCGTGATGACGCGACCGCGACGGCCGTTGTCGAACAGGGCGTCGACCGATTCCTGCAGCATCCGCTTTTCGTTGCGGATGATGATGTCGGGGGCGCGCAGCTCGATCAGGCGCTTGAGGCGGTTGTTACGGTTGATGACCCGGCGATACAGGTCGTTCAGGTCCGAGGTCGCGAAGCGGCCGCCGTCCAGCGGCACCAGCGGACGCAGTTCCGGCGGGATGACCGGAACGACCGTCAGCACCATCCACTCGGGACGGTTGCCCGACTCCTGGAAGGCTTCCAGGATCTTCAGGCGCTTGCTGAACTTCTTCTGCTTCATGTCCGAGACGGTGCCGGACAGTTCCTCGCGCAGACGCTCGGCCTCTTTCTCGAGGTCGATGGCCTTGAGCAGGTTCTGGACGGCCTCGGCGCCGATCTCGGCGGTGAAGCTGTCGTCGCCGTACTCTTCCTGGGCGCGCATGTAGTCGTCTTCCGACAGCAGCTGGTGCTGCTTCAGCGGGGTCAGGCCCGGCTCGGTGACGATGTAGTATTCAAAGTACAGGACGCGCTCGATGTCCTTGAGCGGCATGTCGAGCATCATGGCGATACGCGACGGCAGCGACTTCAGGAACCAGATGTGGGCGACCGGCGAGGCCAGTTCGATGTGGCCCATGCGCTCGCGACGGACGCGGGCCAGGGTGACTTCGACACCGCACTTTTCGCAGATGATGCCCTTGTACTTCATGCGCTTGTACTTGCCGCACAGGCATTCGTAGTCCTTGGTCGGGCCAAAGATACGGGCGCAGAACAGGCCGTCACGCTCGGGCTTGAACGTGCGGTAGTTGATGGTTTCCGGCTTCTTGATCTCGCCGAACGACCACGAGCGGATCTTTTCCGGCGAGGCCAGCGAGATGCGGATCTGGTCGAAGGTCGGAGCGGCCTGGACCGGATTGAAGATGTTCAGGACTTCCTGGTTCATCTTGGTTCCTTCTGCGGGACTGCCCGCGAAAATTCAAAGTTGGAGAGGGCTGACGGGAGGCCCCTCCCCCGCGATCACGCGGAGGAGGGAGGTCCGGATCAGCTGTTCTCCAGCTCGACGTTCAGGCCGAGCGAGCGCATTTCCTTGACCAGCACGTTGAAGCTTTCCGGGATACCGGCTTCGAACGTGTCGTCGCCGCGGACGATCGACTCGTAGACCTTGGTCCGGCCGGCCACGTCGTCGGACTTCACCGTCAGCATTTCCTGCAGGGTGTAGGCCGCGCCGTAGGCTTCCAGAGCCCACACTTCCATTTCCCCGAAGCGCTGACCGCCGAACTGGGCCTTACCACCCAGCGGCTGTTGCGTGACGAGCGAGTACGGACCGATCGAACGGGCGTGGATCTTGTCGTCGACCAGGTGGTGCAGCTTCAGCATGTAGATGTAGCCGACCGTGACCGGACGCTTGAACTGGTCGCCGGTCTGACCGTCGAACAGGATCGACTGGCCCGACGGATTGACGCCGGCCATTTCGAGGTGCTCCTCGATATCGCTCATGCGCGCGCCGTCGAACACGGGGGTGGCGATCGGAACGCCCTTGCCCAGGTTCTTGGCCAGCTCGATCAGCTCTTCCTCGGTTTCCGGCAGTTCTTCGTCCGGGCCGTAGATGTCACGCAGGCGATCGATCAGGGCCTGCTTCTGACCGCCGTGCTGCCAGTCTTCCAGCAGGTTGGTGATCTGCTTGCCAAGGTTGGCGCAGGCCCAGCCCAGGTGGGTCTCGAAGATCTGACCGACGTTCATGCGCGAGGGCACGCCCAGCGGGTTCAGAACGACGTCGACGTGCGTCCCGTCGGCGAGGAACGGCATGTCCTCGATCGGCAGGATGCGCGAGATGACGCCCTTGTTGCCGTGACGGCCGGCCATCTTGTCGCCCGGCTGAAGCTTGCGCTTCACGGCCACGAAGACCTTGACCATCTTCATGACGCCCGGGGGCAGTTCGTCGCCGCGTTGCAGCTTGTCGACCTTGTCCTCGAAACGACGGTCGAGGCGCTTGCGGTTCTCGTCGAACAGACGGCGCAGGCTTTCCAGTTCGCCCATCGCCTTCTCGTCCTCGAGGGCGATCTGCCACCACAGGCCCGAAGCCACCTGGCTCAGGTTCTCGGCGGTGATCTCGCCGCGCGACAGGCCCTTGGGACCCGACAGAGCGACCTTGCCGACCAGCAATTCCTTCAGGCGGCCCGAGATGTTGCGGTTCAGGATCGTGAACTCGTCGTCGCGGTCCTTGCCCAGACGGTCGATCTCGGCGCGTTCGATGGCCAGGGCGCGTTCGTCCTTGTCGACGCCGTGACGGTTGAACACGCGCACGTCGACGATCGTGCCGGCGACGCCCGGGGGCAGGCGCAGGCTGGTGTCGCGGACGTCCGAGGCCTTTTCACCGAAGATGGCGCGCAGGAGCTTTTCTTCCGGCGTCATCGGGCTTTCGCCCTTCGGCGTGACCTTGCCGACCAGGATGTCGCCCGGCTGGACCTCGGCGCCGATCGCCACGATGCCGGCTTCGTCGAGGTTGCGCAGGGCTTCCTCGCCGACGTTCGGGATGTCGCGGGTGATTTCTTCCGGGCCGAGCTTCGTATCGCGGGCCATGACCTCGAATTCCTCGATGTGGATCGAGGTGAAGACGTCGTCGCGGACGATGCGTTCGGAGATCAGGATCGAGTCTTCGAAGTTGTAGCCGTTCCAGGGCATGAACGCGACGAGCGCGTTGCGGCCCAGGGCCAGTTCGCCCAGCTCGGTCGACGGACCGTCGGCGATGATGTCGCCGGCGCGGATCCGGTCGCCCACCTTCACCAGCGGGCGCTGGTTGATGCAGGTCGACTGGTTCGAACGCTGGAACTTCGACATCCGATAGATGTCGACGCCCGAGCGGGCCGCGTCGGTTTCTTCGGTGGCGCGGATGACGATACGCGTACCGTCGATCTGCTCGACGACGCCGGTGCGCTTGGCGATCACGACCGCGCCCGAGTCACGGGCCACGACCGCTTCCATGCCGGTGCCGACCAGCGGGGCGTCCGACTGCACCAGCGGCACGGCCTGACGTTGCATGTTCGAGCCCATGAGGGCGCGGTTGGCGTCATCGTTTTCGAGGAACGGGATCAGGGCGGCGGCCACCGACACGACTTGGCGCGGCGACACGTCCATCAGGTCGACCGTCTCCTTTTGCAGAAGAGTCGGTTCGCCGTTGATGCGGCCCGGGACCAGGTCTTCCAGGATCTCGCCGTCGACCACCTTGATGTTCGACTGAGCGATGACGTGCTTGGATTCCTCCATCGCCGACATGTAGACGACTTCGTCCTGCGGCTTGCCGTCCTTCACGCGACGGTACGGGCTCTCGATAAAGCCGTACTTGTTGACGCGGGCGTGGGTGGCCAGCGAGTTGATCAGGCCGATGTTCGGGCCTTCCGGCGTTTCGATCGGGCAGATCCGGCCGTAGTGGGTCGGGTGAACGTCGCGGACTTCGAAGCCGGCGCGCTCGCGGGTCAGACCGCCCGGGCCGAGGGCCGAGAGACGACGCTTGTGGGTGATTTCCGACAGCGGGTTCGTCTGGTCCATGAACTGCGACAGCTGCGAGGAGCCGAAGAATTCACGCACGGCGGCGGCGGCCGGCTTGGCGTTGATCAGGTCGTGCGGCATCACGGTGTCGATGTCGACGGACGACATGCGTTCCTTGATGGCGCGTTCCATGCGCAGCAGGCCGACGCGGTACTGGTTTTCCAGCAGCTCACCGACCGAGCGGACGCGACGGTTGCCCAGGTTGTCGATGTCGTCGATTTCGCCGCGACCGTCGCGCAGGCCCACCAGGACCTTCAGCACGGCCAGGACGTCGTCCTTGCGCAGGATGCGGACTTCGTCCGACACGTCCTGCTCCAGGCGCATGTTCATCTTCACGCGGCCCACCGACGACAGGTCGTAGCGCTCGGCGTCGAAGAACAGCGACTTGAACATCGCTTCGGCGGCCTCGACGGTCGGCGGCTCGCCCGGACGCATGACGCGATAGATGTCGAACAGCGCGTCCTCGCGGACGGCGTTCTTGTCCACGCGCAGGGTGTTGCGCATGTAGGCGCCGACCGTGACGTGGTCGATGTCGAGCACGTCGATGGTGTCGAAGCCTTGGTCGGCCAGGGCCTGGATCGAGGTGACGTCCAGCTCGTCGCCGGCTTCGGCGTAGATTTCACCGGTCGAGAAGTTGACCGCGTCGCGCGCCAGGTAGCGGCCCGTCAGGGCTTCCGGGGCCAGCAGCAGGGTCTTCAGGCCGCCGTCGGCGAACTTCTTGGCCTGGCGAGCCGTGATCTTGGTGCCGGCCGGAGCGACTTCCTCGCCCGTGTCGGCGTCGACCAGCGGGAATTCCGGCTTCACGCCGCGCCAGCGCTCGGGCTTGTACGGGGTGGCCCAGCCACCGCTGCGCTTCTCGAACGGGACGACGTCGTAGAACGTGGTCAGGATCTCTTCACCGTCCATGCCCAAGGCATAGAGGAAGGTCGTGGCCGGCAGCTTGCGGCGACGGTCGATGCGGACGTAGACGATGTCCTTGGCGTCGAACTCGAAGTCCAGCCACGAGCCGCGGTACGGGATCACGCGGGCGGCGAACAGCAGCTTGCCCGAGGCGTGGGTCTTGCCCTTGTCGTGGTCGAAGAACACGCCCGGCGAGCGGTGCATCTGCGAGACGATGACGCGCTCGGTGCCGTTGACGATGAAGGTGCCCTTGTCCGTCATGAGCGGGATATCGCCCATGTAGACGTCCTGCTCCTTGATGTCCTTGACCGAGCGGGCGCCGGTTTCTTCTTCCGTTTCGAACACGATCAGGCGAAGCTTGACCTTCAGCGGCGCCGCGAAGGTCATGTCGCGCTGGATGCACTCTTCAACGTCGTACTTGGGCTCTTCGAATTCGTACGAGACGTATTCGAGCACCGCGCGCTCATTGAAGTCCTTGATCGGGAAGACCGACTTGAAGACCGCCTCGACGCCCTCGTCGCGGCGCTGGCCCGGACGGACCTCGCGCTGCAGGAACTGTTCGTAGGAAGAGCGCTGAACCTCGATCAGGTTCGGCATCTGCACAGCTTCGGGGATGCGGCCGAACGACTTCCGGATCCGCTTCTTGCCGGTGAAGGATTGCGCCATGTTGTTTCCCTGCGGCGCGGACGGAATCCGCGCGTGAATTAGAATGTCCGTGGCGTCCACCCTCGCCGCTCGCCTTCTCAGGGAGCCGCGGACGCTGGAATTCCCCTATCGGGCGACCGGGACCGGAAGCCTGATGGGCGCCCCTTCGCGCGGATCGGAGGGCGGCTGATCGCGCCTCGGGGCGTAATACGGACGCGCCAAAGCGCTCCGCCGATGTAATCGTGAACGCGGGGATATAGGGGAACCGAGCGGGGAAGAAAAGGGGGATTCGTAAACGGGCGTAAATAGGCTGACCCGAGCTTCCAACACCCGACCTCCCCGGCGAATGCCGGGGCCCAGATACATTCCGAAAGGTTAGGGTGTTCTCGCTCCAAAGCCTCGTCCAGACGATCGGCCTCGTCGGATTCGATCTGGACCCCGGCATTCGCCGGGGAGATCGGCGGAATTAGCCCTTCTTCAGCGCCTTCATCGCCAGGGAGACGCCGAGGGCGATCAGGCAGACGAAGAACGCGACCTTGGTGATCGCGCCGGCCACGTTGGCGACGAAACCCAGGATCCCGAACAGGATCATCAGGACGAGCAGGACACCGGCGACCTTGAGCATGGCGAAGCTTCCTTGGTGATACCCGCCATTAGCGCACGGCGACGCTTGGCGTTCCCCCTCTAGGCGCTGAAGTCCACGAATTGAGGAACGCCCGTCCCGCCCAGCGGCTGGCCCTTGCGCTTGGCCTCTTCGCGCGCCGCCTCCATCGCCTCGTCGATCTTCCGCCGCACATATTCGTCGATCTGCTGCATCGCCTTGGCCCGGTCCTCCGGTGACATGGCGTCCAGTTTCTCCTGGGTCAGGCCCATCGCCTTCATCGCCTCGTCGCGCCACTTGCGCACCTTCTCGGCCCAGGCCTCGGCCTTGGCTTCCTTGGCGAAGGCCGTGAGGCCCTTCTCGCGAACCTTGTCGACGTCGCTGCTTGGACCGTTGTCGACGCGGGCGTTCGCGGTCCCTCGCGTGCGCTCGGCGCTCGCGGCGGCGTAGGCCGACCAGTTTCCGTTTCCGATACCCGAGACCGACATCCCGTCCTCCAAGGCGAACACGCCTGGAGGTTGCAAGAATCGCGCCAACGCGAGTGATCTTGAAAAGCTTCAGCTTTCCCGGAAGCGAGGCGGCGCCTTTTGCCGCCTCAGGCCCGCCAGAGACCGATCGAACCCTTGGGTCCGCACAGCACGGCGGATTTCTCCGAGGCCAGCCGCACCGTGTTCATCGGCGCGCCCGAGACCCGCTGGAACGGCCCGCCCTTGCGGCTGACTATGGTCCCGGCCAGGCCGGTGGCCATGACGGTCGAGCCCTTGACCGAGATGCCCGACAGGTAGCCGGTCGGCGCGGCGACCGCCTCGAAGCTCACCCGGCCCGGATCCAGCCGCGCCAGGTTGACGCCCTCGGCGCGGGGCTTCTGGTAGTCGCCGCCGCAGACCCACAGCGCGCCATGCTTGTCGTAGGCCACGGCGAAGGCGCCCTTCGACGGAGCGTCGGCCAGGATCGGCGTGTCGGCAGCCACGAACACCCCGCCCCCGCCGCGCGAGACATAGACCCGCGCCTTGCCCGCCCCGCCTGTGCAGAAGGCGACCTGACCGCGCGGGCCGATCGCCACGCAGCCGTTGCTGGCGGCGAAGGCTCCCTCGTTCGGCGCGGCCGGCGGCACGCCCTCGTCCTTCAGCCGCGCCCAGGTCTCGCCGCCGTCGGCGGTATAGAGCACCGTGAACCGGCCCCTGGTCGGGTCGCCCAGGATAAAGCCGCGCCGGCTGTCGACGAAGGCGATCGAGTCCCAGAAGCCTTCCGGGTCCTGGTTGGCGGCGATCCGCTTCCAGGTCTTGCCGCCGTCCTTGGTGCGCCACAGCTGCGAGGCCTCGCCGGGCCCGGCGCTCATGGCCAGGACGTGGTTGTCGTCGAAGGCGTGCAGGCCGCGGAAGTCCAGCGTCTCGGCCCCGATGATCCGCATGGCGTCCTGGCGCTCGTCACGCCCGCGGATCAGCCAGCCCTTCGAGCCCGAGGCCCAGTAGCGCTTGCCGCCGGTCGGCGACAGGCCGCGCAACTCGCTGTCGATCACCGAGGCCGGCATGCGGATGCCGCCCAGACCTTCCTGGGCGAGACCGTCGGCGGCGAAGGCGGGTCCGGCGGCCAGGGTCAGGCCGCCGGCGATCAGGTGACGACGATGGATCATGTTGAACTCTTCAGGACGCCATGGCGGCGTGGATCGCCGAACGCAGGGCGCGCTCGGACACGGGCTTGAACAGGATCGCCGCCGGACGGCTCAGGCGCATGCGGTCTATGGTTTCCTGCTCGCGCGAGCCGGTCAGAAAGATCACCTTCGACCCGACCGTCGCGTGGATCGCCAGGGCCGCGTCGACCCCATCCCCCTCGCCGCGCAGCCGCATGTCCATCAGAACCACGGCCGGGCGGTGCCGCCGGGTCAGGACCACGGCCTCGTTCGCCGTCGCCGCCGAGCCGCAGACGGGAAGACCCATTTCCTCGACCTGCATGCAAAGTCCCTGGGCGATCAGGAACTCGTCGTCCACGACCAGCACGCTGTTGGAGAGGTGGTTCATGCGGGCGCCGCCCCCGGGATCGTGATTTCGGTGCGCACGCCCTTGTCGTGTCGCACCTTCATTGTACCACCCAATTGCGTCACCAGACCCTCTATGATCGTGCCGCCTAGGGAGCCCGTCTTGGTCTCGCCGGGCGCGTAGCCCTTGCCGTTGTCGGACACGGCCAGTTCCAGCCGGCCGTCATCCAAACGCACCAGCGAAACCTCGATGCGGCCCTTGCCGTCGGGAAAGGCGTGCTTGAGCGAGTTGGTCACCAGTTCGGTGACGATCAGGCCCAGGGGGATGGCGAAGTCCAACCCCACCGGCAACGGCGCGGCCTCGACCGACAGCTCCACGTTCTCGGCCGAGCCCCCCTGGACGATATTGTCGGCCAGTTCCCGCAGGAACGGCGCGATGTCGAAGGTCTCGAGGTCCGTCGACTCCATCAATTGATGATGCACCAGGCCCAGGGCGTAGACGCGCCCCCGCATGGTCGCCAGAGCCGACCGGGCGCTCTCGTCGTCCAGCCTGCGGCTCTGCATGGCCAGCATGCCGTCGATGATCTGCAGGTTGTTCTTCACCCGGTGATAGACCTCGCGCAGGAGGAGGTCGCGCTGGGCCAGCGCTCGGGTGCGATCGGCCAAGGCCTCGGTCAGCTGGCCGTTGACGGCCTCCAGCTCGGCGGTCCGCTCGGCGACCCGCTGGGCCAGGGTGGCGTTGACCTGCTCCAGCTGCTTGGCCGACGGCAGGGCGACGATCTTGGGAATCAGGGGCCACAGCAGGGCGGCCGTCGCGATCGACAGCACCGCCGTGATCGCCTTGATGACGCCCTCGACGCCATAGGCGGGGAACCACAGGGTCAGGATGGCCCACAGGTGGGTGGTGCCGCAGGCCAGGATGAAGGCCACGAACAGATAGGCCACCCAGCCGTAGCGGATGTCCGGCCGCTGGCGCACGAAGGCGGCGATGGCCAGGGGGATCGAGAAATAGGACAGGCCGATCAGCGCGTCGGCGATCACGTGCGTCGCCACCAGCCCAGGCGCCCAGCTCAGGCAAAAGCCGTGCGGCGTCAACCCGGACGGGTTGATCAACCAATCCCAGATCGCCCCCATCGTCGCCTCTCCTGGGCCCGCTGACCCGGTTCGGGATCTGACTCGGCCATGGTCGAGGACGAAACTGCTACAGAGCCGCTCCGGATACAATCTTGGCCGGCATTTCGCCGCACGCCGTCGGCGGGCGCGAGCGCCGCGAAACAGAACGGGCCCGGAGGTTTCCCTCCGGGCCCGCTCGCCAGTTCCAAAGGAACCCAGTCCCCGCCCGGAGCCCCAAGGGGCTCCGATTTCCTGTAAAAGGCTGGACATTCCGACCATGTCGGAATGTCCACGGCGGGGGCCAGATTACTTGATTTGGACGGTGGCGCCGGCTTCGGTCAGCTTCTTGGCGACTTCGTCGGCTTGAGCCTTCGAGACGTTTTCGACGACGTTCTGCGGAGCGCCTTCGACCAGGTCCTTGGCTTCCTTCAGGCCGAGGTCCGGACGGACGCCGCGGACTTCCTTGATCACGTTGATCTTCTTGTCGCCACCGTTCGTCAGAACGACGGTGAACTCGGTTTGCTCTTCAGCGGCTTCAACCGGAGCGGCGGCGCCGCCAGCGGCGGCGACGGCGACCGGAGCGGCGGCCGAGACGCCCCACTTTTCTTCCAGCAGCTTCGACAGTTCAGCGGCTTCCAGCACCGACAGGGTGGACAGTTCTTCGACCAGCTTTTCGAGCTTCGACATGTGTCAGTTCCTAAAGAGAGATTGGGATAGATATGCGGGGATGACCGTTACGCGGCGTCTTTGGTCGCGTAGGCGTTGAAAACGCGAGCCAGCTGGGCAGCCGGGGCCTGCAGGACGCCAGCGATCTTGGTCGCCGGAGCCTGGATGAGGCCGATAAGCTTGCCACGCAGTTCGTCCAGCGACGGCAGGGTCGCCAGAGCACGCACGCCGGCTTCGTCGAGCACGTTGGTCTGGTCCAGAACGCCACCGACAATCTTAAGCTTGTCGTTTTCCTTGGCGAACTGCACCGCGATCTTCGCGGCCGAGACGGCGTCCGGGCCGTAGGCGATGGCGACCGGGCCGGTGAACAGGGCGGAACCCGTATCACCAAGCTTGCCGTCCAGAGCCTTGAGGGCCAGGGTGTTCTTCACAACCTTGATCGCGGCGCCTTCCTTGCGGAGGCGAAGACGAAGGTCGGTCATTTCCGCAACGGTCAGACCCATGTAGTGGGTCACGACGACAGCGCCGGCGTCGGTGAACACGCTTTTCAGCGATTCAATCGACTCCTGCTTTTGAGCGCGGTCCATTGCGGTCTCCTACTCAGTTAGCAGCGGCCGGACCATTCCGGCAGCCAGATGCGGTCCCATGCGGAATTGCTCCCGCGCGCGAGTCGCATATGCCTGTTCCAAGGAAAGTCGGCCGCGCTCCGATCTCGGACATCCCCTCCTAGGAAGGGGTCACGAGCAGGAGACCTTGGCGTCTCTATCCCTGTCTCCCGACGGCGAGGAAGGGCTCTTCCTCGATTACGGCGTTGGTGACCCCACGCCCCGTAGTTCTCAAACAGGTTCTTCGTCGGACCGGAGTCCATCGAAGAGGCGCGCCGTATAGACGAAGATCGACGGGATATCAACAGCGCGCGGAAATCCCCTCCCAAAACACCTCACGGTCAGGCTCTAATGGCCCAAGCTCCGAGGGGAACCCGCCATGCACCGCACCGCCGCCGCGTTCACCGCGCTTCTGCTGGCCTTCGCCAGTTCCGCCTTCGCCGAGCTGAAGGCCCCGCCGACGCCGCGGGCCGTGGTCGCCGATCCCGCGCGCGACAAGGACTATCCGGCCGACATGGCCGCGTTCCAGGTCGACATCGCTGGATCCAAGGTCAACGCCATCCTCTACCTGGCCTCGGGGACGCAGCCGCACCCGACGATGCTGTTCCTGCACGGCTTCCCGGGCAACGAGACCAATATCGACCTCTTGCAGGCCGTCCGCCGGGCGGGCTGGAACGCGATGCGGATCAACTATCGCGGCTCGTGGGGCAGCCAGGGCCAGTTCAGCTTCGCCAACGCCCGCGCCGACGGCGAGGCGGCCGTGGCCTGGCTACTGGATCCGGCCAATGTCGCCAAATACCACATCGATCCCAAGCGCATCGTCGTGGCCGGCCACAGCATGGGCGGCTTCATGGCCGCCGACGCCGTCGCCGCCGAGCCGCGCGTGGCGGGCGCGGTGCTGATCGACTCGTGGGACATCGGCGAGGAAGCCGCCAGGATCACCAGCGACCAGGCCCGCAGGGGCGCGGCCGAGGCCATGCGCCCGGACACCGCGCCGCTGGCCACGACCTCCGAAGCCCTGATCGCCGAGATCGAGCGCGACGCGGCCAAGCTGGACCTCGAGAAACTCACCGCCAGGATCTCCGACCGTCCGGTGCTGCTGATCGGCGCCGAGTTCGCCGGCGCGCCCGGCACGCGCAAGCTGGCCGCCGCCGCCAAGGCCGCCGGGGCCAGGGAACTGACCGAGGCCTATTACCCCACCGACCACAGCTTCTCGGATTCGCGCATCGCGCTGGAGAGCGAGGTGATCCGCTGGCTGGCCCGGTTCGATCCGACCATCGCGCCGGCCGGGTCCCGAATTCCGCTGAAGGCCGCCTACGACCCGAACAACCCGTTCGCGAAGATCATCCGGGGCGAGCTGCCGGCCTGGAAGGTCTATGAGGACGCGGACGTCCTGGCCTTCATGGATCGCGCCCCGCTGGAGGCCGGCCACGTGCTGGTGATTTCCAAGACCTCCAAGGCCCGCAACCTGCTGGAGATGGATCCCAAGGATATCGCCAAGGTCATGGCCGTCGCCCAGAAGGTCGGCCAGGCGGAGGTCGACGCCCTGGGGCTGGAGGGCTTCATGATCCTGCAGAACAACGGCGTCGGCCAGAGCGTGCCGCACCTGCATGTCCACGTGATCCCGCGCATCGCCGGCAAGCCCGTCTACCTGGCTGAAAACGCGCCGGCCGATCCGAAGGACCTGGAAGCGATGGCGGCGAAGATCCGGGCGGCGATGAAACCCTAGAGCCTCGCCAGCGCCTGCTTCCCCGCCGCCACGCCGGTCGCGAAGCAGGCTTGCAGCAGGTAGCCGCCGGTCGGGGCCTCCCAGTCCAGCATCTCGCCAGCCAGGATCACGTCGGGACGGCCCTTCAGCGCCAGGCCGTCCAGGCTCTCGAACGTCACGCCGCCAGCCGCGGAGATGGCCCGGTCCAGCGGCTGGACGGCGGTCAGCACGATCGGCGCGGCCTTGATCGCCTGGGCGAGCGTGGCCGGTTCGGTGGGCAGGTCCAGGCCGTGCGCCTCGCGCAGCAGGTTGACCTCGACGGGCGACAGCTTGACCGTCTTGCGCAGGAAGTTGGCCAGGCTCTGGCCGCCGCGCGGCGCGCCCAGCCGGCGCGTCAGGGTCTCGACCGGCAGATCGGGCCGCAGGTCGATGGTCAGCGCCGCCCGCCCCTCGGCCTCAATCGCATCGCGCAGGGACGCCGCCAGGGCGTAGACCGCCCCGCCCTCCAGGCCGTAGCCGGCGACCATGGCGTCGCCCCGCGCGCTCGCCTCGCCATGGCGCAGGCCGATGTTCTTGAGCGGCTCGCCGGCGAAGCGCTCGCGGAAGATCGCGCTCCAGGCGACGTCGAAGCCGCAGTTGGCGGCGCGGAACGGCGCGATGGCCGCGCCCTGCCCTTCTAGCGCCGGAACCCAGGCCGCGTCGGAGCCGAGCCTTGCCCAGCTGGCCCCGCCCAGGGCCAGCACTACCGTCCGAGCACGGACGACCTCGCCGTTGATCAGCAGGTCGCCGTCGGCGCTCCAGCCGGTCCATTCGGCCCGCGTGCGCAGTTGAACGCCCTGCCCCTCCAGGCGCGCCAGCCAGGCCCGCAGCAGCGGCGAGGCCTTCATCGCCTTGGGAAACACTCGGCCGCTGGCCCCGACGAAGGTCGGCTGTCCCAGCCCCTCGGCCCAGGCCACGAGGTCCTTGGGCGCGAACGCCTCCAGCAGCGGCGCCAAGGCCGCCGACCGCGCGCCGTAGCGCTGGCCGAACCGCTCGAAGTCCTCGGAGTGGGTGAGATTGAGCCCGCCGCGCCCGGCCATCAGGAACTTGCGCCCGAAGGTCGGCATCTTCTCGAACACCGCCACGGACTTGCCGGCCGCTCCCCCTAGACCTTGGGCGACCGTCTCGGCCGCCATCAGCCCGGCCGGCCCGCCGCCGATCACGGCGACGTCGAGGATGTCGTCTTGGCTCATCATCCCTGGATCAAAGAAAAAGGGCGAAGCCGCAAGGCCCCGCCCTTCTCTTTCGTCACGTGGGGCTTCGCAGCGCGATGCTCCAAACGCAAGACGGGCGCTGGATCGCTCCAGCGCCCGTCCCGGTAACTCAAGCTTCGACCAGCGATTAGCCGACCGAGGCGGTGTCCACCTTGAAGCCCGGACCCATCGTCGACGACAGGCCGATGCGCTTCACGTAGACGCCCTTGGCACCCGACGGCTTGGCCTTGTTCAGGGCGTCGATCATGGCCTTGACGTTGATGACCAGGGCTTCGTCGGTGAACGAGGCCTTGCCGATGCCGGCGTGAACGATGCCCGCCTTCTCGACGCGGAACTCGACGGCGCCGCCCTTGGCGTCCTTAACGGCTTGGCCGACGTTCGGGGTCACGGTGCCGACCTTCGGGTTCGGCATCAGGCCGCGCGGGCCCAGCACCTTACCGAGGCGACCGACCAGGGCCATCATGTCCGGCGACGCGATGACGCGGTCGAAGTCCATGAAGCCGCCGGCGATCTTTTCGTACAGGTCTTCGGCGCCGACGTGCTCGGCGCCCGCCGCGGTCGCTTCAGCGGCCTTGGCGTCCTTGGCGAAGACGGCGACGCGGACGTCACGGCCGGTGCCCGACGGCAGGTTCACGACGCCACGGACCTGTTGGTCGGCGTGACGCGGATCGACGCCGAGGTTGACCGAGATCTCGATCGACTCGTCGAACTTGGCCTTGGCGTTGGCCTTGACCAGGGCGATGGCGGCTTCGACCGAATGGGTCGCTTCGCGATCGCCGGTCCAGGCGGTGATGCGCTTGGGTTGCTTAGCCATGTGATTAGGCCTCCACGATCTTCAGGCCCATGGCCTTGGCGGAGCCTTCGATGATCTTGGCCGCGGCCTCGATGTCGTTGGCGTTCAGGTCCTTCATCTTCTTTTCGGCGATTTCGCGCAGTTGCGTGCGCGTCACTTCGCCGACGGTCTCGCGACCGGTCAGCTTCGCGCCCGACTTCAGACCGGTGATCTGCTTCAGGTAGTGCGTCGCCGGGGGCGTCTTGGTGATGAAGGTGAACGACTTGTCTTGGTAGACAGTGATCACGGTCGGCAGGGGCGTGCCCTTTTCGACGTTCTCGGTGCGCGCGTTGAACTCCTTGCAGAAGCCCATGATGTTGACGCCGCGTTGACCCAGAGCCGGGCCGATGGGGGGCGAAGGCGTGGCCGAGCCAGCCTTCACCTGGAGCTTGATGTAGCCCAGGATCTTCTTAGCCATGGTATCCTCTCGTGAGGGCCGAGGGCCCTCGCTGGTGAGCCGTGGTGCGGGCTTGGCGGCCCTCCCACGGATTTGAACCTGCCGCCGAAACGACAAGCGCGCCCCAGAACCGGGGTTCGGGAGCGAGGCGCGGCGTTTAGCAGGTGGTCAGGGGAGAGTCAAAGCCTCCAGGGCCCTTTAGCTCAGGCAGCGTTCGGGCAGCGGAGCATCGAATAGAGCTGCGCCGTCAGGCCTGGCCGGGCCGCGTCGGTGGCGCAGGCCGCCGCCGGCGCCAGCACGGCGACCTGGCTGGTTTCCAGGAACACCTCATCGCTGGCGTCGCCGCAGGCCCAGTCGTAGATCGCGCCCAGATAGTTGGCGTAGATCACCCGGCCCAGCCGGTCAGGGTCGACGTGCGGCGCGATCTCGCCGGCGGCCTGGGCCTGGATCATCGCCAGGATGACAATCTGGGCGACGTCGCGACCCAGGTGCGTGCCCTCGAACAGCACGCGCGGGATCCGCACCAGCACCTGGCGATAGAGATGGCTGTCGTCGATATAGAGCTGGGCCGAGGCCCGCGCCGCCTCCAGCGCGAAGGCCACGCCTTTCGCCGAGGAGCGCGACAGCAGCGACTCGACCCGGTTCATGGCCACGTTGATGACCGCCAACCCGACCGCGTCGAGACCGCCGATCAGGTTGTAGATGGTCTGGGGCGAGACCTCGGCGGCCGCGGCGATTTGACTCAACGAGACCTTGTCAAACCCGTGCTCACGCCACAGAACAGCCGCCGCGCCGACGATCTCGGCATATCGGCGCGCCTTGCCCAGCTCCCGCAGAGCCATCCCAGAGTTTGGAATAGAATCCATTTTCATTGATGCGTCTATTTTTAGACTGTATTCCATTTTCCGAACAAGCGGAACCTTACGACCACCCTCCGCGCCGAATTCAGAAAGCACGCACTTGGGACTCTTCGACAGCCACTCCGCCCTGGCCGCCCGCTACGAGACTGCTCGCGCTTCCGGCCAGATGCCGACCGGCGTGGTGATGGACCAGCTCCTCTCGGCCAGCGAGGCGATCATCAACGGCCGCAAGACCGTGACCGTGGGTACGCACAACTATCTGGGCCTGGCCTTCGACGAGGCCAGCATCGAGGCCGCGGTCGAGGCGGTGCGCCGCGAGGGCACGGGCACCTGCGGCTCGCGGATCGCCAACGGCTCGTTCTCGGACCACGTCGCGCTGGAGCGTGAACTGGCCGAGCTGCACGGCATGGCCCACGCCATGGTGTTCTCGACCGGCTACCAGGCCAATCTCGGCATCATCTCGACGCTGGTCGGGGCCGGCGACTTCCTGCTGCTGGACGCCGACAGCCACGCCTCGATCTACGACGCCTGCAAGCAGACCCAGGCCAGCGCCATCCGCTTCAAGCACAACGACGCCGCCGATCTGGACAAGCGCCTGAGCCGCCTGGAGGGCGAGCCGGGCAACAAGCTGATCGTCGTCGAGGGCATCTATTCGATGCTGGGCGACATGGCCCCGCTGAAGGCGATCGTCGAGGTCGCCAAGCGCCACGGCGCGTATATCCTGGTGGACGAGGCCCACTCGATGGGCGTGCTGGGCGACAACGGCTGCGGCCTGGCCGAACAGGAAGGCCTGCTGGACCAGGTCGACTTCGTGGTCGGCACCTTCTCCAAGAGCCTGGGCGCGGTCGGCGGCTATTGCGTCTCCAACCACGAGCAGTTCGACATCCTGCGCATCGCCTGCCGCCCCTACATGTTCACCGCCTCGCTGCCGCCGGCGACCGTCGCCTCCGTGCGCGCCGCGCTGAAAGCCGTGAAGGAACGTCCGCACCTGCGCGCCAAGCTGTGGGCCAATGTCAGCCGCCTGTACGGCGCTCTGGAGGCCGCCGGCTTCCAGCTGGGCTCGACGCCCAGCCCGATCGTCGCCGTCTGCCTGGAGTCGGACGCCACGACCCTGGCCATGTGGCGCGCGCTGCTGGAGGCCGGCTACTACGTCAATATCGGCCTGCCGCCGGCCACGCCGTCGGGCGAGAGCCTGCTGCGCTGCGCCATCTCGGCGGCCCACACCGAGGCGCAGATGGACGACCTGGCGCAAGCCATGATCCGCCTGGGTCATGAGTTCGGCGTGCTGGCCGAGCAGCGGCTGATGGCCAAGGCTTAGGGGGAGCGAAAACCTCGTCCTTCGACACGCTCAGGATGAGGTTTTCTACTGAGATACGGCGCTGAAATTCGTCCTCATCCTGAGCTTGTCGAAGGACGAGGACGGCCCCGCTGATTTGAGCCCCCCTACCCCTTCGCCAACTCGGCCTCGACCTGGCCGAGCCGTTCCTTGCCGAAGAACATCTCGCCGCCGACGAAGAAGGTCGGGATGCCGAAGACGCCGCGCGCGACGGCCGCCTCGGTGTTGGCCATCAGCTGGGCTTTCACCTCGGGGTCGCCGGTCGCCGCCAGCAGGGCCGCGCCGTCCAGGCCGGCCGCGTTCGCCGTGGCGACGAACACCTCCGGATCGTCGAGCTTGAGGCCCTGCTCCCACATGCCCTTCAGCATCGTGTCGAGATAGGCCTCGCCGACGCCCATCCCCATTTCGCTTCTTTGGGCGGCGATCTGGCCGCGCATGAGCAACAGGGTATTGACCGGGAAGTGCGGATTGAACCGGAACGCGGCCAGTCCGTGCGCCTCGATGAAGCGGCGCATCTCCAGCATCTCGTAGTCCATCTTGCCCTTGACGCCGCCGAAGGCGATGGCCGGGGCCTGGTTGCCGGTGGCCTTGAAGATGCCGCCCAGCAGGCACGGCAGCAGGGTCACGGTCGCGCCGTGGCGGGCGGCGATCTCCGGCAGCACCTTCCAGGCCAGGTAGGCGTTGGGGCTGCCGAAGTCGAAGATGAAGTCGACACTCTTGCTCATGGCGTTCACCAGCTTTCTCCCCCTACCAAGTTTCAGAATGGGGCCGCAGGTCGATCTCGTGGGTCCAGGCCGAGCGCGGCTGGCCGTGCAGCCAGACATAGTTCGCGGCGATCTCGGCGGGCTTGAGGATCTCGTCGCGATCCAGCAGGCCCTGGACATCCTCGCGGACCGAGCGGGTGAAGACCCCGTCGATCGCCCCGTCGACCACGACATGGGCCACGTGGATCCCCTTCGGTCCCAGCTCCCGCGCCGCGCTTTGCGCCACCGCCCGCAGGCCGGCCTTGGCCGAGGCGAAGGCCGAAAATCCGTCCTTGCCGCGCAGGCTGGCGCTGGCCCCGGTGAACAGGATCGTGCCGCGACCGCGCGGGACCATCACCCGCGCCGCCTCCCGCGCGGTCAGGAAGCCGGCGAAGCAGGCCATCTCCCAGACCTTGCTGAACACCTGGGCCGTGGTCTCGACCAGGCCGAAGCGGACGTTCGCGCCGATGTTGAAAACGACCACCTCCAGCGGCCCGACCTCGGCCTCGATCTGGTCGACCAGGGCGATCATCTCGGCCTCCCGGCGGGCGTCGACGCCGTAGGCGCGGGCCTGGCCGCCGCTCCCCTTCTCGCTTTGGGCGCGGATCTCGGCGGCCAGGGCCTCCAGCTGCTCGAGGTGGCGCGGGCGACGGGTCATGCAGACCGTGTAGCCCTCGGCCGCGAAGGCCTTGGCGATCGCGCCGCCGACCCCGTCGCCGACACCCACCACCAGGCAGGCGCCTTTGGGACTGCTCATCGACCAACTCCTCTATCTCGACGACAGGTTCGTCTTGAATCGCTACGGAGTCGAGGGGCGCTGGCGCACGCGCCTTGATCGGATAACGTATCTCCGAAACAGCGCAGGGGCGCGGGGGAGTTTTCATGGATCGTCGTCAGTTTCTGCTGGGCGTCGCGCTGACGCCGTTCGCCGTCTCGCCCGCCCTCGCCGCGCCTGGATCCCCATTGGGCGCGAAGGACGCCGAGCTCAAGGCGCTGCTGGACCGGTTCTGGGAAGCCGACCTCGACGCCTCGCCCGAGACCGCCACCAGCCGGGGCCTGGACGTGGGGGCCCGCGCCGGCCAGCGCGCCCAGTTGAACGACGGCTCGCGCGCGGCCCGCACCGCCTGGGTCGCCCAGCGCAAGGACCGCGTCGCGGCCCTGGCCAGGATCGACCCGGCCCAGCTGTCGCCGGCCGCCCGCGTCGACCACGAGGTCACCACCTACACCTACAAGCGCATCGTCGAGGGCGGCGAAAAGTTCACCTACGGCGAAGGCCCCGCCGGCTTCGGCTACGCCCCCTATTCGCCCTATGTGCTGAGCCAGCTGACCGGCCCCTACCAGTCCGTTCCGGACTTTCTGGACTCCCGCCACCCGGTGAAGACCAGGGAAGACGCCGAGGCCTATCTGTCTCGCCTGGAGGCCTACGCCAAGGTCCTCGACGACAACACCACCGCGTTCAGGATGGACGCCGCCGCCGGCGTTCTGGCCCCGGACTTCGCCCTCGAAGCCGGCCTGGCCCAGCTGAAACGCCAGCGCGCCCCGGCGCCCGAACAGACCAGCATCGTCCAGTCCCTGGTCGCGCGCGCGGCCAAGGCGGGTCTTTCCGGCGACTGGTCGGCCCGCGCCAGCGCCATCGTCGGCGGCAAGGTGCAGCCGGCCCTCGACCGCCAGATCGCCGCCCTGGAGGCCCTGCGCCCCAAGGCCACTGGCGACGCCGGGGCCTGGAAACTGCCGATGGGCGAAGCCTTCTACGCCGGGGCCCTAGCCTTCCAGACCACCACTCGCCGCACGCCCGAGGAGGTCCACAAGCTGGGGCTCGACCAGGTGGCCGACCTGACCGCCCAGATCGACGTGCTGCTGAAGAAGCAGGGCCTGACCACCGGCACGGTCGCCGCGCGGCTGACGGCCCTGTCGGCCCGCCCCGACCAGCTCTACGCCAACACCGACGCCGGCCGCGCCCAGCTGCTGGCCGACCTCAACGCCCAGACGAAGGCGATCCGCGCGCAGCTGCCGACCCAGTTCCGCACCCTGCCCTCCGCCCCGGTCGAGATCGTCCGCGTGCCGCCCGAGATCGAGGACGGCGCCCCAAACGGCTACGCCCAGCCGCCGTCGCTGGACGGCGCGCGCCCGGGCCGCTTCTACATCAACCTCAAGGACACCACAGAGTGGCCGAAGTTCAGCCTGCCGACCCTGACCTATCACGAGGCCCTGCCCGGTCACGTCTGGCAGGGTTCGATCGCCCTGGGCTCGCAGGAGATCCCGATGCTGCGCCGGGCCGGCATGGGCTTCGCCGCCTATAGCGAAGGCTGGGCGCTCTATGCCGAGCAGCTGGCCGCCGAGATGGGGGCCTACAAGGACGACCCGCTGGGCGAGATCGGCTTCCTGCAGTCGCTGCAGTTCCGCGCCGTGCGCCTGGTGGTCGACACCGGCATGCACCACAAGCGCTGGAGCCGCGCCCAGGCCACCGACTACATGGTCGACAATACCGGCATGCCGCGCTCGCGGGTGCAGCGCGAGATCGACCGCTACTGCATCTGGCCCGGCCAGGCCTGCAGCTACAAGATCGGCCACACCGAGTGGGAGCGCCTGCGCGACGTCGCCAAGGCCAAGGCCGGCGCGAAGTTCGACCCCAAGGCCTTCCACGACGTGCTGCTGCGCGGGGCCATGCCGCTGGTGGTGCTGGAGCAGGTGCTGAGCACGATGACGTTCACCGCCTGACCGCTCAATCTTGACGATCCCGCCGCCGCACCCACAGCTTGAGCAGACCTCGGGCGGATGCGGCGGCGATTGAAGACCGCCCGCGCGGACCTGAGGGATGGGAGAGAGACTTGGCCGATCCGCGCGACTTCCACACGCCCAAGGACCACTACGCCAAGGCCGACCTGCTGGAGTCGGGCCGGGGCGGCTATTTCGGACCGGGCAACGCCCAGCTGCCCGCGCCGCCGATGCTGATGATGGACCGCATCACCGAGATCAGCCTGGACGGCGGCGAGTTCGGCAAGGGCCACGTGGTCGCCGAGCTGGATATCACCCCCGACCTCTGGTTCTTCGACTGCCATTTCATCGGCGATCCGGTCATGCCGGGCTGCCTGGGCTTGGACGCCATGTGGCAGGTGATCGGCTACTGGCTGGGCTGGTCGGGCTCGCCCGGCAAGGGCCGCGCCCTCGGCGTCGGCGAGGTCAAGTTCCGCGGCGACATCACGCCGGCGTCCAAGCTGGTCCGCTACGAGATCAGCCTGCGCCAGGTCCGCCGAGGCAAGCTGGCCCTGGGCCTGGCCAACGGCCGCCTGCTCGTGGACGGCGAATGCGTCTACACGGCCAACGACCTGAAGGTCGGGATGATCGAGAGCCGCGCCTAAAGCATTTTTCGACGAAGTGGACGCCATTCCAGGACCACAAGCATAGCCAACATCGCCGCCGCCGCCGCGCTCGCCAGCGCCCCCCAGCGTTCCTGCCACAGCACGCGGCGCTCGATCCGGTAGACGCCCGGCCGCGCCTCGAAGGTGATCAGCGGCCCCCGGTAGGGGATTTCCTCGCCGTCGCGGGTGATCCGCCAGATCGGGAAGGCCGCCCGGCCCAAGGTGACCGGACCCGCGGCCTGCACGTCGACGCGCGCGCCCCGGGGCAGGCGATCGTAGGCGGAGACGTCGGCCGTCCGCTGCGTTCCCGAGACGCCGGCGGCCGGCAGGCCGTGCGGCAGATATTCGGGCGCCTCGTTCCGGATCGCCAGGACCGTGGCGACGTCCGGCTGGGCGCGCAGAGCCACGGCGGCCTGGGCGATCATCATGGCGACCGGCACGACCAGCACGATCCGCCCCGCCGACAGCTCCAGGCCCTTCGGCGGATGGGCGGCGATCGCGGTGATGGCGGCGAACTCCACCACCACCAGCAGTCGCCAGGGAAACTGCGCCTTGGCCAGCAGCGGCAGATCCCAGACGAAGGGAATCAGACCCAGGGCCGCCAAGGCCGAAATCAGAGTGATCCACGACCAGAAGGTCCGCGACGGCGCGGCCAGCAGCGTCCAGCCCAACGCCGCCCCGGCGAACAGCGCCAGATTCAGCGGCGACAGCCGCCACGCGAACCAGGTGGCCGGCTGATAGTAGGGGCTCCACAGCAGGTCGGTGGAGATCCTCCCCTGAAGGGTCAGGGCCGGCAACCAGTAGACCGCGCTAAGGCCCGCGCCCAGGACAGCCGCCGCTATCCCCGGCGCGATGATCGCCGGCGTCTTCACCGCCCTCCAGACCGCCAGCGGCAGGATCAGGAAGACACAGGCCAGCAGCGCTGTCGGCAGGTGCGAAAGGATCAGGCCGGCGAAGGCCGCGGCCAGCAACACCACGCCCTTTCGGCGAGGCAGAAGCTCGATCCCCATCGCGATCAGCGGCAGCCAGACGAACGCCGCCGCCTCGGCCAGCGCGCCCCGGACATAGAGGTCGGCCAGGTGATAGGGCGCGGCCATGTAGAGGATCGCGCCCAGCAGCGGCAGAGTCCCCCGGAAGCGCAGCCAGGCATACATCGCCAGGCCCGAGCCGAGCAGCAGGGCGTAGGACAACAGCTGCACGGCGCGCCGTGTCGACAGGCCCAGGAATTCCAGCCCGCCGGCGATCCAGTGAGCGAACGGCGCGTAGAAATAGAAGGTTGGACTGCCCAGCCCCGAGAAGCTTTCCGGGAACCAGCGCGGATAGAGCTCGCCCCGCGCGAAGCCCTCGGCGATCTGGCGAGTCCAGAGGACGTTATAGATCCAGGAATGCGACTCGCCCGGCCCCCACAGGAAGCCCGGCGCGCACAGGATCGCGGCGGCCAGCGCCAGCAGGCCCAGCTCTCGACGCGTGCCGATCGGCGGTGTCAGTCCTCGCAAGGAATCGCTCCCGCCATCCCGCGCTCAACCTGAGGGCGGGCGGGGCCGGACGTCAAAGCAAAAGCCCCGCGCCTTGCGAGCGCGGGGCTTTTTACTTTCAACCGTATCGAAGGGATCAGGAGATCTTTTCGACCTGGGCGTATTCCAGCTCGACCGGGGTGGCGCGGCCGAAGATCGAGACGGTGACCCGCAGGCGGGCCTTTTCCTCGTCGACCTGCTCGACCGAGCCGTTGAAGCTGGCGAACGGGCCGTCGATGACGCGGACGTTCTCGCCGACTTCGTACAGGACGACGGTCTTGGGCTTCTCGACGCCTTCCTCGATGGCGCCGACGATGCGCTGGACTTCCTTTTCGGAGACCGGCATCGGCTTGGAGCCGCTGCCCAGGAAGCCCGTGACCTTCGGCGTGTTCTTGATCAGGTGGTAGGCTTCGTCCGAGAGGTTCATCTTCACCAGGACATAGCCCGGGAAGAACTTGCGCTCGGCGTTGACCTTACGGCCGCGGCGGATCTCGACGACCTCTTCGGTCGGAACCAGGATCTCGGAGAAGTTCTCCTCCAGGCCCTGGTTCTTGGCCTGCTCGCGGATGCTTTCGGCCACCTTCTTCTCGAAATTCGAGTAGGCGTGGACGATGTACCACTTGTGGTTCGGGTTGGACGCGGTTTCGGTGCTCATCGTCTCTATCTTATCCCGAGGTCGCCAGCTTCAGGAGCTGATTGATGGCGAAGCCCAGGCCGCCGTCGACGGCCAGGAAGAACAACGACGCCAGAACCACCATGATGAAGACCATCACGGAGGTGATCCAGGTTTCCTTGCGGCTGGTCCAGGTGATCTTGCGGGCCTCGGCGCGCACCTCACGGAAGAACTGCACCGGCGTGGTGCGCTTCTTCGGCGGGGCGGGCGCGGCGACGGCCGCGGCGGCCCCTGCGGGCGCCATCGCCGCGGCCGTCTTGGCGGCGCGGTTCTTGATCGCTGACGGGCTGGATCCCGGTTTCCTGGCCATGCTCTAGAGGCTCACGACTTCCTAAGTTGGACCCGGACCTACAAGCGGCCCGGTGGCCATAGCCGGGCCCGAAAGCGACCCGTCAAACATATATAGTGGCAGGAGTGGGGGGACTCGAACCCACGACTTTCGGTTTTGGAGACCGACGCTCTACCAGCTGAGCTACACTCCTGCGGACCGACCACCCTTTCGGGCCGACGGACATCCGGAGACAGACAGCGCGCCGGAAGGCTTGGAAGCCTCGGCGCGCCACGTCCTGTCGCCAGAGCCGCGCCATTTAGCAGGGTCGCGAACGGCGGGCAAGCGGCGCGCGGAGGTTTGAGCGGCTTCGCGGGCTCGATCGTGGTTTTCTTCCCGGCCCATGGGGTCTCGGCGAGGATCGAAGCCTCGGGCGGTGCGTTCTTACGCCATGCCCACGATCACCAATCCGCCCCAGCCGGCCTCATCCTCCGACCGCCCGTCGAATCGGGAAGTCGAGAACGAGAACCAGAAGCCCTCGCCCCGCGAAGGCGAGCCGCCGCGACCGGCCACCGAGCCTCAAGGCTCGGCCGACAGCACCCGTTCGCCGAAGACCCAGACGGATCCGGGCTCCGGCGAGGGCTAGCGCTCTTCAGTCCGACCTAGCCGGCCTTGGCCAGCTTGGTCTTTTCGCCCTTGTCGGCCGCGGTCGAGTCGCTGGCCGGCAAGGTCGCGCCGCACTGGATGCCCAGATACGACCACTTCACGTCCGTCAGCTCGCGGCCGCACTGGGTGTTCTTGCCCGAATCCCTGCCGCGCAGCGAGACCGCGACGCCCTTCGACATGTCCGGCGCCGGACTGGCGCTGCTGATGTCGTAATAGCCGCCGCCACGCCCTTTCACGACGAGACAGTTGGTCTTCTCGACGGGCCGCACGCAGCCCGACGCTGTGACTGACGTGGATTCCACGACAACCTGATTAGCTTGCGCGACTTTCGTCTTCGCGCCGCCGTCACTGCAGGCAGCCAAACCAAACGCTAACAGACCGGCCGCCGCAGCGGCCCCTACGAACCAAACCCGCATACGTTCCTCCGTATCGTTGGCTCCGCGAACGAAGCAAAAGGAAGTCTGCGCCTCGTTTGGAATACCGGCAATCACATTTTTGCCGTTTTCGAAAAACCGGTCCGGCGTCTTGATGGTTCAAGAAAAAGATTGTCCCCAATCGGACGACACACGCACGTGTTTGCGAAACTGAACCATGGCGGCGCAATCCTATGCCGAACAGGCATGACATTTCTTCTTATCTGAATATTTGCTGTCGAACCGAGACGACGCTTTTTCTTACCGCGCGAATACTCAGCCTGATCTTCCGACTCGCCGACACATCGCGGACACTCGGCCCGCGGGCGCGAACCGGCGGCGAAGTTTTTCCGGGGACGACTTTAGACAACCGGCGTTGACATCAAGACGGGCTTGCACAAATGAGACAGGCGTCGCCTCAGGGCCGCGGCGGCGCCCTTTTCTCTCAAGGATTTCAGAGCTCAGATGACGGCCACCGCGACCGCCGCAACGCCGGTTAAAGAAGCCCCTTTCCACGTCGAGAAGGTGCTGTGGGTCAAGCACTGGACCGACCGCCTGTTCAGCTTCGGCATCACCCGTCCGGCGTCCTTCCGCTTCCGCTCGGGCGAGTTCGTGATGATCGGCCTGCCGCCGCGCGAAGAGCTGGGCGAGAAGAAGCCGATCCTGCGCGCCTATTCGGTGGCCTCGCCGCACTTCGCCGAGGAGCTGGAGTTCTTCTCGATCAAGGTTCCGGACGGTCCGCTGACCTCGCGCCTGCAGCTGATCCAGCCGGGCGACGACATCCTGCTGGGCAAGAAACCGACCGGCACCCTGGTTCTGGACGCAGTCCGCCCGGGCAAGCGCCTGTTCCTGTTCGGCACCGGCACGGGCCTGGCGCCCTGGCTGGCGGTGGCCCGCGACCCTGACGCCTATAGCCGCTTCGAGCGCGTGATCGTCGCCCACGGCGTGCGCGAGGTGAAGGAGCTGGCCTATCGCGACCTGTTCACCCACGACATCTTCGACGATCCGCTGGTCGGCGACGAGGCCCGCGCCCAACTGACCTACTACCCGACCGTGACCCGCGAGCCGTTCGAGCGTCAGGGCCGCTTCACCGACCTGATCGAGAGCGGCAAGCTGTTCAAGGATCTCGGCCTGGACCAGACGAAGTTCGACCCCGAGAACGACCGCGCCATGCTGTGCGGCTCGATGGCGATGATCAAGGACACCGCCGCCCTGCTCGAAGCCCATGGCCTGAAGGAAGGGTCCAACGCCGATCCGGGCGACTTCGTGATCGAGCGGGCGTTCGTGGGGTGATGCGGACCCGATAACCTCGTCCTTCGACAAGCTCAGGATGAGGTTATCGAGTGCGCCGACATCAAATTGGTCCTCACCCTGAGCCTGTCGAAGGGCGAGGACGGCATCCTGGACGGAACGGCGCGTGACCAACCTCAAGAATCTCACCGTCGAAGACGCCCGCGCCCAGATCCTGGACGGCGCCGGACGGCTGGGCGTCGAGACCGTCGCGCTGGAAGCCAGCCTCGGCCGTGTCCTCGCCCAGACCATCACCGCCCCCCGCCCGCAGCCGCCGTTCGACGCCTCGGCCATGGACGGCTGGGCGATCCGGAAGGCGGACTACGCGCCGGGCAAGGCCTTCGCGATCGCCGGCGAGAGCGCCGCGGGCAAGGCCTATCCGCATGAAGTCCGGACCGATCAGGCCGTGCGCATCTTCACCGGCGCGCCGGTTCCGGCCGGCGCCGACCTCGTCGTCATCCAGGAAGAGGCCATCCGCGACGGCGATACGGTCCGCTTCGAAGCGGGCGAGACCCCCAAGTCCAACACCCGCCCGGCCGGCGGCGACTTCCAGGCCGGCGACGTCCTGCTCGAGCCCGGCGTCGTCGTCGATCCGTGGCGGCTCAGCCTGATCGCCTCGGCCGGTCTCGGCGAGGTCGCCGTCGCCCGCCGCCCGCGCGTGGCGATCCTGGCCACCGGCGACGAGTTGGTCCCGCCCGGCGCCAGCCCGCGCCCGGACCAGATCTTCGAAAGCGGCTCGTTCAGCCTGGTCGCCCTCGTCCAGGCCTGGGGCGGCGAGGCCTTCCGCCTGACCGCCGCGGCCGACGACGCAACCGCCATCGCCGCCGCCGTCTCTTCCTGCGCCTCCCGCGAGGGGCCGGTGGAAGCCGACCTGATCGTCACCATCGGCGGCGCCTCGGTCGGCGACCACGACCTGGTCAAGCCGGCTCTGAAGACCCTGGGGCTGGAACTCGCCGTCGAGACGATCGCCGTCCGTCCCGGCAAACCGACCTGGTCCGGCCGCCTTTCGGATGGCCGCCGCGTGCTGGGCCTGCCTGGCAATCCGGCCTCGGCCCTGGTCTGTGCGGAGCTTTTTCTGCGCCCGCTGCTGGCGGCCCTGGCCGGCGGCGACGCCGAGGTCCGCCTGCTCCCGGCTCGCCTGGCCGCCGCCCTGCCCGCCACAGGTCCCCGCGAGCACTGGATGCGCGCGGCCCTGTCCGTCGATCCCGAGGGGCGAACGATCGCCCGCGTATTCCCCGATCAGGATTCCTCGCTGGTCAGCGTCTTCGCGCGGGCCGATGCTCTCCTGCGACGACGGGCGGGAGTTTCAGCCGCCTCGGCGAACGACATCGTCGACGTTCTGCCTCTGCGGCGCGGCTGAAACCGCGACGGCGACAATTTCGCGTGCTAAGCCCGGACGAGTTTCCCGGGCGCGACCCGACCTTCAGGCCGAGAGGTTCTATTCATGGGGCATGTTGGCAAGATCGCGGCCCACGTTCTGCTGGCCTCATTGGCCCTGCTGTTCGGGCGATACCTCGTCATCGACATGCCCTTCACGCCCGACACCCTGGTACAGGCGGGCTACTACGGACTAGGCGCTCTGATCGTCGAGCTGCTGTTCCGCGTCGAGCGCGCGCCCTGGCGCTTCGTCTCGGCCAGCGACCACCTGCGCCTGTTCCGCTCGGCCGTGCTGACGGCGGCGACCTTCCTGGCCATCACCCGCCTGGTTCACCCGGGAATCGACGGCGGCCTGCGCATGGTCGCCGGCGCGGCCCTGATCCAGGCCACCTTCCTGTCGGCCCTGCGCGTCATCCGCCGCAGCCTGCACGAGCGCCAGCTGTTCGATTCGGTGCTGCGTCTGGGCCCCGCCTCGATGCAACCGGCCCTGCCGCGCCTGCTGATCATCGGCTCGGCCAACGAGGCCGAGGCCTTCCTGCGCGCCCCGGCCGGCCTGGGCGAACGCTACGCCCCGATCGGCGTGGTCTCGCCGCATGACCGCGAGATGGGCGACGAACTGCGCGGCGTCTGCGTGCTGGGCTCGATCGCCGACTTCGACAGCGTGCTGGCCCGCCTTCGCGACAGCGGCCTGTCGCCCTCGGCGATTCTGTTCCTGACCGACAGCGCCATGAGCACGTTCGGCGCCGAGCGCCTGGGTCGCCTGAAGACCGAGGGCGTGCGCCTGCTGCGCCGCCACGGCGTGGTCGAGATGGGCGCCGACGCGGCCGCCGTCGCCTCGCTCCGCGAGATCAGCATCGAGGAACTGCTTAGCCGTCCGCCCGTGCGCCTCGACCCCGAGCCCGTCCGCGCCCTGGTCGCGGGTCGCCGCGTCCTGGTCACCGGGGCCGGCGGCAGCATCGGCTCGGAACTGTGCCGCCAGATCGCCGCCAGCGGCTGCGCCCACCTGACCATGGTCGACGCCTCGGAATACAACCTGTTCCATATCGACCGCGAAATGGCCCAGACTTGGCCCGGCATGCCGCGCCGCGAGATTCTCTGCGACGTGCGCGACGCCGCCCGGGTCCGCCGCGTCTTCGCCGAGCAGCACCCCGACATCATCTTCCACGCCGCGGCGCTGAAGCATGTGACCCTGGTCGAGAACCATCCTTGCGAGGGCGTGCGCACCAATGTGCTGGGCACGCGCAATGTGGCCATCGCCGCCAAGGCCTGCGGCGCCGCGCACCTGGCCCTGATCTCCACCGACAAGGCCGTGGCCCCGACCAGCGTGATGGGCGCGGCCAAGCGCGTGGCCGAGGCCGTGGCGCGCCAGTATGGCGGCGGCGGCGACATGCGAGTCAGCATCGTCCGCTTCGGCAACGTGCTGGGCTCGGCCGGCTCCGTCGTGCCGATCTTCCAGAGCCAGATCGCCCGCGGCGGCCCGATCACCCTGACCGACGCCGCGGTCGAGCGCTACTTCATGACCATCCCCGAGGCCGTGCAGCTGGTGCTGCGCGCCGTGGCCCTGTCACGCATCGCCTCCGAGCCCGAGGCCGGCGTCCTGACCCTGGAGATGGGCGAGCCGGTCAAGATCATCGACCTGGCCCGCCGGATGATCGAGCTGCAGGGCCTGACCCCCGGCAAGGACATCGAGATCCTGATCACCGGCCTGCGTCCTGGCGAGAAGCTGACCGAGACCCTGGTCGACGTGAACGAGATCGCCCGCCCCAAGGCCCCGGGCATCATCGAAGCCCTGCGCCTGGCCGACGCCCCGCTCATCGAACCCGAGCGCCTGCTGGCTCTCGACGCCCTGGCCGAGGACGGCGACGAAGCCGCCGTGCGCGCCCACCTGTTCGAACTGGTCGAGGAGCTGCGTCAGGTCGGACCGTCCAAGGTGGTCAAGATCCGGGCGTCCTGAGACGCGCTAGCGCAGCAGCGGCGCCAGCGCGGCCAGATCGTTGCGCAGCGTGGTCGCGGCGACCCCGGCCTCGCCCATGGCGTGGCTGATCTGGTCCAGACCCAGCACCACATCGCCAGCCGCGTAGAGGCCAGGAATGCTGGTGCGCTGATGGGCGTCGACCTTGATGCAACCGTCCTCGGTGACGGCCGCGCCCAGGGCGCGCGCCAGGTCGGAATGGACGTCGGAGCCCAGGGACGGATAGACGGCGTCGAAGCGCAGACGGCCCGCCGTGCAGGTCACGATCAGACCGTCGTTCTCCAGGTGGAAATCACGCGCCGGGCCGGCGAAACGTTTGACCCCGATGGCGTCGAGACGAGCCCGGGCGGCCTCGTCCAGACCATCCTCGCCGGTCAGGCCGATCAGGCTGACATCAGCGGTGTAGCTGCGCAGGAACTCGGCCTCGCGCGCGGCGCGCGGACCGCGGCCGACGACGGCCACGGCCTGGTCGGTGACTTCATAGCCGTCGCAGACCGGGCAATAGCGCAGACGGCCTTGCCGCAGCGCCTCGGCGTGGAGAGCCTCGTCCATCAGCGGTCGCCGATTGGTCACCCCCGTGGCGAGGAGGACGGTTCGAGCCGCAATCTCGCGATCGGGTAGCGTGGCGACGAAGCCGTCCGCGCCGCGCCCCAGGTCGGTGACGCGGCCGGCGATCAGCTCCGTACCGTAGAGGACCGCCTGTTCGCGCATGCGCTCCAGCAACGCCACGCCGGAGATTCCGTCGGGAAAGCCGGCGTGGTTGCGGGTGTGTGGGATCTTCTCGGCGCGGCTGTCGCCGGCGTCGACCACCTGCACGGACAGGTGGAAGCGCGCGGCGTAGATCGCGGCGGTCAGGCCGGCGGGCCCGCCGCCGATGATGGGACAGTCGATCATGGCTGGCAGGCCGCCGAGGCTAGCCTCAAGCCGCCGCGATCACCGGCTTGGGCGGCGGACGCACCAGGGGCTCGCGCGCCCAGATGCGGCCGGCCGAAGCCGCCGCGATGAAGTCGTCGAGGCTGGCGTCCGGCAGGGCGATCAAGCCCGCGTCGTCATCGGGGCCCACGTCGACGACGCCGCCCGCCGCGAACAGCGGCGCGGCCGAGGGCAGGTAGGCGATGACCTTCAGGTGGCCATAGGCGTCCCGCAGGAAGTTGACCGCCGCCGCCTCGATCGCCAGCTGCTCGCCGCCGTCATCCGACGGCAGGATCGCCACCGCGTCGAACAGCACCGACGGGCCGCCGTCGATCTTGTGGTCGACCGGCAGCAGCGCGCCGCTCGCCGTGGTCACGCCATAGATGGTCGGGCCGATGATCTGCAGCCTCGCGCCCGCCGCCTCGACCTCGGTCTTCAGTTTGGCGACCAGCTTGTCGTCGCAGCCGTCGCTGACCAGGGCGCCGATCTTGCGGCCCTCCAGGGTCGGCGCGGCCTTGGCCAGCAGGCTGAGCATGGGCGAAGGCTCCATGTCCTTGGCCGGGACCGGCGCGGGGGCCGGGACGATCCGGCCCGGGAAGCCCAGGCCTTCGGCCACCGACTGGGCCAGGAATTCATCGATGTGGATCAGCCGCGACAGCACGGCCTCGCGAACACGGGGCGTCACGCACTTGCTGAGCTCGAAGACCAGGGCCGCGACGATGTGGTCCTGCTCGGGCTTGGTCTGGCTGGCGAAGAATAGCCGCGCCTGGGTGTAGTGGTCGGCGAAGGTCTCCGGCCGCAGGCGCAGCTGCTCGCCGGCCTCCGGATTGGGGAAGGTGTGGAAGCCGCTTTCCAGCGACTCGCGCGCCACGTCGGCGCCCAGGCTGGAGGGCTCGTAGTTCACCTGGCCCTTGGGGACGCCCATCTGCATGTGACCGTCGCGCTGCAGGTTGTGGAACGGGCACTTGGGCTGGTTGATCGGGATCTGGTGGAAGTTGGGCCCACCCAGGCGCTTGAGCTGGGTGTCCTGGTACGAGAACAGCCGGCCCTGCAGCAGCGGGTCGTTGGTGAAGTCGATCCCCGGCACCACATGGGCGGCGCAATAGGCCACCTGTTCGGTCTCGGCGAAGAAGTTGTCGGGGTTGCGGTCCAGCACCATGCGGCCGACCACGCGCAGGGGGATGACCTCCTCCGGGATCAGCTTGGTGGCGTCCAGCACGTCGAAGTCGAAGCCGTCGGCCTGTTCCTGGGTGAAGGTCTGCAGGCAGAACTCCCACTCGGGGAAGTCGCCGCCCTCAATGGCTTCCCACAGGTCGCGGCGGTGGAAGTCGGGATCGGCGCCGTTGATCTTCAGGGCCTCGTCCCAGACCACGGACTGAGCGCCCAGCTTGGGCCGCCAGTGGAACTTGACGAAGGTGCTGTCACCCGCCGCGTTGACCAGCCGGAAGGTATGGACGCCGAAGCCCTCCATCATCCGCAGCGAGCGCGGGATCGCCCGGTCGCTCATCGCCCACATGATCATGTGCATGCTCTCGGGCGTCAGCGAGATGAAGTCCCAGAAGGTGTCATGCGCGGTGGCGGCCTGGGGGAACTCGCGGTCGGGATCCTGCTTGGCGGCGTGGATCAGGTCGGGAAACTTGATGGCGTCCTGGATGAAGAACACCGGCATGTTGTTGCCGACGAGATCGAAATTGCCTTGCTGGGTATAGAACTTCACCGCGAACCCGCGCACGTCGCGCGGCAGGTCGGCCGAGCCCTTGTTGCCGGCCACCGTCGAAAAGCGGGTGAACACCGGGGTGCGCTCGCCCGGGCGCTGCAGGAAGTCGGCGCAGGTGACGTCGGCGCAGGACTCCAGGCACTCGAAGAAGCCGTGCGCGGCCGAACCGCGGGCATGGACCACGCGCTCGGGGATGCGCTCGTGGTCGAAGTGCATGATCTTTTCGCGCAGGATGAAGTCCTGCAGCAGCACCGGCCCACGCGCGCCGGCCTTCAGCGAGTTCTGGTTATCGGCGATCGGCACGCCTTGGTTGGTGGTCAGCTGGGTGTCCGGGCCGTCGGCCTGCTGATGAGTTTCGCCGCCGGGAGCGATGAGCGTCTCGCCCTCGGTCGAAGGGCCCGCGGGTTGGGGGACCTTCGTCGAAATCGGGGGCTTAGCGCCCGCGCGCGGGGCCGTCTTGGCCTTGGTTTTCGCCGGGGTGGCCATGAGCATCTTCCGATTGTGTGGATGTGAGAGCCTAACGTCCGCTCGCGGCGCGAGGTTGCGGTCGTGAACTCGACACATCGGCGACTTCGGTATCCCGCCCCGAAGATGACCTGCTAGAGCATTTTCCGACGAAGTGGATACCGGTTCGTCGTCAGAAAATGCGTTAAAACAATACGCTAGAGCTTTTCACCGATCCAATTGGATCGGGAAATGCTCTAGACCGGGCCCATGGCTGAACTCCACGACACCTACGATCCCCTGACCCCCGTGCCGGAAGCGCGCCGGGTCTTCCGCGCTCAGGACGCGTTCTCACTGTGGTTCAGCCTGGGCATCGGCCTGCTGGTGCTGCAGGCCGGCGCGTTCCTGGTCCCCGGCCTCAGCCTGGGCATGGCGCTGGCGGCGATCCTCACCGGCTCGGTGCTGGGCGCCCTGCTGCTGGCCGCCGCCGGCGTGGTCGGGAGCGATACCGGCCTCTCCGCCGTCGGCACGCTGCGGCTGGCGCTGGGCGCGCGCGGCGCGGCGGTCCCGGCGGTGCTCAACGCCATCCAGCTGACCGGCTGGGGCGCGTTCGAGATCATCGCCATGCGCGATTCCGCTGACGCCCTGACCAGGCAGACCTTCGGCTTTTCCAACCCGATGATCTGGACCCTGGCGTTCGGGATCCTGGCGACCTTCCTGGCCATCCAGGGGCCGGTGTCGTTCGTGCGCCGCTTCCTGCGCGCCTGGGGCCTGTGGCTGCTGCTGGCCGGCGCCGGCTGGCTGAGCTGGCGGCTGCTGGCCGAGCACGACCTTGCCGCCCTGCTGGCCAAGGCCGGCACCGGCGAGATGAGCTTCGGGGCCGGCGTCGACCTGGTGGTGGCCATGCCGCTGTCGTGGCTGCCGCTGATCGCCGACTACACCCGCTTTGGCCGCACCAGCGGCGGCATGTTCAAGGGTTCGGCGGCCGGCTACGTGCTGGCCAATATCTGGTTCATGGCCCTGGGCGCGGCCTATGCCCTGGTGTCGGGCGGCGGCGACAACCTGCTGCTGACGGCCCTGGCGGCCAGCGGCGGCGGCGTCGCCCTGTTGCTGATCGTCATCGACGAGACCGACAATACCTTCGCCGACATTCACTCGGCCGCCGTCTCGACCGCGACCCTGGTCCCCGCCAAGCCGGCCAACCTGGCCCTGGTCTTCGGCGCGCTGTGCACGACCATCGCCCTGTTCGCGCCGATCACCCAGTACGAGGGCTTCCTGCTGCTGATCGGCTCGGTCTTCGCCCCGCTGTTCGGCGTGCTGCTGACCGACCACTTCGTCCTGCGCCGCCGCGCCGCCGCCGTGGCCCGGAGCGGCCTGAACCTGCCCGGCCTGCTGGCCTGGGCGATCGGCATCGCCGCCTATCAGGGCTTGAGCCGCCTGGCTCCGGACCTCGGCGCCACCCTGCCCAGCTTCGTGGCGGCCGGGGTGGTCTATCTGGGGCTGAAGCGGGCGTGGGGCGGCCGGGAGTCGTCCGACTCGACTCTTTGACATGCAGCAATGCGCCGCTGCCGCTGACGGCCAAGGTTGTCCTTGATAGCGACAGCAAAGGACAAGGGGAATGACCACGCCAACCGGCACGGCAAAAAGGTTGTCTCGGCATCCGGCCGCGCTGCAGATGCTTCTACGCAAGTGGCACGCCTACATCGGCATGATCATCGCGCCCACCGTCCTGCTCTTCGCGATAACGGGCGTGCTGCAGATCTACGAGTTGCACGAAGCCCATCCTGGCTACGCGCCGCCGGTGGTTGTGGCCAAGCTGGGGGTGCTGCACAAAAAGCAGCTCTATCGCGAGGGGCGTCGTCCCCAGTCGCAGCCATCCACAAAGCCCTCGCCGGGGCCCGCCCCAGCCGCATCGCCTCCAGAGGCCAAGGCTCAGCGGCTTCCGACAACCTTGCTGAAGGCCTTCTTCGCCCTGGCGTCGATCGGCCTGATCATCTCGACGATCACCGGCGTCTGGATGACCCTGCGCCAGCCGTTGCACCGCATGCGCCATATCCTGCTGCTGGTGGTCGGGACGGTGGTTCCCTTCGTCCTGTCCTGCCTTAGCCGATAGACGGCGACATCACCGGCCTCGCCTAATGGAAGTCGCGGCTTCGTAGCAGTCGCCCGGACACCTTCTGGCGCACGCGCGGGGCCGGCGCGCCCGGCTCGTCGCGCAGGGCGGACAGGTGCGCCGAAAGGTCGGTGAAGCCCTCGGCCACCACGTGGATGACGTTCTCGGCCCTTTGCACCCGGCCGTGGACGACCAGGAACGAGGCGGTCATCACCACATTGCGGTCGGCCTCGAAGCGGTCCTTCCAGACCACCGCATTGGCCACGCCCGTCTCGTCCTCCAGGGTCACGAACACCACGCCCTTGGCCGTGCCCGGCCGCTGGCGGATCAGGACGAGCCCCGCCACCGACACCTTGCGGCCGTCCTTCAGGGTCAGCAGTTCCTCGGCCGTGATCACCCCGCGCCGGGTCAGCATCGCGCGGTAGAAGCTTACCGGATGGTCCTTCAGCGACAGGCTGGTGGTGCGGTAATCCTCGGCCACCTCCTGCGGCTGGCCCATGGCCGGCAGCGCCGCGCGGTCTTCGAACAGCGGCAGCCCAGCCAGCAACGGCGCCCGCACCGGCGCCTTGTGCTCGCCCTTCAGCCCCTTCACCGCCCACAGCGCCTCGCGGCGGGTGAGCCCGACCGAGGCGAAGGCGTCGGCCTCGGCCAGCAGCTCCAGCGCCCGCTGCGGCACGCCGCCCTGCGCGAACTCGCCCGGGGTGCGAGCGCCCTCCTCTCTCGCCTTGAGCAGGGGTTCGATATCGCCCTTCTCCTTCAGGCCCTTGATCTGGCGGAACCCCAGGCGGACGGCCTTCCAGCGGGGGCGGTTCTGGTCGTTGGCGATCTTGTCCGCGCGGATCCGAGGCGCGCGGAAGCCCGCCGTCACGCTCTCCAGCGTGCAGTCCCAGTCGCTGGCCAGGATGTCCGGCGGCAGCACCTCCACCCCATGCTCGCGCGCGTCCCGCACCAGCTGGGCCGGCTGGTAGAAGCCCATCGGCTGGGAGTTGATCAGGGCCGCGCAGAACACGTCCGGCCAGGCCCATTTGATCCAGGCCGAGACGTAAACGAGCTTGGCGAAACTGGCCGCGTGGCTCTCCGGAAAGCCATAGTGACCGAAGCCCTCGATCTGCTTGAAGCACCGCTCGGCGAAGTCGCGCTGGTAGCCGCGCGCGACCATGCCCTCGACGAACCGGTCGCGATACTCGTCCGGCGTGCCCAGGTTGCGGAAGGTGGCCATGGCCTTGCGCAGGCCGTCGGCCTCGTCGGGCGTGAACTTGGCCGCCTCGATGGCCAGGCTCATGGCCTGCTCCTGGAACAGCGGCACGCCGTAGGTGTTGCCGAGGATCTCGTGCAGTTCGTTCGCGGGGCCATGCTTCGGATCGGGTTCGGGCCACTCGACGGGCTCGCCATTCCGCCGTTTCAGATAGGGGTGCACCATGTCGCCCTGGATCGGGCCGGGTCGGACGATCGCCACCTCGATGACCAGGTCGTAGAACCGGCGGGGTTTCAGCCTGGGCAGCATCGACATCTGGGCCCGGCTCTCGACCTGGAACACGCCCACGCTGTCGGCGACGCACAGCATGTCGTAGACGCCGGGCAGCTCGACGGGGACATCGGCCAGGTCGACGATCGGCTCGCCATGATCGGCCCGCAACATGCCGAAAGCGCGCTGGATGGCGGTCAGCATGCCCAGGGCCAGCACGTCGACCTTCATCAGCTTCAGGCTGTCGATGTCGTCCTTGTCCCACTCGATGAAGGTGCGGTCGGGCATGGCCGCGTTGCCGATCGGCACGGTCTCGTCCAGCCGCCGCTTGGTCAGGACGAAGCCGCCGACGTGCTGCGACAGGTGGCGCGGGAAGCCCATCAGCTCGGTCGCCAGGTTGACCGCGCGGGCGATCTCCGGCGCCTCGGGATCCAGGCCCGCATTGCGCAGATGCTCTTCGGGCAGGCCCGAGCCCCAGCTGCCCCAGACCGTGCCGGCCAGCAGCGAGGTGACGTCCTCGGTCAGGCCCAGGGCCTTGCCGACATCGCGGATGGCGCTGCGCGGGCGGTAGTGGATCACCGTCCCGCAGATGGCGGCATATTCCCGGCCGTAGCGGCGGTAGACGTACTGCATGACCTCCTCGCGCCGCTCGTGCTCGAAATCGACGTCGATGTCCGGCGGCTCGCCGCGGTTCTCGGAGATGAAGCGGGTGAACAGCAGCCGGTGCTCGGTCGGGTCGATCGCCGTCACGCCCAGGCAGAAGCAGACCGAGGAATTGGCCGCCGAGCCTCGCCCCTGGCACAGGATGCCCATGCGACGGGCCTCGCGGACGATGTCGTGCACGGTGATGAAGTAGTTGGGGTAGTCCATCTTGGCGATCAGCCGCAGCTCTTCCTTCAGCTGCCTGGCGACCTTCTCCGGCACGCCGGCCGGATAGCGCCAGGCCGCGCCGGACCAGGTGAGATCGCTCAGGTGCTCCATCGCCGTCTTGCCGGGGGGGACCGGTTCGTCCGGATATTCCTCGTTGAGCTGCCCCAGGTCGAAGCCGATCCGCTCGACGATCTCGACCGTGCGCTCGACCGCACGGGGCCAGCGTTCGAACAGGCGCGCCATCTCGGTCGGCGACTTGATGTGACGCTCGGCATTGGCCTCCAGCCGGAAGCCCGCCTCCTGGATCGTGCAGTGCTCGCGCACACAGGTGATGACGTCCTGCAGCGGTCGCCGCTCGGGGCCGTGATAGAGCACGTCATTGGTCGCCACGATCGGCGCGCCGGCCTCGCGGCCCAGGTCGTCCAGGCGCGAAAGCCGCTTCAGGTCCTGGGCGGCGTAGGCCCGGCTGGCGGCCAGCCAGGATCGTCCCCGCAGGTCGCCGGCCATGCGGGCCAGGTCGCGTTCGAAAGCCTCGTCCAGCGTTCCAGGCGGCAGGATCAGTCCGATCTGGCCGTCGGCGTGGTCCAGGAAATCCCGCCAGGACAGATGACACTCGCCCTTCCCGGCCCGGCGCTGGCCGACCGTCAGCAGCCGCGTCAGCCGGCCGAACGCCTCGCGGTCGGTCGGGTAGCAGAGCAGGCTGGGCGTCCCGTCCATGAAGTCCAGCCGACACCCACTCAGTACACGGACGTTTCGTTTCTTGGCCGCCGTCCAGGCCCGGACGACGCCCGCCAGGCTGTTGCGGTCAGTGACGCCGATGGCGGAGAGGCCCAGCGCCTCGGCCGCGATCGCCAGCTCCTCCGCGTGCGAGGCCCCGCGCAGGAACGAGAAGTTGGTGGTGGTCTGGAGCTCGGCGTAGGCGGGGGCGCGCGCCATCAGATCCTCCCCCTAGCGGGGGAGGTGTCGCCGCAGGCGACGGAGGGGGAAGAGGCCGGGCCAGAATAACGTCCCCCTCCGGTCGCTTCGCGACCACCTCCCCCGCTGGGGGGAGGATTTCCGACCTCAACCAAACAGGCCATGGATCCACCACTTCGGCGCTTCGTCCTCGCCAAACAGGCCCTGGCGATAGATCCAGAACCGCCCCCCCACATCATCCTCGACGCGGTAGTAATCGCGGACCTTGCCGGGGCCGGTATCGGTCTCGCCGACGCCGGCGCGCCACCATTCCTGGCCGATGCGTTCGGGGCCCTCGGCGCGGCGGACGCGGTGGGCGCGGCCGCGCCAGGTGAACGACATCGGCGGATCGTCAGGCAGCTTGGCGATGGCCGTGATCGCTTCCGGACGCTTGAACAGCCGCACCGGGCGCGGGCGGTCGGGGTTCCATTTCGCGGCGGCCGGCGGGTCGAGCGGGGCGTTGCGGACGACCGAGCGTTCGGGGACGTGGCTCTCATACGGATCGGCGCGCCAGACGCGGGCTTCGCCCAGGCGGTTGACCAGGCGGTCGATCAGAGGGGCCAGAGTCTCGTCGAGGCTGGTCCCGCCCGCTCCGCCATTTGGCGTATCCAGCCGATCCTGCGCCGCCGCCAAGGGCTCGACGGCAGCGGCGTGGACGGTGACGACCTCGATGCCGAAGCCGGGGTCGACCTTGTCCAGCTTGGGGACGATCAGCTTGGTCAGCCGCTTGGCGTCGCGGCCGATGCGGGCCAGGCTCGCGCGGACCGGATAGGCCTGGCCGTCCAGGCGGTGGAACACCACCTCGAAGCGCTTGGCCCCGCGCCCCTCGGCCTCCAGCCGTTGGCAGATCAAGCCTAGGGCGTCGCCAGTCACGCGGGCCAGGTCCTCGGGTGCGCTGATCGGCTCGAAGAAGGCCATGCGGTCGAACCAGGGCGTGGCCGGGCGGCGGAAGCTCAGGGCCTCGGCCGCCATGCCCAGGGCCTGATCGAGGCGCAGGGTCAAGCCCAGGCCGAAGCGCTTGGCCAGCTGGGCGCGGGGCAGGGCGAAGAGCTGCCCGACACGGTGCAGGCCCAGGCGCGGCAGCTGGGCCTCGGCGGCGTCCTCCAGGCGCAGGGCCGCGACGGGCAGGTCCTCGATCGCCGCGCGCTGCTCGCCCGGCGCGGCGATGGCCAGGTCGTCGCCAAACCGCGCCAGGGCCCAGGCCGCCCCGGCGGTGTCGGCGATCGCCGCCCGGGCCGGTACGCCCCAGCGCGCCAGCCGCGCCACGAGATCGACCAACATGTCGCGCTCCCCGCCCCACAGGTGGTCGGCGCCGGTGATGTCGAGGAACAGGCCGTCCGCCCCGTCGATCGCCACGGCCGGCGAGAAGCGCACGCACCAGTCGCACAGGGCCTCCAGCGCCACGCGGTCGGCGACGGGATCGTGGTCGAAGGTCATCAGGTTCGGAACCAGGGCCATGGCGTCGGCGGCCTTCTGGCCGGGGCCGAGGCCAAGGGCGCGGGCGGTCTCGTCGACGGCGGCGAGGCGGCGGGTTCCGCCCTCCGTGGCCAGCAGGGCGAAAGGCGCGGCTTCAGCCGACGTATCGCAGCCCGGGTTCCGCCGGCGCCACGTCGTGATCGGCCAGTTGGGACACCAGACGGAAAGGATGCGGGCCATGGCCGGCCTCCTGTGCTTCCAAGATCCAAGACCCGGGGCGTCCGCCCCGGCAGCGTTCCAGTTCGACCCGCCAGCGTGGAGGTCCAAGGCCGATGTCGTCCGCCGGCGGCGGGGTCGGCGACGGTCCGATCCGCCAGCGGCTGAACGAGGCCGAACCGGACACCGCCTGGCCCGCGCCCGCTCGTCCCCCGTAAGGTCTTCGGTGCAGCACCACCCCGAAGCCGCCGCGCTTCTCGCAGGCCAGCTGCAGGCGGCGGCCGGCGGTCAGATCCGGGGCCTCGGCTTCACCGACGGCGGCGGCGACGCCCTGGGTGGAAAGCGCGTCCTCCAGCACCGACAGGGTCTCGGCCTCGTCGCGCGTGCGAACCTGGATCAGCCGCTCGACCGGAAAGCCGAGGCCGAACAGGCCGGGCGCGAACAGGTCGCCGCGCCGGGCGATCCAGACGATCGCCCCTGTCTTCACCAGAGGGCGCAACAGCAGGCCGACGAAGGCGGCGGGGGCCGCGCCAGTCTCGCTCTCAAGCCCCGCGCCCGTCACCTCGTGCCAGCCGCCCAGCGGCAGGCCGCCGCCCGGGAAGCACCCATCGATGGCCGGATCGCCGAACGGCAGGACTGGATTCGGAGTCCGAGTCCCCGCTTCGATCGCGGCGATCCGGCCTCTGAGGGCCGCAAGACGCGCCTCGCGCGATCCGGCCATTCCTTACTCCTTGTTCCACTTTTGTTCTGATCTCGCGGCGCGGCGGAGTCAAGCCTTGGAGAGTCGGGCGGGACCGGCCAAAGTGTCTCAAACGGCCGTATGAAGCCCGTCGGAGCGTCCCATGTCCCTCACCCGCGCCCCTTTGGCCCGTGTCCTGATCGCCAACCGTGGCGAGATCGCCGTCCGCATCGCCCGCGCGGCGGCGGAGGCCGGGCTTACGAGCGTAGCGGTCTACGCGACCGATGACGCGGGCTCGCCCCATGTCGGCGCCGCCGACCAGGCGGTCGCCCTGCCCGGTACGGGCGCGCGGGCCTATCTCGACATCGCCGCGATCGTGGCGGCGGCCAAGGCGCAGGGCTGCGACGCCCTGCATCCCGGCTATGGCTTCCTGTCGGAAAACGCGGGCCTGGCGCGGGCGTGCGCCGAGGCGGGCATCATCTTCGTCGGCCCCTCGCCCGAGCACCTGGAGACCTTCGGCGACAAGGCCGCCGCGCGGGCGCTGGCGGCCGAGCGGAACGTGCCGCTGATCCCGGGGACGGGGGCGATCTCACCGGACGGCGCGCGGGCGTTCCAGGCCGAGCACGGCGCGATCATGCTGAAGGCGCGGGCCGGCGGCGGCGGGCGCGGCATGCGGGCGGTGCTGGACCCCGGCGAGTTGGACGCCGCCTTCGCCGCCTGCGCGCGGGAAGCCCTCGCGGCCTTCGGGGACGATGGGCTCTATGCCGAGAAGCGGATCGAGCGGGCGCGCCATGTCGAGGTGCAGATCCTCGGCGATGGACGGCGCGTGCTGGCGATCGGCGACCGCGACTGCTCGCTGCAAAGGCGGAACCAGAAGCTGGTCGAGATCGCGCCGGCCGCCCTGCCCGAGGCTCTGCGCGCCGACCTCTGGAATCATGCCGAGACCCTGTGCGCCGGCTATCGCGGCCTGGCCACGGTCGAGTTCCTGATCGACGCCGACGCCGATCCTTGCGTGGGGGGTGAGGCCTTCTTCCTCGAGGTCAATCCGCGCCTGCAGGTCGAGCATACGGTGACCGAGGAGGTCACGGGCCTGGACCTGGTGCGGCTGCAGTTCGACCTCGCGGCGGGAAAGCCCCTGGACCTGGAGGTTCCGCCGGCCTTCGGGGTCGCGATCCAGGCGCGGATCAACGCCGAGACCCTGACCGCCGACGGCCTGGTGAAGCCGTCCAGCGGTGTGATCGACGCCTGGAGCCTGCCAGGCGGTCCGGGGGTGCGGGTCGACGCCGGGGTCGCGGCCGGGACGGCGGTCGGCGGAGCCTATGACAGCCTGCTGGCCAAGGTGATCGCGCGCGGGCGGACCCATGCCGAGGCCTCGGCGCGACTGGACCGGGCGCTAGCGGAGTTCCAGATCACCGGTGTTTCGACCACCGCGCCGCTGGTGCGGGCGATCCTGGCGGCCGCGCCGAATACGCCGACCACGCGGTTCATCGAGGACCACGCCGCGGCGCTGGTCGCCGACTTGCCGGAGGAAAGCGCCGCGCGGTCCTTCGAAACCCTGGACGGCGCCGTCGCCGTCGCCGCGCCGCTCGCGGCCACGGTCGGTTCGATCGCGGTGGCCGAGGGCGACCTCGTCCGCCCCGGCCAGGCCCTGGCCGTGCTGGAGGCGATGAAGATGGAGCACCTCGTTCACGCCGCCACCGGCGGGCGGGTGCTGAAGATCCTCGCCGCGCCCGGCGCGACCGTCGCCGAGGGCCAGCCGCTGGTGTTCCTGGAGCCGATGGAGGTCGCGGGCGACCAGGCCGTCGAAGCCGTCGCCGAGGACCTCGACACGATCCGCCCCGACCTGGCCGAGGTGATCGCCCGCCACCGACACACCCTGGACGAGGCCCGCCCCGACGCCGTCGCCAAGCGCCGTAAAACCGGCCACCGGACGGCGCGGGAGAACATCGACGACCTGGTCGATCCGGGCAGTTTCCTGGAGTACGGCGCCCTGGCCATCGCGGCGCAGAAGCGGCGGCGCTCGACCGAGGACCTGATCGCCAACACACCCGCCGACGGGCTGATCACCGGCGTCGGGACCGTCAATGGCGGCCTCTTCCCGCCCGACAAGGCGCGGACGGCGGCGCTGGCCTACGACTTCACGGTGCTGGCCGGCACGCAGGGGGCGATGAACCACAGGAAGTCCGACCGGCTGATGGCGATCATCGCCGACCAGAAGCTGCCGGTCGTGTGGTTCGCCGAGGGCGGCGGCGGACGGCCGGGCGACACGGACACGACGGCGGTGGCCGGGCTGGACGTGCCGACGTTCAGGAGCTTCGCCCAGCTATCGGGCCTGGTTCCCAAGATCGCCATCGTCGCCGGCCGCTGCTTCGCCGGCAACGCCGCCATCGCGGGCCTGTCGGAGATCATCATCGCCACCCGTGACAGCAATCTGGGCATGGGCGGACCCGCGATGATCGAGGGCGGCGGCCTGGGCGTCTTCAAGCCCGAGCAGATCGGGCCGTCGGCGCGCCAGTGGAAGAATGGCGTCATCGACATCCTGGCCGATGACGAGGCCCACGCCACCCGGCTGGCCAAGCAGGCGCTGTCCTATTTCCAAGGCGCGCTGCCGAGCTGGACCGCGCCGGACCAGCGGCGGCTGCGGGGCGCGATCCCGGAGAACCGGCTGCGGGTCTATGACGTGCGGGCGCTGATCCATGGCCTGGTCGACGAGGGTTCGTTCCTGGAGCTGCGCGGCGGCTTCGCGGCGGGCATGGTCACCGGCCTGATCCGCATCGAGGGCCGGCCGATGGGGCTGATCGCCAACGATCCGCGGCATCTGGGCGGAGCGATCGACTGCGAAGGCGCCGAGAAAGCCGCGCGGTTCCTGCAGCTCTGCGACGCCTTCGCCGTGCCGGTCCTGAGCCTGTGCGACACGCCCGGCTTCATGGTCGGTCCTGACAGCGAGGACGCCGCCGCCGTGCGCCGGGTCAGCCGCCAGTTCATCGCCGGCGCCAAGTTGCGCAGCCCGCTCTTCACCGTGGTGACCCGCAAGGGCTACGGCCTCGGGGCCCAGGCCATGGCGGGCGGCAGCTTTCATTCGCCGACCTTCATCGCCGCCTGGCCGACCGGCGAGTTCGGCGGCATGGGCCTGGAGGGCGCGGTCAAGCTGGGCTACCGCAAGGAGCTGGAAGCCGAGACCGATCCCGTGAAGCAGAAGGCGCTCTACGACCAGCTCGTGGCGCGGCTCTACGCGGCCGGCAAGGCGACCAGCATGGCCGCCGCCCTGGAGATCGACGCGGTCATCGACCCGGCCGACACCCGGCGCTGGGTGATCGGCGGCATGGACGCGGCGGCGGGGGTGTCCAAGCCGTGGAGCGTGCGCGTGGACAGTTTCTAGGTTCGCGCGCGACGAAGGTCCGAACGTCGGCGCGAGGCGACCAAGTCTTCAGGGCGGTCAAGTTATGCAAGACTGCGGGCTCTCACGATTCGGCGGAGCGGCATGAAGCCGGTACTCATCTTTCAGCCCGGCATGGTCGGGGATCTGCTCTTCGTCCAGAAGATCGCCAAGACCTACGCCGCGACCGGGCGCCGCGTGATCATGCCGGTCCTGCAGAAGCACAGCTGGGTCTATGACGCCCTGGTCATGCCCGCGAACATCGAGACGCCGATCCTCGACACCGAGGCCTTCGACTTCCGCGACGAGCTGCTGTTCCTGAGCGACAAGATCGCCCTCAGCCCGATCGAAGGGCCGAACTATACGTTCCTGTCGCTGTTCTTCAGCTGGCGCTACGCCCCCGAGCAGACGATGGACCTGAAGTATCAGGTGGCCGGAATGGATATGGCCGACTGGGCCGACCATGTGGAGCTGCGCCGCGACCTGGCCAAGGAAGAGGCGCTGTTCAAGCTTCTGGGCCTGGACGATGGCGAGCCCTATGCGCTGCTGAACGAGCATGGCAGCAACAGCCAGATCCAGTTCACCCACAAGGCGCCCGAAAAGGAAGTCCGCCTCCGCCCGATCGAGGGCTACAGCCTGTTCGACTGGAGCACGGTGATCGAGCGGGCGGCGCGCATCGCCACCATCGACACGTCGCTGGTGCTGCTGGTCGAGATCCTGAAGATCCGCGACAAACCCCTCAGCGTGGTGTCGCGCTATGAGCCGCCCAGCTTCCGCATCCAGAATATCCTGAGGCTGGACTGGCTGTTCTATTTCCGCGCCGAGCACCTGACCTTTTCCTAGAGCGGGTTAAGTGTCGGCGGTTAACCCGCTCGGGCTCAGCCGCCCGCCATCCCCTTGATCTGTTCCGACATCGGATCGTCCTGGTGAACGGCCAGGATGTTGATGCCCATGTAGTAGACGCCGTAGCCCAGGCCGATCAGGAACTCGCGCAGCTCGGACTCGTCGGACTTGATCCGCTCGATCATCATCATCGGCTTGCAGGTCGCGATGGTGCGCCGAGCGCCCCGCAGGGCCTCCATCTCCATGCCCTCGATGTCGATCTTGACGAAGTCCAGCCGCGTGAGAGCCAGATCGTCGATCGCCATCATCTGGGTGCTCTGGGCGTTCTCCGCGGAATAGTCGATCTCCTGGCCGATGAATTCGGTGCGCTCGGTCTGGCGGATCTCGAGACTGCCAAAGCTGGCGGGCTTGAAGTAGTCGGGGACCGGGACGTCGATCACCCCGCGCTCGGCGCCGACCGCCGCCCAGATCGCCCGGGCGTTGAAGCAATTGTTCAGCGTGATGTTGCCGGCCAGGGCGTAGAAGATCCGCTCCTGCGCCTCGAAGGCGATGACCTTGCCCCAGCCGGTCATCAACTGGGCCCACTCGACGGTGTGGACGCCGATATTGGCGCCGCAGTCGATGGCCACCACGCCGTCGCCGAAATGGGCGCGACGCATTTCCAGCAGCCTGACGGCGGCGTCCACCTCGTCCTGGTCGAACGACGAGGTCTCCAACAGTTGGTAGCCCACGCCGTAAGCGCCGTTCTGGACGATCCTGTAGTCGTGACGATTGACCAACAGGGAGCCGTGGTTGGTCGACACCAGCACGAAGGCCGTCGGGCGGAGGTTTGATTTTCGCATTCGGGCCCCGAGACGCCGTCGCGCCGCGATGACGGCGCCGGAATCGGCGTCTGACGATAGGCCAAGAACTCTCGGCGTCTAGGGCGTCTGGACTTCGAGCTTGGCGGCTTGGGCCGGGGTGGGCGACGGTCTGGCGGTCAGGTCACGCAGGATGATCGGTCCGAACAGCGCGCCAATCCCGCAGGCGTCGGCCAGCACGTCGCCCCAAGCCGCGTCGCGCCCGACGAACGCCTGCAGCACCTCGATCATGCCGCCAAAGGCCAACAGCACCAGGCCGATGCGCCAGAAGCGGCTGGCGGGCAAGGCGGTGATCGCCAGGGCGGTCAGGACATAGAAGACGATGAAGTGCTTGGCCTTGTCCCAGGGGATCAGACCCATGCCGCCGTCGTCGGGCAGCAGGGCCCGCCACAGGGCGAAGGCCGCCGCCGCGACGAAGATCGTGAAGGCCAGGACGTTGATCTTGCGACTGCGAAACAACATGAGCGGCCTATCGAACGAAAAAGGGGCGTCATCCAGGCGATGCAATGCGAAAGCCAACCTTGGCCATCCCAGACGCCCCGGTCCTGTCCCGGATCGGTCATCCGGGACAGGCAGGTCGAAGCGCCTAGAACGTCAGCGCGCGCGCTTCCTTCACGTGCGGCAGGGCCTGGATCTTGGCCAGCAGTTCGGCGGCCGGAGCCTGGTCGACGCCCACGAGGGCGATGGCGTCGGCGTCGGCCGAGAGGCGGCCCAGGTTGAAGGTGGCGATGTTGACGCCCGCCTCGCCCAGCAGCATGCCCAGCGCGCCGATGAAGCCCGGCTTGTCGAGGTTGTTGATGTAGAGCATGGCCGGCGAGAAGGCCGCGTCCAGCTCCATGCCCTTGACCTCGACGACGCGCGGGGCGCCGGCGATCACCGTGCCGGCGAAGCTGCGCTTGCCCTTCTCGGTGGTGATGGTCACACGCATCAGGCTGTCATAGGTGGGGCTGACTTCCTGGCGGCTCTCCGAGACTGTGATGCCGCGTTCCTTGGCGATGGCCGGGGCGGAGACCATGTTGATCTCGGCCAGCATCGGCTTCAGCACGCCGGCCAGGGCCGCCGAGGTCATCGGCTTGACGTTGAGGTTGCTGACCTCGCCCTCGAAGGCGATGTCGATCGCGGTGATGCCGAAATCGACCATCTGGCCGGCCAGGGCGCCGATCTTCTCGGCCAGGGCCACGAACGGCTTCAGCTTGGGGGCTTCCTCGGCCGTGATCGAGGGGCTGTTGAGAGCGTTGGTGACCGCGCCGGTCAGCAGGTAGTCGCTGACCTGCTCGGCGACCTGCAGGGCCACGTTCTCCTGGGCTTCCGAGGTGCTGGCGCCCAGGTGCGGGGTGGCCACGACCTTGTCCGAGCCGAACAGCGGGTTTTCCTTGGCCGGCTCGGTGACGAAGACGTCGAAGCCGGCGCCGCCGACATGGCCGCTGTCGAGCAGGGCGCGCAGGGCGACCTCATCGACCAGGCCGCCGCGGGCGCAGTTGACGATCAGCACGCCCTTCTTGGTCTTGGCCAGGTTCTCGGCCGACAGGATGTTGCGGGTCTTGTCGGTCAGCGGGGTGTGCAGGGTGATGACGTCGGCGCGGGCCAGCAGGTCTTCCAGCTCGACCTTCTCGACGCCCATCTCGACGGCGCGCTCGGGGCTCAGGAAGGGGTCGTAGGCCACGACTTTCATCTTCAGGCCCAAGGCGCGGTCGGCGACGATCGAGCCGATGTTGCCGGCGCCGATCAGGCCCAGGGTCTTGGCGTACAGTTCCACGCCCATGAAGCGGTTCTTCTCCCACTTGCCGGCCTGGGTCGAGACGTCGGCGGCGGGGATCTGGCGGGCCAGGGCGAACATCATGGCGATGGCGTGTTCGGCCGTGGTGATCGAGTTGCCGAAGGGCGTGTTCATCACGACAATGCCCTTGGCCGTGGCGGCCGGGATGTCGACATTGTCGACGCCGATGCCGGCGCGGGCGATGACGCGCAGCTTGTGGGCGGCGGCGATGACGTCCTTGTCGAGCTTGGCGCCCGAGCGGATGGCGACGCCGTCATAGTCGCCGATCACGGCGATCAGTTCGTCTTTCGACAGGCCGACCTTGATATCGAAGTCGACGCCGCGGTTCTTGAAGATGTCGACGGCGGCGGGGCTGAGCTTGTCAGCGATGAGGACGCGAGGAGCGGTCATGGAGGATTTCCTTGCGGAGAATGTTTGCGAAAGCCCCCCTCCACCGCCGTTCGGCGGTCCCCCTCCCCCATAGGGGGAGGAAGGATCCTATTCCGCCCCCTTCCGGGGGCGGACGGCCGCGCAGCGGCCAGGTGGGGGCAAGCGTTGTCTTAAGCGGCGGCCAGTTCGGCCGAGACGGTGGCGAAGGCCCAGTCGAGCCACGGCGTCAGGGCCTCGAGGTCCGAGGCTTCCACCGTGGCGCCGCACCAGATGCGCAGCCCGGCCGGAGCGTCGCGATAGCCGCCGATGTCGAGGGCCGCGCCCTCCTTCTCGAGCAGGCTGGCCAGCTTCTTGGCGAAGTCGGCCTGGGCGTCTTCCGGCAGGGCGCTGATTTTGGCGTCCACGACCTTGAGACACACCGACGTATTCGACCGAATCTCCGGCGTGGCGGCCAGGAAGTCGACCCAGTCGGTCTTGGCGACCCACTCGGCCAGCACGGCCAGGTTCTGGTCGGCGCGGCCCTGCATGGCTTCCAGACCGCCGATCGAGGCGGCCCACTTCAGGGCGTCCAGGGCGTCTTCCACGCAGAGCATCGACGGCGTGTTGATCGTCGCGCCCTCGAAGATGTCGGCCGCGATCTTGCCGTTCTTGGTCATGCGGAACAGCTTCGGCATCGGCCAGGCCGGCGTGTAGCTTTCCAGGCGGGCCACGGCGCGCGGCGACAGGATCAGGATCCCGTGCGCGCCCTCGCCGCCCAGCGCCTTCTGCCAGGAGAAGGTCACGACATCGAGCTTGGCCCAGTCCAGCTCCTGGGCGAACGCCGCCGAGGTGGCGTCGCAGATCACGATCCCCTCGCGGTCGGCCGAGATGAAATCGGCGTTGGGCACGCGCACGCCCGAGGTCGTGCCGTTCCAGGTGAAGACCAGGTCCTTGGCCGGATCGACCTTGGTGGTGTCGGGCAGCTGGCCGTACGGGGCGCTCAGCACCTCGACGTCGGGCAGCTTGAGTTGCTTGGTGACGTCCGTGACCCAGTCCTTGCCGAAGGACTCGAAGGCCATCAGTTGCACGGGACGGGCACCGAGCATCGACCACATGGCCATCTCGACCGCGCCGGTGTCCGAACCGGCGACGATGCCGATCAGGAAGTCGGCCGGAACCTCCAGCACGTCGCGCGTCTGGTCGATGGCGGCCTTCAGGCGCGCCTTGCCCAGCTTCGAGCGGTGCGAACGGCCCAGGACCGCGTTTCTGAGATTTTCGGGGGTCCAGCCGGGGCGCTTGGCGCAGGGGCCGGAAGAGAACTCGGGGCGAGCCGGGCGGATCGCCGGCTTGGCGAGGGTCGTCATATCGATGTCTCCCATCCTTACAGATGGACTGCATCCCGTTGGGGGGATGTGGCCCGCCGGCGAAGAACCGCGTTTCGGGCGAGATTGCAAGGACGATTTTTGCGAGGCGCGCGACATTTCGTCCGGCCATGGCAATTATTTTGCGGCGACGCTCGAGGCCTTGCACCAACGCCAGGCCAGGATCGAACCGGCCAGAAGGCAGAACAGCACGCCCAGGCTGACCAGGTTGTTCACCAGGGCGTAGAGGCTGTCATAACGCCGCGCGGCGACCAGGTAATAGGCGTGAAGACTGAACTGCACACCTTGCAGCAGCACCGCCACGCCCAGCCAGCGAGTCGCGTGGCGCAGAGCCAGCAGCAGCAGGCCTAGCGCCAGAATCCCATCCAAAAGCAGGTAGACGGCCCGCGTCACTTCCTTGTCGAGCAGGTAGCCCGCCAGGGCGAAGCCGACGGTGATCGCCAGCACCAGCGTCGCGCCACTGCGCTCCGGTCGACCGCCCCATCGCCACGAGGCGAAGCACGTGACCGCAAGAAGCAGCCAGCCGAACAGGACTAATGGTTGCAGGTGCGCAAGCATGTTTTGGGTCTCTAACGTGAATTAGAGACCCAAAGGTATTAAACTATTGCAATGTGCTTTTTGGCGAGACTTAGACAGCCTCGCGAAGACCGATCTGCTGGGGGAGTTGATCCTCCTTGATGAAGCCGCCCATCCGCGTGCGGATGCCGACGCGCAGGCGCGTCTCGTCCAGCTGGCTGTGCGCTTCGACGATCGCCGTGCGCGCGATCGCCAGAGCCTGGACGGCTTCCGCGAACTTGGCGCTGGCGCCGTTCCCGACCGTCGCCGACAGGCCCAGGTCCTTACGGGCCTGCATCAGTTCGGCCATCATTTCCATGACTTCCACCGTGGCCGCGTCCACCGCGGCTTCGGTCGCATACAGCTTGGTAGCCACACGCTGCGCTACAAAAACCTTTTCCACACCCGCCTCCTTAACGAAACACTAAGAAGAAAGGTAAATAGAATGTTAAAGCAAAAGCAATCATGAAAATGCGCCTTAGCGTTGTTTTGTCGCGCTACTAACCCCCGCCCTCGCTCGCCTTGGAAGCGAACCGTTAGGAACCTTGCGGCACACTGTCGCAACATTGATGAATACCTGGACGTGGGATGAGCAGCATCCGCAATCATAGCGGGTATACACACGCACCGCTGCAGGCGCGCATCGCTGGCGTGGCGTTGGCCACGACCGTGCTGGCGCTGGTGGCGGCATGCCTGTGCTTCATGCTGCAGCAATGGAGCGTCGCGCGGCAGGAAGCGCGCGCCAATCACGAGATTCTGGCCGAGATGGCCGCCGCCGGCGCCGCCGCGCCGCTGGCCGATCACAACATGGTCGGCGTCTATCGCGCCCTGGAAGCCGTCGCCAAGGCCCCCAGCGTGGCGGGCGTGCGCATCACCGACACCAAGGGGCGCGTCGTCGCCCAACTGGGCGCGGCCAATCCGGCCGACACCGACACCTTGACCCGCCCCATCAAGCTCGCCTCGCAGGATGTCGGCACGCTGGTGCTGCTGGCCGAGCATCCGGGCCTGGGCCAGATCCTGGCCCGCGACCTGGCCCTGACCGGCGCCCTGTTCTTCGGCGCGGCCGGCCTGGCGATTCTCCTGGCCAACAGCCTGGCGCGCCGCCTGGCGCGGCCGATGGAGCGCCTGTCGGAAGCCATGCACGAGACCGCCGTCGGGGGCCGCTTCAAGGCCGTCGAGCAGACCTCCGACGACGACGTCTTCCAGAGCCTGACCGACAGCTTCAACCACCTGGTCTGTCGCCTCGAGGCCAACGACCACGACCTGCGCGGCGCCATGGCCGAGCTGGTCAGGGCGCGCGACGACGCCAACGCCGCCAACGTCCTGAAGTCACACTTCCTGGCCAATATGAGCCACGAGATCCGCACGCCGCTGAACGGCGTCCTGGCCATGGCCGAGCTGATGGCCATGGACAAGATGAGCGACACCCAGCGCGAGCGCCTGAAGGTGATCCGCGAATCAGGCGCGGTGCTGCTGGGCGTGCTGAACGACGTGCTGGACCTTTCCAAGATCGAGGCGGGGCGTCTGGAGATCACCGACCGCCCGTTCGACATCGCCCAGTTGGCCCAGTCGATCCGCGAGACCTACGCGCCCCAGGCTCGCGACAAGGGCCTGGCCTTCGAGGTCGCCGTCGCGCCCGAGGCGCAGGGCCTGTGGCGCGGCGACGCCGACCGCCTGCGCCAGATCCTGGGCAACCTGATCGCCAACGCCCTGAAGTTCACCCTGGAAGGCGCGGTGGCCGTCAGGTTCGCCTCGGCCGAGGACGGCTCGGGCCTGCGCATCGACGTGGCCGACACCGGCATCGGCATCTCGCCCGAGATCCTGCCGCGCCTGTTCGACAAGTTCGTCCAGGCCGACAGCTCGACCACGCGCCGTTTCGGCGGATCGGGCCTGGGCCTGGCCATCTGCCGCGAGCTGGCGGTGCTGATGGACGGCTCGATCAAGGTCCAGAGCCGCGAGGGTCGCGGTTCGACCTTCACCGTCCTGGTCGCCCTGCCCCGCGAGGAGGCGATCACCGACGTCCACTATATCGACGACGACCACGTCCCCGCGCCGCAAGCCGCGCCGGCCGAGACCGCCCGCCTGCGCGTGCTGGCCGCCGACGACAATCCGACCAACCAGAAGGTCGTCGCCGCCGTCCTGGCTCCGCTCAACGCCGAGGTGACCACGGTCGCCGACGGCCGGGCCTGCATCGAGGCTTGGCGGGCCGGGACGTTCGACATCGTGCTGATGGACATCCACATGCCCGTCATGGACGGCGTCGAGGCCGCCCGGGTCATCCGCGCCCTGGAAGCCGAACAGGGCCGCGCGCGCACCCCGATCATCGCCGTCACCGCCAACGCCCTGGCCCACCAGGTCGAGGACTATCTGGCCGCCGGCATGGACGGCCACGTGGCCAAGCCGATCGAGGTCACCAAGCTCTATGACGCGATCGAAGCGGCCATGACCGCCGCCCGCCCGGCCCAGGCGGCGTAAGCCAAACCCTCGACACCAGATGAACAGAACATAACGGGCGGCTCAGAACCGCTTCAGGCTGCGCGTGTTTCTCTTAGCTCAACGTCGCTTCCCCCGGAGTGACGGGACAAGTTTCAGAGAGGAACCGAACCAATGAAAAAGATCCTGATCTCGATCGCCGCGGTCTCGGCCCTGTCGGCCGCCGCCATTCCCGCCATCGCCTCGGCCCAGTCGGTCAACGACCGCCAGGCCATGCTCGACCGCCGCATCGACATCGGCGTGCGCAACGGCTCGCTGACCCGCGGCGAGGCCTATCGCCTGCGCGCCGAACTGCGCGAGACCGAGCGCCTCGAGCACCGGTATCGTCGTGGCGGCCTGAGCGGCTGGGAGCGCGCCGACCTGGATCGCCGCTTCGACCGCATCAGCGCCCAGATCCGCTACGAGCGCCACGACCGCGACTACGGCTACGGCTACGGCTACGGCGATCGTGACCATCGCGGCCCGGGCCGCTGGTAACAGCCTGACCTAAGCCGGCTCCACCCGGAGTCGGCTCTCCAAGACCGTGAAGCCGCGGCCGCGCAACAGAACGCGCGCGCCGCGGCTTTCGCATTCCAGGTCCCCGCCCCGCCCCGGATAGGCCTGGTGGAATTTCAGCGGGCTCTTCCCCAGCTTTTCCTCGTACAGCGGCGTCAGGATGCAGTGGGCCGAGCCGGTGGTCGGATCCTCGGGGATACCGGCGGCCGGCGCGAAGAAGCGGCTGACCACGGCGTAGGACTGGCCAGAATCGGCCGACGCCACGACCACGGCCTGGCCGGGGCCGCCGGTCGCCTCGCCCTGGATTTTCTTGATCAGGCCAAGGTCGGGCTTCAGGCCGCGCACCGTCGCCTCGCTATCCATCACCGCGATCAGATAGGCCCCGGCCCAGACCTCGACAGGTTGCGCGCCCAACGCCTCGGCCAGCCCCTCCGGGATCTCCGTCCGGCGCGGCGGATCGGCGGGAAAGTCCATCTCCAGCCCTTCATCTGCCCGCTTCACCGTCAGCGGCCCGGACAGGGTGTCAAAGGTCAGGAGCGGAACGTCGACGCCCAGTTCCTCGAACAGGGCGTGCGCCGCCGCCAGGGTGGCGTGACCACACAGCGGGGCCTCCAGGGCCGGCGTGAACCAGCGCAGGCCATAGCGGGCCGGATCGGCGGTCTTCAGCAGATAGGCCGTCTCGGCCTGGTTGTTCTCGGCCGCCAGGGCCTGCATCCAGGCGGCGGAGGGCCAGGCGTCCAGTGGCTCGACCACGCAGGCAGGGTTGCCCTTGAATGGTCCGCTGGCGAAGGCGTCGATGGTCCACTGGCGCATAGCGATCTCCCAAGCTGGACATCGCTGTTATGCGCGCGGAACGCGGTCGGCAAAGGCTTTATTGTCCCGGTGACAATCGCCGCGGAGCTGAAAACCTCGTCCTTCGACAAGCTCAGGATGAGGTTTTCAACTGCACGGCCTCAACATTCGTCCTCATCCTGAGCCTGTCGAAGGACGAGAACGACTTCTCAGCCCTCGACGGTGATCTCGGGCCAGCGCGCCTTGGCCGAGCCGGTGGTGCGCTCCCAGCCGCCCGCGCCCTTCACCCGGAGCGGATTGGGCCGCAGACGCATGGCGAAGAGATCCTCCAGGCCGAACGGCGCCCAGACGCTCAGGGAGTCATCATCCTCGAGCCGCACCCCGACGCAGAAGGCGGTGGCCACGAAGCGCTTCAGAGCCGCGGCGCTGTCCTCCAGCGGCGGGTAGGGCTCGTCGGCGCCGAACTTCTTCTCGAACCACAGGTGGACGCGGGCCTGGTTCCGCACCTCCACGAGGTCACGCAGCGGCGGCTCGAAGGCGGCGGCGACGCGCTGGATGACCACGTCCTCGGCCTCGTAGCTGGTGTCGCTGTCGTCGTGATAGGCGACGTCGTAGTCCTTGATGCCGTAGGCGGGATCGCGGCCGGTCAGGGCGTTCCAGACCGGCTGATAGATCGCGCCGGAGAAGATCATCCAGTCGGGCAGATCGAGCTCCCGGACGGTGCGTAGCACCTCCCAGGTGGTGGGCGTGGCGCGGACGATCTCGCGCAGGCGGTTTTCGAGAGGGGGGCTCATCGGCGCAGCGTCCAGCCGTGGTCCAGCGGGCCGTGGCCGGCGCCGAAGCCCGGCGCGCGCAGCATGGCCTCGTGGACATAGTTCCAGGCCCGGGCGACCGCCTCGTTCAGCGACAGCCCTTGCGCCAGGCCCGTGGCGCAGGCGCTGGCCAAGGTGCAGCCCGTGCCGTGGGTGTGACGGGTCTCGATCCGCTCGCCCTCGAAGGTGGTTTCGCCGTCGGCCGTCATCAGCACATCGACGACACGCTCGCCGTCGATATGACCGCCTTTCATCAGCACCGCCTTGGCGCCCATCGCCAGCAGGCCCTCGCCGGCCCGGCGCAGGTCGTCGGTGGTCTCGACCGTCAGGCCCGTCAGGGCGGCGGCCTCGGGAGCGTTGGGGGTCAGCAGGGCCGAGCGCGGGATCATCAAGGTCTTGACCGCGCCGATCGCGGCCTCGGCCAGCAAGGCGGCGCCGCCCTTGGCGATCATCACCGGGTCGACGATGACCGGGATCTGGCCCGCGTGATCGATCGCGGCGGCCACGGTCTCGACCACGCCGACGTCGCCCAGCATGCCGGTCTTGATCGCGTCGGCGCCGATGTCGTCCAGCACCGCCCGGGCCTGGGCGGCGATCACGTCCAGCGGAATCGGATGGACGCCGGTGACGCCCAGGGTGTTCTGCACCGTCACGGCGGTGATCGCGGTGGCCGCGTAGCCCCCCAGGGCGGTGATGGTCTTGATGTCGGCCTGGATCCCCGCGCCGCCGCCGGAATCCGATCCGGCGATGACGAGGACCCGGCCTAGGGGCGCTGCGAGGGGAACTTGAGACATGGAGGGTGTTTAGGCGGGAATCGGATCACCGGAAACTCCCTTCCCCGTTGATGGAGAAGGGATAGGCCTAAGCCCCCGCGATCGCCGCCTGGACGTCCAGGGCCTGGACCGTCTCGCGCACGTCGTGGACCCGCACCGCCGCCACGCCGGCCGCGGCGCCGGCCAGGTGCGCGGCCAGCGAGCCGCCCAGGCGATCCGTGGCCTCGCCCGCCGACGGGTCGAGCCCGGCGATGAAACGCTTGCGGCTGGCCCCCAGCAGGATCGGATACCCCAGGGCCACGAAGCGCGGCAGGGCCTTCAGTAAAGCAAGGTTGTGAGCCACCGTCTTGCCGAAGCCGATGCCCGGATCCAGCCAGATCTTCTCCTTGGCCACGCCGGCGGCCATGGCCGTGAAGGCCCGCGCCAGCAGGAAGGCCTCGACCTCGGCGACCACGTCGCCATAGCGCGGGTCGTCCTGCATGGTCCCCGGCTGACCCAGCATGTGCATGAGGATCACCTCGCAGCCCAGCTCGGCGGCGACCTCGGGCGCCTCGGGCGAGAAACGCAGAGCGGCCACGTCGTTCCAGATGTTCGCCCCGGCCCTGATCGCCGCGCGCGCGACGCCGGGCTTCATCGTGTCGATCGAGATCGGGATATCGCTGGCCCGGCGGATCGCCTCGATGATCGGGACCACGCGCAGGATCTCGTCGAACTCCGAGACCGGGGCCGCGCCCGGCCGGGTGCTCTCGCCGCCAATGTCGAGGATGTCGGCGCCCTGAGCGATCAGCCGACGCGCGTGTTCGATCCCGTCGGCGGCGCCGAGATACTTGCCGCCGTCGGAGAAGCTGTCGGGCGTGACGTTGACGATCCCCATCACACGGGGGCGCTGGGCGTGGATCATGGCGCGGTTCTAGACCTCGCGCGGCCAAGAAAAAAGCCGGCCCTTTCGAGCCGGCTTTGATCGTCTGAGTTCGGTCCGCCTAGGCTGTGACGCTGGCGCCCGCGCCCGGGGACAGCGGCACCAGGGACGGCGCGGAGACCGTCTCCTTGTTGCTCTCGTCCTCGTCGCGCTTGGGGGTCTCGCCCTTCATGACGCCGATGATCTCGTCGCCGCTCAGGGTTTCGAACTCCAGCAGGGCCTTGGCCACGACGTGCAGGTTGTCGAGCTCTTCGGTCAGGATCTTGCGGGCGTCGTCTTCGCCGCTCTTCACCAGGCGGCGGACTTCCTTGTCGATCTTGACCATCGTCTCGGGCGAGACGTTCTGGGTGCGGGCGACCGAATGGCCCAGGAACACCTCGTCCTGGTTGTCGCCATAGGCCACCGTGCCCAGCTCGTCCGAGAAGCCCCAGCGAGTGACCATGTTGCGGGCCAGGCTGGTGGCGGCGCTGATGTCGCTGGACGCGCCCGAGGTGATCTTCTCCTTGCCGAAGATCAGTTCCTCGGCGACCCGGCCAGCCATCATGATCGCCAGGCGCGAGGTCATCATGTCGTAGCTCATCGAGTAGCGGTCGCCCTCGGGCAGCTGCATGACCATGCCCAGGGCCCGGCCGCGCGGCACGATCGTGGCCTTGTGGACCGGATCGGCGACGGGAACGCGCAGGGCCACCAGGGCGTGGCCGCCCTCGTGGTAGGCGGTCAGCTTCTTCTCGGCGTCGCTCATGGCCATCGAGCGGCGCTCGGCGCCCATCATGACCTTGTCCTTGGCGGCTTCGAAGTCGTGCATGGTGACCATGCGGCGGTTCTTGCGGGCGGCCAGCAGGGCGCCTTCGTTGACCAGATTGGCCAGATCGGCGCCCGAGAAGCCCGGGGTGCCGCGCGCCAGGGTCTTGACGTCGACGTCGGCGGCCAGCGGCACGTTCTTCATGTGCACGCGGATGATCTTCTCGCGGCCGGCGACGTCCGGGTTCGGCACCACGACCTGACGGTCGAAGCGGCCCGGACGCAGCAGCGCGGGGTCCAGCACGTCGGGACGGTTGGTGGCGGCGATCAGAATGATGCCTTCATTGGCCTCGAAGCCGTCCATCTCGACCAGCAGCTGGTTGAGGGTCTGCTCGCGCTCGTCGTTGCCGCCGCCCAGGCCGGCGCCGCGGTGGCGACCGACGGCGTCGATTTCGTCGATGAAGATGATGCAGGGCGCGTTCTTCTTGGCCTGCTCGAACATGTCGCGCACGCGGCTGGCGCCGACGCCGACGAACATCTCGACGAAGTCCGAACCGGAAATGGTGAAGAACGGCACGCCCGCCTCACCCGCGACCGCGCGGGCGATCAGGGTCTTACCCGTACCGGGAGGGCCGACCAGCAGGGCGCCCTTGGGGATCTTGCCGCCCAGGCGCTGGAACTTGGCCGGATCCTTCAGGAAGTCGACGACCTCCTGCAGTTCTTCCTTGGCCTCGTCGACGCCGGCGACGTCCTCGAAGGTGATGCGGTTCTTGTTCTCGGTCAGCAGCCGGGCCTTGGACTTGCCGAAGCCCATGGCGCCCTTCGCCCCGCCTTGCATCTGACGCATGAAGAACAGCCAGACGCCCACGACCAGCAGGATCGGCAGCAGCTGGACCACGATGGCCAGGAAGCTGATCGAGCCGCTCTTGAACTTCACGTCGGCGTTCTTGGCCACCATGCGGTTGACCAGTTCGTCGGAGTTCAGCGGCGCGTTGACCGTCAGCACCTTGCCGTCGGCGCCCTTGGCCATGACGGTCTGCCCCGCGATCTCGGCGGACTTGATCTTGCCCGCGTCGACATCCTTGAGGAGCTGCGAATAGCTTATCTCGCCGCCGCCCTTGGTGCGGGCGTTCTGACTGACGACGAACACGCCCGCCAGCACCGCGACGATCACCAGCCAGATGGCCAGGTTCCGGAAATTCATACGCCTCGTCTTCCCAACGAATAGGTTCTTGACCTCCCAAGATAGGAGGTCATGCGCGCTTGCGCCATGGACGTGACATCAGGTCACGGATTCTTGGTCGATCAGACCGATCGCGGCCTTGAAACGATCCAGAACGAGCGGACGCGCGCGCGCCCTTCCTTCGGCTGCAAGGTCCGGGCCGTCAAGCGCGGGGCAATACGGGACCGCGCCGGGACGCATGATCAACGGCAGGCCGGGACGGGCCGGCGCCGGGAGGGCGGAGAGCGCGGCGCGCTGGCTGGGCGAAAGACGGGAGGCCTCGCCCTTCAAGGCGCTGACGGTCAGCGGCTCGGCGCCGGCGGCAATTTCCCAGCGACCGTCCCAGACGCGGGTCTGGCCCGGAGCAAGGTCCAGCGGGCCAAGGCCGCCGCGCGCGATTTCGCCGGCGTCGCGGCAGACCATCACCTCCGCATCAGCCTCGATCCGCGCGCCGGAGAGGGTAGCGGTGAAGATTTCACCGGAGCGCAGACGTTGCGCCAGCCGCGCCAGCCGTTCGCCCCGGGGCGGTCGCTCCGTCCCGGCGGCGCACAGCAGGGCGGCGGCCAGATGGGCGGCGGCGACATCGCGCGGCAGGCGGATGGTTCCGGCGCGATCGACTTCGAAGGCCGGTGGGCGGCGCGAAACGGCCTCGTCCGCCGCGACCTCGTCGACGCCCGACGCCCTGGCCCGCGCCCGAGCGTAGCGCAGATCCTCGTTGGCGGGATCGTCCAGCCAGGTCTCGCCCTCGGCGGCCAAGGCCCGCCGGATCTCGTCGCGGGTCAGGCCCAGCAGCGGCCGCAGCAGGAAGACGCCCCGCCCCTCAGGCCAGACCGGCGACGGCGCCCATTCGCGGGGGTCGGAAACCGTCGAACCCTCGGCCCGCATGGCCGCGCCCTCGGCCAGATCGCTGGCGGTGTGGCCCAGCAGCAGGACCTTGGCCCCGGCCTCTCGGGCGGCGGCGGCCAGCAGAGCGTGACGCGCGCTACGGGCGGCGGCGGGGACACCGGTGGAAGGCTTGTCGCCAGTCCACGCCAGCGCTTTCGCCGCCGCGCCCAGCGCCCGCGCCTTGGCGACGGCCTCGGCGGTCCAGCGCGCGCTGTCGGGCTGAAGCTGGTGATCGACCACCAGGGCCAGAACGGGCCGTTGGCCCGCCCAGTCCACGACCGCCTTCAGCAGGAAGAGAGAATCGCCGCCGCCGGAGAAGCCGACGGCCAGCGGCGCGGTGGCGTTGCGGTCCAGGCGACGATCGAGGATGGCGTGGATGCTCATCAATCCCACAATCCCAATTCTCCCGTCATTCCCGCCCGAGAGTCCGCCGTCACGGCTAACGGCCCGCCGAGAAAGCGGCCAAGGGCGGTGAACCGATGGCCTCCCTCGTCCTGCGACCACTGGAGGACGGTCTCGAATTCGCTGCGCAATTCGGCGAAAATCTCGCCACGATTGGGACCGGGCGTAAGGATGATCTCTTTGATCAGCGCCCGCAACGCCTGGGCGGCTTCGTTGCGCTCTTCGGGCTGGCTGAGGGCTTCACTCAACCGCTCGACCTTGCGCCTGTAAAGCTCAGCCATGTTCGGGTGCAGGTCAGGCACGTCGATCGTCGGTTCGGCGAGCTTGGCCTCCAGCGCTTCGACCTCGGCCTCCAGCCCCTTCAACCGCTCCATGAGCGGCCGGGTATAGCCGCCGTCCTCGATGGCGCTGACGATGCCATCGATGGCTTTGCGGGCCTTCTCCAGCCGCAACACGTCGCCGCCGCGCGTGGCGCGGCGCTGGTGGTTCAGCCGGTTGGTTTCCTCGATGTAGGACCGCATCGCCTGGGCGATGGCTTCGCCGGTCACGAGGCTTTCCTTGAGGCCCTTGAGAACCCGCTCCTCAAGCCGGTCACGAATGATCGTCCGACCGTTGGAGCAACCATTGCCAAGGGCGTTATTGGAACAGCCAAACCGATTGTTCGACCGCTTGGCCACCGAACCACCACAGACCCCGCAGACGATCAGCCCCGATAGGAGCGTCTTTGGTCGGTGCATGGCGGCCAGCGCCTTGCCGCGCTTGGACAGGTTCTCTTCGTAGACATGGACAAGGCTGGCCTGCTTGGCGCGTGCGGCGGCCCAAAGCTCGTCGCTGACGATCTGAAGATGCGGGGCCTTCACATGGACCCATTCGCTCTCGGGATTGAACCGCAACGCGATGCGGCCGGTGTCAGGGTTCTTGAGCCGGCGGCGCCGGTTCCAAATCATCTCGCCAACATAGAACTCGTTGTTGATGATCCCTGACCCCAAGGCCCGGTTGCCCCGGATAGAGGTGTCGCTCCACCGCCCGCCCCACGGCGAGAAGACGCCCTCCTCATTCAGCTCGATGGCGATGCGACGCGGGCTCTTGCCGGCGGCGTAGTCGCGGAAGATGCGCCGGATGACCTCCGCCTCCTCGGGGATGATCTCGCGCTCGCCGGTCGAGACGCGCCCCGCTGCGTCGATCGTCGGCACGACCCGGTAGCCGTAGGCGTTACCGCATCCGACCTTGCCCGACTCCACCCGCCCCCGGATGCCGCGATGGGTCTTGGCCGCCAGATCCTTCAAGAACAGCGCGTTCATCGTGCCCTTGAGGCCGACATGAAGCTCGGTGATCTCGCCCTCGGATAGGGTGACGATCGGCACGCCCGCGAACCGCAACCGCTTGAAAGCGGCGGCGATGTCCTCCTGATCGCGGCTGAGCCGGTCCAGCGCCTCGGCAAGCACGATGTCGAACTTTCCAGCCAGGGCGTCGCGGATCAGCGTCTTGAACCCAGGTCGGAAAATGACTGTCGAACCAGAGAGCTTGGCGTCGGAATAGTCCGCAACGACATTCCAGCCCTGCTTGTCGGCGTGCATCCGACAGATGCGGAACTGATCCTCAATCGAGTTGGGCGACTGCTTGTCGTCGGAATAGCGGGCGTAGAGCGCAACGCGGGTCATGGTCCTAACCTCCAGGCTCTCAGGCTTGATGCTCGCCGCCATCGGCGTTGGCCGCCTCCAGGCTGGCGAGGAAATGCTCGCGCGCCATCTGCCGCCCCAAGAGGCTCGCCAGGGTCATGACCACGGCGTCGAACTCGGGATGCGGGGAAGGCGCGTCATTGGCGGGGGTGATCGTCCCAACTGCGGGACGCGGGGGCTCGTCCATTCTTGGCTCCTTGGGGGCGGGAGCCAAAAGCGTTCGAGGAGTAGCGGTCTCGGTCAATGCAGGAGCCAAGAGGCGACCGTGTGTGACGATCGTACTCTGGGAAACGCCGGAAACCTCGCCGGTTACAGGCGGCACCTTTGGGATAGATTGGAGAAGACCAAGATTTTTGCTCATCACAGTCCCTAGACGACGGAAACCCGCAGCAAGGACATCGGTGACGCGCAGCAATCTGGGGTGAGCCCCCCAAATCATTGCGTGGAAACCGGCAACGAGTCTGGGGCGTATGCCGCCCCACAGCCAGGGCAATGCGCCCGAGACAGGAAGGTCCAGGCCTTCTTCACGAACGGCCAAGGCTCGTCCTCCTGCAAGCGCAGCAACCGATAAGCGATGGCGAGCATGGCCGTGGCGTCCTGCACCGTGCGGGGTGTCAGCTTGCCCAGCGGCTTAAGAGCTTCCTCGCAGACATCGCCGAGGCGTCGGCACTCGGCGTCCACAGCGTCCATCTCAGGCCCCATCGGCAAGGCGCTGATCTGGGCGTCGCTCATGTTGAAATAGTCGAACTGCTTGGCCGCCTGGACTTCAAGCTCGGACCAGCGGTTACAGAGCCGGGTGATTTCCATGTCCACCGCTACCCATGCGGCGCACTGTGCGGGGATATCGACAGCGCCTGGCGCTGGAAGTCCCCGCACAGGCCCCGCGAACGGAACGGCGGTCGCGCCAATCACAGCGCGACGTGAGATGGCAGGCAGGCGAGCGCCGTCGCCCGTCTTTCGACGCTGGCCCATAGCGTAGGTCCTGATTCAGTGGTTATCGTGACTCTATCAATCCCCAACCTCCATATCAAACAAAAAGTGCCATACGGCTCAAAATATATCACACAATGCTAACAGGCGCGCAAATCAGAGCCGGGCGGGCTCTCGTTGACTGGACCGGGGCAAGGCTCTCCGAAGCTTCTGGCGTGTCTCTGCAAACGATCCGACGGATGGAGGGAGAGGTCGGAACCGGCCGGAGTTCTCAAGCCAATATTCAGGCTGTCCGCCGGGCGTTGGAGGATGCTGGAGTCGTTTTCCTAGATGCCGATGACGCTAACGGCGTCGGCCCAGGTGTTCGCATAAAGCTGTAGAAGGCTGCGGTTAAGCCGCAGGCGCGAAGCGCCTAGCTAGGCTTAAACCGCTTGCCGAGCCCAAGCCGGGCGGCGAGCGGCCGGTCAAGGGTGCGCGGAGCGCACCGCCGTAGGCGGCGGCAGCGCCGCCCTTGAGGGGACGATCACCGACTGGCCCTAAGCGTCGTAACGGAAAATTAGCTTGGCCTTCTCAAGCGGAACGAATCGTGTACGCTTGGCGCGCGAGATTTCCGGCGATGTGCGGTTCGGGCTCCATGTGAGCGTCGAGGCGGATGGGGTCGGGGACCTTGGGGTTCACCCTGGGGTGCGGGTCGTCGGGCGTGTTGACGGTGTCAGCGTGACCGGCCCTGGATCGAGTCAAACTCCCTCGGCCCAGAAGCCCACGACCGGCGTCGCGCGATGCGCCTACCGGACGGTCGAAGAGCATTATTCTGGCGCTGGCGGGAGGCCCGGCGGTCACCTTGACAGCGCGCAAAAACTGTTACGCTGAAGAGGGGCAATAGGATGTCGGCGCGGATGAAAAAGCGGGTCTGGCGGTGGCGGGGGCGTTCGCCCTTGTGGTCGCGATGACGGGCGAGATTTCCGGCGATGTGCGGTTCGGGCTCCATGTGAGCGTCGAGGCGGATGGGGTCGGGGACCTTGGGGTTCACCCT